>CAWDTJ010000001.1:0-947672 GCA_963805265.1 uncultured Actinomycetes bacterium
GCCGGACGAGGCTATTGTCGCTTACGGCGGAGGGAACAGTCTCGCGATGCGACGCGCCTGGACCGAGTAAATGAAAGGACCTGTGCGAGTACACGCAGCCTTGATCCGCTCGGAGTTGTCGAGGAAGCGCCGTATCTGCTCGTCGGCTTTCAGATTGCCACTCGATAGAACGAACGCCTTCAGTCTGAAGTCTTTGATGATCGCGATCTCGCTCGGCCTGTAGCGAAGCCTGCTGTCCTTAGCCAACACGATCAGGCTTTCGCGACCGCAGTACTCAAGCCATTCGACGTCCGCGACTCTCTCGTCGCGTAGCTCGAACACCTCGACGTGCTTGCGGAGCTTCCATCCAGCCTGGCGCAAAGCATCGGCGACCTGATGTCGGCCGAGGCTGCGGTCCACGAAGAACTCGGGCTGCGAATGGGGGTTCGAGGACGGCACGGCCTAGTATCGGCGGCGGCCGCGAGAAAGCGGGATGAACCACTCAGGCCGCGATCGGAAGCCTGACACGTAGTGCCTCCTCGACATCCTCAAGCGGTACGTCGAAGTCCTCGGCCACGGCCGCCAGAGGATCGCCCGCATGCCAGCGATCGATCACATCCTCGACGCGGCTGGCGCCATGGATGAAGATCGGCTGGCCGAATCCGCGTGTCGGGTCGATCTCCACCACGGGTCGCGCCGTCGCCGGTGAAACGAGAGTGACAGCCCAGCCATCGTCGCCGTAACGAAGCCGTTTTAGATACTCAGCGACGACTGGCGAGAAAACCCGTTGTTGAGAGACGACCTCGGTCAGTTCGGCGAGCTCTTGATTCTTGCGCTCGGCATAGTCGTAGAGGATTACGGCTCCGTCGGTGTAGAGCTTGCTCGACGCAAGGGCGTAGTCGATGCCGATCTCTTTGTCGAGTACGGCTACCGCCTTGCGGATGTGTTGAAGGCTGACGCCGGCGCGCCTGAATGCTGCCAGCACCATGCCCTCGGCCAGGCCGATGAAGGGAATCGCAGGGAAGCTGCGGGGCGCATCGACGCTGGTAACGATTGCTTCCCCTCGCACTTCCGCACGCCCGGCCGGCCGGCGAACGTAGCCCCGCGACCAGGTTAAGAACGTCGACGACGGTACGCCGAGGAACTGCGCGGCTTCTGCCACGGTGTATAGCGGCACGGAGAATCGGGTGTCTTCCTTGGTCTTCATCGGCTCCTATCTTCGATCTCAGATCGTACTCTCCGCCTCACCTGGCGGCGAGTGGCCGAAAGGGGCAGGTCTTTGAGGTGCCAGATTGGCACCTCAAGTCGCCCACGCGATCTGGCGCTGAAACGTTAGCTAAGCGCTGAGGAGCGGGACAACTTGAAATGCCGAATTGGCATCTCAAGTGAGGCGCGCGGTGGCCGTCGTTTTGTGCCCTACGTCTTCACCGAGCTAGGCGTGGCGATGCTTTCGAGCGTACTCCGATTAAGACAGCAGACGCTCGTGTAGAAACATCGCCAGCCACGTCCGAGCCCCAAGCTAACCTCGGCGCCGCATCCCCTGACCTGATCCCGCCACGGAGGCAGGCCATACCGCTGAAGGCGATAGAGCGGCGAAAGCCCCTCATGTTCGTGTCCATGACCGCGCTCTGCAGCGCCGTGGTCGCCATCGCCATCTTTCCGACGCCGCTCGGGGCGAGCGGGAGCATGCCGGGTCACTACCCGCGCGAGGGCAACAGGCTCAAGTGCGTCTCGACCGGCTACAAGTGCGCGGGCGGCGGCTACCGCTACGAGACGGCGCGGCGCTCGGGCTGGCCCTGGGCCAGATACGGCGGCGCGCAGGCCAGCTACAACTCGGCCGGGCCGCACAACTGCACTCTGTATGCGGCCTACCGGCTGCGGAAGAACGGCTTCAAGTTCCCGGGCTGGTACGACAACGGCGGAAACTGGTACAGGCACGTCTCTCGCCGGCGCGTCAACCATCGCCCGGCGATCGGCGCGATCGCGGAGTGGAGAACACACGTCGCCTACGTGGAGTCGGTCAGCGCCTCGGGCATCACGATCAGCGACGACAACTACGGCTACAACCGAACGACCAGGCAGACGATCGCCTGGGGAAGCGCTCACTGGCCGAGTCACTTCGTCCATCTCGCCGACAAGGGGCCGCAGTGGCCGCGCGACTTCAGAGACGTCATCTTCTCGTCGAAGGACTGGGACGGGTCGGTCGTGAGCTGGCTGATCGACTCGGGCGGGAAGCGGCATTTGATCCCCAGCCAGTCGATCTACCGCTGCCTGAGGAAGCGCGGGGTGAAGAACTACGGGCTCCAGCCCGATCGGATAGTGCAACTGCTGCCCGAGCCCGCGAGCCGGCTGGCTTCGTGCCATCCGCGGCGCCAGGCGCGATAGAGGTCGGGTCACGCTCAACCGGGACGCCGCCCCTCAATTTGATGGGTATGCGTCGGAGAGGCATCGTTTGTTATGGGCGGTGAGGGGACGAGCCGCGTCTACGGATTCAAGCGACTTCAGAAAACGCTATAGATCTCCATATGGAAGCTCTCGAGGATCTCGTTGACGAATACGTTGAGTGCTGCCGTCCGAGCTTCGCACGGGAGTTCGAGTACTTCAGCCGCATCTTGCGCTCGGACGAAGAAGCCGTGAGCCGAGCCGCTCTGGCTCAACGCCCGAATGGGAAAAGGCATTGGCACCAACGCCGTATACCGCGCGCTTCGCTGGAAGAGAGTCAGCTGCGACTCCTTAGTAGCCTGGCGCGGCTACGGGAGCCCGTGACCTTCAACGAGCTTCTCGGTCGGGTCAATGAACTGATACGGCCGATCTCGAAGATCGGAGAGCTGACTGTCTATGACACTGCTCTACGTATTGGAGCGCGCTTCGGACTAGAGCCAGAGCGGGTTTACGTTCATGCAGGTACCCGCCAAGGCGCTCGCGCTTTAGGGTTTGAGCGTGATCGCGACACTATCGAGATGATGGAGCTACCGACTCCAATACAACGGCTTTCGCCGAGGGAGGCCGAGGATTTCCTTTGTCGGTTCAAACGCCAGCTTCACCAAGGGAGCGATTAGTCGGCGTTGCTGTCGTTCGTAGTGTCGCGTGATAGCTCCTTCGGAGGTAGTCTCCATTTCCGTAACCAAAAGGCGGCTATTTCGATGGCAGACAAGTCCGATTTCGCGATATGGATAGTCGATGCTCTTCAAACAAAGGGAGGAAGTGCATCCCTTCTGGACGTGTGTAAGTACATCTGGAAAGAGCACGAAGTCGAGCTTAGGCAGTCCGGCGACACTTTCTATACATGGCAGTACGACGTTCGCTGGGCGGCACATCGGTTGCGGCTCAGGGGAGTACTAAAGACCGTCGACCTGTCGCCGCGCGGCGTTTGGGAACTCGCGTGAAGCCCTACCGGCCGGTCTTCATTTCGATAGCCATCGGGAAGCCTCTTTCGACGACATACGCGAGGTATTGACTGAAATCGTCGGGAGAAGCGAGCGGGAGGGCAGTTTCGGGCGTATTAATCAGTTTGCCCGTATCGCGATCGACGAACGCAACCTCTCCCCATAGGTGCCCGTCATGAGGGTCTTCGCGGAAGTAGAGACGGACGTCGAACGAAACGCCGGATTTCTGCGGAGTGGCAGCGAGGGGCATTAGGTCATCGAGGAGGCGGACGACCTTGTAGCGGCGCGGATCTTCCATCGTGGAACAACCTTTCGGTTTCTTCTGTTTGCTCTACGAAACTAGTACGTAAAAAGAGATCGCCGGGCATCATCTAGCGCCAGATCGCGTCCGTTATCGGAAGCGGCGAGGCCAAGTTCTGGAAGATTCTCCGCCGCCGGGGAGTGCTTCTGTCGGTCCCTGCATAATCGAAGAGCGCGCTGGCTCACTTCTCGCTTGCTGATTCTAGAAAAGCGAATCTCGGTCGAAAGACGTTCATCGGCGATCTCTGAGCGCTCAGTCATCGAAACCCACCTGGTCGGTGAAACGAGCGAGAGCTGTCGCGATCTCCGTCTGCAGCTCGTTTTCGGAGGAGTGTACGGGTCGCTTCGCCGAGCCGGGACCTCGATCGGGCCACCGCCCCCGAAGCACCTTCATGAGTTCTGCGAACGTATTTGGCTGAAGCATCCTATGCTGGTCTGCCGCATCTCTCTCTCGTAACCAGCAATGGAGTGCGTTGCGGACGACAAGCGGCCTTAGAGTCGGCCGCTCGAGCATTTGCCAGACGTTCCGTACTGACGCGCCGAACGTTTCGACGGCTTCGTTGAACGGCTGCTCGGAGAGCCACATGCACATCTCGAAGTAGTCGAGCCGGCGTCCTTCGCGTCGGGGTTCTCGTACGGTGGATGGGCGGAGTTCTTGCCAACGATCTTCTATTCGACGGTTTGAACGGACACCGGTGCGGCATTTTCTCGCCAATGCGAGCCAGAGGTTTTGGCGCGGCTCGTTTTCCATCGAGGGAGACCCGAGTGCATGAGAGCGACGAAGAGCGGAGCCGATTGACCAAGCGCGGACGAACCCAATTGGTGCTCCACGGACGGCGAGACTCGAAACCTCGGCGAGCGTTACGTCAAGGACGTCGTCGAGCTCGCGGTCTAGGACCTCAGCTTCATGCCTAACCTCTTCAGTAGTAAATGAGATCTGCCAATCGGTCTCCACCGTGCTCTGCGGGCCTCGATCGGTGATCTCCCAGACGAGAACCGGCATTACTCAGCTTCCGCCTCCTTCCTGAAAGACATACAGCATGAGGCTAACGGCTTCGCGCTGATGCCGGAGCACCTCAAGCGGTTCTTCGAATTGGTCGATCAGCGCTTCAAGACAACTTCGGTACCGCTCCCAAAGCGGACCGTTCGCGTTTCCCGCTCGATCTAGTAACAACTGCAGACCTTCCTCATCGCGATGCTCCCGGTATCGGCTGATGGCCCACTCAATCAGCGCACCACAGATCATTTCTCCGAAGAAGAGTTTCCGGCCAGCCAATCGCCCGTCCGCTCTGATCGCATCCGCGAGGAGAGCAGCTTGGAATACCGGGTGAGTAGTTGTGTACTCCAGAACCCACTCGGAGGCATCTGCGTGCGGCGCCACGAGCTCCCAAACCGGATAGTAGATTGTGGTGGAATTCCGTGAGTGCAACGAAAACGGCAGGTCGGGTCCACCCTCCTCAGGGTTTTCCTCCACCCAGATTGACCGAGCCGCTGATGCCTCAACTACGTCTTGTTCGTTTAGAAGGTCTACGCGGATCAAATGGCGGCCCGGCTCAAGCATGACGACCTTCTCAGCCGAGTTCGTCGCCCCGCTTGTTCGGATCTCGATCCCACTCGAGACGAAAGTGACTTCACTGGGCTGGTCGCCAACCAGCCTACCGGGCAGCGAAACCGGCTGGTCGTCGCGCAGAAGCAGGTCCTCGAGGCTGGCGATAACTTTCAGTTCTACGTCGACGGAGCCTCGATTCTTGACGACGATTGCGACATCGAGATGCTCGCCGTTATTAATCCTTACGCGGTCGGCATCCGTATTCCGAGTCTGAATATCGACGCTGATCGGACGTTGCTGTGGCGGACTGGGAGGATCCATGCGTACCCAGACGTTTCGTGACGCCGTCGCGACGCGCTCATTTCCGCAATAACACTCGGCCCGAAGTCTGTAGCGACCAAGCATCGGGCACTCGACATCGCCGGGTTGCGTTCCAACCTTGACAATGCGGACGTCCCGGAAATCTGCACCTGCAGAGCCGTGGAGTGTCTTCCGATCACTCGCCTGAAGTATTGTTCGATCGCCCATCGGATCAACTAGCACGAGGCTTAGCCGGACTTCACGCCGTTCGGTGCGTGGTGTGTGGCTGCACTCGGCGGAGATGCCCGTCAATACCTCTTTCCAATCGACGCGAGTCGTCCCGGCGCTCGGGTAGTCGAGATTGAGTTTGCACGTCCAGACGTCACGATCGCCACGACCGTCGACCGCACTGCCGGCAATAAACAACTCTGTGATCTGCCGTAGTACGTCGTCGCCCGTTCGATCCTCTCTCGGCTTCGTCGAAACATCATCCAGCCAGCCCTGCTGCGCAGCGAACTCCTTGACGGCTTCTCCGATAACCAACCTGATCTGTCGAACGAACAAGCGTTGTCGGTGAAAAGCGTCGTGTTGCGGCGACTCGACTTCACGGAGCTCCACCTCGAGCTGCCGGTCGAACTCGACGAAACCCCGAAACCCCGGTCTGCTCTCAGAGGGGATGTAGTCGGCGTAATGCTGCGTTCCGATCGTCTCGATCCACTGCTGCCCTCGGAGGAGCTGAACGCCTTCGTACTGAGGGGTTTCGACGTCTTCAATCTCATCTGACACGAGCGTCGGATCGTAGAGGAGGACGATCCGCTTAATTCGCCGATCGCCGTCAGCCTCGATCGCTTCGCTTTCCTTGACAAGCACATTTTCAGGAAGTGGATCTTGTAACCAAGGCTGATCGCGCCAGCACGCCGGGATATCAACGGTGTGACTAACTCCGTCTACGACGACACGGATTTCTGCACGATCGGTCTGAACGGTGCGCCACCAGCAGCGCTGGAGCCAGCGCATCATCTCGCCGGAGCGGAACGCCTTTACTGCCTCTTGACTGAGGAACGGGACGATTACGCGTGTGCCAGGTTGAGTCAGCGGCTCGAGCCCGAGTGGCACGACGAGGTCGTACTCGGGCGGGCGCCACTGGCTGCGGACAATCTGGCGTGCTACGTCTTCCTCATAAGGCGGAAAGAGAACAAGATCGGCTGGCTGGGCGAGGCGGACACCTAGCCGATATGTCCCGTCCTCGAGGAGCGTGTCGTAGAGCATTACCATCCCCTCGAGCTCGATGCCTCCGGGGCCCTTTATTCCGAGAGCGCGACGCGAGTGATAAAGGAACGCCGCCTTACCTTGACCACGTGAACCGAGCTTGTCCTCGCCGGTTTTCGTGTAGAACATTGCCTCCCACGCGGCCCAGTTCTCGTCTTGCGAAAGCTCAAGAAAGCCCGTTAGCGCCGCGCGCTCCTGGAGATCGGCGAGAGAGAGCGGCGAACCGCGAAGCCCGGTAGTACCGTTGTCGGTGACGGTGAGGAGGAACATATCCTCGCCGGAAGGTAGCGTCCGTTCCTCGAGCCGGAATTCGACGCGTACGGGATCTCCGGCGCCGGAGTACGCGTCAAGCGAATTCTGAACGGGGTCTTGGGCGAGCGCTCTGAGCGAGCCCATCTTGTATCCCTCGATGATGTTGCGGACTTCCTGCACCATATTTCGCGGAGGTGGTTGAAACTCAGACGTCACTTTGGAACCTCCAATTCTTGTGCTCGCTCGTTCGCTTTCTTGTCGCCGATCTATTCGTCATTTACTTACCGCGTATCTTGCGGCCAGCCTCGTTGTCGCGATTCTCTAATGCATCTGCGACTGCGTAGCCGACCTCCTTCGGGCCGCCGATGGAGAACGATCCTGCGGGCGTGAACTTGCCGGCGATCCCCTCCCAAGGCGAAGTCTTGATCACGGTTCCGTCGTCGCGATGCTCGGCGATGATGGTGCGGTCCCAATTCACACCCTTCAGATGTTCGATCACCTGGTCGACACCCCAACGGGCGACACTCTCCTTGCGGGGAGGTGCGGGCACCGCGTGGTGGGCAATGACGCCAAGTCCGGCTAGAAGTGCGGGCGCGGAGACAACTGAATCGGCTCGCCGCTCCTGCTTCAGTTCCTGCTCGAGCTCCTCGAGTAGAGCCGTCCACACATCGACGACAGCATCGGCAAGAACCTCCGGATCTGCACCCTCTAAACCAGGGTGGGTGGGATCGATCGGCCGACTGCCGACCTGGAGGCCAGACGCGCCGAGGATTGTAGTAACAATCCCGGTTCTGAGACCTGAGATCGTCATCAGCTCCTTGTCCGACCTGCGTAGTTGTCTGCGCTGGAGGTTGACGCCGCCTTCGCTAAGGACGAGCGACTCTTCCATCACACGGCGAGTTATCTTCGTCGCGATGTCCATAGAGTCCATCGCGATTGCGATCGCCGCGTTCGGCTTCACCTCCCGGGTGTTGAGATCGTAGAAGCCCTGGCGTGCTGTCCTAGCGTCCTTCCCATGATGAATCACGACTTTCACGCGCTGACCGAGCACCATCGGGAGCTCTTGAGCCGTACGCTGCCAGGCAATACGCTGTGTCTCTCCGTCAATCGCTACGAAGAAATCACCGTATGGAAGGACCAATAGAACGAGTCCGTTTGGAAGAGCAACTGATTCGAGCGGTAACGGGTGGTAGAGAGTCATCGGCGGGACAATCCAAGGGCGCTCATCGCGCAGTCCTTCGCTGAGATAGCGGGTGAAGACGCCCGCGTTTTTAGCCTTGGCGCCTTGGACCGCGCGTTGGACTTCATTCCGCACGCTGGCATACGCGGCAAGAGTTGGGTCGCCCGCCACCTGCTTCGGATCCTCGGACTTCTGCGGATCCGGAACTAGAGCGAGAAGTTGACCGACGGTCATCACCGCCATAGCTTCATGCTCATTGACGGCGACCGCGGGAATCGGCTGACCCCTACTAAAGTCGAAAGGCAGCGTTACGCGATCTATATCCGGTTGGCCGCCGGTCGTCCACTCTGAAATCTGCTTTTCGTTGATGCTCGACATCTGTTCCACTCCAATCTTGTTGGCGCCCCACCTTCCGGCTGTCCTGAGTTCGTCGCGAACTGGACTCCGCTAAAGCGGGGCTCGAGTTTGCAAGAAAGCCGTCACTAGGTGGGCGGCCTTCGGTCTTGAAGGCTCCGACTCGAGCGTTATAACGCGTAGCTCGAGGCAAGCACATTCGAGCCTGAGGTGATCTAGTGCTACTACCCAATATCGTACGAAAACGTGACCTCAGGCCTTGTAGCGTCTGCCATCTTGCGGTGTCCATGACGATTAAGATAGATACTCGAGCGACTGATGTCAAGCCCTGAGTAGTAAATAACGCGACTCGAGATGCGATAACAAGAGCTCGAGCGATATTCGCTTCAACACCGGCGCCATACCGAGACGCGCCGAACTCGGCGGCTTAGAGTCCAAGGGGGACATATGTTCGAGGTCACTATGCGCCGATCGATACGTCTAATAGACCTTTTCGCCGGTATTGGCGGGATGAGGTACGGATTCGTTCGGGTGTCACAACACCAGGCCTGCGCTAGCAGCTCGTCTTCACTGTCGAGCTCGAGGACCCGCTCGCGGCGGTCTATCAATCAACGCCCGACGCCGGATTCACACTGGAAGTCCCTCGAGCAAGCGACTCCACCCCGGAGTTATTGATGGAGACCGAGACGTTTCCGAAATCCCCACACTCGCGGGCTACGCGGCCTCGGACTCGATTAGATCCGATCCGAGAATGTGAGCGGCGAGCGTTTCCGCTACACGCTCCGCGAGTCTCGGGCACACGGCGTTCCCGATCTGCTTCGCGACGGACGTCATCGGCTGCGTGTCCGGAAACGCGAAGTCGTCGGGGAAACTCATGCACCGCGCCGCTTCGCGCACCGTGATCGGACGGTGTTCGCTGGGGTGCAGGTACCGGCCCTTTTCGGGCTTGTAGAACTCGGTACGGATCGTGTATGCCGGTCTGTCCCACCACAGACGACCGAACACGTCGGTCGAACCCGTTTTCTTACGAAGCCAACATGGAGGCGTGATGTCCGGTCGCCGTTCGGCGAGATCAAACCGGCCCTCACCCTCGTTCGGGATTGTCATGTACCGCTCCAGGCTCATCGGTCGCGGATTTCGCGGTCGGTGCCATCGCTGCCCGTCCGGCTTTAGAGGCAACCCCTTGACGGCATCCCGAAACGTCAGCCACGGCTTCTGTTTCCCCTTTTGTTTCCCGGGCGCGCCGTGAGTTGCCCCCGGCCACGGCGGCGACCCGTCGCGAACGCCGATCACGAAAGCGCGGCGACGGGTTTGTGGGACTCCGTAATCCGCGGCGTTCAGGATTCGGCCGTCAACCTGGAATCCGAGCTCTTGAGCGGCTCGATAGAACCCGTCGTATTCACCGGAGCGGAGCAGCTCGGGCACATTCTCCATCACGAATGCCTGAGGCTTCGATTCCTCCAGTGCACGTAAGTACTCCCGCCAAAGGCCACGCCGCTCCAGTCCGACGCCGCCCATATTCAAGGGCGAAAACCCTTGGCAAGGGGGGCCTCCAATCACGATGTCCACCGCCGGAAACGTCTCGATTTCCTCTATTGGCGCTACTACAACGTGAGCGCCGAAGTTGAGCTCGTAGGTCTCGGCAGCGTCGATATCCCATTCGACTGCGAGAACAGGCTCAAAATCCCCAGAATCGGCGAAACCGCGCGTCATCCCACCGCAACCGGCGAAAAGGTCCATAAGTCGAAGGCGGCCCACCGCAAGAATCTACCGGTCGTCCCGGACGGATTTTGTGGTCTCGAGCGCGACTTGAATTCTAAGAACGCACTCGTCTATATCGCGTTCGACCTCGAAATCCCACAGGCGCAGAACTAGCCATCCAAGCTCCGCTAGCTCGGTGTCCACGCGCTTGTCGCGTTCGCGGTTACGAGCGATTTTCCGATTCCAAAACTCCCCTGACTGCCCCCAGTAGTAGTCGGGATGGCCATGCCAGAAAGCTCCGTCAACGAACACAGCAACTCGGAGGCGACCGAATGAGATGTCCGGCTTGCCCGGAAGCGGTCGGTGGAGTCTCCAGCCACGAACTCCGGCAGCGTGAAGCGCATGGCGTAGAGCTACTTCGGGCGCAGTGTTACGTGTTTGTACCCGCGCCATCAATCGGCTTCGCTGCTCGACGCTTAGCTTGTCTGACACATCACGGTGAGGTTAGCCTCTTCGCTGCCGGCCGTGTTGTCTCTGAAGTTCTGCCGTCTTCTTTAGATGGTCGGCATGGCAGAGAGCAATCAGGTTTTCTTCGTTATTAAGCTCTCTGGCCGTCAGCGCATCGAGCTCACTTGCGATAGCGGTCTTATGGTGGAGTTCAAGGTAGAAGCGCGTATCGCCCGCTTCGAGCGCTCGTTCTCGGTTTCGACCACATACTTGGCACGTGAACTCGTCCCGGACGAATACTCGTTCGCGCAAGTTCTCGGAATAGAGCCTCTGGCGTGAGTCGCGTCTGTCCGCTGGATCCGCCGAAACTAGTCGATATTCGCCTGGTCGCAGTGTGGGCTCGTCGATGTGTGAGTTGATCGGCCAGCCCTGCTCGTCCCGTAACTCACGAACGCGGCGAACGCCCTCTTTGATCTTCGCGACGTAGTCGATTTGGTCTCGATTCACGATCGCGCCTTGAAACTCAGTGAAGAACGCTTTGATCCGATCCGTCGCGCTTCCGGGCTTACGACGTATCGTATTTGCGATCCGCCACTGTTCTGCTCGCTTCTCGTCAGGCTCGGTATCAAGAAGCCGATAAACGCCGTCGGCGACCTCGATGATGTCGTAGCCGAACTCGACCCGTAGCTCACGCAACCGGCGTGCCCATTCTTGAATCCCGCTCACCACGGCGAGTTCTTCGCCCGATACGTCCTCCCCGGCGTGCGCTTGGAGGTACACAAGGACTTTGTAGCGACCGCCCTCACCGCGTGGAGCCTTCGGTCGCGGCCCGAACAGTTGGTGCTGCGCTCCGACGATTTCAGCGATGACAGCGTCCATCTCCTCTCTCGAGGTACCAGTCGTCGCAGCTCGCTGCGCGACTCTCTCGAGTCCAGCAGCAGCTCGCGTAAGCCGCTCGATTGGATCGTGCTCCTCCACACCGCGCAGTTCGTTATCGCAGATCTAATGCCTGCCGCCGCGACCGACAAGCGCGGGCGCGGCCAACCAACGCTCTCGGACGACCGCTACTTCAGCCTCTCGCCCGTAAAACCGGCTCCTTCTTCGCCCATACCCCACCCCTGCGCCTCTCAGGCTTCTGGCGGGTCGCTGGCCGTGCGAGCCCGGAGAGGACAGTGGACACCCCCACGGCCTCGGAGAGGATCGTGCGGCCAGCGGCCCGAGGCGCGGCCTCTGAGTCCGATCACACCACGGAGCCCGGCCCGCGCCGCCCAGAAGCCTGAGATGGCGAGGGCCGGAATTGAACCGGCGACACCACGGTTTTCAGCCGTGTGCTCTACCAACTGAGCTACCTCGCCAAGCAGCGCCAGATTCTACTCACTCGCGCCTCTGGGCGGCGGGCCCCGTGCGCCCCGGCGCGACGGGTCGCCCGGAGCCCGCCTCGAGCCGCTGGCCGCACTTCGCTCTCCGGAGCCGTGCGGAGCACTGTCTCCTCCGGCGAAGCACGCCCAGCGGCTCGCCAGAGACGCGAGAGCATCTCGTTCAAACCCCTCGCGCCACTGGGCGGCGGGCCTCGTGCGGCCAGGCGTTACTGGCCTCCCGGAGCCGTCTCGAGCCGCTGGGCGCACTTCGCTCTCCGGAGCCGTCCAGAAGACTGTCTCCTCCGGCGAAGCACGCCCAGCGACTCGCCAGAGACGCGAGAAGCATCCGGTTCGAACCCGGCGCGCCCCCGGATGTGTTGCGATGGCGCTCGCGAGATGGCGTTGACGGCTCTGCAAGAGGGGGTTTAGTGTGCGCCTCAGGGCTCAGATGAACGCTGAGCTGCCGCCACGAAAGGACGGTGAACACGATGAGGGTGCTGACGGTGTATGCGCATCCGAACCCGGCCTCGTTCTGCCATGCGCTGCTCGACGAGTTCACGCGCGGACTCGCGGATGCCGGGCACGCCTGCGAGGTCGTCGATCTGCATGCGATCAAGTTCGATCCGGTGTTCAGGCGCGACGACTACGCCTTCTTCATCCACGAGTCGCTGCCAGAGGAGCTACTCAACGAGACCGAGCTGAGGGAGAACATGATCGCGATGAGCGGTGGCCCAGTAAGGCGGCGGGTCGCTCGGCGCTGGTTGCGCGACAAGCCTCTGCCCGAGCTCATGAAGCTGGTTAGGAAGCAGTTACCGAAGGATGTGCTCGCGCAGCAGGAGAAGGTTGCAGCCGCCGACGGCCTTGCCTTCATCGCGCCGATCATCTGGATGAACTTCCCGGCCATCCTGCGCGGCTGGATGGAGCGCGTCTTCACCTACGGCTTCGTCTACACGATGACGAAGGACGCCTGGCTACAGGGAGATCTGGGCGGCAGACAGCCGCAGTTGAAGCACAAGAAGGCGCTGATCATGACGCCGACGTTCTTCCGCGAGAGCGACTACCGCGACTCCGGCATGGGCGCCGCGATCGACCTGCTCGTCGATGACTTCGGCTTTCGCTACCCCGGCATCGAACAGGTCGAGCACGTCTACTTCTACGCAGTCGGAGCGGTCGGCGACGCGACCCGGCGCGACTACCTGCAACAGGCCTACCGGCTCGGGCACGAGTTCGAGTCCAGCCCTGTAGGGGCCGAGACATAACGCGAGCGTCCGCTCGGCGGCCTCTTGCTTCACCAGATAGAGCCCTCGCCGGCGCCACTCCTGAACTGCAACGAATCCGCGCCAACACTTTCCCTCGCGCCTTTTCTCAGGCACAATGCAGATGTACGTACAAAACGACGTACATCAACAAACCGGTCGAGGAGAAGGAACCATGCCCGTCGTCGGCATCCGCCAGCTAGCCCGTAACGCCAGCGCGATCATCCGCGACGTCGCGAGACGAAAGCCGGCCGTCGTGACCGACCGGGGCAAGCCCGTCGGCGTCATCTACCCCTTCGACGAGGAAGACCTCGAGGACTACATCCTCGCCAACTCGCCCGAGTTAGCGAGCGGCTCGAGCGGGCCGATCGCGACATCGCCGAAGGGAAGACGATCCCGCTCGAAGAACTGCTTACGCGTTTCGGGGTCGAGGACGCTACTTCAGTCTCCTCACGACCCGAGTGAAGCTCGCTCCGCTTGACGACGGTTTCAATGTAATAGCCACGTTTCGCCTCGCGACCGCGGCGCCGGCGGACTGCCTCCAGTTCGCTGCGAGCGAGCGGGCGGAAGATGATGCGCCAGTTTCCGACTCGCAGGCGAAGCCACGGCGCATGTCCCTTGATCGCTTTGATATTGAGATTCAGCGGTAACGACTCGGATGGAAGGGTGTCTCGGAGCACCGTTAACACCCGCTTCCGATCGGCGGTGGGGAGGCGTAAGAGGTCATCCTCGAAATGGGTGCTGGTAACGACGGGATTCACGGTGTTGGTTTGACGCTCGGCCCGAAAACGCCGGATCGCCATCGCCTAAACGGTCGTTTGCGACACTAGCCTCGAAATTCGCTGACTTCAGCTCTGTCACGCATTTGACTTCGTTTCGGCGCAACTGCGGGATACTTCCAGCATGGCCTCGACAGAAACCCAGCCCGTAGTCGTCATCGGCGCCCCGCTCGACCTCGGTTCCGGGCGCCGCGGCGTCGACATGGGCCCCTCGGCGATCCGCTACGCCGGGCTGGCCAAGCGCCTGGCCGCGATGGGGCTGGAGGTCGAGGACTGGGGCAACATCCAGACCCCGGTCGTCGAGGCGACCGGTTTGCGCGACGAGCACGCGCGCTTCCTGCCCGAGGTGATGGCGATCTGCGAGCAGGTCGCCCAGCTTGTGCGCAAGGCGATCGAGCAGGGCTCCTTCCCGCTCGTGCTGGGCGGCGACCACTCGATCGCGCTCGGCTCGCTGGGCGCGCTGGCCTCGGTGCACGGGCCGGGCGGCGTTCTCTATGTCGATGCCCACGGCGATCTCAACCTGCCCGAGTCGAGCCCGACCGGGAACGTGCACGGGATGGTCTTGACCGCCGCGCTGGGGCTGGCCGGTAGCGGTTTCGAAAGCCCCGAGTGGCCGCTGCCGATGGTCGAGGCCGGGCGCATCGTCTTGCTCGGCGCGCGCTCGCTGGACGAGCCCGAGCGCGAGCTGGTGCGCGAGCTGGGCGTGAAGGTCTACACGATGAACGACATCGATCGGCTGGGGCTGGAGCAGGTGATGGGAAGCGCGCTTGACGACGTCGCCGGCGCGGGCTTCGTGCACGTCTCCTTCGACATGGACTCGGTCGATCCCGACACGGCGCCCGGGGTCGGAACTCCCGTCCGGGGCGGGCTCTCCTATCGCGAGGCGCACCTGGCACTCGAGCTGGTGGCCGAGTCGGGGCTGGCCGGCTCGCTCGACATCGTCGAGGTCAATCCGATTCTCGATCGCGAGAACGCGACGGCCAAGCTGGCCGTGGAGCTGGTTGCGAGCGCGCTTGGGGCGCGGATTCTCTGACGATCGCTCGGGCGTCAATCTGGTGCCGAAGACGTGACAGTTCCGTCGCCGGTCGATTACTAGACTCGTCGTATGTCGAGCGGCAAGAAACCGCGTAGGGAAGCTGGCCGATCCGATGCCGGCGATGCGATCGAGGAGATGATCTCTGAGGGGCTGATCGAGGGCGTTCAGCCCGACAGGCCCGCCGCACTCGCGGAGCTAGGAATGGCAAGGGCTCATCTCGACTCGGTCGAGCGTGTGCTAGAGACCGATCCGGCTCTTGCTTACACGGCGCTGTACGACGCCGCGCGCAAGGCCGTCTCCGCGGAAATGCGTCATCGAGGAGTGAGGGCGATTGGGCAGACCGGGCTGCACGTAAAAACCCTCCTCTACGCGCGCCGGATGTTCGCCGGGCTGGGGATAGACGACGCGCTGGGTTCGCTCGAACGGATGCGTAAGAACCGGCACGGCTCCGAGTACAGCGTGAGCGTGATCACCGCCTCGCAGGTTCGGCGCGACCTACCTCGCGCGCTGGCCATCGTTGCCAAGATCGAGCAGCTACTGGCGAGTTAACCCGCTAGTTACGCTTGCGTTAAGTGGGCTATACTACCCACATAATGCAAAGGAAGGCGCCCCCACTGTTGCCCCTCTTTCGCTCGCGAAGTCTCGTCCTGCTGCTTGCGCACCTACTTCTACGCGAAGAGGAGTCGCTGGAAAGCGTGAGCCAGCTCGCCGTAAAGCTCGAGCTGGCCATCTCGACCGTGCAGCGAGACATAGAGCTACTGGAGCAGACGGGAATCGTCCATTCCATGCGCGTGGGCAAGACTCGGGTCGTCAGAGTAGATCCCCGCTGCGCGTCGCTCGGCGAGCTACGAGCGCTGTTCGAAAAGACCTACGGGCCGCCGCAGATTCTCTCCGAGTTGTTGGCCGGGTTGACCGGATTAACCGATGCGTTCATCTTCGGTTCGTGGGCCGCTCGCTACGCCGGCGAAGAGGGAGCGGCTCCCGGCGACATCGATCTGCTCGTGATCGGAGACGATGAGAAGCTCGACGCCAATCTCGTTTACAAAGCCGCCCAGACCGCCTCGCAGCGGCTCGGTCGCGAGGTCAACGTCTCGATCGTGAACGAGGACGAGTGGCGAAACGATCACAACGGATTCCTCGACACGATCCGCGAGCGGGCACTTCTCCGCTTGCCTGAGCTTCCGCGTGGCGGCGGTCTGCTCGAGGTTCGGCCGGTCGAACGGGAGGTATCGCGGGCCGGAAGTGAGGCGCTTGCGGAAGAGCGCGAGGAGCGGTTGTGAACACCCTCGACGGACCCGCTTAGCCTGGTTCGCCCGGGTTCGGCTCTTCTCCGACGCCCTTCGGCTCCCAGTAGCGCTTCCCGCGCAGCTCCTCGGGCAGGTAGTCGAGCTCGAAGCCGCGCGCGTCGTCGTGCGGGTAGATGTAGCCCTCGCCGCTTCCGAGCGCCTTGGCGCCCTTGTAGCCCGAGCCGCGCAGCATCTTGGGCGGGCGCACGTTGCCGTGCTCGCGCACGTCCTCGCGGGCCGAGAAGATGGCCGTCTTGACGGCGTTCGACTTGGGCGCGAGCGAGAGGTAGATCGCCGACTCGGCCAGGTTGAGCTGCACCTCGGGCAGGCCCACGTACTCGACCGCGTCGGCCGCGGCGACGGCTACCTGCAGCGCTCTCGGGTCGGCCAGGCCGATGTCCTCGGAGGCGAAGATGACCATCCGCCGCGCGATGAAGCGGGGATCCTCGCCGGCCTCGATCATCGAGGCCAGGTAGTAGACGGCGGCGTCGGCGTCCGAGCCGCGCATCGACTTGATGAAGGCCGAGGCGAAGTCGAAGTGGGCGTCGCCGGCGCGGTCGTAGACGAGCGGGCGCTTGCTCGAGGCGTCCTCGACGTGACGCGGTCTCGAGCGGCTTCTTCTCGGAGGCGGCCGTCTCGGCGGCCAGGTCGAGGATGTTGAGCGCGTTTCGCGCATCGCCTCCCGCCTTCTGGGCAATCAGGCCGACGAGGTCGTCCGGCCGGCTCCAGCTTCAGCTCGGCGGCGCCGCGGCGGACGATCACCTCCAGCTCGCTTTGTGAGAGCGGCTCGAGCGCGTACAGCTGGCAGCGCGAGAGCAGGGCCGAGTTGACCTGGAAGTAGGGGTTCTCGGTGGTGGCGCCGATCAGCGTGATCAGCCGGGCCTCGACCGCCGGCAAGAGCGCGTCCTGCTGGCCGCGGTTGAAGCGGTGGATCTCGTCCAGGAAGAGGATCGTTCGCTTGCCGTGCGCGCCCGAGGTTTTCCTTCGCCCGGGCGATCACGGCGCGCACGTCGGCGACCGAGGCCGAGACGGCGGACAGCTCCTCGAAGGCCGCGCCGGTTATCTCGGCGACGATGCGGGCCAGCGTGGTCTTACCCGTCCCCGGCGGCCCGAACAGGATCATCGAGCCGACCCGGTCCTCGGCGATCGCCTTGCGCAGCGCCGAGTCGGGCCCGAGCACCTGCTCCTGACCGACGAACTCCTCCAGCGTCCGCGGCCGCAGCCGGTAGGCAAGCGGCGCCAGGCTCGCGAGCCGTTTTGTCGCCGCGTCCGCGAACAGGTCGGACATGTTCCGAAGTATGCAGGCGGCCACGGCTGCGCCGGCGTGCAAGTATTCGGCCCATGACCACGCTCGCTCTGGCCGTGCTCGGTCGCGGTCTCGTCGATCCGCTCAGCCGGTGTTGCGCGCCGTCGCGGCTACGTGACTAAATAGACGAGACGGCCGCCGAAGCGACCGTCTCATTGGGTTGGCTGTCTTATCTGAGCCGAGCGATCAGCTCACTCGCCTGAAGTAGAGCGTCTTGGTTAGCGTGGTCGCTCGAGTTTTGCGTGTTTGCCGAGATATCCATATGGATCACGGAGTCGACCGGCATACCAGCGGAGGCCGCCCTTGTCCAGCACGCACTGCGTCAGGTCGAGCGTGGCGCTGAGCGTATTGCGCGGAGTTGGCCGCCAGGTCGGCGCTTTCGTCTCTCAGTCCGCCGCTTGGCTTACCCGAGGCGTCGGGCTGGGCGCACGAGGGTCAGATTCGAGTCGCTCTCGGTGACGCTCGTCGCTGAGCAAGCCGGTGAGCTGCCGCCGGAGGCCGCGTCGGGAATCAAGGGCTGGGGGGCCGCATCGAAGGCGTACACAGGCTGGCCGACATCCATGAAGTCCGGTTCGCCGGCGCCCGCGATACCGCTGCGTTGCGGTCTCCACCAGGTGAGATGTACCCTGACGTGCCCGTCCGGCCCGGCACTGACGCGCGCCGGGTTCGAGCGGGTGCCGGGAGAGCTCTCCGTGGCGGGATAGGAGATGGTCACGGCGTGAACGAGCACGGTCGTCGTAGCTCTGGAGCGCGGGGACGGTGTTGAAGACGAAGTCGAGCGGCGCGGGCTGCAGTGTGGTCACGCCGTCCTTCGTGATCAGCACAGTCATCAGGTCGCCGGTGCCGATCTTGGTCGAGACAGCACGCGGATCGAGGCTGAACTCGTTCGCCAAGACCATCGGCTGTGCGCCTTCCCCGCGGATGGTGCCGAGCCCGTCGCCGCCTGTCGTACAGCAGTCAGGGAAAGGCTTGGTCGCAGGCACAGGCCCGCCCGTACCCGGACCGGAGAACGAGTCGTTTGTAACCACTTGACCGGTGCCGCCGGTGGCTGCAGTAGCTGAGGCCGTGGCAGTCGAGTTTGACGAGGTCGCCTTCGGGCACATCGAGCAGCTTGGCGTTCAGGTTCTCAACCAGCATCGCGTCGATCTGCTCGCGCGTGACACCCGCCGCATCCGCGTTCAGCGTGTTCGGGATGTCGAGGAATATCTGCGACATCCAACGACTGTCGGGGGCCCCGGGGCCGGCGCCGGGCTCAGGACCGGGCGTGGAGCCGGGCTCAGGACCAGGGCGTGGAGCCGGGCTCAGGACCGGGCGGCGGCGCAACGGCAGTTCCAACGCACTCCAAAACGGTGTCAGCAGAGAACGTGGGCTCGGCGCGGACCTGCTCTCAGCGCGCAGCGCGTTCAGCACGAGCGAGCCGCTCGAGGCGACGTCCAGTACGTTGGGCACGCCGTCGAGGTCGCTGTCGCCTCCGTTGCCGCTCGGGCCGTTCTTGCGCGACGAGCGAACGAAACCGAAGTTTCGGCCGTTGCCGAGCGGGAACTTGCTTGCGCACGAGCGCGGTTCTGCTGGGATCGAGCCAGCCGCCGCGCACGGTCTTAGTGACGCGCGCATAGCCCTTGCTCGAGACGACCTGGATGCGTCCGAGCTTCGCTCCGGCGCGCACGTCCGACGATCGCCTTGCCGCTCTTGTAGCCGACGACGATCGGGCCCGCGTACTTGCCGCGTGGTCCGACGAGCTGCAGCGTCACGCTTCTCTCTGCCAGCCGCAGCGGTGAACGATTGGCGGTGCGTCGAGGTGACCTTTCCCTTGTAGCCGACGGCCAGCACCGTGTATCCGGCGCGGTCGAGCTGGCCGCTGACGGTGAGAGGGGCGCTTTTTGCCAGCGCCGACGGAGCAGTGAGCGAAAGCGGAAGCGCGACTGCGACCAGCGCGAGGACGCTCAGGCGTAGTCGGCGCGATAAAGAAGGAAATGATTGCTTTGACGATCTGATTTCGGCTCATGGTCTCTCTCCCGCAGTAGACGGTCTCGAACTTGCCCGGGAATCGGCAGTACGCCTGACCGTTTGAGCACATCGGCCCTGCATTGGGGTGGAAAGCTGGCAAGCGACGCCGTTTGGGGATGGTCCTTCGCAGAAGTGGTGAGAAATCGGCTCGTTTTCGACGTCCGCGCGCCGCGCGTGCAAGGATGCGGACGTGGCGACTCTCGCCTTAGCCGTGCTCGGACGCGGCCTTGTCGATCCCGCTCAGCCGGTGTTGCGCGCCGACGACGAGGCGCTGCTGCGCGGGCGGGCGGCCTTCGAGACGACTCGTGTCTACGCCGGCAAGCCCTTCCGACTCGACGACCATCTCGCCCGCCTGAGCATCTCGGCGGAGCGGATGGACCTGCCCGCGCCCGACGAGGACGCCTTCCGCGCTCTCGTCTGCGAGGCGCTCGCGGGAATCGAGGACGCATCGCTTCGCCTGGTCTGGACGCCGGGCTCGAGCGAAGGCGGAGCGCCGGTCGGTTTTGCGCTCTTCAGCGCGATTCCCGATGGACATGAGCCGCTGCGCGCGCACGGTATGAAGGCCGTCACGCTTCCGCTCGGTGTGCCCTACGAGCTGCGCGCCAAGGCGCCCTGGATCCTCGGCGGCGTCAAGTCGACCAGCTACGCGGCCAACATGGCGGCGATCGCGGAGGCAGAGCGGCACGGCGCCGACGACGCGATCTTCCTGGCCGAGGACGAGATCGTGCTCGAAGGGCCGACGACGAACGTCTGGTGGCGGGACGGCCAGACGCTGTTCACGCCTTCGCTCGAGACCGGGATTCTGGCCGGGATCACGCGCGACTTCGTGCTCGAGGCGGCGCCGGCGCTCGGCTACGAGATCGCCGAGGGTGTTTACACGCGCTCGCAGCTGGCCGCCGCCGAGGAGGCCTTCACCTCCTCGTCGGTGCGCGAGCTGATGCCGATCGTCCAGCTCGACGGCGCAGTGCTCGGAGACGGTCGCCCGGGCCCGGCGGCTACTGCGCTGCAACAGGCGCTCAGGCGCGCCGCCGTCTGAACGCACTCGGCGGCGCGAAATCACCGTGTTGAAAACCCGGCACAGAGCCGGCACATTCGCTCTACGCGTTTCTAGATACCGTATTCCGCCTCACCAGCGGGTGCCAGGCACCTCGCGGAGCACGGGCGCCGTGACGAAGGGCCTGGGCCCGGGCAAGGAGGTGGTTAGGTCTGCGAGCGTGTTCGAGGCTTCCCCAGGCTGCTTCGCTCAGCTAAAACGGGTATATGAGCTCAATGGAGAGCGAGGAGAAAGTCCGTCTCGGCGGCATGGCGCTCGAAAACGGGGTGCTCGTTCAGGGCCCGACCGCCTGGGCCTGCGCGGTGCGCTTGCCCAGCGGAGAGATGCGCGTCGCCGCCGACCGGAAGCGCCTTCGGGCCTCGCGCGTTCGCTCGCCGCTGCTTCGCGGGCCGGCGCGGCTGGTCGAGCAACTAGCGGTCTTGCCGGCCATTCGTCGTGCGCTGCCCGAGGCTCGTCTTCCCTTCCAGCGGCGGCGGGTGCGGCTGGCGCTCGTGGCCGGCTCGTTCGCCTCCCGATTGGCGCGCTCTTCCTCGCGACTCAGCCCGCTCGGCAAAGAGCTCGCCGGCACGGCGCTGACCGTCTTGCCGGTCGCAGTATCGCTGCGCGGCTCGAAGATCGCCGCCTACCACGGCGCCGAGCACGCCACCATCGGCAGCTACGAGCACGACGAGCCGCGAACGCGCGTGCACGAACGCTGCGGCTCGAACCTGATCGCTCCGATGCTGGCCGGCTCGGTGCTGGTCAACGTGCTCGCCTTCGGTCTGCCCCGGCGTGCTCGAGGGCCTGCTCGGGTGGCCGGCCAGGTGGCGGCGGTCGCCTTCGCGAGCGAGCTGCTCGGCTGGGCGCTTGCCCATCCCGACGAGCCGCTTTCGCGCGCGATCCGTCGCCCGGGACAGGAGCTGCAACTGCACCTCGTTACCGCCGAGCCGAGCCCCGAGCAGCTCGAGGTGGCCCGCGCCGCGCTCGATGCCTGCCTCGAGCTCGAACAGAACCCGGACTGAGTCCAGCGCGAGTCGATAGCATCCCACTCGTGCAGGCCAAGGGCACCCATCACATCGCCGTCGCCGTCACCGACGTGGACGAGGCGCTGGCGACCTACCAGGATCTCTTCGGCGCCGTCCTCGATCATCGCGAGACCGTTCCCGACCAGGGCGTCGATGCGGCGATGGTCATCCTGGGCGGCAATCACATCGAGCTTCTCGGCGCGACCGGGCCCGACACGCCGGTGGGCAAGTTCCTGGCCAAGCGCGGCCCCGGCATCCATCACATCGCCTTCGAGGTCGACGACATTCGCGCCTCGCTGGCCGAGCTCGCCGCCAAGGGCGTGACGCTGATCGACGAGAAGCCGCGGCGCGGACTGCACGGCCTCGAAGTCGCCTTCATCCATCCCGAGAACACCTACGGCGTTCTCTACGAGCTGGTGGCCTATGCCCGAGACTAAGAAAGTTCGGATCGAGATCGGCTTCGTCGGCGGCCAGATGATGAGCAGCCTCGTCTCGAGCAAGTCGGCGACCGAGCTCGAGGCGGCGCTGAGCAAGGCGGAGGCTCCGACGCTGTTGCTCGACAGCAGCGAGGGCCCGTTCACCGTGGTGCTCGCGCACGTCGTCTACGTCAAGCGCTTCCCGCCCGAGGGCCAGATCGGCTTTCTCGCGCCGTAGAGTTTTTCGGCGCTTCGTCTGGGCTCGGCAGCGCGATCTTGTTTTGGCACAAAACCGGCATCTCTCGTGCCGATTTGATCGCTACCGTTTCACGACCCCGCGGGTGGGTGGTTTTGGCGGGGGGCGGATATACACGGAGCCCGCAACTCGGGCGGCTATCGTGAACGCGTGGACGTCCGCGCGGTGATCTTCGACTTCTGGGGCACTCTCGCACCGCTCGCGTGGGAACGCTGGCGGAGCTCTCTTGCGGCGATTGCGAGCGTGGTCGAAGTACCTCAGGAGCAGTTCGATCGAGCCTGGCATGCCGATTACGATCGGCGCCTCGTATCCGACCTGCGGGCGAGCATGGAGAGAGTCTGCGCCTCGCTGGGAGTGACGCGAGAGGACGCGATCGAAGAGGCGTTCCGGTTGCGCGTAGCGATGCATCGCGACACGTCCACGCCGCGAGACGATGCCGCAGCCACGCTCCGGGCGCTCCGTGCCCGTGGCTACAAGACCGGACTGGTCACGAATTGCAGTTCCGAGCTTCCGGAGTTCTTGGGCAAGTCGCCGCTCGCAGGGCTGTTCGACGCCGAGGTCTACTCGGCCGTTTGCGGATTCCGCAAGCCCGACCGCGCCATCTACGAGCTGGCGACGACGCAGCTGGGGGTGGATCCCAGGCTCTGCCTCTACATCGGCGACGGTGGCGACCACGAGCTCGATGGCGCTCGCGACTTCGGGATGAATGCGGTGCTGCTTCGGCCCGGCGACACGCAGCCGCCCGAGGACTGGGAAGGGCCCGAGATCACTCGCCTCGCCGAGGTGCTCGAGCGTTCCGCGTCTTCTAGAAGCTACCGGCATGGCTCTAGAGGTCGGCATCGTCGGCTTGCCGGGCGCGGGCAAGACCACCATCTTCAACGCGCTGACCAAGGCGGGCGCGCAGGTGGGCGCCTACGCCGGCCCGTCCGGCAAGGAGCACGTGGGCATGGCCGAGATCGCCGACGAGCGCCTGCAGAAGTTGGCCGAGACGGTCAAGGCCAAGAAGGTGACCGAGGCGGCGATCCGGGTCGTGGACGTGCCCGGAACCGGCCCGGCGCTGCTCGGAAACCTGCGCCAGGTCGACGCCATCCTGGCCGTGCTCGACGGCTTCTCGGACGAGGCCGACCCGGCGCGCGACCTCGAGACGCTCGAACTGGAGCTGCTCGTGGCCGACCGCGACCACGTCGAGCGCCGGCTCGAGCGCGTGCAGAAGCAGGCCAAGTCGGGCGATGCGACGCTGAAGAAGGAGGCGGCGACGCTGGAGCGCCTGCTCGCCCACCTCGACGAGGGCAAGACCATGCGCGACTGGCCCGAGCCGCTGCCGCCCGAGCTCGACCCGCTCACGACCAAGCTGCTGATCCCGCTCGAGAACGGCCCGAACGGAATCGACGGGCAGCTCGAGCTGGAGCTGGCCGAGCTCTCCGACGAGGAGGCCGAGGAGTTCCGCGAGGGCAAGCCCTCCGCCCTGGGCGAGGTCGTGCGGCGACTGTTCGAGGCGCTCGATCTGATCAGCTTCTTCACCGCCGGTGAGAAGGAGACGCGAGCCTGGACGCTCAGGCGCGGCCAGACCGCGATCGAGGCGGCGGGCACCGTCCACTCGGACATCGCCCGCGGCTTCATCCGCTGCGAGGTGATCCGCTGGGACGACCTCGTCGCCGCCGGCTCGCATACCGAGGCCGCGCGCAAGGGCCTGCAGCGCCTGGAGGGGAAGGAGTACGTCGTCCAAGACGGCGACGTGCTCAACGTTCGCTTCAACGTCTAGCGGTCGGGAAACTGCCTCTACGCCGCGCTAGCTGTTATATTCAGATCTATCGATGAACGAGCAGCTCGCCAAGGTCTGTTGCCGTCCGGGCACCGCGCCAAGCGATACGCACGCCTTCGACGAGCACGCGCAGTGCTTCAAGGCTCTCTCGGAGCCGGCGCGGGTGGCGATCGTCAACCGGCTTGCCTCGTGCGGGGAGTCGAAAGTCTGTGATCTCGTCGACGTGCTCGAGCTCGCCCAGCCGACCGTGTCGCACCACCTGCGCGTTCTGCGCGAGGCCGGGCTGATCGAGTGCGACCGGCGCGGGACGTGCATGCACTATCGCCTCGTTCCGGCCGCGATCGACGAGCTGCGCGCGACGCTGGCGCCCTGAGTTCTCAGGCCGTGGAGATCAGCACGACGCCCGCGAGCGCCGCGGCGATCCCGAACCGCTGGTGTCGAGAGACGTGCTCGTGCAGGAGCGCCTGCGCGAGCAAGACCGTCGTCAGCGGATAGAGCGACGCCAGCACGCTGACCAGACTGAGCAGTCCGTGGTCGGTGGCGAGTGCGTAGAGGGTGTTCGCAGCGCTGTCGAGCAGGCCGATCAAGATCAGCCAGTGCAGGTTGTGCGACGGGACGCGGAGCGGCTGGCGCAGCGCGAAAAGCGCGAGCAAGACGAGCGGAGCCGTCGTCAGGCGCAGCATCAACGTGGCCGCGATCGCCTGGTGATGCTCGCTCGCCTTGGCTACGAAGAAGAAGAAGACGCCGAAGCCGACAGCCGCGGCGAGCGCGAGCGGGACCTCCGAGGCGAGACTGCGGCCCTTCTCCGGGTGGTTTTCGGCGGAGGCGAGCATCACGCCGGCGAGCGCGAGCGCGATCCCCACCATCGCGGCGACTCCTGGCCTTTCGCCGCGGGTCAGGCCGGCGACGACCGGAATGGCCGCCCCCGTCGCCGAGATCGGAGCCACGATGCTGATCCTTCCGATCGCCATGCCGCGGTAGAAAGCAGCCAGCGCGATCAGTCCGGCGCTTCCCGCCAGCGCGCCGTAAAGCGCCGTGTACCGGTCGGGGAAGGAGTGAGTCGCGAGCGCGAGCACGCCCGTCAGCGCGAGACCGGCGAGCTGTGAGACGGCGATCAACGTCAGCAGAGGGACGACGCGACTCTTTACGCCGCCGAGGTAGTCGGAGAGCCCCCAGGAGAGGCTCGCCGTCAGCGCGAGGCCGATTCCAAGCATCGAGCCGGCTCTATCGGGAGTCGACCGGTCGCAGCTGCGCGACCGTATCGAGCTGGTTGGCGTGGTAGAGGGCGGCGGCCTCGGCGGTACGGGCGGCGCGGGCGTCGTGGTGCGCGGCGACGGCGTGCAGAAGCTCGGCCCGGAGACCGTGCTCGAGCGAGGCCGAATGCTGCTCGATCAGGCGCAGGCCGAGCTGGACGTGGCCGAGCAGAGCTCCTTCCGCAGTCGGCGCGAACACCGGCGCCGGCCCGAGCTCGAGCGTGCGTCCGAGATCGTGGCTGAGCGCGGCGGCGAGCAACAGGTCGGAGCGCAGACGCGGGTGGAGCTGGCAGAGATCGCGACAGATGGTGGCGACTCCGACGGTGTGCTCGAGCAGGCCGCCCGCGTAGCTGTGGTGACCTTCCACGGTCGCCGGAAGTGTGCGTAGTCGCCGGCGGCTCTCACCGTCCCCGAGCAGCGACGAGACCGTCGTGCGCAGCGGCTCGTGCGCGATCTCGGCGACGAGGAAGTCGAGGAATCCCTCCAGCTCGTCGGGGTCGCGGCGACCGGCCGGCGCGAGCGTCGTCGGATCGGCGTCGGGCGCCGGCTCGAGCGTTCGCACCTGGATCTGCAGCTTGTCGCGGAAGCTCTCGACTCGCCCCAGCACGCGCACCGCATCGCCCTCCGAGAAACGGCCGTCGAGCAGATCGACGTCGTTCCACACGCGCGCCTCGACGCGCCCGCTCTCGTCGGTCAGCTCGAGCGCAAGGTAGGACGCCCCGGCCCGCGTACGCAGGCGTTCCTTGCGGGCGACGGCGTAGACGCCCTCGACGGCGCTGTCCGCGACGAGCTCGGCGAGCACCGTCACGGCCTCGAAGCCCGCGTCGAACGACTGATTTGACCTTGCGCGCGGACACCGCGTTACTCTGCCCCCCGCCAAAACCACCCACCCGCGGGGTCGTGAAACGGTAGCGCTAGAAAACGCCCCAATTGCGCCGTTTTCGTGCCAAGACTGGATCACGCCGCCCACGCCCGCTGCTCGTAGCTGTCAGCGTTTTCGCGGTCGGTAAAGACCGTATTTAGGGCGGAGAGCACTAGTCGAGTCTAGTCACTGGGCGGTTGGTACGCTCCTCACCGTGGCCGACGTTCGTCCCTTCCAGGCACTGACTTTCGATACCCAAGTCGCGGGGCCGCTGGCGCGGCTGGTCGCGCCGCCCTACGACGTGATCGACGCCGCGGAGCGCGCCGATTATCGGGCTCGCTCGCCGCACAACATCGTCAATCTCACGCTGCCCGAGGAGGAGCACGATTCCGGGCCGCTGCTCGCGGCATGGCGTGAGCAGGGAGTGCTACGGCGCGACGCTAGAGCCGGCGCTCTGGTGGCTGGAGCAGTCGTTCGTGGGGCCGGATGGAGTCGCCCGCACGCGCGCGGGCTTCCTCGCCTCGATCAAGGTCGAGCCCTACGCGAACAAGGTCGTGCTGCCACACGAGCGCACGCACTCCGGCCCGAAGGAGAGCCGCCTGCGCCTGCTGCGCGCGACGCGCACTCAGATCGAGCCGATCTTCCTTCTCTACGACGACCCCGAGCGTTGTGAGCAGGCGCTGCGCGAGCAGACCTCCGGCCGCGAGCCGGACCTCGACGCCGATGAGCTCGGCGTGCGCAGCCGCCTCTGGCGCGTTGACGATGCAGCGGCGCTCGCGCAGGTGCAAACGGCGCTGGCCGACAAGCAGCTTTTGATCGCCGACGGTCATCACCGCTACGAGACGGCGGTCGCCTTCCACGAGCAAGACGGAACTCCGGCCGGCGCCTACACCTTCGCGGCGCTCGTGAACACGCGCGGCGAAGGGCTCGCCATCTTCCCGACCCATCGTGTCTTCGCGACCGCGCCCGAGCTCGGCCCTCTGGCCGGCGGCGAGCCGAGAAACGACGTCGAGCAAGCGCTCGAGGAGCTCGAAAGTCTCTCCTACGACACCGCGGCGGTGCTCGTCTACGACAAGACCGGCGCGCGCCTGGCGCTCACCGACGAGCCGATCCTCGACGTCGAGCTGGTCGGCCGGCTCGGCCACGAGGGCATCTCCTACACGCCCGACTGGAAGGCGGCGGTCGAGGCGGTCGCTTCGGGCGCCGCCGAAGTGAGCGTGCTGATGCGCCCGTCGCTGATCGATCAGGTCTTCGCCACGGCGCGCGAGGGACGCGTCATGCCGCAGAAGAGCACCTACTTCTATCCCAAGCTTCTCTCAGGGCTCGTGCTCTATCCTCTCTGAATGCCCTGGTTGGAGCTCTGTCGCGGCATCGTTCGAGACATCCGCGGCGAACTGGCGCGCATGCCCACGCGCGCCGAGCGCGAAGAGGTTCTTCGGCAGGGGCAGGGAGGCGACGACACGACGCGGATCGACGAGGCCGCCGAGCAGGTCGTCGTGCGCCGGCTCGAGCAGCTCGACGTGCCCGGCTTCACGCTCGTCTCGGAGGAGCTGGGCGAGCGGGTCTTCGGCGCCGGCGGGCGGATGCGGATCGTGCTCGATCCGATCGACGGCTCGATCAACGCCAAGCGCGGCATCCCCTTCTTCTCGGTCTCGCTCGCGGTTGCCGACGGCGACCGGATGTCGGACGTCTTCTTCGGTTACGTCTACGACTTCGGCTCAAGTGAAGAGTGGACGGCCCGGCGCGGCGAGGGCGCCTGGCTGAACGGCGACGCGCTCGGCGCCGAGCGGCCCAAGAACGAGATCGAGTTGCTGTCCTTCGAGGCGACCGAGACGAAGCAGATCGCCGAAATGGCGCCGAACGTGGTCGGACTGGCAAAACGCCTGCGCATCATGGGCTCGCTGGCGCTCTCGCTCTGCCATCTCGCCGCCGGGCGCCTGGACGCGGTCTGCTCGCTCAAGCCGGCGCGCTCGATCGACGTCGCCGCCGGGCAGCTGCTGGCGCGTGAGGTCGGGCTGGCGGTCGAGTTCGTCGACGGCGGCTCCTTCGCCGACTCCGAGCTCGATCTCGAGTCGCGCTCGCGGATCGCGGCGGCCGGCACGGTAGAGCTGTGCCAGGCTCTGAGCGATCGTCTGAAGAGCTGAAGTCCGAAGGAATGGGCGTCTGAACCGGCGCGGGCGTCCGGGATGGATACAGGCCTGCACCTAGAATGACGCCGAAGTGCGAATCAGACGAGATCATCAGCCAAAGCGAGCAGCCCGTCTTCTCGTTCGAGTTCTTCCCGCCGCGGAGCGAGGAGGGCGAAGGCAACCTGCGCGAGGCGATCGAGAAGCTGGCGCCGCTCGAGCCCTCCTTCGTCTCGATCACCTACGGCGCCGGCGGCTCCACTCGCGAGCTCACGGTCGAACTGACCCGCTGGATGAAACACGAGCTCGGGCTGGAGGCGATGTCGCACCTGACCGGCTACGGCGCAACGCTCGAGGAGCTTCGCTCGACGCTCGATTGCATCAGGGATGCCGGGATCGAGAACGTGCTGGCGCTGCGCGGCGATCCACCGCGCGAGCGGCCCGGCTGGCTCCCCGACAACGAGGCGATCAAGCATGCCAGCCATCTGATCAAGCTGATCGCGGAGCGAGTACGCGTTCTGCGTCGGCGCCGCCTGCTACCCCGAGGTGCATGTCGAGGCGCCGGACCTGGAGGCCGAGATCGACTCGCTGAAGGCCAAGTCCGACGCCGGCGCCAGCTTCTTCATCACCCAGCTCTTCTTCGACAACGACGCCTACTTCGGCTACGTCGCCGCCGCGCGGGAGGCCGGGATCGGGCAGCCGATCATCCCCGGCCTGATGCCGATCACCAATCCCGAGCAGATCGAGCGCATGACCGCGCTCTCCGGCGCCACCATCCCGGCCGAGCTGATGGCCCAGGTCGAGTTGCGCGCCAGCGACCCCGGCACCGTGCTCGAGCTGGGCGTCGCCTACGCCACGCTCCAGGCCGCCGACCTGCTCGCCCGCGGCGCTCCCGGCATCCACTTCTACACGCTCAACCGCTCGCCCTCGACGCGGGCGATCCTCTCCGCGCTCAAGGTCAGCCGCCCCTGGGAGAAGCGCGCGCCGTCTCCCTAGAGTTTTGCGGCGCCATCCGGAACGCACGCCTTGAGCAGTGCGACGGCCGCGCATGTGCCGTATCGTGCGGTCTTCGTGCCGTCCAGTGCGGTTTCACGGCCGGTACGGCGGGTAACGTTTTTACACCACTCGATCAGGCCGTGCTCGAGAACGTGACCGAGCAGCGAGATCGAACGAAAGAATGGGAGCCGCAGTGAGAGCAAAGAACGTTTTCGTGTTCGGTGGAGTTGCCGCCGCCGCCATCTTGATCATCTTCGGAACCTTCGCGATCGTGCTCGGTTTCGAAGGCCGAGATGAGGTTCGAACGAGTCTCGTTCGCGAGAACATCGTCGGCACTCCGGACATGACTCCGAAAGCCATCGCCGCCGAGGCCAAGGCCGCCGGGCTGAAGGGAGACCTCCACCTACCGACCTGCGACGTCGCAAACAAGACCGTCAACACCGGCGATAGAGCGAAGTGCTTCGCGAGTTACATGCGGATTCACGCGCTAGAGGCGACCGGTGGTCTGACCTACTCGGAGACGCCGCGATTCATCGGCAAGAACGGCAAGCCGACCAGCGACGAGAAGCTGGCTGCGATCGATCCGAAGACCAAGCAACCCGTGGAGAACGCTGTCCGGAATACATGGATTACGGAGATCGCTTTGTCGGATGCTCTCAACACCTCGTTCTTCGCGGAGAACGTCGCGAACTTCGGCATCGTCACCGGCATCGCCCTGCTACTCACGGGCATCGGCTTTCTGGTCTTGACGCTGGGAGTGCTACGCGAGCCGAGGGCGGGAGCGACTGAAGCGAAGGCAGCGACTGAACCGAAGGCGGGAACGAAGACCTAGCGCGCGCACACGCTTGTGTCGCCCGCACGGTGCTCTTTCACCCGCGGACTCTGGAGAAAGCAGCGCGGTTTACCACCGCGCTGCTTCTCCGCTCGCTCAGGTAAAGATGATCTCGCCGCCCGCGGCGATGTCGTAGAACTCGCCCACGGTCAGCACCTTCTCGACCTGCGGGATGAAGTCGTCCATGGTCAGGCCGTACATGTCCACGGTGGCCTGGCAGGCGTAGAGCTTGCCGCCCGAGTCGTAGATCATCTCGATGAACTCCTGGATCGGCGGAATGTCGATCTTGTCCATCGAGCGGCTCATCATCTTGGTCGCCAGCCAGGACATGCCCGGGATCGATCCGATCCAGGTCATCATGTGCATGCCCGGGTTTCCGACCGTGGCGATCTTGATCTTGTCGATCTTGTCCTTGCGGATCACGTCGAGGCCGAAGAAGGTGAAGAAGATGTTCGCCTCCATCCCCTCCATGCGGGCGCCGTTGGCCATGATCAACCCGGGATAGACACCGTCGAGCGATCCCTGCGAGACGACGATCGCGACTTTCTCGAGACCTTCTGGCATTTCTCCGCCCCTTTCTAGACGCATCCGCGCGGCTTGGGAATGCCGCCGATCTTGGCCGCGAGCTTGGCCGGGCCCTTGGGGAACAGCTCGTACAGCTCCTTGATCGAGACGCCCGAGGTCTTGCCGAGCGCTCGCATCGAAGGTGCCGAGCCCGTATCGAGATAGGTCTTGCGCATGAACTCGACCACCTGCCAGTGACGATCTGTCAGCTTGTCGACCCCGTTTCCACGGGCGATCTCCTCGCCGATCTCCTTCGTCCATTGCTCGGGCTTTTCGAGGAAGCCCTCGGCGTCGACCTCGACGGAAGTGCCCGCGAGCGTCACAGTCGTCATCCGTTCTCCTCCCTCCTGGCGGAGCAGGCTCGTGTCCTTGCCCGCCATCTTGAGTTGCGCCGAAATCGTCGGTATTCGTCTGCCCGGCAGCAGCAGATGCCAGTACAACTGGCGAAACGCGAGCTTACCGAGATGGTCGAGGCGCGACTCCCCGAGCAGCCGCATCGGCCCGATCAGGGGGAAGGGGAACTTCCCCGGCAGCGGCTCGACCTCGTAGTTGAAGTCGAGTAGCAGCGCCTTGCTGAACCCGGTCTCGATGAAGCAGTTGGCGTGTCCGTCGAAGCTCTTCTCGAGCTCCTTCCCGGCGAGGAAGCGGTCGACGTTCTCGATCAGCGTCTCGGCCTGGAAATGCGCGACCGCTCCGGCCTTCGAGGTCGCCGCGTTGGTCGCGTCGCCGAGGGCGAACACGTTCGCGGCGGCCTTCGTCTGGAGCGTGTTCTGATCGATCGTGACGAAGCCGAGCTCGTCGCCGAGCCCGTCCGAGCCCTCGACGAACGGTGAGCCGCCGTGCAGCGGAATCGAGACCAACAGGTCGTAGGCGATCTCGCGCTCGTCCCAGCTGTACGAGCTTGCGCGCCTTCCCGTCCACGCGACCGGTCGAAAACTCGGTCTCGACCCGGATGTTCTTCTTCTCGAGTAGCTCGCCGAGCATCTTGGCGGCGACCGGCTTGGTGAAGGCGCCATCGAGCGGCGTCGCCAGAACGATCTCGCTCTTCTCGCGCAGCCCGCGCTTCTGCAGCCACCAGTCGGCGAGGAAGCAGAACTCGAGCGGCGCGACCGGGCACTTGATCGGCATGTCGACGATGTTCACGACCAGCCGGCCGCCCTCGAAGCTCTTCATCGCCTCGAGAAGTGCGGCGGCGCCCTCGACCGAGTAGTAGGTGAAGGCGGTCTCGCCCCAGCCCGGCCCGGTCAGCCCCTCGGTCTCCTCGGGCAACAGCTCGGCGCCGCTGGCGACGATCAGCACGTCGTAGGGGAGTGCCTCGCCGTCTTTCAGCTGGACGGTGTTCTTCTCCGATCTCGACCCGCTCGACCTCGCCGAGGCGGAACTCGATCCCCTTCCGAAGCTGCTTCGAGCGAGGGCGGCAGATCGAGTTGGGCGCGACCAGGCCGAAGGGAACGAAGAGCAGATCGGGCTGATAGACGTGGCGGTCGTCCCTGTCGACGATCGTGATCGCGGTCTCGGCGTCGTAAGCGGCGCCGAAGCTTGTTGGCGATCAGCGTGCCGCCGGTACCCGCCCCGAGGATGAGGATTCGTTTGGCTATGCGTTCATCATGCCTGAATCGAGTGCGGCCTCATCCGCCCAGTGCGGTTAAACTACTTAATCAGTATTGAACTATTAAACGAGCGTTGAAAGGATATGCTTTCGAGCAACCGCGCCGATGGAGACTCTCGATAAACAGCTGACCGCGACGGAACCGCTAGCGATTCTCCGCGCCCTCTCCGATTCGGTTCGGCTGGCGATCATCAACGAGCTGCGAGGCGGGCCATTGTGCGGGCGCGATCTGCGCGAGCGCCTCGTTGTCTCGTCACCGCTTCTGTCACATCACTTGCGCGTGTTACAGCGAGCAGAGCTCGTTAATTGCGAGCGGGTCGGGCGCTGCCTCGAGGTCACTCTCAAACATGAGGGGTTCGACCGCCTCGAAGCCGTGCTTCCCAGGCGGAACGAAGAAAGAATGGAGGGAGTCGGTGCTCGATGAGTCGAAGCTGGCCCCGACAAGCGGTGTATCTGAGGACGATGTGCGCCGAATCGTGCGCGAGGAGTTGGAGCAGGCGCAGAAGAGCGACGGCGCGACGAAGAGGGCGGCGATTATCGCCTCGAAGGGAACGCTCGACTGGGCCTACCCGCCGCTGATCCTGGCCACGACCGCGGCCGCTTCGGGCATGGATGCCCACGTCTTCTTCACCTTCTACGGGTTGAACATCGTCCACAAGGACTTCGAGCGCAAGCTCAAGGTGACGCCGGTCGGCAACCCCGACATGCCGATGCCGGTGCCGATGCCGACAATCGTCACGGCGCTGCCGGGCATGGGGCCGATGGCGACCAAGATGATGAAAGCCAAGTTCGAGGGCAAGAACGTCGCCTCGATTCGAGAGCTGATCGAGGCGGCCCAGGAGCTGGGCGTCCGCCTGACCGCCTGCCAGATGACGATGGACGTATTCGGCTACCCGCAGGACGATTTCATCGACGGAGTCGAGTTCGGAGGCGCCGCCGCCTTCCTGGCCGAAGCGCGTTCCGCTCATATCACGCTGTTCATCTAAAGGAGAAGCTATTGGAGATTCAGGAAGACCAGATCCTCGACGCGCGCGGGCAGCTCTGCCCGATGCCGGTGGTGAAGACCGCCAAGGCGATGAAGGAGCTCGAGCCCGGCCAGGTGCTGAAGCTGATAGCCACCGACCGTGGCTCGATCACCGACATCCCGGCCTGGGCCGAGACAACCGGTAACGAGCTCGTCGAGCAGCACGAGGAAGATGGCGCCTTCGTCTTCCTGCTCAAGAAGAACCAGCGGCTGACGCGATTACAGTGCTTGCGCCGTAGAGAAAGTCGAGATCAGGAGGAACGAAAATGGCTGAAAAACTGGTGATCATGGTCACGCACGGCCCGGACGAGCCGGAGTTGGCGACCATTCCATTCGTCATGGCAGGTGCAGCCGTGGCTTCCGACGTGGAGGTCGTCATGGGCTTCCAGGCCGAAGGCGTGCGCCTGCTCGAGCCGGGCGCGGCCGAGAAGGTCGTCGTGCCGGAGTTCGCGCCGCTCGCGGGTCTGATCGACTCGGTGCGCGAGCTCGGCGGCAAGCTGCTCGTTTGCGGCCCCTGCATCAAGAACCGCGGCATCGCCGCGGAGGATCTGATCGAGGGCGCCGAGGTCGTTGCGGCCGCCCGCTTCGTCGCCGAGATCACCGCGGCGACAAACAGTCTCGTCTACTAGGCGGAAGCCTGTTCGAAAGGAGAACGAAAATGAGTGAAGTGGAACTAGCCGAGCTCGCGCCCGACAAGGTCGTGGATGCTCGCGGCGTCGCCTGCCCGGGCCCCCTGCTCGAGGCCAAGAAAGGGATAACGGGCGTCGCGGTCGGGAACGTGCTCGAGATCTGGTCGAGTGATCCGCGAGACGAAGGACGACGTAGGTGCCTGGGCCGGGAAAGTCGGGCACGAGTTCCTCGGCTCGCTGGGCGCGGACGGCTACGAGCGCGTGTTCATTCGCCGGGCGAAGTGACGGCTCGAGGAGACGGCAAACGAGGCGAGGATGACAGTTCAGAAGGGGCATGAGCCGGGCGAGGAACCCGCTCCGAGGATCCTCGTCTTCTCGACGAACAACATCTCCGATCCCGGCATCGACCTGGCCGGAAGCTCGCACATGCATTACTCGCCGAGCGTCGGTCGACGATCAGCCTGCCCTGCACGAGCGGGATCAAGCCCGCCTGGATCCTGCATGCGCTCGAGCGGGATTCGACGGCGTCTTCATCGCCGCCGACGGCGAGGAGTGCGCCTACCTGCCCGACTGCTCGCAGCGGTCGTCGCGGCATCGCCGCCGAGGCCCAGGCGCTGCTCCAGGAGCACGGCTACGAGCCCGCGCGCCTGAAGATGGCCGCCATCTGCTCGGTCTGCGCCGAGCACTTCATCAGCTACATGCGTGATTTCTCGACGGCGCTGGCCGAGCTTGCAAACGCCGAGGCGAAGGGGTAGGCGATGGACTACGACGTCCTCGTCGTCGGCAGCGGCATCGGCGGCATGGAGTCGGCGCTCAAGCTCGGCGAATGGGCTACCGGGTGCTCCTCGTCGAGAAGGAGGCGAGCGTGGGCGGGAAGATGGTCCTGCTCAGCAAGGTCTTCCCGACGCTCGACTGCGCCAGCTGCATCTCGACGCCGAAGATGGCGGCAACCGTCCACCATCCGAACGTCACCGTATTCACCTACTCCGAGGTCGAGCGGATCGACGCCGGACGGCGACGGGACGTTCAAGGCTCGGGTTCGGCAGAAGCCGCGCTTCGTGGACGAAGCTGCCTGCACGGGCTGCCGCGAGTGCGAGAACGCCTGTCAGGTAGCTGTTCCCGACCAGTTCAACGAGGGCATGGTCGCGCGGCGCGCCGCCTACATCCCCTTCCCGCAGGCCGTGCCGCAGAAGGCGCTGATCGAGCGCGCCGGCACGTCACCCTGCACCTTCGATGCCCGGCCGGGATCAAGGCCCACGGCTACGTGGCGCTGGTCAGAAGCGGCGAGTACGAGAAGGCCTTCGAGCTCGTGCTGGAGGCGACGCCGCTGGTCGGAAGCCTCGGACGCGCCTGCTACGCACCCTGCGAGGACGAGTGCACGCGCGGGAGCCTCGAAGGACCGCTGCCGATCCGCCGGCTCAAGCGCTTCATCGCCGACCGGCACTACGCGGCCGGCGCCGTTCCACGACAGGGCTGGTCGCGGCCGAACGGCAAGAAGGTGGCCATCGTCGGCTCCGGGCCGGCCGGACTGACCGCCGCCTGGCAGCTCGCACTCAAAGGCTACGGGGTGAAGATCTTCGAGGCCGCGCCGGAGCCGGGCGGTATGTTGCGCCTCGGCCATTCCCGCCTACCGCCTCCCGGCCGAGGTGGTCGAGCGAGACATCGCCAACGTCACGGCGCTCGGGGTCGAGATCGCGACCGAATACCCGCATCGATGACCTCGAGGAGTTGCAGGCACGGGATTCGACGCCATACTTCTCGCGACCGGCACACCGGTCGCGGCCGAGCTCGGCGTTCCGGGCGAAGATCTGCCTGGCGATCACCGGCTCGCTCGACTTCCTGCGCCGGATTCAGGCTGGGCGAGGCGCCCGACCTGCAGCGGCAAAGACGGTGGCCGTGATCGGCGGCGGCAACGTGGCGATCGACGCCGCGCGCAGCGCTTGCGCCTGGGTGCCGCAGCCGTGCACATGGTCTACCTCGAGTCGCGCGCCGAGATGCCCGCCCACGAGTGCGAGGTTGAAGACGCGCTCGCTGAGGGCGTCGAGCTGCACGACTCCTGGGGCATCAGAGGTTTTGGCGGCGACACGACGCCGTGACCGGCGCGTGCGAGCTGCAAGCGCTGCACGGCCGTCTTCGACGCCGACGGGCAGGTTCAACCCCAGCCTACGACGACGGCGTCACCGACTCGCTCGCCTGCGACGAGGTGATCGTCGCCATCGGCATGAGCGCCGACACCGAGACGTTCGCCGCCCAGTCTGCCCGCGCAACGGGAACGGAAGATCGAGGCCGACCCACACACGCTGCAGACCGGCTCCCGCGTGTCTTCGCGGCCGGCGACGTCGTCTCGGGCCCGTCGATCATCACGAGCGCCGTGGGCCAGGGTCGGCGCGCCGCCTTCATGATCGATCGCTGGCTCCAGGGCGAGGAGCTGGACGGCGCCGCCTTCGACGACCGACTGCCGGTCGTTGCCAAGGAAGACGTGCTTGCGCAGGCAGCAGAGCCACAGCCGCCGCGAGCCTCTGCTCGCGCGGGCCGGCGGTCTCCGCCGCGCCCGCGCGACTTCTCGGAGCTCGAGCCGCCGCTGAGCGAGGAGGAGGCTCGCGCGAGCGCGGCGAGCTGCCTCGACTGCGGCGTCTGCTCCGAGTGCCAGCGAGTGCATCGCGGCCTGCCCCGCCGATGCGATCAAGCTCGACATGCGCGAGGAGAAGCTCGAGCGTCGAGGTAGGCGCCGTCGATCGTCTCGACCGGCTTCAAGCTCTTCCCGGCCGACCTCAAGCCTCAGTACGGCTACGGCAAGCACAAGAACGTGATCACCGCGACGCAGATGGAGCGTCTGCTGGCGCCGACGCGCCCCTACAACACCCTGCTCAGGCCCGGCGACGGCAAGATGCCCGAGCGCATCGCCTACGTCATGTGCACCGGCTCGCGCGACCAGACGGTCGGGAATCCCTCTGCTCGAAATTCTGCTGCATGTACTCGATCAAGCAGAACCAGCTGATCATGGGCGTACTGCCGCTGGCCGAGCTGACCGTCCACTACATCGACGTGCGCGCCGTCGGCAAGGGCTACGACGAGTTCTACGAGCAAGCGAGCGCGATGGGCGCCGAGTTTAGAAAGGGACGCGTGGCCGAGATCCGCGAGACGGACGAAGGCAACGTCATCCTCCGCTACGAAGACGTCGAAAACGGCGGCGCCGCCGCCGAGGCCGAGTACGACCTGGTCGTGCTGGCGGTCGGCGTCCAGCCCAACCGCGACACCTGGGCGCTCTTCCCCGGCGGCGAGCTCGCCTTCGACGAGTTCGACTACGTGGCCGAGCCAGACGAGGACCTGAACCCAGCGCTGACCAGTATTCCCGGCGTCTGCGTCGCCGGCTCGGCCTCGGGCGCGAAGGACATCCCCGAGTCGATCTTGCACGCCGGCGCCGCGGCGGCCCAGGTAGCCGCTCATCTCGAGCAGCTGAAGGGACGCGGCATGAGCGAGCGCGGGATCGGCGTCTATGTCTGCCACTGCGGCGGCAACATCTCCGACTACGTCGATGTCGAGCGGGTGATCGAGTCCGTCAAGGACGAGCCCGGGGTCGAGATCGCCCGCACGGCCATGTTCACGTGCTCGGACGCGACCCAGCAGGAGATCGTGGCGGACATCAAGGATCACGAGCTGGACGGGATGGTCGTGGCCTCCTGCTCGCCCAAGCTGCACACACAGACCTTCCGCGAGGTGGCGAAGCGAGCCGGGCTCAATCCCTACGAGTACACGCAGGTGAATATCCGCGAGCAGTGCTCGTGGGCGCACACCGACGACCACGAGGGCGCCACGCGCAAGGCGATCGAGCTGGTGCGGGCCGGGATCGCGCACACGCGCCTGAGCGAGGCCTGGAGCCGATCGAGGTCGAGACGGTCCGAGAACGCTGGTCGTGGGCGGCGGTATTGCCGGTCTCAGGGCCGCGCTCGGGCTGGCAGAAGTCGGGCTCGAGGTCGTCCTGGTCGAACGCGAGCGCGAGCTCGGCGGCTGGGTCGGGCGCCTCGGTGAGATCTATCCCCACGGAGCGAACGGGCGCGAGCTGGTCGCCCGCCTCGAGCAGGCGGTCAAGGAGCGCTCGAACATCAATGTCTTCACCGGCGCCGAGCTGGTGGAGAAGTCAGGCAGCTTCGGTAACTACCAGGTCACGATCAGGGTCGAAGCAGGCGAGCGGATCCAGGCTGAGGTCGGCTCGATCGTCGTCGCCACCGGTTTCGACAGCTATCAGCCCGAGGCGGGCGAATTCGGCTACGGCATCGAGGGAGTCGTGACGCTGCCGGAGCTCGAAGAGCTGCTCGAATCGGAGGGCGAGCTTGTCTTCAACGGCAAGCAGGTCGAGACCGTCGCCTACGTCTACTGCGTCGGCAGCCGTCAGCCCGGCGGGCACGAGTACTGCTCGCGCTTTTGCTGCACCGCGGCCGTGCACGACTCGCTGCGGATCGCCGAGCGCGCGCCCGAGGTGCGCCAGTACCACCTCTACCGGGACATGCGCACCTACGGTCGTAGCGAGCTGCTCTACGCCGAGTCGCGCCAGCGCGGCTCGCTCTACCTGTGCTTCCCCGATGCCGAGCCGCCCGAGGTGGAGAAGCTCGCCGACGGGCGCCTGCGCGTGACCGTGCGCGACCTCCTGAGCGGGGGCGAGGAGCTGGCGATCGAGCCCGACCTGCTCGTGCTCGTCACCGGGGCGGTGCCGCGCGCGAACGAGGAGCTTACCGGCGTGCTCAAGCTGCCGCTCGACAAGGACGGCTTCTTCAACGAGATCCATCCCAAGCTGCGCCCGGTCGAGACGGTGGTGGACGGAGTGCTGATCGCCGGGGCCTGCCAGAGCCCGAAATCGGCCTCCGAAAGCGTCACCGCGGCGCTCGCCGCCGTCACCCAGAGCGCCTCGATCCTGAAGAAGGGAACGGCCGAGCTCGATCCGCTGGTGGCGACGGTCGACCCCGACAGCTGCAGCTGGTGCGGCAAGTGCCTGGAGGCCTGCCCGTTCGACGCGATCCAGGGGACGGTTCTGAACGGAAAGCGGGTGGCTTGGATCGAGCCGGCCGGCTGCAAGGGCTGCGGGGCTTGCGCTCCGGTCTGCCCGGAGGACGCAATCGACCTGCAAGGCTACACCGATGCTCAGATCAGAGCGATGATCGACGGCCTCCTCCAGGAGGCATCGAGATGAGTCGCGACGTACACGAGATCGTGCGCGAGGAGCCCTGGCGGCGGCCGCTCATCCTCGAGACGCTCGCCTCGGGGCCGCTGACCGTGCCAGAGATCGCCGAGGCGATCGGCTGCCCGGCTGACGAGACGATGTACTGGGTGATGGGCATGCGTCGCTATGGCTACCTGCACGAGGCCGCCGGCAGGCCCGAGGACGGCTTCTTCCGTTACGAGGCGGTGGAGAACTCATGACGATTCAGGTGAGCAGCGCTCTGCTCGAGGACGTGCGTCGGTACGGCGACTTCCAGGCCTCGGCCTGCATGAACTGCGGCGGCTGTACGGCCGTTTGCCCACTCGGAATCGAGGTGCTGCCCGGCAGATCTTCCGCCACGTCATGCTCGGCATGGAGGAGAAGCTGCACGGGGAGACCGAGACGATCTTCTCCTGCCTGCTCTGCGGACTGTGCGAGACGACCTGCTGTTGCGCAGAGGAGACGCATATCACCGAGAACATCCGCTCGCTGCGCACGTACCTGGGCAAGAAGGAGTTCGGACTCTGATGGCCCTTCCGACCGGCGACGTCATCGGCATCCTCTCCGACAACCTGCGCTTGCGCGGCTCGGTGCTGCCGATTCCGAAGAAGGCCGCGAGCGGCTGGGCACAGGCGCTCGATCTGCCCAGGGGCGGCAAGACCGTGCTCTACAGCGGTCAGATGATCCAGCTCATCCCCTATATCGAGGGACTGGTGAAATGGGAGGAGCGCCTCGGCGACTCCTTCCTGGCTCGCTTTACGCCGATCGGCCGCTTCATGAACCGCTTCCTCAATCTGAGCGCTTTCATGGCCCGGCCCGTCCGTCCGCACCAGAGCGCCCTACGACAGGATTCTCACCGACGTCGCCGGCCTGCTCCAGCGCTCGGGCGTGGAGTTCGGCTACCTCTACGAGGACGACCTCTACACCGGCGCCCTGACCTGGGACCTCGGCGCGGAGGAGGTCGTCGCTGCGCACGCCAATCTTGTCTACCGGACGTTGAAGAACCACGGCGTCGAGCGGGTCATCACCATCGACCCGCACACGACCAACATGCTACGTAGCGTCTATCCCAGGCTGGTGGACGACTACGAGCTCGATGTGTCGAGCTATCTGGAGGTGCTGTGCGCGCGCGGGCTCTCGCTCCGACCGTCGCTGTCGGGCGAGGTGGCGCTGCACGACTCTTGCGTCTTCGCCCGCTTCGAGGACGTGATCGAGCAACCGCGCCGGCTCCTCGCCGAGACGGGGATCACGATCAAGGAGCCCGAGCACTCCGGCCTCCTCACCTGGTGCTGCGGCGGCCCGGCCGAATCGCTCTACCCGAAGAAGGCGCTCGACCAGGCCCGGCGCCGAGTCGAGCAACTACGTGCAGTCGCTCCCGAAGTCGTCACGATGTGTCCGCTCTGCCTGGTCAACCTGCAGAAGGCGGCCGGCGCGACGGTCCCCGTTCGCGATATCTCTCACTACCTCGCTCGATCCGCGCAGTGATCGCCTCCGGCCGAGATCGGGACGCCCGACTTGCTCGGGTCTACGCCGGGTAGGTCCATCCGCTGGCTAGGCTGTATTCGATGGCACTCTCTCGCGCACAGATCGAGCTGGCGCTTCGCAACGTCATCGACCCGGAGCTGGGCAAGCCGGTGACGATGCTCGGGATGGTGCGCGAGATCGAGCTCGACGGCGAGCGTCGTTCGGATCACGCTGGCGCTGACGATCGCAGGCTGCCCGCTCAAGGAGAGCTTCCAGGAACAGGTTGCCCGTCACGTCGGCGCCGTCCCCGGGGTCGAGTCGGTCGAGCTGACCTTCGTGGAGATGACCGACGAGCAGAAGGAGAAGCTGCGAAAGAGGCTCGGCGTTCCCGAGAAGAGAGGGATCTCGCTGCAGGAGAAGACGCGCGTGCTCGCCGTCACCTCGGGCAAGGGCGGGGTCGGCAAGTCGTCGATCAGCGTCAATCTGGCCGCCGCTCTGAGCGGGCTGGGCGAGCAGGTCGGGGTGCTCGACGCCGACATCTACGGGCACTCGGTGCCGCAGCTGCTCGGCGTCAACCAGCAGCCGGCCGCCGTCGACGAGATGATGGTGCCGCCCGTCGGGCACGGGCTCAAGCTGATGTCGATCGGCTTCTTCCTGGACGAGAACAAGCCCGTGATCTGGCGCGGCCCGATGCTGCACAAGGCGCTCGAGCAGTTCCTCTCGGACGTGCTCTGGGGCGATATCGACACGCTGGTGGTGGACATGCCGCCCGGTACCGGCGACGTCGGTCTCTCGCTCGCCCAGCTCCTGCCGCGTGCCGAGGCGATCGTCGTCACCACGCCGCAGCCGCTCGCCCAGGAGGTGGCCGCCCGCGCCGCCCTGATGGCGAACGAAACGGGCATGCGCCTGCTCGGCGTGGTCGAGAACATGTCCTACCTCGTCGGAAGCGGCCAGGAGGTGTTCGGCTCGGGCGGCGGCGAGCGCCTGGCCGAAGAGCTGGAGATTCCGTTGCTCGGGCGAGTGCCGCTCGATCCGGTGTTGCGCGAATGCGGAGAGCGGGGCGAGCCGGTTACTCTCGGCGCTCCTGAGAGCGAGGCGGCGGCTGCGATCGTGTCGATCGCCGACGGCGGTTGTGGGTAGTCGCGTCTAGTCCGGCGTCGCAGGACTCATTCGAGCCCAGCCGAACCAGTACGTTCATGCTCGCTCGCGCGTCAGCCTTCTGTCTGCTCGCGACCGCGGCGCTTGCGGACTCCTCCGGCGCCCACTCGGCGGCCTTCTACTTCCTGCTCGCGGCGATGCCGGTGATCGTGATCGGCGCGCTGATGCTGGTCGGCGATCTGGTCGAGACACGCGAGCTGGAGGCAACGATCGTGGCCGGGGCGCAAGCGACGCTTCACGTTCTAACCTTGGCGTTGGTGATCGTCGTCGTCGGCTCGGGCTCGGGGCCGCTGCTCGAGGTGCCGGCGCCGGTTATCGGTGCTTCGGCGTTGGGCGTGTGCCTTGGCTTATTAGTCGCGCAGGCGCTGCTCGGTCTCGTCGGCAGAGTGCTGAAGGCCGCGCGGCGCCCGACCGGACTTTACGTTCGCGCCGGCGAGGAGTTCGCCACGGCCGAGCACATCGGGCTCTAGCGGCACCAGCTTTCTCCGCCCGCCACCGAGCCACCCGCCCGCGGGGTCGTTTCAAAATACCGAAGAAAACCGCCCGAAGTGCGCCAATTCTGCGTCAAGAGCGCCCCAGCTAGAACGGCAGCTGGCTCGCCGCGTGCCTGACCAGATCGATCAGCGGCTGAGCGGCGAAAAACGACCCGACCGTTACGACGACCGCCACGAGTGACAGCGCTCGAAAGCATGCGATCGAGCAGCGGCGGATCTGTCTTTCGCGGCCGCCTCCTTTTCCAGGCCGGGACGCATGTAGATGGCGCGAACGACGGCCAGGTAGTAGCCGAGGCTGACCAGCGTCGCCAGCACCCCGACGATGATCAGCCAGATCCAGCCCGATTTGTAGGCCGCGGCAAAGACGTAGACCTTGCCGACGAAACCGCCCGTGAGCGGGAAGCCGGCGAAGGAGAGCATGAAGATCCAGAGCGCGATTCCGTTCAGCGGCCGCCGCCAGCCGAAGCCCGCGATGTTGTCGAGCGTGGCCGGCTCGCCCAGCTCGCGCTCGTGCAGGGCGATCAGTGCGAAGGCGCCGACCGAGGCGGCGCCGTAGGGGATCAGATAGAAGAGCAGCGCCCGAGCGCCGAGCGAGCTCGCCGCGGTCAGCGCAATAAGCAGGAAGCCGGCGTGCGAGATCGAGGAGTAGGCGAGCATGCGCTTGAGATCGCGCTGAACCAGAGCGCCCAGGTTCCCGACCACGAGCGAGGCGACCGCTAGCACCGCGGCGGCGCCCGTCCAGAGGTGCTCCTGATCGGGAAAGGAGATCGTGAGCACGCGCAGCGCGACGACCAGGGCCATCGCCTTGGTCGCACCGGCCATGAAGCCCGAGACGGGTGTCGCGGCGCCCTGGTAGACATCGGGCGTCCAGGTGTGGAAGGGCGCCGCCGAGGCCTTGAAGGCGAAGCCGACGATGATCATCGCCAGCCCGGTCAGCAGCAGCAGGTCGCCGCTCGGCGCCTTGCCGGCGATCTGAGCGAGGTTGAGCGTGCCGGTCGCCCCGTAGACGAAGGCCGAGCCGAAGACGAGGATCGCCGAGCTGAAACCGCCCACGATCAGGTACTTGAAGCCCGCCTCGACCGCCTCCGGGCGCTCGCGCTCCAGCGCGCAGAGCACGTACAGCGAGATCGACATCCACTCCAGCCCGAGGAAGAGCGTCAGCAGGTTGGCCGACTGGGCGAACAGGATCATGCCGCCGCCGGCCGAGGCGAGCAGCGCGAAGCGCTCGCCGACACGATCGACCGTCGAGCGCTCGCCGTAGTAGACGAGCGTCGTCAGCAGTCCCACTCCGGCCGCGATCATCGCCGCCAGCGCGCCGTAGCGATCGCGGAAGAGAGCGTTCGCGATCACGCCGTGGGCATCGGGACTGCGATCGAACAGGACGGCGGCAGCGGCGAGCGCGCCGGCGTATCCGGCCAGGCAGAAGAGCCAGGCGAAGATCTTGCGCCGGCGCTCGGGAACGAGCACCGCGACCAGCAACGAGGCAATCGTCGCCGCGAGCAAGGCGAGCGAGGGAGCCAGGGTGAGCCAGTCGAGGGCGGGCGTCTTGATCACTGCGCCGTCCCCGTCGTCGTGCCGGCCGAGTTACTCGTTGCCGGCCTGCAGGCAAGCCCGACCTGCGCCTTCGCCCGGCCGCTGTCTGCGGTCGAGGTCGCCGCCGCCGGCGTCACGCAGGCGAAGGCGTTCTTACTGATCGCCGCCGGCCAGATCGAGAGCGCGAGCATGCAAGCGAGTAGCGCCCCGATCACGCCCAGCTCGGCCAGGCGAACGTCGGGCGCCTTCTTCGGAACCGCCTCGCCGACGTCGCGGTGCAGCACCGCCGAGACCAGCCGCAGCATGTACATCGCCGCCAGCACCATCGCCACCAGGCCGGGCACGGCCCAGCCCCAGCCCTGCTGGAAGACGCCGGCCAGAATCAGGAACTCGCCCGCGAAGGCGTTCGACCCCGGCACCGCCAGCGCGATGACGCCGATCGAGATGATCAGGCTGGCGAGGATCGGCCGCCCGCGCGCCATCCCGCCGAGGCGCGACAGGGTGCCGGTCGAGGTGCGCATTTCGATCAGTCCGGCGAGCAAAAAGAGCGACGCCGAGATCAGCCCGTGGTTGACCATCTGCAGCACCGAGCCGCTCAGCGAGAGCTCGTTCTGCGCGAACACGCCGAGCCCGATCAGGCTCATCTGAGCCAGGCTCGAGTAGGCCACGACGCCGCGTATGTCGGGAGCCCGGAAGGCGAGCAGCGAGCCGTAGACGAGGCCGACCGCCGAAAGGGCCAGAAAGAGCGTACGCAGATCGTGCGTCGGCCCGGGGAACTGAGTCAGCGCGATGCGCAAAAAGCCGAACACGGCGACCTTCGAGACGACGCCCGAGAGCACCCCGGCGACCTCCGGCGACGACTCGCGATAGGCGTCGGCGAGCCAACCGTGGAGCGGGAAGAGCGGCGCCTTGACGGTAAACGCGGCGGCGAAGCCGAGGAACAGCCAGACGCTGCCGCTCTGCTCGGCCGTGGTCAGATCGAACCCGTGCGAGACGCCGTAGACGATGATCGTGGCGAACATCAGGAGCGACCCGGCCATCGTGTAGGCGATGAACTTGAAGGTCGCCTGTTGGCGGCGGGCGCCGCCCCAGACGCCGATCAGCAGATACAGCGGAATCATCATCGCCTCGTAGGCGACGTAGAAGAGGATCAGATCCTGAGCGGTGAAGACGCCGACGATCGCGGCGGTGAGGAAGAGCATCAGCGCGTAGTAGGCGTTCGCCCGCTCGCGCCCGGCCCAGATCCCGTAGGCGATCGCCGCGGTCATGACCACCGCGGTCAGGCCGACGAGCCAGATCGAGAAGCTGTACAGGCCGACGTGGTAGCTGATGCCGAGATCGGAGATCCACGAGTGCTGCTGCTCGAACTGGATCCCGGCGCTCGCGAAGTCGAAGCGGGTCAGGCCCGCGATCCAGAGCGCGAGCTCGGCCAGCGAGAAGAAGAGCGCGAGCGAGCCGACCCACTGCCTCGAGGCCGGCAGCAAGAACACCGCCAGAGCGCCGAACAGAGGTAGGCAGATGAGCGCGGTCGTGAGCATCAGCGCAGCACCAGGAAGAGCAGGACGATGAGGGCGGCGCCTGCCGCCACCAGCAGCACGTAGGTACGAGCGAGGCCGTTCTGGATCGCGGCGCTGATTCGGCCGCCGACCAGCGCGCCCGCGCCGATCTCCTCACCGGAGCGCTCGATCACCGGCCGCTCGAACCAGCTTGCGAGCCGCTGCGCGAGCCAGACGGCGGGGCGGTAGAAGAGCAGGTCGTAGGCGCGATCGAAGTAGAGCTTCTCGACCAGGGCCTTCGGCGTCTTCGGTGCCTTTTGCGTGCGGGCCGAGTAGATCGCCCGGGCGATCCAGATTCCGCTCAGCGCTATTACGAGCGAGACGGCCGAGAGCAGCCACTCGCGCGCCGCGCTCGGCTCAGAGGCGAACGACGGCGCGACATCTTCGAGGAAGGTCGAGAAGGGATGCCAGAGCCCGGCGATCGCCAGCCAGCCGCCGACGACCGAGAGCAGGGCCAGCACGGCGACCGGCGCGGTCATCCAGCGAGGCCCTTCCGCGCCCTTGTGCTTCGCCAGCTGCTTGTGCACCAGCTCGCTCTCCTCGCCCGAGAAGACGAGGAAGAGCAGGCGGAAGGAGTAGAGAGCGGTCAGCAGCACGCCGACGATGCCGGCCGCGAACAGCACCTTGCCGTATGCGCCGTCGGAGAACGCGGTGGCCAGGATGGCGTCCTTGGAGAAGAAGCCCGCCAGCGGCGGAATGCCCACCAGCGCCCCGACGCCGATCAGCATGGCGACGAAGGTGCGCGGCATCCGTTTTCGCAGGCCGCCCATCTTGCGCATGTCCTGCTCGCCACCGAGCGCGTGGATGACGACGCCGGCGGCGAGGAAGAGCAGCGCCTTGAAGAAGGCGTGCGTGACCAGATGGAACATCGCCGCGCCGTAGGCGCCGATGCCCGCGGCCATGAACATGTAGCCGATCTGCGACATCGTCGAGTAGGCGATCACGCGCTTGATGTCGGTCTGCACGAGGGCGATCGCGCCGGTGGCGAGCAGCGTCACGGCGCCCAGGCCGGCGGCGCGTCTGCTGCACGTGCGGCGCCTGCTCGAACAGCGGGTGGGTGCGCACGATCAGGTAGACGCCGGCGGTGACCATGGTCGCGGCGTGGATCAGGGCGCTGACCGGGGTCGGGCCCTCCATCGCGTCGGGAAGCCAGGTGTGGAGCGGTATCTGGGCCGATTTGGCAAGCGCGCCGACGAGCAGTCCGGCGGCGACCAGGTTGATCAGCCAGGTGTTCTGTCCGAGCGCGGCGGCCTGACTGAAGACGCCGCCGAAGTCGAGCGTGCCGGTGTGCTGAATCAGCAGGAAGAGCGCGAGGGCCATCGCGGCGTCGCCGACGGCGTTGATGATGAAGGCCTTCTTGGCGGCGGCGATCGCGCTCGGCCGCTCCTGCCAGAAGCCGATCAGGAAGTAGGAGGAGAGCCCGACCAGGCCCCAGCCGGCGAGCAGCAGGAAGAAGTTGGCCGCCTCGACCAGCAGCAGCATCGAGAAGGCGAAGAAGGCGATGTAGGCGAAGTAACGGCGCTCCTCGTCCTCGCCCTTCATGTAGCCGATCGAGTAGGCGATGATCAGCGAACCGACGCCCGAGACGACCAGCATCATCACCAGCGAGAGCGGATCGACGAGCAGGTTCAGCTTGATGCTGAGCGTGTGCGTCTCGAGCAGCCTGTAGGCCGTCGTGACCGTTTGCCGATTGCTCGCCGAGTGGCCGAGCGTGGCCACGAGGGCGGTGACGGCGGCGGCGAAGGAGATCAGCGTCGAGCCGGTCGCCAGATAACCCGCCGTTTGGCGCGAAAGACGAGTCCCGCCCAGTGCGATCGCAAGCACCGCGGCGAGCGGCGCGAGCAGGCAGACCCAGGCAGCGGCGGCGATCACTTGCGCAACCTCGACAGTAGGTCGGCGTCGATCTCGATCTTTCGCCGGGCCATCGCGACCACCAGCCCCAGCCCGACGACGACCTCGGCGGCGGCGACGGCCATCACCGCGAGCGCGAACACCTGGCCGTCGAGCGAGCCGTGCCGGCGCGCGAAGGCGATCAGCACCAGGTTGGCGCCGTTCAGCATCAGCTCCAGCGAGAGCAGCATGATCAATGGGTTTCGGCGCAGCATCACGCCGGCGGCCCCGATCGCGAAGATGGCGCTGCCGACGACGAGGTACCAGGCGATGGTAGGCCCGAGCATCAGCGGATCCCTCCCGTGCGCTCGCGCCGCTTCTGTGCGCCCAGGATCACGCCGCCGATCGCGGCGACGAGGAGGACGATCGAGATCACTTCGAAGGCCAGCAGGTGATTGCTCAGGAACACGCGCCCGATCGAGGCGGGGCTGCCGAAGCTGACGGCGATCTTATTTGCGTGCTTCAGCTCGTTCGTGGCCCCGAGCACGATCACGACGACCAGCTCGGCCAGCAGCGCCGCGGCGGCGACCACTCCGCCCAGCGTCTGCCACTGCGGGCCTCCCGTCCAGGCAATGTCGAGATCCCAGCCGACGTAGGCGATCACGAACAGGAACATCACCATCACCGCGCCGGCGTAGACGAGCACCTGTGCGGCGGCGACGAACTCGGCCGAGAGGAGCAGGTAGAAGACCGCCAGCGAGATCAGGTTGCCGATCAGCGCCAAGGCTGAGAAGAGGGCGTTGCGAAGCGTGACGACGGCCAGCGCCGAGCCGATACAACCGGCGGCGGTGGCGACCCAGACGACCCAGACGAGGATGTTTCCGCTATTCAACTGTCAGTCTTGTAGTACGGGTCCGGTGTGTCGTAGAGCGTCGGGTCGGCGACCGGCGTGCGCTTGATCGGATCGGCCATCAGCATCTCCTTGGTGTAGATCAGGTCGCTGCGCGAGTACTCGCTGATCTCGTAGTCGCCATCCAGGGTGATCGCGTCGAAGGGGCAGGCCAGCTCGCAGTAGCCGCAGAAGATGCAGCGGCTGAGGTTGATCTCGTAGATGCGGGCGTAGCGCTCGCCGGCCGAGACGCGGTTCTCGGGCGTGTTCTCGGCGGCCACGACGCGGATGCAGTCGACCGGGCAGGCCGCGGCGCAGAGCGAGCAACCGACGCACTTCTCGAGCCCGTTTTCGTACACGTTGAGCCGGTGGCGGCCGCGGAAGCGAGGATAGACTGGGCGCTTGTACTCCGGGTACTGCTCGGTCACCGTACCGCGGAAGATCTGCTTCAGGGTGACGCCCAGGCTGCGAACGACCGTGATCAGGGTCGAGCCGATCATGCGAGCACCACGAAGAAGGCCGTGGCGACCGCGTTCACGGTCGCGATCGGCAGAAGCACCTTCCAGCCGAGGTTCATCAGCTGGTCGTAGCGGAGGCGCGGGAGCGAGGCGCGCGCCCAGATGAAGCAGAAGAGCACGATCGCCAGCTTGAGCGCGAACCAGATCGGGCCGAAGCGGTGCGCGAACGGGAACAGCCAGCCGCCGAAGAACAGCGTCACCATCAGCGCCGAGATGGTGATCATGTGAATGTACTCCGCGATCTGGAACAGGCCCCAGCGCATTCCCGAGTACTCGACGTGGAAGCCGGCGACGAGCTCCTGCTCGGCCTCGGGCAGATCGAAGGGAGCGCGTGCGACCTCGGCCACACCGGCGATCGCGAAACAGCCGAAGCCGACGATCTGCGGGACGAAGTACCAGATCGTGCGCTGCTGCGCCGCCACGATCTCGGTCAGCGAGAGCGATCTGGCCATCAGCACCACGCCGAGCACCGACACCGCCAGCGCCACCTCGTAGGAGACGAGCTGCGCTCCGCTGCGCATCGACCCGAGCAGCGCGTACTTGGAGTCCGACACCCAACCGCCGAGGAGCACGCCGTAGGCCGAGATCGAGCCGAGCGCGAAGATCACGATCAGCGAGATCTGGACGTTCACCACCTGGCCGTCGATCTGGTAGCCGGACAGCTCCCAGCCGCCGCCCCAGGGAATCACCGAGAAGGCCAAAAAAGCCATCGTCGCCGAGAGCACCGGGGCGCCCAGATAGAGCGCGGGATGGATCAGGCGATCGGGCTGGAAGGGCGCCTTGCGCACCAGCTTGATCAGGTCGGCGAAGGGCTGAAAGGCGCCGAACGGACCGGCTCGGTTGGGGCCGTAGCGAAGTTGGAGACGCCCGAGCACCTTGCGCTCGATCAGGGTCATGAAGGCGAAGGTGAGAAGCAGAGCGTTCAGCACCACGAAGGCCTCGATCGCCGCGATCCACCAGAGCTGGACGGCCGCGACGGGCAAGGCGGCGCTCGTTTCGAAGCCGCTCACGGCCGGCTCACCTCCACGCCCCTGGCCAGCTCGGAGCAGTGCTCCGCGGCGATCCTGACCGCACCGTGCAGGAGTGCCGGATTGATGCGGGCGCGAACAGTCACCCTGGTTCCATTCGAGCGCACGACGACCTCGTCGCCGTGCGCGATCCCGCGCCGGTCGGCGTCCTCGGGAGAGATCTCGACCTCCGCGTCCGGGCGCTGGAACGAAAGCTCGGGCACGTTCTCGACCTCGGGCCCCGAGAAGAGCGCGCGGTAGCGAATCAACTCCAGCGGTCCTCCGAGCAGAGTCGGCGGCCCCTCCGCCGCGGCTACCTCGAAGGTCTTCGCCTCGCTGCGCGGCGGAAGCGGCGCCCGCTCGCCGAGCGAGGCGAGCGAGACATCGCCGAGCACCTTCTCGGACAGCTCGGCGAACAGCGCGGCCTCGGTGTTCGGCAGCGCCACGCCGAGGCGACCCGCCAGATCGGCCAGCCAGGAGAGCTCCGGGCGCACGGGCGAGCCGGTCGCGCCGCGCAGTCTCTGCAAGCGGCCCTCGAGGTTTCGCATCGTTCCGCTGCGCTCCAGATAGCTCGTCGCGGGCAGAACCAGGTCGGCCCATTCGCTGCTGTCGCCGGCAAACAGAGTCAGCGCCACGGTCGCGCGGGCGTGCTCGGCCAGCTGGCGCACCTGAGGATCGTTCGCCGCCTCATCGCCCGAGACGAGCAGAAGACCGATCTGCCGGGGCTGGCGATCCTGCTCGCCCGCGGCGGCCCAGGCCTCGGCGACGCCGCGAGCATTCGGGCTGGCGGGAAGCAAAAGGGCGCCCGACCCTTCCTTCTCGTTCAGCCCCAGAGCCTGCGCGAGCGCGGCCAGGTGGGCGCCGCCGGCGCCGCCGCCGCCCGACCAGAGCAGGACGACTCGCTTGGCCGCGCGCAGCCGCTGGCCCAGCGCGTTGTCCTTCCCGGCCAGCTCCTGGCACGCGACGGCCGCATCACCGTGGGCGCGCTGGATATCTCCGGACGGCCCGATTCGCGTTATCCGCGCACCGTCTCGCCGCGCCTGCTCGAGCCAGAGCTCGATCAGCGGCGCGCGGTCGAGCACGGGAGACTCTTCGAAGACGACGATTTCCTCGGCCGCGGCAAGCGCCGAAATCGGCACTCGGAAGGGATCGAGCAGGTCGGAGGCCTGCTCGGGCAGCACGACTCGGTCGGAGTCGGCGCCCTGGCGCACGATCTTCGCCAGCGCGTAGGCCTGCTCGAGCGTCTCGTTGCCCGAGAGCGCGAGCACGACCTCGCCGCGGGCCCGCTCGATCATGCCCTCCAACTCGTCGAGCGCCTGCTCCCAGCCGAGTTCCTCGAGCTCGCGCGCACCGCGCCGTCGCGGGACGAGGATGCGCTCTTCGGAGTAGAGCGAGGAGTAGCTGAAACGACCCTTGTCGCAGAGCCAGCCGCGGTCGACCTCGGGATGGTTGCGCGAGAGAACCCGCTGGACCTTGCCCTCGCGGCTCTGCACGGTGATGTTGCAGCCGACCGGGCAAAGGCCGCAGACGCTCGAGGCCCGCTCGTACTCCCAGGGGCGCGCCTTGAAGCGGTACTGGGTCGAGGTCAGCGCGCCCACCGGGCAGAGCTCGACCACGTTGCCCGAGAACGGACCGCGGTAGGGCTCGTCCTCGAAGGTCGCGATCACCGAGAGCGCGCCGCGATTTACGGCGGTCAGCTCCTCGTCGCCTGCCACCTCCTGTGAGAAGCGGGTGCAGCGGAAACAGAGGATGCAGCGCTCGCGGTCGAGGGCGATCGTGGGCGAGATCGGCACCGGCTTCTCGAGCGAGCGCTTGCGGAAGATCATGCGCGTCTTGCCATCGCCGTAGCGGAAGCTCAGATCCTGCAGCGCGCATTCGCCGCCCTTGTCGCAGACGGGGCAGTCGAGCGGATGGTTGAGCAGCAGGAACTCCATCGTGGCGCTCTGACCCTCGGCGGCCAGCTCGGAGGAGAGGGCGCTGTGCACGACCATGCCGTCCGCGACCGGTGTCGTGCAGCCGGTCTGGAGCTTGGGCATCCCTTCGATCTCGACCAGGCACATGCGGCAGGCGCCGACGGCCGGCCCGAGGCGCGGCTCGTAACAGAACACGGGAATCTCGATGCCGGCCGCGGCGGCGGCCTCGACCAGGCCCGTTCCCTTCGGCAGCCGCACCTCGCGGCCGTCGATGGTCACGGTGACGAGCTCGGGCGCGCTCACAGCGCCGCCTCCTGGCCGACCCGGCCGCTGTAGAGCTCGTCAACGGGCGAGCGGACACCGGTCAGCGAGCTCGTCTCGGTGAAGGGGCAGCCCTTCTCGACGTGCGCCTCGAACTCCTCGCGGAAGTACTCGACATAGCTCGCCACGACCATCGCGTTCGAGTCGCCGAGCGGGCAAAGGCACTTACCGAGGATGCGGTCGCAGACGTCGAGCAGTAGGTCGAGCTCGGCGCGGTCAGCGCGCCCCTCCTCGAGCTTGCGCAGGATCATCTCCAGCCAGCGCGTGCCTTCGCGGCAGGGCGTGCACTTACCGCACGACTCGTTCATGTAGAACTGCGTGACGCGCAGAGCGAGCTGCACCATGCAGGCCCGGTCGTCGATCACGATCACCGAGGCCGAGCCGACGTACGAGCCGGCCTTCTGCAGCGAGGCGTTGTCCATCGGCGTGTCGATCTGATCGGCGCGGAGGAGCGGGGTCGAGGAACCGCCCGGGATGATCGCCTTGAGCTTGCGCCCATCAGCGATGCCGCCGCCGCAGTCCTCGATCAGCTCGCGGAAGGTGGCGCCGTGCGGAAGCTCGTAGTTGCCGCCGCGGACGACGTTGCCCGAGAGCGAGAAGAGCCTCGTGCCGGTCGAGCCCTCGACTCCGATCTTGGCGTAGGCCGCGCCGCCGAGCTCGATGATCTTGGGCACCGTCACGATCGTCTCGACGTTGTTGATCAAAGTCGGCGAGTCGTAGAGGCCGACCAGCGCCGGGAAGGGCGGCTTGGAGCGCGGCTGGCCGCGCTTGCCCTCGAGCGATTCGAGCAGCGCGGTCTCCTCGCCGCAGATGTAGGCGCCGGCGCCGCGGTGCAGGGTGATCGGAATGCTCACCAGTCCGGCCGCCTCGGCCTCGACCAGCGCGGCCGCGAGGATCTCGTACTCGCTGACGTACTCGCCGCGGATGTAGATGAAGCAAGCCTCGGCGCCGATCGCCTGCGCGGTGATCTGCACACCTTCGATCAGGCGATGCGGTACGCGCTCGAGGATCTCCCGGTCCTTGAACGCGCCGGGCTCCGACTCATCCGCGTTGACGACCAGGTAAATCGGCTTTACCGTCTTGTCGGGCGCCGGGATGAAGGAGGCCTTCTGGCCCATCGGGAAGCCCGCGCCGCCGCGGCCGCGGATGCCGGATTGCTTGATCTCGTCGATGACCTTCGCGCCGCCGAGCTTGCGCGCCTTCTCGAGCGCGGCGTAGCCGCCGGCCTTGCGGTAGTCGTCGAGCGCGCGCAGGTCGCCCGCCTCGGCGCCGGCCAGAACCAGCACGGGATGCGCGGCCTTAGCCACGGCGCAGCTCCTCGACGATCGTGGGCACGTCCTCGGGCTTGACGGGCTCGCGGTAGCGGTGATCGACCGCGACGACGGTGCCGCGGCCGCAGCCGCCCAGGCACTCGGCGCTGCGCAGCGTGATCAGCCCATCGGGCGTCGTCTCGCCGGCCGTGATCCCGAGCTCGCGCTCGAACGCCTCGAGCACCTGCGCCGCTCCCACGAGCGCGCAGGAGGCATTGGTGCAGATATCGATCATGTGCGCCCCTGCGGGCTCCAGCTCGAACATGTCGTAGAAACTGGCGATGCCGCGGCAGTAGGCCGGCGTCGTTCCGAGTGCGGCGGCGACCTCGCGGAAGGCGTCGGGCGTCAGATGGCCGTAGTGCTGCTGCGCCAGCCTCAGCGCCGGCAACAGCGCCGACTTCGGCTCGGGATAGCGGCCGGCGACGGCCCGGATCTCGTCATACAGCTCGGTCACCTGTCGGAATCTCCCATCAGGGTGTCGAGCGAGGCCGAGACCGCGATCAGGTCGGCGATCAGATGCTCCTGACACAGGGTCGGCGCGGCCGCGATCGCAAGAAAGCTCGGCGCGCGGAAGTGCACGCGCCAGGGCTTGGCGCCTCCGTCCGAGACGACGTAGCAGCCCTCTTCGCCGCGCGGCCCCTCGATCGCCACGTAGACCTCGCCCGCGGGGACGCGGTAGCCCTCGGTGACGAGCTTGAAATGATGGATCAGCGACTCCATCGAGGTCTGCAGCTCTTCGCGCGGCGGCAGCACGACCTTGCGATCGTCCGCGATCCAGGGCTCGCCGGCCATCTGCTCGACCTTGTCGAGCGCCTGCTCGGCGATCCGCAGCGACTCGCGCATCTCGTCGATGCGGACGCGGGCCCGCGCGTCGCAGTCGCCCTGCTCGTAAACCGGCACGTCGAACTCGACCTGGTCGTAGAAGAGATAGGGCTCGTTCTTACGGATGTCCCAGTTGAGGCCCGATCCGCGCAGGTTGGGGCCCGACAGCCCGAGGCGGATCGCGTCCTCGGCCGAGACGACGCCGATTCCCTGCGTCCGCCGCTGCCACATCTTGTTCTGCCAGGTCAGGCGCTCGTACTCGCCGATCTTCTTGCTGAAGTTGCGGCAGTAGGCGCGCGCTTCGTCGACGAAGGCGGGTGGAAGCTCCTCGGCCAGCCCGCCGGCCTGGCAGTAGCGGCCGTGAACGCGAACGCCGGTGACCATCTCGAACAGGTCGAGCACCTTCTCGCGCTGGTCGAAGCAGTACATGTACATCGACTGCACGCCCAGCTCGAGCCCCATCGTGCCGAGCCAGACCAGGTGCGAGTGGATGCGGTTCAGCTCCGACAGCGCCATCCTGACCCAGGTCGCCTTGGCCGGGACCTCGATCTCGAGCAGCTTCTCGATCGCCAGCACGAAGACCATCTCGTTCTGGAAGTTGGCCAGGTAGTCGATCCGGGACGGGTAGGTGATCGCCTTCCACCAGCTCTTCTGTTCCATGCTCTTCTCGAAGCCGGTGTGCAGGTAGCCGATCACGGCGCGCATCCCGACGACCTCCTCGCCGTCGAGGTCGACGACCAGGCGCAGCACGCCGTGCGTCGAGGGATGGTTGGGCCCGAAGTTGACCTGGATGACGTTTCCGTCCTCGCGCCGGGCGTCAGAGACCTGCAGCCAGCTCGGAACCGGCGTGGGGATCCTGGTTCCCTCGTACAGCGCCGGCCCGCTGACGCCCGAGCTTGCCCGTGTCGCCATCACACTTCCTCCGAGAAGCGCACCGGCTCGCCGCCGACGGGGTAGTCCTTGCGCAGCGGATGCCCCTCCCAGTCGTCGGGGGTGAGGATGCGCACCAGATTGGGATGGCCGTCGAAGACGATGCCCATCAGGTCAAAGACCTCGCGCTCGAGCCAGTCGGCCGTCGGCCAGAGCTCGACCACGCTCGCAACCTGCTCGCCGTCGTCGAGCCAGGTTTGCAGGCGCACGCGCACGGGATCGTCGCGCAGCGCCAGTAGGTGATAGCTGACCGAGAAGCGCTTCGGCCTGGGCTCGGCAGCCAGGTTCGGCCCGAGCGTGTAGGGCACGTTGAGGTCGCGTCCCTCGGCCGATCCCCAGGAGCCGGCCACCTCGCCGCCCCAGCCCAGATAGTCGGCGCCGGCGACGTCGGCGAGGTAGTTGAAGCCAAGCTTGTCGCGCAGATGAAGCGCGGCCGCGCGCAACTGCTCGCGCTCGACGACCAGCGTCGTCTCGCCGAGCGCCTCGGTCACTTCGACGAGCCCGGGCACCTGCTCGTAGCCCGTCAACAGATTCTCTCGTTCATCTCGTAGGCGGGCGGCACGCCGGCGACGACGCGCTCGTGCAGACGGATGATTCCTTCCATCAACCCTTCGGGACGTGGCGGGCAGCCCGGCACATAGACGTCGACCGGAACGATTCGATCGACTCCCTGCAAGATCGCGTAGTTGGCGAACATCCCGCCCGAGCTGGCGCAAGCGCCCATAGAGATGACCCACTTGGGCTCGAGCATCTGGTCGTAGATCTGACGCAGGGGCGGCGCCATCTTGTGCGAGACGCGACCCGAGACGATCATCAGGTCGGCCTGGCGCGGCGAGTTACGGAAGGCCTCCATGCCGAAGCGGGCGAGGTCGTAGCGCGGGCCGGTCACGGCCATCATCTCGATCGCGCAGCAGGCCAGCCCGAAGGTGTCGGGCCACATCGAGTGCGTCTGCGCCCAGGAGACGGCCTTGTCGAGCGTGGTCGCCAGGATCGCCTGCTCGAGCTGGGCGACCTCCTGCTCGAAGGCGCCCGGGCCCTTGCCCTCCATCAGCAGGCGCTCGGATGAGAGGCCGTAGTCGGCCAGGCGCTTACCGTCGGCTATTCCCACTCCAGAGCCCCCTTGCGCCAGACGTAGACGTAGGCGACGGCGAGCAGGCCGACGAAGACCGCGAGCTCCGCGAAGCCGAACCAGGCCAGCTTGTCGAGCACCAGAGCCAGCGGGTAGAGAAAGACGATCTCGATGTCGAACAGGATGAAGAGCATCGCCGTGAGGTAGAAGCCGATCGTGAAGCGCTGCCGCTCGGGCGCGCCGGTCGAGACGCCCGATTCGAACGGCAGGCCGCGCTGAGTGGGCGCCGACCGGACTCGCGTCGACAAAGCGAAGCTTATGAAAAGCATCATCGCCGTGATGCCTGACGCAAACAGGGCGAAGATTAGGAATGGAAGCCAGTTACTTAGCATTGATGCGCCTTGGCAGCTCGGCCGGGGTCGGGATCCACGCGTGTGTCAGGCTACTTTACAGTCCCTTGATTCGCGAATCTAGATGGAATCGGCTAACTCTGGGGGGTCGCGGTCAGAGTAGCCGCCGCTGCTACCATGCGGCTCGATGGCGACGATCGAGACACCGCTGCTGACGCTGAGCGAGAACGCGGCGGCGAAAATCAAAGAGTTGATGGCCGAAGAGCCCGACAGCAACGCGGGTGTTCTGCGTGTGGCCATCCAGGGCGGAAACTGCTCCGGCCTGGACTACGCGCTCGGCTTCGACCGCGACGCGCTCGAGACCGACGTCGTGGCCGAGCAGCACGGAGTCCGGATCGCCGTCGATCCCTATAGCGCGCCCTATCTCGAAGGCGCCACGATCGACTTCGTCAGCGCCGAGGGCGAAGAGGGTTTCGCGATCGAGAACCCGAAGGCGCTGAACACCAGTTGTGGCTGCGGCTCGTCCTTCAGCGCCGACGGTGAGAGCGAAGGCTGCGCCTGCGGGAACGGCTCGGGCTGCGGCGGCGACTGTAACTGCTGAGAATCGATCTCGAGCGGCGCGCTGTTTCGAAACCCGGTTGAATCGCGCCGACCGCCGGCGAAGCCGAAGGGCTGGAAGCCGGGGCTTGTGTCCTTGACTGTGTGACCGTAGGCGTCGTCTGGTGTCTGTCCGACTTCGCTGCAGGCTCGGCCACGGAACCGCCAGGCGTAGGATCTCGACTATGACCAGCGCTGGCCATCCGGACGATGTCGTCGACGTGACAATTCTCGGCGCGGGGCCGGCCGGGCTCGCGGCCGCGTACTACGCCGGTCACCGGCACGCCTCCGTGCGCATCGTCGAGAGCCTGGAAGAGGTCGGCGGTCAGCTCGCCGCCTCCTATCCCGAAAAGTTCATCACCGACGTGGCGGGATTCCCTACCGTCGCGGCCCACGAGCTCGCATCCCGGCTCGCCGAGCAGGGACTCCAGTTCGAGCCCGAGCTGCGCCTGGCGGAGGAGGTCTGCACGCTCGATACGGCCGAGCTGAACGGCGAGGAGCTGATTTGCCTCCGTACGAACGCGGGCCACTCCTATCTGAGCCGAGCCCTGATCGTCACGACCGGTCACGGCGCCTTCGCACCGCGCAAGCTCCCGCTCGACGGAATCGACGAATGGGAGGGCAAGGGCCTGCACTACCTCGTGCGCGAGAAGGCGAGCTTCGCCGGCAAGCGTTGCGTGATCGTCGGCGGCGGCGACTCCGCGCTCGACTGGCTACTCGGGCTCGCCGATGCGGCCGAGTCGCCGATCGTGCTCGTTCACCGGCGCGACCGCTTCCGCGCACTCGAGTCGTCGCTGGCGAAAGCGAGGACGCTCGAGAGCGAGGGCAAGGCGCGAATCATGACGCCCTGCGAGGTGCGTGAGATCCACGGCTCGAGATCGATCGAGGCGCTGACGATCGAGAACACGGCAAGCGGGGAGCGCGAGCGGGTGCCCTGCGACGCGCTGATCACGCTGCTCGGCTTCTCCTCGCACCTCGGCGCGATCGCGGAGTGGGGGTTGGAGCGCTTCGATCGCCGCCAGCTCCGGGTCGATCCGGCCACGATGCGCACCTCCCGTCCTCGCGTCTACGCCGCGGGAGACGTCGCGGGCTACGAGGGCAAGATCACCCTGATCACGATCGCGCTCGCCGAGGCCGCGATCGCGGTCAACAACGCCGTCGCCGAGATCCGGCACGAGAAGGCCCAGCCGAAGTACTCGACCGAGTAGCGCCAGAACGAGAGGGCCGGCGGTCGCGGCTCGGCGAAGGGCGAAGAACTCAGTTCCCGAGACAGAATCCGCGCGACGTCGGCGACAATCCGGCCGATTCGTCAGACTGACGCCGATGCTCAGCGATCTCGAATTCGCCGCAAGCCTCGCCGATATCGCCGACAAGCTGGCGCTCGAGCGCTTCGGCGCCGCCGATCTCCGCGTCGAGACCAAGCCCGACCTGTCGCCGGTGACCGAGGCCGACCGCGCGATCGAGCGGGCGTTGCGCGAGCGGATCGCCGCGGAGCGGCCGGGCGACTCGGTGCTGGGCGAGGAGGAGGGCGTGAGCGGTACGGGCGACCGGCGCTGGATCCTCGACCCGATCGACGGCACGCGCAACTACAGCCGAGGCATCCCGATTTTCGCCACGCTGATCGCGCTCGAGATCGACGGCGAGATCGAGCTGGGACTGGTTTCGGCGGCGGCGCTCGGGCGGCGCTGGTGGGCCGAGCGCGGCAAGGGCGCCTATCGCAGCGACGGGCCGCTCCACGTCTCGGGCGTGACGAAGCTGGAGGACGCGACGATGTCGATCGGCTGGGGGCGCCGCACGAACGTCTCCAGTATCGAGCGGCTCGAGTATGCCGTCGTGTCGTTCGAGTTGAGCGAAGGGATCGAGCGCCTGGCACCTCTCGCGGAGCGGGCTTGGCACACGCGTTCCTTCGGCGACTTCTGGCAGCACATGCTCGTGGCCGAGGGCTCGGTGGACGTGGCGATCGACCCGGCCGTGAAGATCTGGGACTGCGCCCCGCTCAAGATCATCGTCGAGGAGGCGGGCGGGAAGTTCACCGATCTGAGTGGGCGCGCACTGATCGACGGCGGCAGCGGCGTGTCGACAAACGGGCTGCTTCACGCCGAGGCGCTGGCGCTGCTTGGCGCCGGGTAGCGCGTGTACGACTACAGGCGCCGAAGTCACGCTTACGGCACGGTTTAGCCTTGACAGCATCGGTTCCTGTGATCGGTGTCTGACACCGAAGCGGAGACCGTGCCGGAAGTGAGCCGGATTCCACACAGTTCGAACTTCGCGCTCGCTTCTCGCTAGTCGCCGAACTGCTCCTCGGCGCGGTAGCTCGAGCGAACGAGCGGGCCCGAGAAGACCGAGCGGAAGCCAAGCTCGCGCCCGAGCTCGCGGAAGGAGCGAAACTCTTCGGGGTGCACCCAGCGATCGATCGGGGTGTGCTTGGGGGTCGGCTGCAGGTACTGGCCGATGGTGACGATCTCGACGTCGTGCCGGCGCAGGTCGCCGAGCGTCTCCGCGACTTCTTCGTTCGTCTCGCCCAGCCCGACCATCAGGCCCGACTTGGTCGTGACCGGGTAGTCGGCGATCTGGCCTGCGCGCGCGAGCAGATCGAGAGCGCCGTCGTATGCAGGCCTTGGCGCCGCGCATACGACGGTGCAGCCGGCGCACGGTCTCGATGTTGTGGTTGAAGACCTCGGGCTGCTCGGCCAGCACCAGCGCCAGTCCCTCCTCCTCGAAGCCGGCGAAGTCGGGCGTCAGCACTTCGACCGAGGCGCCCGGCGCCAGCTCTTTGAGTGCCCTGATCGTGGCCGCGAACTGACCGGCGCCGCGGTCGGGCAGGTCGTCGCGATCGACCGAGGTGACGACGACGTGGCTCAGCTGCATCTGCGCCGCGGCCTCGGCCAGGCGCCTCGGCTCGTCCGGGTCGGGCAAGCCCGCGGGCTTGCCGGAGTGCACGTTGCAGTAGCGGCAGGCGCGGGTGCAGGTGTCGCCGAGAATCTGGAAGGCGGCCGTCCCCCGGCCCCAGCACTCGCCCACGTTCGGGCACTGCGCCTCCTCGCAAATCGTGTGCAGCTGCTGGCCGTGCAGGAGCCGGCGCACGTCGCCGTAGAGCGAGTCGGCGCTCGGGGCGCGCACTTTCATCCACTCGGGGCGGCGCGGGCGGTCACCGACGGGTAGCGACATCTAAGCCCTCCTTCGTACCCAGCTTGGCGTGAACGGGTTGCGGCCAGAGACCGGGGTCGCCGTCTTCCACGGGCAGCTCCTCCAGCTCCAGCTCGAATACCTCGGCGAGCGCTGCGGCGGCGAGCGGTCGCACTTCCTCGACCAGCAACGGGCGCCCCAGCTCACGGCTGGCGGTGGTGAACGAGGCGTCCTCCAGCCCGCAGGCGGTGATCCAGTCGCTGAAGGGCGCCGGATCGAGATCGACGTTGAGCGCGTAGCCGTGCGTCGTTATCCAGCGAGCGATGCGCACGCCGATCGACGCAATTTTCCTAGGCGGGCTCTGCAGCCAGACGCCGGTCAGCCCCTCGATCCGCGTCGCCTCGATGCCGAGCGGCGCCAGCGTCTGGATGATCGCCTCTTCCAGCCGGCGCACGTAGCAGCTTGACGTCCTTGCCGTGGCGATGGAGGTCGAGGATCGGGTAGCAGACGAGCTGCCCGGGGCCGTGGTAGGTGGACTTGCCGCCGCGGTCGGTCTCGACGATCTCGACCTCCGCTTGCGCGGGAACGTGCAGCTCGCCCTCCTCGGTGCGGCGCCCGGCGGTGATCACGGGCGGGTGCTCGCAGAAGATGACCGTGTCGGGGATCGCGCCCTGCGCGACGGCCGCCGCCAGCGAGCGCTGCAGGTCCCAGGCCTCGCGGTAGGGCACGGTGCCGAGCTGCATCAGGTAGGCGCGCGTCACCTTAGATCCTGCCTCCGTGCTCGCCGCCGGCCGGCGCGTCGATGTAGCGCAGTCCGCTCGGCCGGGAGCGATGTGGCGCCTGACTCGGGCGTGACGTAGACGTAGCGGCCGGGCATCAGCTCGAAGCTCTCGCCGTCGATCGTCATCGTGCCGCTCCCTCGAGAATGACGAACAGCTCGTCCTGCCGGTCTTCAGCTCGTCATGCTCGGGGTAGGTGGTCGATCCCGCCGCCAGCTCGAACTCGTTCACCCCGAAGGACTCGATCTCGAGCGCCTTCGCACCGGCCGAATCGGCCGTTGAACAACGGTTCCACCTCGCCGACGTCGATGAAGCGATAGCTCATTCGGTCTTTCCCCTCTCGCCGCTTTATTCAGCCTAGTTGTCCGGGATGTTCTTAAGCGCCTCTCGCCTGCTGAGCGGGCTCAGCCGGTCTTCGTTCTCCCGCACGTAGCGGACGACCTCGTCCGGGTCGATATAGACGTACGACCGCAGCGCCCAGCCGATCGCCTTGCGGATGAAGAAGTCGCGGTCGGAGAGGTTGGGCTCGATGCAGGCGTAGAGCAGCTCGAGGTCGGTCTTCTTCTTCAGGGTCATCTGGCAGATGATCGAGCTGCGCCGCTTCCAGAGCGAGCGGTCGCGGCTCCAGTCGAGCATCTTTCGTCGCATCTCGGCGGGATAGGAGAGAAGAAGCGGCCCGAGCCGGTGCGTCGCGATCTCGTCGACGAGATCCCACCAGGCGCCGCGCACGATCAGCTCCTCGTAGAGGGGCAGGGCGGCGAGCGTCTGAAACTCGCGGTAGCGGCGCTGCCCGGCCAGGAATCCCGCGCAGCCGCAGTTCCTCGCGGTGCTCGGCGCCGCGCCGGAGCTCGAGCACGGTGTCGCGCCAGTCTTCGAAGCTCCCGATCGGGAATCTCGGCGGCGGCGCGCGCGACGATCTCGCGCTGGAGCGGCACGGTCACGCCGAGGCAGGGCATCTCGCTCTTCAGATAGGCCTGTGTCTTTGGCGCTTTGACCGGGTCGGCGCGCGCGGCGAGCTCATCGCGGACGGCCGCGACGAGCTCCTCGGTTCGCGCTCATTTCCCGATCCTCTTCTCAAAGGCGCGGCGCGAGACTCCGCTCAGCGCCTCGGCGTCGGCGGCCGTCGCCGGCTCGATTCGAATCGCCTGAGCCGGATCGTCGCTAATAACGCTCTTCGCCCCAACTCTCCAGGCTCGAGCGAACCTCGGCCATGAACTGGACGGCATAGGCGCCGTCGATCAGGCGGTGGTCGAAGGAGAGGCAGAGGTTCATGATCGGGCGCACCGAGATCGCATCCACGCCCTTGTCGTCCGAGATCACCACCGGTCGCTTGACCAGCGCCTCGGTGTCGAGGATCGCCACCTGAGGCTGGTTGATGATCGGCGTGCCGACGACCGAGCCGTGGACGCCCGGGTTGGTGATGGTGAAGGTGCCGCCCTGCACGTCCTCGGGCGTCAGCTGCTTGGAGCGGCCGCGGTCGCCGACGTCCTGGATGGCCCGCGCCATTCCGAGCAGGTTGAGCCCTTCGGCGTTGCGAATGGCGGGTACGACGAGGCCCTTGCCGCCGTCGAGGGCGACGGCGATACAGAGGTTGATGTAGCTGTGGGTGACGATCTCGTCGCCGCGGATCTCAGCGTTCAGCCAGGGCCAGCCGCGCAGCGCCTCGACGGTGGCTCGCGCGACGAAGGCGAGATAGGTGAGGCGCACACCGTGGCGCTCGAGGAACTCCGGCTTGAGCCGGCCGCGGATCGCGACCACGCTCGACATGTCGACCTCGAAGACGGTCGTGGCGTGTGCGGAGGTGTCGAGCGAGCGGCGCATGTGCTCGGCGATCGAGCGGCGCATCTGCGACATCGGCTCGAGTCGGTCGCCGTTCTCGGGCGCGGACGAGGTCACGGGGGGCGGGAGGGGCTCGCTCGACACGCGCGCCGGCGCTTCCGTCGCGGCGATGTGGGCCAGGATGTCCTTCTTGGTCACGCGTCCGCCCTGTCCGCTTCCGCTCACCAGTCCCAGATCGACCGAGTGCTCGGCGGCGATTCTCGCCACCACCGGTGAGACGAAGGCGCGATCCGCTGTTTCGGCGGGTTGTGCTGAAGCCGGCGCGCTCGCGTCGATAGTGCTGCTTTCCGGTTCCGGTTCCGGCTCCGGCTCCGGTTCCGGCGCGGCGGGCGCCGCGCCTGCCGTCGTGATCAGCGCGATCGTCGTGCCGACGGCGACGGTCTCGCCTTCCAGCTTGACGATTCGGCCGAGAACCCCTTCGCCCGGGCTCGGCACCTCGGTGTCGACCTTGTCGGTCGAGATCTCGAGCAGCGGCTCGTCGGCCGCTATCTGCTCGCCCTCGCTCTTCAGCCACTTGAGGATCGTCCCTTCCGAGACGGAGACGCCCATCTGCGGCATCACGACCTCGATCTCGGTTCGGGTCGCCATCAGTACGCCGCCAGCTCTCGCAACGCAGCGCTCACGTTTTCGACCTGCGGGATGAAGGCCTTCTCCAGCACGGGCGAGAAGGGAACCGGGGTGTCGGGCGCCGCGATGCGCCTGATCGGAGCATCGAGCTGCTCGAAGGCCTCCTCGACCACCTGCGCCGCGATCTCGGCGCCGAAGCCCGAAGTGCGCGTGTCCTCGTGCAGGATCAGCAGCTTCGAGGTCTTGGCCACGCTCTCCAGCACCGCCTGCTTGTCCCAGGGCTGCAGCGTGCGCAGGTCGATCAGCTCGACCGAGACGCCGTCTCTCTCGAGCTCGTCGGCGGCCTCGGCCGCGGTGTAGACCATCGCTCCCCAGGTCACGAGCGTGATGTCGTCGCCCGCCCGCTCGATCCGCGCCTGGCCGAAGGGAATGGTGTAGCGCTCGTCGGGCACCTCCGCCTTGATGCGGCGGTAGAGATGCTTGTGCTCGAAGTAGAGAACCGGGTTGGGGTCTTCGATCGCGGTCGCCAGAAGGCCCTTGGCGTCGTGCGGCGTCGCCGGGCAGACGACCTTCAGCCCGGGCACGTGCGTGAACAAGCTCTCCGGGCTCTGCGAGTGGAACGGCCCGCCCGAGAAGCCGCCGCCCGAGGGCAGCCGCAGCACCATCGGCACCGGCGTGTGGGCGCGAAAGTGCTGCTTGGCCGCGACCGTGACCACCTGATCCCAGGCGCAGGAGACGAAATCCGCGAACTGCATCTCGGCCACCGGGCGAAGTCCCATCAGAGCCGAGCCGGTTGCGCTGCCGACGATGGCGGTCTCGGAGAGCGGTGTGTCGATCACCCGCCAGGGCCCGAACTCGTCGAGCAAGCCCGCGGTCACCTTGAAGGCGCCGCCGAAGACGCCGACGTCTTCGCCCAGCACGAAGACGCGCTCGTCGCGGCGCATCTCCTGCCGCAACCCGTCCGAGATCGCCTGCAGGTAGGTCTTCTCAGGCATCGGCGCTCTCCTGCGGCGGCTCGTACTCGGCGTAGACGCCCTGCTCGAGCTCGCTCGGGTCGGGCGGCGGGGAGCTTTCCGCCCGCGCCTGGGCCTCTAGCAGGAGCGCCTTGACTTGCGCTTCCAGCTCGACCAGCTCTTCCTCGCCGGCCTGCGCCTGCTCGCTCAGCCAGAGACGGAGACGCGCGATCGGATCGCGCTTCGCCCACTCCTCGAGCAGCTCTTCCGGCACGTAGGAGGCGTCGTCGTGGACGGCGTGACCCTCCATGCGCAGGGTCACGCACTCGATCAGAGTCGGTCCGCCGCCCTCCCGCGCCTTTTCGATCGCTCGCTTTGCCTCGCTGTAGACGGCCAGAACATCGGTGCCGTCGATGCGGACGCCCTCGAAGCCGTAGCCGGCGGCGCGATCGGCCAGGGTGGCGCAGGCGTACTCGAGCTGCGACGGCGTCGAGTAGGCGTACTGATTGTTGTCGCAGATGAACACCATGGGCAACTGCCGCACCCCGGCGAAGTTCATCGCCTCGTGCGCGTCGCCCCTGGCCGCCGCCCCGTCGCCGTACCAGCAGACTGCCACGCGGCGCTCGTCGCGGATCCGGAAGGCGAGCGCCAACCCCGCCGCAACCGGCATCATCGCCGGCAGGTGGCTGACCATGGCGACCAGGTTGTGCTCGATCAGACCCAGGTGGACGTTTCCGTCGCGCCCGCGCGCGGGCCCGTCTTCTCGGCCCATGTACTGCGCGAAGATGCGCCAGGGCTCGACGCCACGGGTGACGTGAACGCCTATGTCGCGGTGCAAGGGCGTGCCGGCGTCCTCGGGACGCATCGCGCTCGCCACCCCGACCGCCGCCGCCTCGTTGCCTCGTCCCGTGTAGAAGGAACCCGGGATCTTGCCCTGCTTGTAGAGGATGTGACCGCGCTCCTCGATCCCGCGCGTGATCAGCATGTCTCGATACATGCCAATAAGCTCCGCCCGGCTCAGACCAAGCGCTTCGCTGTTCAGCGACGAACTGAGCGACTCGGTGTCTCTGGCTATCGCCATCTCCCCTTCGCCGTTCGCTTACGGGAACGAGGGCAAGAAGTCTAAACAAGTCATTCTCGAGCTCGCTTCGGAAAGCACTGCACAATCCGTTGTCCTCGGTCTCGCCCGTAGCTCCGGATCTTCATTCCGAAAAGAGTTCCTTGTTAGCATCGCCCTCGCCGTGGAGACGATCTATTCCGCCGATTGGTTGCTCCCGATCGAAGGGGAGCCGATAGCAAGCGGCGCCCTCGCCTTCGAGAACGGACGTATCACGCGGGTGGGTACGAGCGCCGAACTCGGTGCCGGCCGTCGGTTCCCCGGGGCCGTGATCATGCCCGGGCTGGTCAACGCGCACGTCCATCTCGAATACTCGGGCTACACGGGCTTCGGTGACGGGCTCGACTTCGGTGGCTGGATCGCGCTGCACCTCCGGCGCAAGCTGCATCTCTCATTCGAGGATGTCGTCGCGCTGGCGCGTCTTGGTGCGGCAGAGTGCCTCGCTTCCGGGATCACCACGGTCGTCGATGCCTCATACAGCGGCGCGTCGCCCCTCGCTTGCTCGGAGCTGGGACTGAAGGCGATCGTCGGGCTCGAGGTTTTCGGCGGAGATCCGGAGGCGGCGCTCGCGCGCTTCGAGAAGCTGAAGGAGATCGCGGCGCCCTCCGCTGTCCGAGCGGGTGCGGTTGGGAATCTCGCCGCACGCGCCCTACACGGCCTCGCCCGAGGTCTACGCCGCCGCTCGCGAGCTGGGCGTGCCGGTCGTGACCCACCTGGCCGAGAGTGCGGCCGAGCGGGCCTGGCTCACGCGCGGTGAAGGGCCGCTCGTCGCCATGGGCGACCAGCTTCTACCTCCGCTCGGCCAGACGGGGATCAGAGCGCTGGCCGAGGCAAACGCCGTCGGCCAGGAGACGATTGCCGCCCACTGTGTCGATCTCGATCAGGAGGAGATCGAGCTACTCGCCTCGCTCGACGTCGCGGTCGCGCACTGCCCGCGCTCGAACGGCTTTCTGGGCTGCGGCATCGCGCCGCTCGCGGACCTGCTCGAGGCCGGTGTTCGGGTGGGAGTCGGAACCGACAGTCCGGCGTCGGCTCCCTCCTTCGACATGTTCGAGGAGCTTCGCTCGGTGGTTGCCTTCTCTCGCGCGCGCGAGCAAAGCTCACAAGCGCTCGCGGCGTCGCGCGCGCTCGAGTTGGCCACGCTCGGATCGGCCGGGGCGCTCGGAATCGCGAACGAGGTCGGCTCGCTCCTTCCCGGCAAGCGCGCGGATATCGCTATCGTGGCGCTTGATGAAACGTCGCTTCTACCATGGGAAGACGCACAGGCTGCCGTCGTGCTCGGCGGTAGTCCTGAACGAGTGGTGCTGACCGTAGTAGACGGCGAGACGAGGTACGAGAAGGGAGGGTTCGAGTGGGACGTTCTTCGCAGCGCAAGCGCAGCCGCCAGAGGTCGAATGCTCGCCGACGGCAGCAGTCCAGCGCGCGCCGAGCCGTAAAGAAAGTCCCAGCTGTGGCCGCCACCAGCGGTTACTCCCCGGCGTTCGAGAAGACGATGTTCTTGATGCGCCTGCGCCGGAGTGCCAAGTGGGCATTCATCGTGCTCATCTTCGCCTTCGCTTTCGGCTTCCTTTTTGCCGGTGTTGGTAGCGGCGGCGGCGCCGACATCATCAGCCAGCTCCTCGGTATGCGCGGCGGCAATCCCGTCAAGTCCGCGGAGAAGGAGGTGGCGCAGAGCCCCCGTAACGCAAGTGCCCTGATCACGCTCGCCCAGGCTTACGACGGCGCGGGAAGGCGCAGCGATGCCATCAACGCCTGGAAGAAGTATCTGACGCTCAAGCCGAAAGACACGAGCGCGCTCTCACAGCTCGGTCGCCTGCAGCAAGACATTGCGATCCTGCGCTTCGATCGCTACAGCGCACTGCAATCGACGCTCTCGGTCGCTTCCGGCCCGCTCGGCTCCGATCCACTCCAGGCTCTGGCCGGTACCGACCTGTTGCTCGGGGCCTATGTAGGCCAGCAAACGACGAAGGTGAGCAACGCCTACGGCTCGTATACGACGGCTGCTCGAGCCTGGGAGGACACCTACAAGAAATTCGCGGCGGCCGTACCGAAGACGGATGTCCTGCAGCGGGCACAGGTCGAGCTTCAACTGGCGCAAGCTGCCAGCAGCGCGGCCGACTATCCGACCGCGATCAAGTCCTACGAGACCTACTTGCGCCTGGCTCCAAAGAGCCCTCTGACGCCGCAGATAAGGAAGGCGCTGGCCGCGCTGCGGAAGGTCACCGGAAGTGGTTAGAGTGGCCCTGAGAATTTCGAGCGTGAAGGGAGGCGACCATGGACTTCGACATTTCGAGTGAAAGGCCAAGCGAGGGCGTGGTCGTGATTGCGCTCAGCGGCGAAGTCGATCTCTACACCGCGCCGGAGTTCAAGCAGCAGCTGATCGACGCGGTCGCCGAGGGCGCGCGGCACGTCGTGGTCGATCTCACGGGGACGACCTTCATCGACTCGACGACGCTCGGGGTGCTCGTCGGCGGTGTCAGGCGCCTGCATGAGAAGGACGGCGATCTCTCGCTCGTCTGTAGCGACCGGAACATCGGCAAGATCTTCGAGATCACGGGGCTCGACAAGATCTTTCCGATTACGGCCAGCCGCGAAGAGGCACTGGCGCAGCTGTCCAACTAGCGCGGCATTGCTACGCGCACCGCGTGCGTCGCCCGCTATGGGACAAGTCCCCGCCGGCCTAGCTCGGCTTGCGCGTGAAACCGAAAAAGCGTCCGACCGGGCTGAACCCGAGCTTGGCGTAGAGCGCTTTGGGCCAGTCCTCTTCGAGCGCCATTATCCAGACGAGATCGTGACCCGAGGCGAAGGCCTCCCAGGCCGCTCGGCGGACGACCGAGCTGGCGAGACCCCGGTTTCGGAACTCGCTCAACGTGCCGACCGCCTCGATCTGGGCGGTGCCGCCGCGGGAGTAGAGGTGACAGCCGCTAACCACGCGGCCTTCCAGCCTGCGTGCGAAGTACCTGGTGTCGATGTTTCGCTCGACCAGGAGGTTGTGCTGCGTGAGTTGGCGAACGAGATCTTCTTCGCCGGGATGACTGGCGCGGTTCTCGTGCTCCCAGAAGGGGATCATCTCCTCGCCCGCGACCTCGGCGACGAGCGGTATCGGCTCCTGCTCGACCGAGCCCGAGTGGACCATCGCGATCACCCGCTCGACCTTCCAGCCCATGCTTTCGAATTGCGGCGCCAGCCGTTCGCCGATCTCGCCTGAATCACTGATCACCTTGCGGTGCGACATTCCTGCGACTCCGAGAATCCTGTCCGACAACGCGACGAGCTCGTTCGCGCCGGCCCGGGGGTCTTCGACGCGCAGGAAATTGCGGTCGTGTACCAGCGGCAACGATTCACACAGGAGCGCGGTAGCCAGAAACGAGGAGAAGATTCGCTCGGAACAGCGCTCGTCGAGGTAGCGGCAGAAGCCGACGATGCGCTCGAACTCGCCGCCAGCTGGCGTCGTCGATTCCCTGTGCTCGCGTTCTGGCATATACGTCTTCTACCATCCAAGACGATGCGCGCGAAGCAGATCTCGGTGATCGGCAGCGGCGGCGAGTGGGAGGAGCAAGCCGAGCAGGTCGGGCGCCTGCTCGCCGAGCGGGGCTGCACGGTCGTGACCGGCGGCGGCGCCGAGGTGATGGCGGCCGCCGCGCGAGGCGCAAAGCAAGCCGGTGGGACGACGGTCGGGATTCTTCCCGGCGAGTCGCCGGACGAGGCGAACGAGTGGATCGACTTCTACGTGGCGACCGGCACCGGGCACGCGCGCAACCTGGCCGTCGCGGCCTCGGGCGAAGCGGTGATCGCCGTCGGCGGCAGCTGGGGCACCCTGAGCGAGATCGCCTTCGCGCGCCGACTCGGTCGCCCGCTGGTGGTGCTCGCCGGCGCCGTCGCGGTGGAGGGCGAGGGGCTCCTGCGTGCGACGACTCCGGAAGAGGCGGTCGAATTGGCGTTGTCGGCGCTGGAGGAGAGCCGATGAAGCCGCTGATCTGGAAGCCGAGCCTCTCGACGCGGGCGATGCGGGAGCGAGCCTGGGCGAAAAAGTCGCTGGAGCGCGAAGGTGCGCTGGCGAAGACGCGAGGGCCGTCGCTGCTCGAGCGGTTGCGGCGGTTTCTCAGGCGTTCGAGCTAGTTAGCGCGGGCCAGCATCCGCCCCAGCAGCTTCAGCGCGCCCGCTTTGTTCAGCGGTTCGTTCAGATTCCCGCACTTCGGCGATTGAACGCAGGACGGGCAGCCGCGCTCGCAGGGGCAGCCTTCGAGTAGGCGAACGGTGTCGGCGACCCAGTCCGCGAACACCTCGAAGCCGCGCTCGCTGATGCCGATGCCGCCGGCGTGCCCGTCATAGACGAAGATCGTGGGCTGAAGCGTCTGGGCGTGCAGGTTGGTCGAGAGGCCGCCGATGTCCCAGCGGTCGCACATCGCGCGCAGCGGCAGCAGGGCGATCAACGTGTGCTCGGCGGCGTGCAGCGAGCCCAGCCGCAGCGGCAGCTCCCCGAGCCCCTCGAGCTGCTCGGGAGTGGGGCAGAACCAGATCGCCTCGGTCTCGAACGACGTCGCCGGAAGGTCGAGTGGGGTCAGGTCGATCGCCCGCTGGGTCTGGATCGAGCGCCGCTGGAAGCCGACCACTTGCTCGGTCACCGAGACGCGGCCGAAGCAGAGCTCGACCCCGAGGCGCTCCTCGCGGCGCAGCTCCTCCCTGATCTCGGTCTCGGTCTCGCGCTTGGCCTGGGTGTAGTAGTCGCTCGAGAAGGGCTCGACCAGGGCGCGGGCGGCCTCCAGGTCGAGTGTTCGCACGAGATAGGCCTCACCGAGATGCAGGTAGATCGCGCCCTCGTGGATGGTCGAGAAGGCGCGGGCCCGCTCGACCAGCCCGAGCACCGAGCCGGTGCCCTGCTCGATCACGGTGAAGCTCTCGGAGTCGGTCGAGCGCAGCGGCACGCGCGCCGCGGGGAAGTCGCGTCCCTGCCAGACGAAGCCGGCCGGCGTCTTGCGCAGTTCGGGCAGCGCGGCGGCCTGCTCCAGCGCCTCTGGGCCGAGCGTGCCTGCGTCCTCGGGCCCGATCGGGGCCTCGTAGGCGGCGGCGAGCAGGTGCCCGCCGAGGATGCGCGGGCTGGCGTGGTCGAGGATGGCCGCCTCGACGCGGCGCCCGATCAGCGCCTCGGGGTCGCGCATGAAGAACTGGTCGAGCGCGTCCTCGCTGGCGATCATCACAGCCAGGCCGTGCTTGCGGCGCCCGGCGCGGCCCCACTGCTGCCGCAAACTGGCGACGGTGCCGGGAAAGCCGACCGAGATCGCGCAGTCGAGCGTGCCGATGTCGATGCCCAGCTCGAGCGCGTCGGTGGCCGTCACCGCCAGCAGCTCGCCCGCGACCAGGCGCCGCTCGATCTCGCGCCGCTGCTCGGGCGTGTAGCCGGCCCGGTAGGGAGCGATCCGGCTTGCCAGCTCCACCGGTAGGCGGTCGCTGGTGAAGCGGTGGATCAGCTCGACGGCCTTGCGGCTCTTGGCGAAGCAGATCGTGCGCTCGCCGCGCTCGACGAGCGTCGCGAGCAGTTTCGAGGCCTCGCCCAGCGCGCTGGCGCGCAGCCCCAACTCGGGGTCGATCAACTCCGGGTTCCAGAGCGCCAGCGTCCGCTCGGGCCGCGGCGCGCCGTCACCTGCCACGACCTCCACCTCCAGCCCGGTCAACTCGCTTGCCAGCTCGCCCGGGTTGGCGATCGTCGCGGAGGTGAGCAGGAACTGCGGCTCGGCGCCGTAGATGCGCGCCAGCCGGCGCAGTCTGCGCAAGACGTTCGCCACGTGCGAGCCGAACACGCCGCGGTAGACGTGCGCCTCGTCAACCACCACGAAGCGCAGGTTGGCCAGCACGTCGCCCCAGCGATCGTGGTGCGGCAGCACGCCGACGTGCAGCATGTCGGGGTTGGAGAGGATCACGTTCGCCCACTTGCGGATCTGCCAGCGCTGCTCGCTGGGCGTGTCGCCGTCGTAGATCGCCGCGCGGACTTTCGGGACTCGCAGCGTCGCCAGGGCGCGGGCCTGATCCTGCGCCAGCGCCTTGGTCGGGTAGAGGTAGAGCGCCCGCTGTTTGGGCTCGCGGGCGAGCGCGTCGAGCACCGGCAGGTTGAAGGCCAGCGTCTTGCCGCTGGCCGTGCCGGTGGTGACGATCAGGTTCGAACCGGCCTTGCTCAGCCGCCAGGCCTCGGCCTGGTGCGAGTAGAGAGCGCTCACTCCGAGCCCGATCAGCGCCTGGCGCAGGCGCGGTTCGAGATCGTCGGGCAGCGGCTCGGCGCGGGCGTCCTCGCGCCGGTTCCTCGCCGCGATAGGCGAGCTCCTCACCGGTCAGGAGCGAGTTCCAGCTCTTCTTCAACGATCGTGCGCTCGTTCTCGGAGAGCCAGTCCGGCTCTTCTTTCACCCCCGCGTGCGATGGTACCCTGTGCCCGCCGGGGTGCCCCGCCGGGCTGAGAATGTGTCCCGTCCAGTAATGCTTCCGAGGTTCTAGGTTGCTGCGCAGCGATGTTAGGACGCAGGGAGCGTCGTACCGTCAGTAGGACGGACGAGACAACGCAGCGCGCCGCGTGATAGCGGGCTAGGCCGGAGGGTATTGCGGCAGGGGACTAACCCGTCGAACCTGATCTGGTCATGCCAGCAGGGAGCTTTTGGAACTCACCTCAGAACGAAGCACTCCGCCGCTTGGCCGCGCTCGGCGGCGCGCTGCGTTGTCCTCGGTCTCTCCGTAGCCGTCGAATGAAACACTGCGTCCTAGCATCGCATCCACCGATCGCACCCAATCGACAGGTCTACATTCCGAGGGGAGTTCTGGAACTCACCTCAGAACGAAGCACTCCGCCGCTTGGCCGCGCTCGGCGGCGAGAATCCGGCACGAAACTTGTACATTCTCGAGCGGTTTTCGCCTCCGCGGGCCGATACCGTTTCACGACCCCGCGGGTGGGTGGAACGCGGCGGGGGGCGGAGAAACGTGGTGTCCCACGCGCGACCAGACCGCGGGTTTTCATTCCGAGGGGAGTTCCGAGTGGCAGTTGCTAGATGCCTTACAGTCGCCGGTTCCGACTCGGGCGGTGGAGCGGGCATTCAGGCCGATCTGAAGGCCTTCGCCGCCGCCGGCTGCTTCGGCATGAGCGCGATCGTAGCCCTGACGGCGCAGAACACGGTCGGAGTTTCCGCTCTGCACGAGGCGCCGAGCGACTTCGTTCTGGCCGAGCTGGAAGCGGTCTTCTCGGACATCGGCGTGGATGCGGCGAAGACCGGCATGCTGTTCTCGCGCCCGATCATCGAGACCGTCGCCGGTTTCCTCTCCGAGCACCCCGTTCCACTCGTGGTCGATCCGGTGATGATCGCCACCTCGGGCGCGCGGCTGCTTGCAGCCGGAGGCCGTTCGAAGCGCTCGTGACCAGGCTCCTGCCGCTCGCGACGGTGGTCACGCCCAACCTCGACGAGGCGATCGTGCTGGCCGGAAAGCCCGGCCCACGGAGGGAGCTGGCGGAGCGCATTCAGGCGCTCGGGCCGGCGGCGGTGATCGTCACCGGCGGCCACGGCGAGAAGCCGGTCGATCACCTCTTCGACGGGCGAGAGCACTTCGAGATCGCGATGCCTCGGCACGCGAAGCTCGCCACGCACGGCGCGGGATGCACTCACTCGGCGACTCTGGCAGCCCTGCTCGCCAGGGGCATGCCGCTGCGCGAAGCGGCCGAGGAGGCGGGAAGAGTCGCCGCGCAGGCAGTCGCGAACGGGTTGGAATGGCTCGGAGCCGGGGAAGGCCCGGTCGACGTACTCGGATTGGAGGAGCAGGAATGACGATTTCGCCGGGAGCGACGCTCAGCGCGCTGCGCACGCAGAGGCCGCTCATTCACCAGATCACCAACTACGTGGTGATGAACGAGACGGCGAACGCGACGCTCGCCGTCGGCGCCCTGCCGGTGATGGCGCACGCTCCCGAGGAGGTCGAGGAGATGGCGTCTCACGCCGGGGCGCTGGTGCTCAACATCGGCACTCTCTCGGCGCCCTGGATCGAGGCCATGCTGCTGGCCGGAAAGGCGGCGAACGCAGCCGCTGTGCCGGTCGTGCTCGATCCCGTCGGCGCCGGCGCCACGAGCTTCCGCACCGAGACGGCCGCGCGGATCCTGAGCGAGGTGAAGGTCGCGGTCGTGCGCGGTAACGTAGGCGAGGTGGCGACCCTGATCGGCGAGAAGGCCGAGATGCGCGGCGTCGACTCGCTCGGAGCCGGCTCCCCGGCCGAGGAAATCGCGCGCGCGGCGGCGACCACGCTCGGCTGCGTGGTCGCGGTCACCGGCCCGGTCGATCGCATCTCCGACGGTGAGCACGGATATCGAGTGGCGAACGGGCATTCGCTGCTTGCCGTCGTCACCGGCACCGGCTGCATGGCAACGGCTATCACCGGCAGCTTTCTGGCCGCGAAGCCGGGGCAGCCGCTGGAGGCCGCGACCGAGGCGCTTGCCTCCTACGGCGTCGCGGCCGAGGATGCCGCGGTCGCTGCGAACGGACCCGGAACCTTCCACGCCGCCCTCTACGACGGCCTCTACAACCTCGACCCCGCTACTCTCGACTCCCGAACCAAGATCTCATGAACGAGTTCGATGAAGCTGCACGCGATCGTTGAAGATCTCGAGACCGCCAGGATCGCGGTTTTAGGCGGCGCCACGGTCGTGCAGCTGCGCCTGAAGGGCGCTTCGACCCGCGCGCTCGTCGAGCGGGGAGTTCCCTTCCGCGAGCTGCCGGCGACCTTCGTCGTCAACGACGACGTGCGGGCGGCGATCGCGCTGGCGGCCGACGGTGTTCATCTGGGGCAGTCCGACTCGGGCGCCGAGCTGGCGCTGGCCGCCGGTCTGATCCTCGGGCTCTCGGCCTCGACGGTCGAAGAGGCGATCGAGGCGGAGAAGGAAGGAGCCACCTACATCGGCGCCGGTCCGGTCTGGGCCACGCCTTCCAAGACCGACGCCGCTCCGGCGATCGGGCTGGACGGCCTGGCAGCGATCTGCGCGGCGGTGTCGGTTCCGGTGGTGGCGATCGGCAGCGTCGATGCTTCCAACGCCGCCGACTGCATCCGCGCGGGCGCCGCGGGGGTGGCCGTGATCCGCGCCGCCCGCGACTCGAAAGCGATCATCGAGGCGATCGATGCGGCTCTCTGACCTGGGCGAGTTCGGCTTTTTGCGCGAGCTGGAGCGCCGCGGCCTGGCGCAGCGGATCTCCAACGACGCCGCCCGCTTCGCGCCCGATCTGGTCGTCACCCAGGACGCGCTCGTCGAGGACGTCCACTTTCGCCGCGACTGGACGAGCTGGCACGACCTCGGCTACAAGGCGGCGGCGGTCAACATCTCCGACCTGGCCGCGTCGGGCGCCGAGCCCGAGGCGCTGATCGTCTCGCTCGGGCTGCCCGGCGAGAGCGAGCTGGACGACGTGGTCGAGCTTTACGAAGGGATCGCCGAGGCCGGGGTGCCGGTGCTCGGCGGCGACACGACCTCGGCCGAGCGCCTCTACCTGAGCGTGACCGCGCTCGGCCGGGCCGAGCGGGTGCCCGGCCGGGACGGCGCCCGACCCGGCGATCTGCTGGTCGTGACCGGACCGCTCGGCGCCTCGGCAGCGGGCTTCTACTGCCTGCGAGAGCGCCTGACCAGCCCACTCGCCCGCGCCCACCTACGCCCGCCACTCCGGGTCGCGGAAGGAAAGGAGCTCGCCCGTAGCGCCCACGCCATGCTCGACATCTCGGACGGGCTCGCCTCCGACGCCCTACGCATCGCCGAGCGCTCGGGCTGCCGGCTGGTGATCGAGCTCGAGCAGGTGCCGATCGCCGACGGTGTGGCCGAGATCGCCGCGCACTTCAAGCGGGACGTCTACGAGCTCGCCTGCGCCTTCGGCGAGGACTATGAGCTACTGGCCGCCGTTCCGAAGCCCGGCCGATTCACTGTAATCGGGCGCTGCGAGGAGGGTGAGGGCGTGGTTTTCCTCTCGGGCGGCGAGCCGGTCGAGCTCAGCGGTTGGGATCACTTCAGATAACGGGAGCGCCGGCCTTTAGCGGCGACCGCTGGCCAGGTCCGCGAACGGGATCTCTATCAACTCCTCGCCCTCGCCGGCGAAGCCGTAGAGAACGTCTGCGCGAAGCTCCGGCCGGATCGCGTCGAGCTTCCTGAGCGCGGCCTGTGAGACGGCGGGCGTGGGAGTTACACCGAACAAGCGAGCCATTGGCCCCTGTCCAACGGGGTGCCCGCCGTCTTCGAAGTCGCGGCAGAACCACTCGGCTGGTCTGTAGCCCTTGGGCCCGAGCTGCGCGGCGAGCGAGAGACCATGGAGAGAGCAGCGCGACACTCGCTCGCTGTCCGGCCAGCTCGGGGGAGCGACGAAATGCGAGCAATCCGCGCAATCGAGAGCGACCGCGCCCCAGCGAGTGCGCGGGAAGGTGTCCCGCGTCACGAGTTCGCCTTTCTCGGATCGCCCGCAGGCCGCCAGCGCCCCAGCTTCATCAGCGGCACCTTCCAGAAGGCTTCGAGCACGATGCTCTTGCCCATCTTCGAGCCGCCCACCTCGCGGTCGGAGAAGACGATCGGGATCTCGCGGACGCGGAAATGGGCGCGCAGGGCTCTGTAGGTCGTCTCGATCTGGAAGGCGTAGCCACGGGCCGAGATGGTGCCCGGATCGATCGCCTCGATCACCTCGCAGCGGTAGCACTTGAAGCCGCCGGTCAGGTCGCGGATCGGGACGTGCAGGATCGTCCGCGCGTAGAAGGAGCCGCCGGTCGAGATGAAGCGCCTGATCCGGCTCCAGTTGCGAGTGCCGCCGCCGGGGACGTAGCGCGAGCCGAGCACGAGGTCGGCGTCGTCCGCGGCCTCGATCAGGCGCGGCACGTCGGCCGGGTTGTGCGAGAAGTCGCAGTCCATCTCCAGCACCAGCTCGGCGCCGTGCTCGAGCGCCCAGGCAAAGCCGGCGATGTAGGCGCGACCGAGCCCTTCTTTTTGCGTGCGATGGAGCACCTCGACGAACTCGAGCTCGCTCTTCAGGCGCTCGGCGATCTCGCCGGTGCCGTCCGGGGAGCCGTCGTCGATGACGAGCACGCGGTCTTTTCGTCCGAGCACGTCGCCGAGGGCCCGCAGCATCGGCTCGAGGTTCTCGCGCTCGTTGTAGGTTGGAAGGCAGACGCAGGCGCGCACGTGCGAATCATCCCTCATCCGCGGGCTCGCCGGCGTCCTCGGCCGCCTTCTCGCCCAGCGGAATCCGTGCCAGGAGTCGCGTTCCCTCGCCGACCTCGCTCTCGACGACGAGCGTTCCGTCGAGCGCGCGCAGCCGCTCTTCCAGGCCGTGCAGGCCGGTTCCCTTGCTCGCATCGGCTCCGCCGCAGCCGTCGTCTTTCACCTCGACCTCGAGCTCGCCCTCCCTCTCGCGCACGCCCACGTTGACCAGCTCTGCCTCGGCGTACTTGGCGATATTCGCGAGCCCTTCGGCGACGACGAAGTAGGCGGTCGCCTCGACGGTCGGCTCCAGCTTGCGCTCGACCGTGTACTCGACCTCGGTCGGCAGGGGCTGACGCTCGGCGAGCGCCTTCAGCGCGGCTTCGAGGCCGCGGTCGCTGAGGATCGCCGGATGGATTCCTCGCGCCAGCTCGCGCAGTTCCGACAGCGCCTGGTCGAGCTGCTCGAGCGCGTCGTCGATCAGTTTCGCGCTATCCGAATCGGTCGTCTTGTTACGCGCCAGTCGCAGCTGGAGCGCCAGCGCCACGAGCTGTTGCTGAGCACCGTCGTGGAGGTTTCGCTCCAGTCGCCTGCGCTCCGAGTCGGAGACCTCGACGATGCGGGCGCGCGAAACGCGGAGCTCATCCAGCCGGGCCTTCAGGTCGGCCCGCAGCCGCTCGTTCTCGAGTTGCAGTACGGCCGCGGTGCCGGCCGTCTGAACGATGTCGGAGTTGGCCAGGTCGGGGCGGTGGATGATGGCGGCGATCAGCTTGCCGTCGTGCTCGACCGGCGTCCAGACGCGGCCCGACGCCGCTACGGCCGCGATCTTCACCTCGTGCCCTTCGTCGTCGACGAAGATCTCGCGCTCCGGCAGCCAGTAGGCGATCGTCAGCGACTCGTCGCCGAGCCCCGCGGCCAGCGAGTCGCGCACCAGCTGGTCGGCTCGCGGCGGCGAGGAGAGGAAGAACGTCGTCATCCGCCTGAGCACCGCGCCGGTGCCGTCGAGCACCCCGATCGTGACCACGCCTGCCGGAATCGCCATCAAGCTCGTGATCCAAGCGCCTTTGGAAGTCAGATCGACGCTCCAGCCGGCGTTGAAGTACCCGAGCAGGGGCGCCAGGGCGAAGGCGATCGTGAGCGCGGCCGGAATGAGCGTGATCACGAAGGCACAGATGATCAGCGGCAGCTTGATCGTGATCAGCGCCAGCCCCTTCCAGAGGGAAGCGCTCCCGAGGTAGTCCTTCAGCGTGGAGATGATCGCCCTGGTGCGACCCTCGTCTTTCTCGCGCTCGATCGTTTCGTCGGCTCGCCAGCGCCGCAGATTGAGCGGCGGGATCTGCGCCGAGAGAAGGTGAATCGCCAGCCAGCGCTCGAGCCGCATCGCCAGCGTCGCGGCGAACACAACGAGGGCGAGGATCACGAAGCCGGCCAGAACGACGAGCAGTCCGAAGCCGACGCTGATACCGGTCGTGAAGAAGGCCACGTAGCCGATCGCGAGCGGGAAACTGAGCAGGATGTAGACGCCGCTCTTGAAGGCGTCGTAGACGACTCGCGCCAAGGAGCGCCGAGACCGGTCGGGCGCCCGCTCCCGGCGCGGCTCGCGCGCGACCTTCAGCTGGACGCCGACCCCGCTCGGCGACTCGCTCATTTCTGCGCTCCAGTGATTCGAACCGAGCCGCCCCAGTCGACGTCAACCTTTATCTGGTTGGGTGAGGAGGGGTCTTCGATGATGTTCTTGAACGGGCGCACGGCATGGCCGCCCGGTTGCACGTCGTAGCGCCCGGCCGGGACGGTCAGTGTCACGTCGCCGACCTTCATCTTTACGCTGATGCTCTTCGGGACGCAGGTGTCGCGATAGTCGAGACGGCCGAAGGTGATCGAGAGGTTGACGAGCTCGTTGCAGCCGAAACCGTCGAATTTGGCGGCGTCGGATTTGAACGCGAGTGGGCCCTGAACGCCGCGGACGGTCGTGTGACCGAAATGAGCTCGTAGCGCGAGGGCGATCTTCTTGGGCACTCGCAGGCGATATCGGATCTCGCAGCGGCGCAGAATGCCAAGGCGGCTACCGGTGCAGGAAGAGCGGAGCACAAGTGTCTTCCCGGATACCGTTTTCCGCTCGATCAAGCGCGAGTCGCGCGAGATCGAGGAACTGCGCACGACGTGCACGCGACCGTCGCGACTGAGCGAGATGTCTACGGTCGACTCGCCTTTGCTGTCGAGAACGATCCGCTCGATCGGCGCCTTGACCACGAACGAGCTCTTCTCGTGCTTTACGTCGAAGACGCCGGGCAAGACGATCGCGAGGAAGACGACGATGCTGAGCGCGCAGAGCAAGACGAACCAGACGCGTCCCGTGAATCGCGTCCGCGCCGGTGCCGAGGTCTCGTCAGCCATGTCCGAACGGTATCGCCTGAGCCGCCTTGGGATCGATCGAGCCAACCCCCGAGTCGTAGTGCGGATAGCCCCCTCGAGCCCTGGACGAAGCAAAGCGCTCCGTCGCCGGGCCGCGCTCGGGAGAGAAGCGACACTGAATCGGCACGACGTGGCGCGTTTTTCCACGCTTCGGGCCGGTACATTTGAACGACCCCGCGGGCGGGTGGCTCGGTGGCGGGCGAAAAGAGAATTGTCCCATCGCCGTACGGTCGCTAAGAGAACCGTCGCCCGTAAGCCCGGGAGTACTCCGGCGACTGAGGGCATAACATCGCTGCCATGCCGGAGCGGGCCCTCTCCAACAGCGACGTTGCCGCCCAGTTCGAGCTGCTCGCCGATCTGATCGAGCTCGAAGGCGGCGACAGCTTTCGCATCAACGCCTACCGGCGCGCCGCCAAGCAGATCCGCGACAGCTCCCGCTCGGTGGTTGAGCTGGCGCTGGCCGGTCGAGCCGTCGAGCTGCCGGGAATCGGCAAGACGATCGAGCGCAAGATCCGCGAGATCGTCCAGGAGGGCAAGATCCACACTCTGGCCGAGCGCGAGCAGCGCATCCCCGCCGGAGTCGTCTCTTTTCTGCGCCTGCCCGGCATCGGGCCGAAGACCGCGGCGCGTTTCTGGCTCGAGCTCGGATTGACGACGCCCGAGCAGTTGCGCCGCGCGGCCGAGCAAGGGCTTCTGCAGGCTATGCCCGGGTTGGGCGCTTCGACCGAGGCGAAGATCTTGAAGGCCTTCGAGCGCGCCGCCGAGCCGGGGGAGGAGAGGGTTTTGCTGGCGCGGGCGCTGGAGGCGGCGCAGGAGGTTCTGGTCGAGCTCGCCGCCCTGCCCGAGGCGGTGAAGGTCTCGGATGCCGGAGGCATCAGGCGCCGGCGCGAGACCGTGCACGACGTAGATCTCGTCGCCACGGCCGCCGCGCCGCGCGCCCTGATCGAGAAGTTCACCGCGGATGGGATGGGTGGCCGAGGTCGTCGCGGCCGGCGAGACCAAGACCGAAGTCGTCGGGCACGGCGGTCTTCACTTCGATCTGCGCGTCGTTCCTCCCGACGCCTTCGGAAACGTGCTCCAGCACTTCACCGGCTCCAAGCTGCACAACGTCGCGCTGCGCGAGGAAGCGGTTCGCCGCGGCCTCTCGATCTCGGAGTACGGCGTCACCACGGTCGAGACGGGCGAGATCGTGAGCTTCACAGACGAGCGGGATCTCTACGAATTCCTCGGCTACAGCTATATCCCGCCCGAGCTGAGGGAGGGGACGAACGAGCTGGAGCTTGCCCGCGCCGGGTCGCTGCCGCGGCTGATCGAGCTCGGCGACCTGCGCGGCGACCTGCACGTCCACTCCACCTGGTCGGACGGGCGGGCTTCGATCGAGGAGATGGCCGGCGCCGCGATCGAGCGCGGCTACGAGTACATGGCGATCACCGATCACGGCGATCGGCTGCGGGAAGGAAGGCTCGACGCCCAGCTCGAGGAGATCGAGGCGCTGAACAAGACCCTGGCGCCCTTCCGCATCCTCAGCGGCGCCGAGTCGGCGATCAGGGCCGACGGCTCGCTCGATCTGCCCGACGATCAGCTCGCGCGGCTGGACTGGGTGCTGGCGGCGATCCACACGTCGTTCGAGCGCAGCCCGACCGAGCGCATTCTCGGCGCGATGGAGAACCCCAACGTCGACGGCATCGCGCATCCGACGGCGCGAAAGATCGGCGGGCGCCAACCCGAGGTGGATATCGAGCGCCTGGTGGCAAAGGCGGTCGAGACGGGAACGGCGCTGGAGCTGAACGGCCAGCCCGATCGGCTCGACCTGCGCGACAGCCACGCCCGACTCGCGGGAGAGGCAGGGGCTAAGATCCTTATCTCAAGTGATGGGCACCGGCCTGTGACTCTGATGAGCATCGAGCTGGCCCTGGCACAAGCGAGGAGAGCATGGCTGACGAGCGAGCAGGTACTGAACACACGCCCCTGGAGACAGATCCTGAGCTCTCGCAAGAGCTGACGAGCTTCCGCTCGAGCGCGGCGGCCACCGGCGAGTGGATCGCGCGCTTTCTCGAGCGCCTGCCGGAGCTGCCGGTGCTCGCCAGGGTCGAGCCCGGCGACGTACACGCGCAGCTGCCCGCCGAGCCGCCTGCGCAGGGTGAGCCCTTCTCGGCCGTGCTCGAGGATCTGGACCGGATCCTGCTTCCAGGCCTCACGCACTGGAATCACCCCCGCTTCTTCGCCTACTTCCCGACCACCACCTCCGAGCCGGGGATCCTGGCCGAGATGCTGATCGCCTCCTTGAACGCGAACGCGATGCTCTGGCGCTCCTCGCCCGCCGCGACCGAGCTCGAGCAGCTCGCTCTCGACTGGGTCGGGCAGCTGCTCGGCCTACCGAGCGAGTGGTTCGGGCACATCGAGGACACGGCTTCCACGTCCACTCTGTCGGCTCTCGCCGCGGCGCGCGAGGCCGGTGGCGGCAGGCGCGCGGTTCTCTGCTCGGAGGAGGCTCACTCCTCGGTCGCCAAGGCCTGCCGTCTGCTCGAGCTCGAGCTGCGCACGATTCCGGTGGACGAGGCCTTCCGCATGCGCGCCGATGCTGCTGGAGCAGGAACTGGCGAAAGGCGACGTCTGCGCCGTCACGGCCACGGTCGGCACGACCTCGACGACGTCGGTCGATCCGCTGCGCGAGATCGGGCGGCTGTGCAAGGCGCACGGCGCCTGGCTGCACGTCGACGGCGCCTACGGCGGCTCGGCCGCGGTCTGTCCCGAGTTTCGCTGGGCGCTCGACGGAATCGAGCTGGCCGACTCCTTCGTCGTCAACGCGCACAAGTGGCTGTTTACGCCGATGGACTGCTCCTGCCTCTTCACCGCGCGCCCCGACGATCTGCGCGCCGCCTTCAGCCTCGTTCCCGAGTACCTGCGCACGCCCGAGGAGGCGATCAACCTGATGGAGTACGGGCCGGCGCTGGGCCGGCGCATGCGGGCGCTCAAGCTCTGGGCCGTGCTGCGCTTCTACGGGCGCGAGGGGCTGCAGAAGGCGATCAGAAACTCCGTCCGAGCTGGCCGAGTTGGTCGAAGAGCTGGTTCGAGCCGACGATCGCTTCGAGCTCTGCGCGCCGCGCCCCTTCTCGACCGTCTGCTTCCGTCTCAAGGGCTCCGACGAGGCGAACGAGGCGCTCCTCGACCGCCTCAACTCGAGCGGTGTCGCCTTCCTCTCGCACACGCGCCTGCGCGACCGGTTCGTGATCCGCTGGGCGATCGGAAACATGCGCACGAGCGAAGAGGACATTCGCCTGACCTGGCAGGCGCTCGAGCAAGCTGTCGCGGCTGTGTAGAACTCCCCGTAGAGCCGCCGATCCGTTCGGACGCCCGAGGATCAGCGGCGGATAGAGTTGAGAGCATGAGATGGCCAGCTCGCGATATCGGGCGGCGGCGCCGTCTGACTCTCGTCGGTGGCGGGCTCGTGGCCGCCGTGGTGGCTGTCCCAAGCATGGGTTTCTCCTCGGCAGAGACCTCTGTGCACGCGGCTCGGCTATCGCCCCCTGTCGTCAGCGCTCGCGCTGCGGCGGTGATCGACCGGACGACCGGCGCCGTGCTTTTCGGCAAGAAAGCGTCTCTGCGTCTGCCCCCCTCCTCGCTCACGAAAGTGATGACGGCCCTGCTCGTTATCGAGCATGTTCGCAATCTCGACAGCTACGCCCGGGTGCCGAGCGAGGCGGTAGGTCAGCGAGGGGTGCTCCTGGGTCTTCGCGCGGGCGACCGCATCACGATCCGCAACCTCCTGCGCGGGTCGCTGACGAAGGGCGCCAGCGATTGCTCGATCACTCTCGCCCACTACGTAGGAGGGAGCGAGGAGGCCTTCGTCGCGCTGATGAACGCCAGGGCGAAGGAGCTCGGCTTGACGCACACGCACTTCACAAACCCGAGCGGGGTCACCGATCCGGGCCACTACTCCTCGGCGCTCGATCTGGCTCGGTTGGCTCGGGCTGCGATGAGTGACGCGCGCTTTCGTCCCTTCGTCGCGACCTGGCAGGCACACGTGCGCTGGCCGCCGGATCACGATGTTCTCGTTCGCTCGCGCAACTGGCTCGTGCGTTACTACAGCTGGGGTGACGGCGTGAAGACGGGGAACACCCCCGCCGCGGGGATCTGCATGATCGCCTCCGGCAGCTACGAGTCGAGACCGTTGATCGTGGTCACGCTGCACGAGCCTTCGCTGGCCGGCGAGAAGGCGGACGTGCTGGAGCTGTTCCGGTACGGGTCTCGGCGATAAACGCGCCTAAAGGAATCTCAGCAGCTGGACGAGCTCATCCGGGCCCGCGAGAACGATGTCGGCCGCCTCGGTCAGCGCGGCGGGCGCTTCGCCCGAACCGAGCGCGACGCAGATACCCAGCTCCAGCCCTTCCAGCGCGCGAAAGGCGTCGAGGTCGGTCGTGTCGTCGCCCGCATAGAGCGCTCGCGTCAGTCCGCGCTCGTCGAGCAGCGCGCGCACGGCGGTTCCCTTGTCGGCCTCCACCGGCGGCAAAATCTCGAGCAGCATGCGCCCGAAGCGAGCGTTCAGCCCAACCTCCTCCGCGCGCCTCGGCGATTCGCTCCAGCGCCAGGCGCGACCGCTCGGGCTCGGGTGATTGGCGATAGTGGAGCGAGAGCGCGAGGCCCTTGTTCTCGATCCACTCCGGCGGCCACTCGACGGTGCCGGCGAAGCGCTCGATCTGCTCCCGCCAGACGGCTGCGCCGGGCGCCAGCTCCAGTCCGTGCGTCCCGACATAGAGCAGCTCCTCGACGCCGACGATGCTCCTGGCGTCGGCGCTCGAGCGCCCGCTGACACAGGCGACGAGCGCGTAGCGGGCGGCCAGCTCGCGCAGCAGCGAGCGAATCTCGTCCGGCACCCGCGCATCTTCGGGCCGGCTCACGATCGGCGCCAGCGTCCCATCTACGTCGAGCAGCAGCGCGGCGCGCCCGGGGTCGGAGGCGAGCTCTGCGATCAAGGGGTTCTTCTTCATCCGCGCACGTTCCTAGCGAGATCGGCTCTTGAAGAAACTGAGCGTCTCTAGGATACGACGGTGGTAATCGTTCTGATTGGTCTATTCGCCGGCTTCTACGGCGGGCTGTTCGGAGTCGGCGGCGGCACGCTGATCGTCCCGGGCCTGATCTGGCTCGGGAACAAACCGAAAGTCGCCGCCGCAACATCGCTGGCGGCGATCGGGATCACAGCCGTGGCCGGCGCAATCTTCTATGCCTGGTATGGCGAAGTGCACGTGCGCTACGCCTTACTGGTGGGCGTACCCGCGGCGGCGGGAGCCCTGCTCGGCACGGCTTTTCAGCAGCGGCTGCAGAACCGCGTTCTGACCGGGCTGTTCGCCGTTCTGCTGGCCGCGATCGGGCTGAAGCTGGTGATCGGATGACGATCGTTCTGGCAATCGCGCTCGGCGCGGCCGCCGGTGTTCTGGCCGGGCTGTTCGGAGTCGGTGGAGGCATTCTCTTCGTTCCCGCTCTGCTGATGCTCGGCCTCGACCAGCACCAGGCCGAGGCGACTTCACTGCTGGCGATCGTTCCGGTGGTGCTCGTCGGCAGCTGGCGCCAGAGCCGCTACGGAAACATCCGCTGGGCATCGGTCTGGAAGCTCGGGCTCGGCTCGCTTGCCGGAGTAGTCGGCGGCGGCCTGCTGGCCGAGAGGCTGGCGCCCGGCTCTCTGCAGCGCCTCTTCGGCGTCCTGGTGATCGCGCTCGCGCTCGAGCTCGGTTGGCGAGCGTGGCGCGGCGAGCGAACTAGCGAGCCCCGGCCAGACTGATCACGAACACGAAGACGAAGCCGGCCGACACGAGAACCGTCTTGGTCGATGCGAGGGCTGGGTCGCTTCAGTTTTGCGACAGCTCGGCGGCCGGCGCTGTCTCGGTCACCGAGACCTTGTCACTAGCGGAAGCACGGCTGACGGCCGGGCGGGTCGCATCGATGACGCGAGCGATCAGATAGATCGCGAAGGAGATCGTGGCGATGAAGAAACTCGTGGGCCAGGACTTCTCGAGCGATAACAAGATGCCGCCTTCGGTCGAGACAAGAGCGATGCCGATGCTCAGGATCATGGCGAGGCCCGGACGTCCTGTCAGGCGTAGGGCCGCCGCCGCCGGGGTGATGACCAGCGTGAGAACGAGCAGCACGCCGACGACCTGGATCGCCTCCGCCGTTGTCAGAGCGAGGAGCAAGAAGAACATAACCGACAGCGCTCGCAAGGGCACGCCGCGCGATTCGGCGACTTCGGGATCGACGCTCGAGAAGAGCAACGGTCGGTAGACGACGGCGAGACCGACAGCGACGATCAGAGCGACGATGGTGAGATTACGCAACTGGCTGTCGCTTACGCCGACGATGCTGCCGAAGAGCAGGTTCGTGGCCTCGGTCGCGTAGCCCTGGTAGAGGGAGAGAAGAAGCACGCCGACGCCAAGCCCGAAGGCCAGGACGGCGCCGATGGCGCTGTCCTGCTCGCGCCCGCGCAGCGAGAGGAATCCGAGCGCGAGACCGACCGAGAGCGATCCGCCGATCATCCCGATCACCGGATCGATGCCGGCGACGAGCGCGGCGGCGGCGCCGGTGAAGCCGAGCTCCGAGATGGCGTGAACGGCGAAGCTGGCACCGCGCGTGACGACGAAGATCCCGATCGCACCGCAGATGACGGCGACTACCGCGCCGGCCAGAAGGGCCGTGTGAACGAAGTGCTGAGCGAGAAGCTGCGTGAACATCAGTGGTGCTCGTGGACGTGGTGGACGTTGTGATCCTCCGGCGTGCCGACAACGATCACGCGGCCGCGTACCCGCAGAACGTCAACCTCGGTCTCGTACAGAGAGGAGAGCGTCTCGGACGTCAGCACCTCATCGGCCGATCCGATAGCCCAGCGTCCGGGGGCGAGATAGAGCACGCGGTCGACGATCGGCAGGATCGGGTTGATGTCGTGGGTCACGAAGAGGACGGGTGTGCCGAACCGCCGGCGGTGAGCGTCGATCAGCTCGGTAATGGCGCGCTGGTAGGAGAGATCGAGTGAGAGCAGGGGCTCGTCGGCCATGAGCACGGCCGGATCCGAAACCAGCGCCTGAGCAACTCTGAGCCGCTGCTGCTCGCCGCCCGAAAGGCGCCCAGTAGCGGCCTCGGCGAAATCCGACCCGCCAACCTCTGCGAGCGCACGATCTATCCGCGCTCGCTTGGCACGTGAGGGGATACTCACGCCCCATTGATGCCCGTCGAGACCGAGCCGGACGAGGTCGCGTGCGCGAAGCGTTACGTCGCGGTCGAAGACGCGCTGTTGCGGGATATACCCGATAGCGGCGCAGCACCTCGGCGGGCGTCCCCGCAGCCTGACCCGGCCGGCGTTCGGCTCGAGGATTCCGAGCAAGATCCTCAGTAACGATGTCTTGCCGGTGCCGTTGGGACCGAGAATGGCGAGAAACTCACCGCTGCCTAGCTCGAAGCTCAGGTTTTCCCAGAGCGTGCGCTCGCCGAAGCGCAGCGTCAGGTCTTCAACCGAGACGATGTTCTGCTCGCCGCCCGTCATTGCGACAGCGCCTTGCGCAAGCTCTGAGTTTCGGCCAGCAGCCAGGACTGGAAAGTCAGCTTGGGAGGCATCGTCTCGCTCATCCCGACCACGGGAATCCCCGCCTGCGCCGCGACGGCTCGAATGCGAGAAGTGATCGTAGAGACGGCCTGGCTGTTGTAGAGGAGCACCTTCACCTGTTTCTTGGCCATGAGCGCGGTCATCTGCGCGACATCCTGCGGGCTCGGCTCGCTGCCGTTCTCGATCGCACGCGTGAACGAGGCGGGCGCGAGATTGCGCAAGCCGGCCGCGGCGAGTAAATATCCGGGCACCGGCTCGGTGTAGGCGACCGGCTCGCCTGCGAAACGCACCTTGATCCGCGCGATCTCGCGCTCGAGAGGACGCAGACTGGCATCGAAACGAGCGAGCCCAATCCTGTAGGCGGCGGCATGGCCGGGATCGGAGCGCTCGAGTCCCGATGCGATCGCAGAGGCGATTGCGCCGAGCTTCGATACGTCGTACCAGAGGTGCGGGTTCGCGTCGGCGTCGCGGAAACCAAGCGCGTCGGAGATTGTGACCACGATTCGGTGATTGCTCGGTGCGGCGTTCTCGAGCTTTTGCATGAAGGCGTCGTACCCGAGCCCGTTCTGAATGACGACGTCGGCCGTTGCGACGGTGAGACCGCTGTTCGTTCCCGGCTGGAAGAGGTGCGGGTCGGCGTTCGGGTTGGAGAGGATGGACGTCACCGCGACATCGGTTCCGCCGATCTGCTTGGCGATGTCGCCGTAGAAGTTCTCGGCCGCGACGACGGTCAGTTTCGTCGTCGTGTTGTTGCCCTGGCCTCCGGTTGCGAACACATAGGCGACGAGTCCCGCGAGCGGTAGTGATATCATTGCGATGAGAATGATTCTCAATTTCACATCGGCCAGTGTACTCGCGCTATGAAAACGGCGCAAGCGACAGAGCGAAATCTGGCCGACTTGCTGGTACGCAATGGCGTCCACGTAACGAGGCAGCGACTGGAAGTACTTCGCGAGCTGGCGGTCGAGCCCAATGACGCGACTGCGCAGACGTTGTGGAAGCGCCTTCGCGAGCGGAGAGGAGCGACGATCGGTCTCGCGACGGTCTACCGAACGCTCTCGCTATTGAGCGAGAAGGGGGTCGTGGACCCGCTCGCCCACCATGAGGGAGAGCTCTGCTACCGACTCTGCGGCGAGTCGCACCACCACCACCTGGTTTGCTCAGACTGTCATCGTGTGGTTGAGGTAGACGAACGTGGGCTGACAGACTGGCTAGACGGGGTGTTTGCGAAGCACGATTTCGCTGCGAAAGGGCATACGGTCGAGTTGACCGGCCTCTGCGCGACCTGTCGCAAGTGAAGCTTCGCCGAGCAGGGAGTCACCGATATGCCAATAATGGGTTACGTGCTGCGACGACGTCTCATCTGGCTCCTGTTTCTATCGGCGTCCTGATCGTCACCGCGACAGCGCGCGCTACGCCCGCCACATCCGAGGCGGGCGCCGAGGCGCGCGCCTTCGCGATCAAGATCACCGTGCCCGGACAGGGCGTCTTCTACACGACGGAGGCATCCGCGCCTCCCGACGAGGCGATTCCGAGCGCGCCCTTCGTCTACCCGGCTGACGGCTCGGTTGTTCGCATCGACGCGACGGCGGCGAGCGCGAGCGCCACCGCCAGCGGCGGCGCGGCCACCGGCACGGCGTCGAGCGAGCTGACCGGCATTCAACTCTTCGGCGGAGAGATCGCGATCGGGCGCGTCCTGGCTTACGCGATCGCCGACGCCACACCCGAGGAGGCAACGGGCGACACGACCGAGACCGTCGTCGAGGGCGCCACCTATCTCGGTCAGCCGCTCGCGATGACCCCGGGCGGACGCATCGAGCTGGGCGACTGGGGCTACATCCAGGCCCTGGTCACGACCACGAGCGGCGGCGATCCGGGCACCCAGGGAAGTCACCAGTCGATGCAGGCGCTGGATCTTCATGTCGTCGTCGACCACGGTGGGCTTGCGGCCGGAAGCGAGATCGTCATCGGTTGGGCCGATGCCCTGGCCCAGTCCGAGACCCAGACATCGCCGGTGACGATCCCAAAAAGCGGCTCACAGCCCAACTCCGAGACGAGCACGGATTACGACGTCGAAGAAGCCCGGCAAGAAGCCCGGCTCGAAGACCGGCAAGGTGCAGCGGATTCCCTCTGACCTGCAGCCGAAGATAACCCGCAAGGGCCACGTCTTCCCCGTCTACGGCCAGGCCTGGTACTCGGACTCGTTCGGATCTCCCCGGGCCGACACCGGCTGGCATCACGGAATCGACATCTTCGCCCCGATGGGCACGCCACTGCTTGCGGTCGCAGACGGAACCGTCTTCTCGGTCGGCTGGAACAACCTCGGCGGCAACCGTCTCTGGCTGCGCGACAAGGACGGCAACGAGTTCTACTACGCGCACCTCTCGGCCTTCTCGCCCCTGGCCCTGAACGGACTGCGCGTGAAGGCCGGTGCCGTGCTCGGCTTCGTCGGCAACTCCGGCGATGCCATCACCACGCCGCCGCACCTCCACTTCGAGGCTCATCCTGCGGCGCTGCTCAGCCTCGGCTACGACCTGAGCGCGGTCGACCCTTACCACTGGCTCGTCGGGCTCGAGCACCTGACCGACGTCGCCTTCCCGGAGGGGACGGCGTCCTGGGCCAAGCAGATCGCAGCCGGCGTGAGCACGCAACAGCCCGGTGCCGTGCTGCTGCACTCGACCGACATCTCGCAGCTGCCGCGTATCAACAGCCGTTCGCTGGCGGCTCTGCTCAGCTCGCCGAAGCCGGGAAAGCAGCAGCGCGACTAGAACCGCCCCGCGCTGCGTTCGACGCGGGAGTGATCGCGGTACTGCTGCCGCCTCGGCCTAGGCGGTTTTGCCGTCGCCGGAGCTGGAGTCCATCGGGTTGTACTCGATCTCCTCCAGCGGTCCCAGCACTGTCTCGCGTAGCCAGGCTCTGGCCTGCGGCCCGGTCACCGGGTTGAACAGCACCCCGATCGCGATACCGCTCAGAAGCAGCATCGTGCTCCGGGCGCGGTGTGCTTCCGTCTTCCCGGCCCTGCATCCGTGCGGCAGCCTGCCGCAGCTCGTCGACCGTCGTGCGCAGGTTCTCCTGAACCTCACGGTCGGTGACTACGTGCGTCGCAGCCTTCGAGACCTCCCCCTTGGAGATGAGCTCGTCGTACACCTCTCTGGCGGCCACGAACGCCTGACGTACGTTGTCGCGTAGCTCTTCGTCCTTGAGCGCGCGCTCGACATAGGGGCGCACGGTCGTAGCGGCGTCCGAAAGCTTGTCGGTCTTCTTGTTCATAGCTTTTCCCCCCGCATCGCTCGCACATGGATTAACCACCGTTCGTCTCTCTGCACCGTACAGGATCGGCGCATCGCGATCGTCCTTCGACTTCTTCCTCATCTCGCACTCCGTTTTCGGCCGGTACCTAGAGACTTCGCCGAGGCCGCCTCGCGCTCGATTCGGGTCACCGTTCCCGAGTGGGGTTCGCTCCTCTTCTCGAGCGCCGCCTCCAGCACCTCGCGCACGCTGTCCACCAGGATCAGCTTCAGGGCCTTTCTCGTCTCTTCGGGCAGGTCCTCCAGATCGGGCTCGTTCTCGCGCGGCACGATCACGCGCTTGATCTCGGCCCGCTGCGCCGCGAGCAGCTTCTCACGCAGGCCTCCGATCGGGAGCACCTGCCCCGTGATCGTGATCTCGCCGGTCATGGCCAGGTCACCGGCGACCTGTTGCTGGGTCGCCAGCGAGACGATCGAGGTCGCCATCGTTATCCCGGCCGAAGGCCCGTCCTTGGGCACCGCGCCCGAGGGGACGTGGAGATGCAGGTCGTGGGCCTGGAACCAGCCGTCCTCGATGCCCAGCTCGCTGGCGTGAGCGCGCGCGTAGGAGAGCGCCGCCTGGGCCGATTCCTGCATCACGTCGCCCAGCTGGCCGGTCAGGGTCAGGCGCCCCTGGCCCTCGTAGGCCGTTGCCTCGATGAACAGGATCTCGCCGCCGACGGGCGTCCAGGCGAGCCCGGTCGCGACGCCCGGTTCGGCCGTGCGCCTGCGTACCTCGCCGGCGAAGCGCCGCGCACCCAGCCACTCGCGCACCTCCTTCTCGCCGACGGTGATCTTCCTCTTCTTGCCCTCGGCGATCTGACGAGCGCTCTTGCGGCAGAGGGCCGCGAGCTGGCGCTCGAGATTGCGCACACCGGCCTCGCGCGTGTACTCGCTGATCACAAGCCTCAGCGCCTCGTCCGAGAACGTGACCTTATTGGGGTCGAGACCGTGCGCCTCGATCTGCTTGGGCGCCAGGTAGCGCCTGGCGATGCCGAGCTTCTCGTCGGCGGTGTAGCCGGAGAGCTGGATCGTGTCCATGCGATCGAGCAGCGGCGGCGGGATCGTCTCGGCCTGATTGGCCGTGCAGATGAAGAGCACGCGCGAGAGATCGAACGGCAGATCGAGGTAGTGATCGCGGAAGCTGGAGTTCTGCTCGGGATCGAGCACCTCGAGCATCGCGCTGGCCGGGTCGCCGCGGTAGTCCATTCCCATCTTGTCGATCTCGTCGATCAAGAAGACGGGATTGCGCGTCTCGGCGTCTCGGAGCGCGCGGATGATCGTGCCCGGCATGGCGCCGATGTAGGTGCGGCGGTGTCCGCGGATCTCGGCCTCGTCGCGCACGCCGCCGACCGAGATGCGCGCCAGCTTGCGCCCGAGCGCCCGAGCGATCGACTGCCCGAGCGAGGTCTTGCCGACTCCGGGCGGGCCGACGAAGCAGAGGATCGGGCCCGAGACGTCGCCCTTCAACTTCGAGACGGCCAGGTACTCGACGATCCTTTCTTTGACCTTCTCGAGGTCGTAGTGATCCTCGTCGAGAATCTGCTTGGCGCGCTCGAGGTCGAGGTGATCCTCGCTCTCGGTCTTCCAGGGAAGCGACACGATCCACTCCAGATAGGTGCGGATGACGCCGTACTCGGCGGCGGCGCTGGGGAGGCGCTCGAGCCGGCCCAGCTCCCGATCGACGGCCGTGCGCGCCTCCTCGGGCAGGTCGGCGGCCTCGATGCGCTCGCGCAGCTCTTTCAGCTCGGCCTCTTCGGGGTTCGTCTCGCCCAGCTCCTCCTGGATCGCCTTCAGCTGCTGGCGCAGGATGAACTCGCGCTGGGTCTGGTCGAGCTCCGACTGCACCTGCGTCTGGATCTTCGACTCCAACTCGCCGACGTCGACCTCGCGGGCGAGGATGCGCGAGAGCGCGCGCAGGCGCTCGGCGACGCGGGTTTGCTCGAGCAGCTGCTGGCGCTCGGCCACGGTCAGGCGGCGCAGATTGGAGGCGACGAGGAAGGAGAGAAGGCTGGGGTCGTCGATGTTTGCCAGCGCGATCGCCAGCTCGTCGGGGAGGTAGGGCTCCATCTCGATGACTCGGGCGAACTGCGAGCGGACGTTGCGTGTGAGCGCCTCGATCTCGTCGGAGACGTCGATGATGTCGGGCAGCTCCTCGAATCGTCCGACCAGGTAGGGCTTGTCGCGCACTGGCTCGAGCAGGCGGATGCGGCGAACGCCCTGGACAAGCAGGCGCAGCGTTCCGTCGGGCATCTTGAGCATCCGCGAGACGGTCGCCTCGACGCCTACCGAGTAGATGTCGTCCCAGCCGGGCTCCTCCGTTTGCTCCCGCACGGCAATCAGCGCCAGGTGCCCCTCGTCGCTGACGATCTCGTCGACGAGCTTGAGCGAGCGCTCCTGCCCGACGGCCAGCGGCATCATCGAGTCGGGGAAGACGACGGTCTCCTTCAGCGGCAGCAGCGGCAGCTCGAAGCGATCGTTCTGCACGGGCCGCGCATCCGGACGTGTCTGTTCGTCGGCGCCGGAACTCATCGCTTCGACCTCACGTCGATCGGCACGCGCACCGCGCCGCTGGAGCGCTTGGCGATCGGCAGGACGATCTGCAGCAGCCCGTGCTCGTAGCTGGCGCTGGCGGCCTGGGCATCGACCTGCTCGTGAATCTGGATCCGCCTCTGGAAGGGGCCGCGGTCGATTTCCATCTGGTGGTAGCGGCGATTGCACTTGCTTGGCCGCAGGCGCTCGCCGGCGATCAGCAGCGCCCCGTTTTGCAGCACGATCTGCACCTGCTCGGGATCGATCCCGGGAAGCTCCACGACCACCACGAGCTGCGGCGGTTCTTCGGTGCGGTAGCTGTCGACGGGCGGCCAGAAGCCATGCTGACGGCCGCTGAACTGTCCGTGCCAGAGCTCGGCGACGAGCCGACCGAACTGGTCGTCGACTTCCTTGCGCCCACCGCTCTGCTTGTGCTCGCTCACGTCTCTTTCTTACCCCATCGCACCGGCAATGCAAGCGTAGCGATCACGCGTCGAGACGAGACCGGCATGCCGAGACTGCTGGTGCCCGCGCTGATGGCGCTCCTCGGTCGCTACAACTGGTGGCTACCGGCGTCGATGGCGCGGCTGGTGCGGGTTGAGCCGTCGCCTCTCGCCCCGCTCGAGGCGCCGGTTGCGGTCGAGTGATCTCCGGGAGGGCGGCCCGAGCCGATACCCACATCGGCGCCGGCCCCGTCTGTGGAAGAAACGACTCACTTGCGACACGCGGTCTCCTTGACAGCGGCCGGTTTTTCTGACCGGTGTCTGACACCGGGGCACCGGGGGAGACGCGGGGGACACCGGGGATGACGGCGGCGACTAATCGGGGCGAAACCGAAGCGCACCACGTAGCATGCGAGCCATGGCAGACGGTCGAGCTCTGAAAGGCGTGATCCTCGCGGGCGGCTCCGGCACCCGGCTGCATCCACTCACCCGCATCACCAACAAGCACCTGCTGCCGATCTACGACCGGCCGATGGTCAACTACGCGATCGAGGCGCTGGTGCAGGCCGGCGTGACCGACCTGATGCTCGTCAGCGGCGGCACGCACGCAGGCGAATTCTTGCGCCTACTCGGGAACGGGCGCGAGTACGGGATCTCGCGGCTCGAGTACGGCTACCAGGATCGACCGGGCGGCATCGCCGAGGCGCTCGGGTTGGCCGAGCATTTCGTGGGCGGCGAGCGCATGGTCGTGATGCTGGCCGACAACGTGCTCGAGAACTCCTTCGCGCCGTCGGTGGAGAGCTTCTGCAAGCAGAAAAAGGGCGCCCGCGTGCTCCTGGCGCGCGAGGGCGACCCCGAGCATCTGCGTCACCTCGGCGTTCCCGAGCTCGACGCTGACAAGCGCATCGTGCGCATCGTCGAGAAGCCGAAAGACCCGCCCAGCGACCTGGTCGTGACCGGCGTCTACTTCTACGACTCCGACGTCTTCGAGGTGATCTCCAAGCTCGAGCCCTCCGGGCGCGGCGAGCTGGAGATAACCGACGTGAACAACTGGTACGTCGATCAGGGTGAGATGGAGTACGACCAGATCGAGGGCTTCTGGGGCGACGCCGGCGAGTCGATCGACGCCTACTACGCCGTTAACGATTTCGTACGCCAGAACGGAGCCAACAAGAGGTGACACGAGTTCCAAACACCGAGCCCCGCCTGCTCGACGGGATGCAGCTGATTCCGCTCGAGCGCTTCGCCGACGAGCGCGGCTGGTTCTGCGAGATCCGCCGCGACAGCGTCCTGCCCCGGCCGACCAAGCAGACGAATCTCTCCCTCTCGCGCAAGGGCGTAATCCGCGGCCTGCACTATCACGAGCGCGGCCAGGACGACCTGTTCGTCTGTATGCAGGGAACGGCGCGCGTCGTCCTGCTCGACCGCAAGTCGGGCGAGACCTTCTCGCTCGACATCGGCGAGGAGAACCCGGTCGCCGTCTGGGTGCCCGGCTACCACGCGCACGGCTTCGAAGCCCTGACCGACGTTCTCTTCTGTTACCACGTGACCGAGGAATACGACTCGGAAGACCCCGACGAGCAGGGAATCTCCTGGGCCGACCCGCGCGTCAAGCACCTCTGGAGCACGCAATCACCGATTCTCTCAGCACGGGATCTCGGCGCGTCCTGATCACCGGCTCGGCCGGCCAGCTCGGGCACGCGCTGTCCGCGGCGTTCGCCGCCGACGAGCTGACCGGGGTCGATCTGGGCGAGTGGAACGTCGCCGAAGAGGCGCCGGCCTGGCTCGAGACGCCCGACCTCGTCTTGCACGCCGCCGCCTGGACCGACGTCGACGGCGCCGAGGCCGATCCGGCCGGCGCCGAGCGAGCGAACGTGGGCGGTACCCGCAACGTCGCCGCGCTCGGAGCTCCGCTCGTCTACTACTCCTCCGACTACGTCTTCAGCGGCGAGAAGGGCGCGCCCTATCTCGAGTCCGACCCGACCGGCCCGCGCTCGGTCTACGGGCGGACGAAGCTCGACGGCGAGCGGGCCGCGGGCGAGCGGGCCTGGATCGTGCGCTCCTCCTGGCTGTTCGGCGCCACCGGGCACAACTTCCTGCGCACGATGCTCCGGCTCGGCGCCGAGCGCGAGGAGGTCGCGGTGGTGGACGACCAGCGCGGTTGCCCAACCTACGTCGGCCACCTCGCTGAAGCAACGCGCCGGATCGTCGAGCTTCCCTTCGGCGTCTACCACGTCGCGGCCGACGGGGACTGCACCTGGAAGGAGTTCACCGAGGCGATCTTCGAACAGGCCGGGCTCTCCTGCCGCGTGCGCGCGATCACGACCGCCGAGCTGAACCGTCCAGCTCCGCGTCCGGCCTACTCGGTGCTGCGCAGCGAGAAGCCCGAGACGCCGCGTCTTCCGCACTGGCGCCAAGGTCTGCGCGACTGCCTCGACGAAATTCAGCGGCTCGGGCAGTGAGCGAGAACGCTCCCGCCATCCTGATGCGGGACGTGCGCCTGCGCCGCGGCCGCTCGTGGCTGCTCGACGGAATCGACTGGCGCGTCGAGCCGGGCGAGCAGTGGGCGCTGCTGGGCCCGAACGGCGCCGGTAAGAGCACCCTGCTCACGCTCGCGGCGGCCACCACCCATCCAACCGCGGGAACGGTCGAGCTGTTGGGCGAGCGTCTGGGCAGAACCGATCTACGCCTTCTGAGGGAACGGATCGGCGAGGTCGATTCGCTGCTCGATCGCAAGCTCGACGAGAGCTACGACGTGATGACGATCGTCCTGACCGGCGCGACCGGGACGCGGATACCGCTCTGGGAGCGCTACGACGAGCAGGTGAAGGCTCGAGCCGAAGAGTTGCTCGAGCTGTTCGGCTGCGCCGACCTGGCCACCCACCCGCTCGGGATCTGCTCGCAGGGCGAGCGTCAGCGCATCCTGTTAACCCGGGCGTTGATGAGCTCGCCGCGGCTGCTACTTCTGGACGAGCCGGCGGCCGCGCTCGACCTACCGGCGCGCGAGGCGCTCGTGGCGGCGCTCGAGGCGCTGGCCGCCAGCGATCCCGAGCTGACGACAGTCGTAGCCACGCACCATCTCGAGGAGCTGCCGCGCACGACCACCCATGCGCTACTGCTGCGCGGCGGCGAGCTGGTCGCCTCGGGGCCGGTAGAGGAGACGCTTACCAGCGAGGCGCTTTCGCGCTGCTTCGCCATCCCGGTCGAGGTCACCCGCCGCGACGGGCGCTGGCTGGCGCATGCGCCGGCGGGCTGGCGCCGCGGCTAGGTTGAGAAGCTCGGCGAGCGCGCCTATGTAGCAAATATGGGTAGTGGCTCAATTTGAAATTCCCTGCTCATCGGCCAATACCAACTCAAGGTTTAAGAACAGCTACCGATGTTAATACAATAGGTATTACATGCTTGACTACGAATTGTTCTATCGAGTACACTTCTGACTATGACCGTTATTGCTGAGAGCAACTACACCTTCCGAGCGGCTCGGGATCTCAAGAGTCGTATCCGAGACGCCAGTACGATCCTGGACGAGAGCGCCAGTACTGGTGAATCTGACGTCACGGAGAAGATCACGGCCGAGTTCGTATTGGCGATGGCCCGCGATAGCGCGAGATTTCGTGGTATCCGGGACAACCAGTCGGCTTTTGTGCGCGAGGCGGTCGAGTTGCTGGTCGGCGCCGCCAAAAAAGCCGCGTCTGACCTTCAGTACACCAAGATGTATGCGGAAGCAGCGGAGAGCCGAACGGACGATGAAATTGAGTTCCTCGAGGCCTCCCGAGCCCGTGCGGCGCAGCGCTGGCGTGACGCTTGATTGGGGCGATCGTACGTGGCGGACTCTATTTCGCCGACTTCCCCGGCGCGGGCGACAAACGGGTGCTCGTCATCTCGTGGGACGCGATCAATAACGGTATGCGATCCCCCATAGTCTGTCTCGTAACTTCGACTCCACGAGAACGGTCGTTGCCGACCAACGTCCCCCTAGCGGCGGGCGAAGTGGGGATGGAGGACGATAGTTGGATCCTGTGCCATGAGATCCAAACGCTTAAGGCCGAGGACTTACGCCGGGAGATCGCCGTTTTGCCTCCTCCACTACTTGTGCAAGTGGAGAAGGCACTTCGGCAAACACTCGATCTGCAGCAGCCCTAGCGGACTCGCGCGTTGAGACGATCATTGACGGTCTGCTAATCGCCGCAGACGCCTTTTGATTACGAATCGCTCGCCGACAGCACCGCGAGCACCTCTTCGCCGTAGCGCTCGAGCTTCTGCGGTCCGACGCCACTCACCTCGGACAGCTCGGCCAGCGAGCCGGGGCGGCTGGAGGCGATCGCCTCCAGCACGCGATTCGAGAAGACGTGGAAGGCCGGCACGCCGTCGCCCTGGGCGCGGCTGCGGCGCCAGGCGCGCAGAGGCTCGAAGCCGGCCGGCCGAGGCTCGATGTCGGCGAGCGCCATCGGCCTGGCCTCGACCAGGCCCAGCTCGCTGAGGAAGCGGCTGGGGCGAGCCTTCTCGGTCCAGCTCAGGAAGAGGCGGTCCTTGGCCCGCGTCAGCCCGACATAGAAGAGGCGACGCTCCTCGGCCAGCTCCTCGTGCTTGCCGGAGGAGAGCGCGCAGGGAAGCTCCTTCTCCTCCAGGCGCGGCAGGAAGACGACCGTGAACTCGAGCCCCTTGGCGCGGTGATAGGTGAGCAGATGAACGCCGTGGCCCGCGGCGCGGGGGTCGAAGCGGCGGCGGATCTCGGCGACGTAGCCGGCACCGTCGAGCTCGCCGTCCGCCAGCTCCTTGGCCAGGCGAACGAGCCGGCCGAGGTCGGCAAGCCGCGTCATCTCCCTGTCGCCGAGACGCTTCGGCGGCGTTTCCAGCCAGCCCTGCGCGTGAGCGATCCGGCGCACACCGCTCGGCGAGCTCGCCGGCGTGGAGTGAGGCAGCCCGTCGCAACAGGTAGCGAGCCGCCTCGCGCTCGAGCAGCGAGGAGCCCTGGAAGGGAATCTCCGCCTCGGCGAGGGCCTCCTCGAAGTCGGCCGCGCGCGAGTTGGAGCGGACGAGTATCGCCATCTGCTCGAAGGCCAGGCCCTCCTCGGCCAGCGCGGCGATCCGCTCGACCAGGTACTTCTTCTCCTCGGCGGGGTCTTTGAGCACGCGGCGCTCGGGCTCGACTCCGCTCGCCCGCGTGGCCCGGAGCGACTTCACCGCGCCGCCCAGCTTGGGGATGAGCTTGTTCGCCAGCTCGAGCACCTGCCCGGTCGAGCGGTAGTTCGACTCCAGGGTCACGACAGTCGCCCCGGCGAAGCGCTCGGGTAGAGCGAGTAGATAGTCGGGCGTGGCGCCGGTGAAGCCGTAGATGGCCTGGTAGTCGTCGCCGACCGCGCACAGCTCCTCGCGCTCTCCCAGCCAGAGGTCGAGCAGCGTCTGCTGGAGCAGGTTCACGTCCTGGTACTCGTCGACCGTGAAGGCGTGGAAGCGCTCGCGGAAGAGCGCCGCAGACTGCTCGTCCTCCTCGAACAGCCGGATCGCCAGCTCGAGCAGGTCCTCGAAGTCGATCATCTCGGCCTCGCACTTTTCGCGCTCGTAGGTCTGGTAGACGCGCAGCATCAAGTCGGGCGGGAGCGGCGGCTGGTGATCGCCCAGAGCGTCGAGATAGCCGTCGGGCGAGATGCGCCGGTTCTTCGCTCGCTCGATCTCGCCGGCGAGGTCGGAGGCGTGGCGGAAGCAATGGGGGCGGGGCAGGCAGTTGGCGATCCGGCGCACGATCAGGCCCTTGCTGGGCAGGATCTCGCCCAGCCGCCCGGGCGCGAGCCAGCGCAGCTGCGCCAGCGCGGCGGCGTGGAAGGTGCGGGCCGAGACGCCGTCCGCGCCCAGCGCCTTCAAGCGAGAGCGCATCTCGGTCGCCGCCTTGTCGGTGAAGGTCACGGCCAGGATCCGATCGGCCGGGAAGGCGCCGCTTGCGACCTGCCAGGCGATCCGGCGCGTGATCGTGGTCGTCTTGCCCGAGCCCGCGCCGGCGAGGATGCAGACGGCTCCGCGCGTTTGCAGCACGGCGCGCTGCTGCTCGGGGTTGAGACCATCGAGTATCGGTGAAGAGTCCGACCGCTTCGCGGCCACTGCGACCTCTCGCGCTTGATTGGGGGTGGTGGAGGTCACGGCCACAACGCTAGCGGGCTGGTCGGCGGAGTTCGGGCTCGGCGCTGTATCGAGAGTGCGACTCTGCTTCCACAGCTCGGCGAGCCCGGCTCGAGCACAGACGGTTTGTCCCTCGGTGGAGGGATATTAGTGCACGGCGGAGGGATAATTTCGCCCGGACATTGACTTCTGGAGCGAAGCACTCCTAGTATCCGAGCACCGAGCTGCCTGCCGCTTGAGTTCGGCTCCCTCATAACCGCCAAAGGAGTGTCTGCGATGCGTGATCCGCTTCACGGACCAGTACCGCGACCAGAACCGCGGGTTATACAACACGCGGACTTGAGCGACCGAGAGGCGAGACGATTCCCGGAGATCGATCGCTCCGATGGAGCATATAAAGGGATTTCGCGTTGAGAGAAAAGAAACGGATGCGGATAAGAAGCCGGCTGAACGTCGCCGGCCTCCGTCGAGGAGAAAGGGAGTTATGAACCGGCGTTGTTTCCGAGTGACCTTGCTCTGTGCGATCTTACTTGCGACGTTCTTGTCTTTATCCGTAACCATCACTCCATCCAGAGCGGATTCTGAATATGACTTCAGCTGGCAGTGGCAGGAGGGTATTGCGTGCGACTCGACCGGTCAGTGGTGGACGCCTGAGAGTTGTCACGGGCCGGGCTGGTACTTGATCAAAGAACCATGGTTGTATTTCTGTAACCCCTATACGCATCCCTACGACCCGAATCCTTGGACAGAAAAGGGTTGTGCAATACCTAAAGAAGTGTGGGATGAATTCGAAACGCAACCCGGTCATCTATATGAGATAACCAACCCCCTAACCATATTGAACGGTTGTAACGAGGCCAGGCATGGAATGGGTTCGTGCTGGACGAAGATGCTCTCGGCCGATGAGATGCGATGCTTAAGAGACCCGTCTAGTTGCTCGCCTCCGCCTCCACCCCCGCCTCCACCCCCGCCTCCACCTCCGCCTCCGGATCCCAACCTCGGCCCGCCCGGTTCGCCATACACCTCGATGCCGGTCGGCGTATGGGCCGACCCCGTCAACACGGCGAGCGGTAACTTCTACCACCAAGAGACGGACGTTTCGCTCGAGGGGCCAGGAGTCCCCTTCGATCTCACCAGAACGTACAACTCGCAAGACAGCACGGTCGGCCCGCTCGGCAAGGGATGGACGGCTAGCATCGCACTCTCCCTGAGCGCTTATGAATCGGGGAATCTTCAGCTACGCGCCGACACCGGGCAGCGGATCGACTTCACGCGGAAGCCGGACGGGTCGTACGACGCTGACGCCGGCGTGCGCGTCGCGTTGACAAAGACCGATTCTGGTTATGCGCTGAAGTTGAAGGATCAAAGCGTTCAGAACTACGACGAAAACGGGCGTATCAAGTCCTGGCTCGATCTCAACGGCATCGGGCTCAACTATGCATATAACGGCACCGGGCAACTTGCCTCTGTCGCGGACGGAGGCGGCAGGATAACCACCTTCGACTATGACTCGAACGGGCATCTCGCAAAGGCAACCGGCCCAGACGGCAGCTCCGTCTCTTACACCTTCGAGGGCGATCTCCTAACGTCGACGACCGACCAGGAGGGTTGGGTCACTTTCTACGACTACAACTCCTCAGGCCTGCTGACGAAGATAACCGACTCCGACGGGAACACGGTCGTCGAGAACACATACGACTCCGACGGGCGGGTTATCTCTCAGGCCGATGCTCTCGAGCACAGCACGCTTTTCGAGTGGTCGAACGGCCTCGCGACCGTCACCGACCCGGCGGGTAACACCTCGCAAGACCAATACAACGGCGACGGCCAGCTCACCTCACGGGTTGACGCATTCGGCAACACGACCAGCAACGACTTCAACAACGCGGACAATCTCATCTCCTCCACCGACCAGCTCGGCCACGTCACCCATATGACCTACGACGAGCGCGGGAACATGCTCACGCGCGACGACCCCGGACGGGGCGACCGAGAGCTGGACCTACGACAGCGAACGACCAGGTCACGAGCCACACGGATCAGCTCGGCAACGTTACGCTACTGACGACTACGACGAGCAAGGGCAATCTCATCAAAGAGACAGATCCCGACTCAAGAGGCGCGGTCACGACCTATTCCTACAACGAAAAGGGCCAGGTCGTAGCTCGAGACTGATCCCCTGGGTCAACACGACCCACCCCGTCGTACGACGACAAGGGCGATCTGATCGCGACCATCTCGCCCACTGGGGCGAAGACGACGATGAGCTACGACGCCGCCGGCCACCTCATTGCCGAGGTCGGCCCGCGCGGGAACGAGCCGGGCGCCGACCCCGCTCGACTTCACGACCACCTACAAGCTACGACGCCAGACGGGCGCCTGATCGAAAAGACCGATCCGCTAGGGCACTCGACGAAAACCGCCTATGACAGCAAGTCTGGTCAACGTGGCGTCCGAGACCGACGCCAAGGGGAACGTCACCCGCTACGAGTACGACGCCGCCGGGCACAAGATCGCCGAGATCGCCGCCGACGGCGGGATGACCCACTACACCTACGACGCTCTCGGCAAGCACGTCATCGCCGAGACCGATCCGCTCGGCAATGTCACGCGCTACACCTACGACGCGGCCGGCCGCCAGACGAGCGTCACCTCGCCGAGCGGCGCCAAGACCACCTACGGCTACGACGCGGCCGGCAACCGGATCTCGACGAAAGACCCGCTCGGGAACAAGACGACCGACCAAGTACGACGCAGATGGGTCGCCCGGTCGAGTCGACCGACGCGCTCGAAGGAGTGACGAAGACCGTCTACGACGGCTGCCGGTCACGTCGTCTCGGTCACCGACCCGCTCGGTCACAAGACGACCTCGACCTACGACGCCGCCGGAAGCCTGATCAAGCTGACCGACCCGCTCGGGCACGCGAACGACGCTACGACCTACGACGCCGCCGGCCAGCGAGTCGCCGAAACCGACGCAAACGGGCACACGACGCGCTACACCTACGACGCCGACGGCCGCAAGGACTCGGTCACGACCGCGGACGGCGTCGATCACGACGCTACGCCTACAACGCGGCCGGGGACCTGACTCGAGAGCAAGGACGCGAAACGGCCAGGTCACGAAGTACGGCTACAACGCCGCTAGACAACAAGAACGTCGATGACGAACCCGCTCGGCTCGCGCTGGACCTACCGTCTACGACGCGAACGGCAACCACGTGGCGACGATCGATCCGCTCGGAAACAGGACTACCAGCAAGTTCGATGCGCATCGGACCGCGAGATCGCGAACAACCGATGCGCTCGGAGGAGGACGAAGACCGCCTACGACCTCGACGGGCATGTCCTCTCCGTCACCGATCCGCGCGGTCACAAGACGACCCAGCTACGACAGCGACGGGCACCTGGTCAAGACGACCGACCCGCTCGGTCACGAGACGACCTATGGCTACGACGCAGCCGGCCAGCTCATCGCGAAGACCGACGCGAACGGTAACACGACCCGGCTACGGCTACGACGCGGACGGCCGCAAGATCTCGATCACGGCTCCCGACGGCTCGATCACGAACTCAGCCTACGACGCGGCCGGAAACCTGATCGCGCGAACGGACGCGAACGGCCACGTCACCAGTTACAGCTACGACGCCGCCGGCAGGAAGATCTCGATGACCAACCCGCTCGGCTCGCACTGCGACCTACTCCTACGACGCGGTCGGCAACCACGATCTCGACGACGGACCCGCTCGGAAACGTCACGAGCAACGACCTACGACGCCCTGAACCGCGAGATCGCAAGCTACCGACGCCCTCGGGCGAGACGACAAAGACGGCATACGACCCGGCCGGGAACGTCGTCTCGACAGATCGACCCGCTCGGTCACGAGTCGACTTCCGCCTATGACGCCGACGGGACATCTGGTCAAGACGACCGACCCGCTCGGGCACGAGATGACCTCCGCCTACGACGCGGCGGGCCGGCTCATTGCGGAGACCGACGCGAACGGGCACACGACTCAACTACGCCTACGACGCGGGCGGCCAGAAGACCTCGGTAACCGCCCCCGACGGCTCGCGCACGACCTTCGCCTACGACGCCACCGGGAACCTCCTATCACGCGCACGGATGCAAACGGGCACATCAACGAGTTACGACTACGACGCCGACGGCAGGAAGATCTCGATGACCAACCCGCTCGGCTCGAAGTGGACCTACTCCTACGACGCCGTCGGGAATCTGACGAATACCGTCACGGCCGAGCGGCGGGACGATCGCGCCGCAGCTATGACGCCGCGAACAGGCTCTTGCGGAAAAGCTACTCGGACGGAACCCCGACCGTCTCCTACAGCTATGACCTCGGCCGGCAACAAGCATCTCGATGAGGCGACGGAACGCGGTACGACAAGCTACGCATACGACGCGGCCGATCGCCTCGTCAGCGCCGTGAGTACCGGGCGCCAGCTTCATCTACCTCTACGACGCCGACGGGAACCTGCTTTCCCGCACCTATCCGAACGGCCTGAAGACCAGCTACTCCTACAACGACGCAGGCGAGCATGGCGACCGGCCCAGGTTGGCCAGGAGATCACTCGCTACTCGCTTCGACGGAAACGGCAACATCGTCTCGATTCTCCACCCGAACGGCATCCTCGACGCGCGATCGTACGACGCGGCCGGCCGTCTCACTCAGGTTCAGGGAACGCGCAGCAACGGGAGCCTCTTCTACGCCCGCTCCTACGAGCTTGACCCGGAGGGAAACCCGCTCTCGATGACGGCCACCCGCGGCGCGGCCAAGGCGAACGGGAGGGGACAGACGACGAGCTGGACGGAGACCTACTCATACGACTCTCGCGACCGCCTCACCCGTACCTGTATGGACGCCGCCTGCTCGAGCTTCTTCCGCTACAGGTACGACCCGGTGGGCAACCGGTTGAGGCAGCGAACCGAGCAGGGCATTACGCGCTACCGCTACGACGCCTCCGATGAGCTCATCTCAGCCAGAGACCCGAGCGGCCAGAGGGAACTCTACTCCTACGACCCGAACGGTAACCAGATCGAAAAGGGCGCGAGCCGCTACGCGTACGACCTCGAAAACGAGCTCACGAGCCTGAGAGAAGACGGAAAGCGCGTCTCGTACGCCTACTCCGGCGACGGCCTCGTGGCCTCAAAGACGACGCCCGGAGACCGGATCTCATATACGTGGGACACGAACGCCCCGCTCGCTCAACTCGCTCTCGAGCAAAAGCCGAACAGTGGAGCTCTCATCCGTTTCTACACCTACGGTGTAGGTCCGCTCGGCTACTCGACCCCCAGAAACAGCTTCACCTACCACGCAGACTCTCTCGGCTCGACCGTCGAGCTCTCCGACGAAAAAGGCGCAAGCTCAGGCTCATACCGCTACTCGCCCTACGGCGAGGATACGGATAGTGGTGCCCCGTCCACTCCGGAGGCCACCTCCAACCCGATCCGATTCTCAGGCCAGTACCTCGATCAAGACTCCGGCCTCTACTACATGAGAGCGCGCGAGTACGACCCGGGTATCGGCCGCTTCCTGGAAGTCGATCCCAAGGAAGCCGAGGCAGGCGAGCCGGACCTCAGCTCCTACCTCTACGCCGAGGACGACCCGACGCTTCTGACCGATCCCTCGGGGCTCGACCCGAACTTCTCCTCCGGCAAGATCAACTGCAAGAAGAACCGCGATCTCTGCCAGCTGATCTACAGGTCCGGCTACAAGGACTACTTCAAGGGCAGACAGCTGGCAGACGCGCTCGGGAAAATGAACGACGTCTGGGGTCTCAGCACCGACTACATCCTCAACGTCGCCGAGCACAAGGGCAAGATCATTTGGGTCACGGGGCCGGGGATCGACGACGTCTCCTATCTCTACAACGGAACTCAGACCAGGCTGAAGCCGCCCAAGGGACCCGCTTGCAGCTGGTTTTGCGCGATCGGCTTTAAGGTGACCCAGATCCAGGGTTGCAACTCCACGTTGACCTGTGACGCCGAGCTGGCGGTAAACGGCATTCTCTTCTTCGCCCCGGAGATGAGCATAGGCACGCGCTTGATGACCCGCTACCCGAAGCTGGCGAGGTTGCTCAGGTTCAGGAGGTTGGCACCCGTGGGAGAGGGGGGAGGGGTTGAGGCGACCTCGGCGCTTGCCCGGCAATCAAAGGCAGCTTTCACGGCGGCGGATAACATTGGAGATTGGGCCGTTAAGGCTAAGCACCTTCCGAGTACTGGCGGAAACTGGGCGAAGTTCGAACGTGGAGTCGACCCACGAAAGACCGTGCAAGAGGCGCTTCGTTCGAATCGTGCGATATTCCGCCCGAATGCAGCCGTAACCGATACGTTTCGCGTTGAAACTAACCTCGGTCGAACGATAGGAACACGAGGCGAGACTCGAGTGCGTGTTGTCGTAACAGAAGCTGGCCGGGTCATCACAGCCTTCCCGATCAAATGAAGATCGAGTTCACGTTTCGCGACCCCACCTTTGAGGGTCAGAGCGTTGACGAAAAGTTCGATCTCTTGCTCGGTATCGCTGCGACGTTCGAGTTAGTCGTAAACGACGCCGTAGTCTACGAGGAAGTAATGTTCCCTATAGCCGAACTCCGCGTGGCTCTTCTCGTGTGGCTCGTAGGACCAATGCTACGACACGAAGACTTCGAGTTTGAATCGATGGAATCCGAAGAGCGTGGGCTCGTATGGATTAGATGGAGTGAGAAGGAGGGGTGGCTAGTTGGGTCGGTTCTCGAGAGGTATCGCGAACCACATGCTTTCTCTGACGACGATATTCGCGATGCCGTTAAACGATTCGCCTCAGGTGTTGATCGATGGGCCACAACCGAGCTGCGCGTGAAGCTGCCTGACCATCTCTAGGTGCGCCTGAGAGGCACTGGTTCGAGCGGGAGCGAACCATCCCGAATCCGATCCGCTTCTCAGGGCCAATACCTCGATCAAGACTCCGGCCTCTACAACCTGCGGGCCAGAGAGTACAACCACCTCGGCAGTCAAGGCCAGGGCTACTACTTCATCTCGGGCGACACCTGGCACAAGCTCGAACCACCCAGCCCCCCCGAACTGGGTTGGCGCTGCTCGGTCGGCGTCTTGGTCGGACGGTTACTAGCGGTCACGTCGGACAAGTGGTAGTGCTCGGGTCGGACGAGCCCCGACGCTAATCCGCCCGGCTAAAAAGCGGTATCGCTTACCGAGACGCGATCTCAGCCAACGGGCTGTTCAGAAACCGCGTCAACCTCGCCCGCGACAGGCGCCTTCTTCTTCGCCTCGCCAGCCTGCAACCGCTGCGCATTCCGCGAAATCTTCGCCAGTCGCTTCGTAACGCCCTTTGCGTCACCGGCTTCGACCAGCTTCGAGAGCGCCGACAGCTCTTCGTCCAGCCACTTCGGATCGATCGCGGGGCAGGTCAGCTGGCGGATCTTGGGGTGCTCGGTGCCGGAAACCGTCTCGTGTCCGCCCCACAGCTCCTCGTGCAGCTTCTCGCCCGGCCGGATGCCCGAGTAGACGATCTCGATCTCGGCCCCGGGCTCCTTGCCCGAGAGGCGGATCATGTTCTGGGCCAGCTCGAGGATCTTCACCGGCTTGCCCATGTCGAGCACGAATACCTGGCCGCTCGCGCCCATGCCGCCGGCCTGCACCACCAGCGAGACGGCCTCGGGGATGGTCATGAAGTAGCGCGTCATCTCGGGGTCGGTGACCGTGACCGGGCCGCCCTTCTCGATCTGGCGCCGGAAGATCGGGATCACGCTGCCGGATGAGCCGAGCACGTTGCCGAAGCGCACGGCGATGAACTTCGTCCCGTTGTTCTCCTGCGCTCCGAGCGTCTCGACGATCCATTCGCAGAGCGCCTTCGACTGTCCCATCACCGTCTGCGGCTCGACCGCCTTGTCGGTTGAGATGAGGACGAAGCGCTCGACGTGGCTGTCGCGGGCCACCTCCGCCAGCGAGCGGGTGGCGAGCGGATTGTTGCGCACCGACTCGAGCGGGTTCAGCTCCATCAGCGGCACGTGCTTGAAGGCCGCGGCGTGGAAGACGACTTCCGGCTTGTACTGCTCGAACAGCGGCCGCATCTTCTCGCTGTCGCCGGCGTCGGCGAGCATCGCGACGCAGTCCTCGAAGCCGCGATCCTGCCGCAGCTCGCGGTCGATCTCGAACAGCGGGTTCTCGCCGCGCTCGACGAGGAGCAGCTTCTTCGGCCCGACGCGCGCAATCTGGCGGCACAGCTCCGAGCCGATCGAGCCGCCGGCGCCGGTGACGACGACGGTCTGCCCGGTGAGGTAGTCGGCGACCTGGTCGAAATCGACCTCCACCTGCTCGCGCCCGAGCACGTCCTCCACCTGGACGGGTCGGATCTGCGTGGTCAGCTCGCCCGAGAACAGCTCGTACAGCCCCGGCAGCGTCGTGACGGGCACCTTCGCCTCGCGGCACATCTCGACGATCCGCTGCCTCGTCTGGCCCGAGGCCGAGGGCATGGCGATCAGCACCTCGTCGGGCCGGTTCTCGCGCAGCAGGCGCGGCAGATCCGCGATCTTGCCCAGCACCTTGACGCCGTGCATGCGCAGGTGCTGCTTGCGCGGGTCGTCGTCGACCAGGCCGATCGGCGTGTAGCCGAGGTGGCGGTACTTGTACAGCTCCCTCAGGGTGACGCTGGCCGCGTCGCCCGCGCCGGCGAGGATGATCTCCTTGCCGCGCGCCAGTCGCTCGCCGGCCTTGGGGCGCTCGATCAGCGTTCTGGCCAGGGCGCGCGAGCCGGTGACGAGCGCGAGCAGCAGTATCCAGTCGATCACGGCGACCGAGCGCGGGAAGGAGACGCCGCGCGGCGGGATGCGCGCGAAGTAGACGACCAGGTCGGTGACGATGCAGGCGATCGTCACGCCCCTGGCCACCGCCCAGATGTCGCGCGTCGAGACGTAGCGCCACCAGCGCGTGTAGAAGCCGAGCAGCACGAAGATCGTCAGGTTGAAGGACGATGACGAGCACGAACACGCGCGGCTCGATGAAACGCTGATAGGGGTGATTGACCGGCCAGCCGAGGCGCAGCAGGAAAGCCGCAAACCAGGCGAAGGCTACGAAGACACCGTCGACCGCGACCTGCCAGAGGCGGTGACGGCTGAGCAGGTTCACGGCACCGGCGTGGCGACCGCGCCCTGCAACGTCGCGACCACGCGCTCCTGTTGCTCTCGAGCGATTCCCGCCCAGAGTGGCACGCAGAGGTTCTCGCGGGCGGCTCGCTCGGTCTCGGGCAGGTCGCCTTCCTTGTAGCCCAAATGCGCCAGCGACGGCTGCAGGTGCAGCGGCACGACGTAGTGGCAGGCGTGCCCGATGCCGGCCTCGGCGAGCGCGCTCGCGGAACCTGTCGCGCTCGGGGCTGCGGGTGCAGAAGAGGTGGTAGACGTGGCCGGGCTCGTCGGCGGGCAGCTCGACCAGGTCGCCCAGCCCCAGCTCGGCGTAGCGCGCCGCCGCCTCGCGACGCAGCTCGTTCCAGCGGTCGATCTGGTTGAGGAAGACGCGCAGGAAGGCCGCCTGCATCTCGTCGAGACGCGAGTTGTAGCCCACGTACTCGAACAGCTTCTTGTCGCGCGAGCCGTGGAAGCGGAGCATGCGCACGCGGGCCGCCAGCTCCTCGTCGTTGGTGGCGACCAGGCCGCCGTCCCCGAGGCAGAAGAGGTTCTTGGTCGGGAAGAAGCTGAAGGTGGCAGCGATGCTCTTCTGCCCGATCCCGTCGCTTCCGAAGGCCTGGGCAGCGTCCTCGATCACCGGCAATCCGTGCGCCGTCAGCTCGTCGATCTTGACCGGGCGGCCGAAGAGCGGTACCGGCATGATCGCCTTGGTGTTGGGCGTGATCTTGCGCGCGACGTCGGCGGGGTCGATGTTCATCGTCTCGTACTCGATGTCGGCGAAGACGGGCGTCGCGCCGAGCTGGGCGATCGGCTCGGCGGTGGCGTAGAAGGTGAAGGCGGGGCAGATGACCTCGTCGCCCGGCCCGACCTCGAGCGCGCTGAGCACGAGCGAGATGGCGTCGGTGCCGTTGCCGCAACCGATCGAGTCGGCGACGCCGAGCTTGGCGGCCGCCTCCTGCTCGAAGGCCTTGACGTTGGGGCCGAGGATGAACTGGCCCGACTCGAGCACTTCGGCGAAACGCGCCTTTAGCTCTTCGGCGAGCGGCGCGTACTGGGCTTTTACGTCAATCAGCGGGATCTTGGACATCTCGGCTCGCCAGTTTACCCGCGCGCCGGCGGCGAAGAATGATCAAGGCGACCCCGACGACGAAAACGGCCACCACGGCGTAGTCCACGTAGTGCAGGTCGTGCTGGAACTCCTCCCAGCGAGTGCCGAGCGCGAACCCGATCGACGGCGAGGCCGATGCACCAGATGGTCGAGCCGATGAACGTCAAGACGGTGTAGGAAGCGAGCGGCGCGCGGAACACTCCGGCCGGGATGGAGATGAAGGAGCGCGCGATCGGCGTGATCCGCCCGAGCAGGACGGCCCAGTCGCCGAAGCGCTCGAACCAGCGCTCGGCCCGCCCGAACTGCTCGTGCGAGAGGTGGAACCAGCGCCCGTGGCGCTCGAGGAAGGGCCGGCCGCCGTAGATGCCGATCGCCCAGCCCGCCAGCGCTCCGAGCGTGTAGCCGATCGTGCCGGCGAGCACCATCGTCAGCAAGGCGAGCGGGCGCGACTCGATCGGGTGGCCGAACAGGACGACCGACTGCGCGAAGGCGCCGGCCGCGAGCGCACCGGCATAGAGCATCACGAGCTCGCTGAAGGCGGGGAGAATGGCGTCGATGAACATCAGCGCGAACACGGCCCAAACGCCGTTCGAGCCGATGAACGAGGTCACGTGGTCGGTGACCGCGCCGGTTATCGAAGCGAGAGGCATCGCGGGCCAGTCTAGATGGAGTCAGGCTCGGCTACTCGTTCGCCGGTTCGATCGCTTCGAGCTGGATCCGTCTCGCCGATGCGATACTTGGTCGGTGCGTCGCCTGTTAGGAGTCGTGCTCGCTGTGGTCATCGTTGCAGGTTGCTCCGGCGGTAATCACACGCGCGCCACTGTGGTTTCGAGCCATACCACCTCGACGTCTCCGACTGCGCCGCCTTTCCTTCCGACTACGGTCCCGGCTCGCTCGGTGGCGAATTTCCCTTGCCCGAAGCGCCCTGGAACGACGATCGATATGGAGGCGTGCTCTGCTCGGCGCGTACTCGCTCTGAACGTCCGGGCCAACGTACTAATCAAGACGATCTGGTCCGATCTCGGCAACGTACCCGGCGGTGCTACTTCAGGCCGCCACTACTTCGTGAAGGCGGAACGCGCATGGCAGATATACGTGGACAACGAGTGTACAAGTCGTTCCCGCTCCTGGGTCACGGCTGAGTCTCCGCACCAGTACGTGGGGTGGTTCGTCGGCGCCCGTACGTTTCGCGATCTGCCAGGAAAAACTGACCGCAGCACACATTCGGGAACTAAGAGAAACCGCCGCGGAACTAGGTCGTCATTAGAACGCCCTGATCTCGCGGTAGTACGTATCCCGCTGCACCGGCGTCTTGCCGAAGGCGCGAATCAGGTGCGCGAGCTCTTCGGTTGTCGTCGTGTAGTGCGTGCCGGCCGAGGCGACGACGTTCTCCTCGATCATGGTCGAGCCGATGTCGTCGGCGCCGAAGGCGAGCGCGAGCTGCCCGATCTCGAGCCCCTGGGTGAGCCAGCTGGCCTGGATGTGGGGGACGTTGTCGAGGTAGAGGCGGCTGACGGCCTGGGTGAGCAGGTAGTCGTAGGAGGTCGGCCGCGTCGCCTCGGGCACCTTGTCTTGCAGCCGGTTGCCGTCGCGCTGGAAAGTCCAGGAGATGAAGGCGCGGAAGCCGCCGGTCTCGTCCTGCAGCTCGCGGATGCGGCGCATGTGCCGGACGCGCTCGGCGAGGGTCTCGATGTGGCCGTACATCATCGTCGCCGTGGTCGAGAGCCCCTGCAGCTGCGCCTCCCGCATCACCGACAGCCACTCGTCGCTCTTCGCCTTGCGCGGCGAGAGCGAGCGGCGCACCCGGTCGACCAGGATCTCGGCGCCGCCGCCCGGAATCGAGTCCAGCCCGGCCTCGTGCAGGCGCCTGATCGTCTCGGGCAGCTTCATCTTCGAGCGCCGCGCGATGTGCAGCACCTCGGAGGGCGAGAGCGCGTGCAGGTGGATCTGGTAGCGCGCCTTGATCGAGCGGAAGAGATCGTCGTAGTAGGCGAAGTCGAGATCGGGGTGGTGGCCGCCCTGCATCAGGACGCCGGTGCCGCCCAGAGCGAGCGTCTCCTCGATCTTCTTGAAGATGACCGGCTTGGGCAGCAGGTAGCCCTCGCGCAGGTCGCCCGGGTCGCTGGAGAAGGAGCAGAACTCGCAGCGGACCGTGCAGATGTTGGTGTAGTTGATGTTGCGATCGACGACGAAGGTGACGCGGTCGGGATCGTTGATGCGGTCGCGGATCTCGTTCGCCGCTCTTCCGATCGAGATCAGCTCGCGCGATTCGAGCAGGGTGAGGGCGCCCGAGTCGGACAGGCGCTCGCCCGCGAGCGTGCGCTCGAGGATCTCTGCAACCGTCGATCGGGTTGTTTCCGAGACGCTCATTCGGCGACGCCGTCCGCTACCAGCTCCGGCACCCGGTCGAGCACTCCGGCCTCGCGCGCCAGCTCGTAGAAGGCGAGCAGTCCCTCGCGCTCGCGCGGCCCGAAGCCGTAGCGCAACTTCTCGAAGTAACGGGCCAGGAAGCCGGCCGGGTAGCCGTAGGCCGCGCTTGCCTGCTCGGCCAGCCGCTCGGGCTCGGCGCGAGCGGCTCTGACCGAGGAGAGCAGAGCTTCTTCCAGCTCGGCCATGCCGGAGTCTTTTCCCTTTCGGTGCGCCCAGACCGCGAAGACCATCGGCAGGCCCGTGCGCACGCGCCAGAGCCGACCGAGGTCGTAGTGCGGAGTGGGATCCTCGAAGGCGCTCCTCAGCGCCGCGTCGCCGATCAGAAGCCTCGCCTGCGCCGGCTCGTCCAGCGGCACCTGCTCGACCTGCGGGAAGAGCACGCGCACCAGCGCCACGCTGGTCGCGCTCTCCGGGGTGACCGCGATTCGCTGCAGGTGCTCGGGCGCGATGCTCGAGACGAGCTGAATCGAGTCGACCGCCCCGTCGGAGGCGACGCACAGGCGCGGCAGCATCTCCAGCTCCGCGGCGTGGCGGGCGAACTCGATCGACGGGATCGCCGCCACGTCCACCTCGCCGGCAAGCAGCATTCGCGCCAGCTCGGTCGGCACGCCCGTGACCTCCTCGACCTCGGCCTGGAGCCGGTAATAGACCGGCGCCATGTTCACGTAGGAGATTCGTCCGAGGCGGATCATGAAGCGGCTCTTCGTCGGTTTTGTGCGCCGATCGTCACACTCTCGTCGCGAACGTCTCCTTGACGCCGAGCACTTTCCCTGATCGGTGTCTGACCCCGAGTGGTGTTCGGATTCACTTTCGTCGCGATCTCGGCACACATGTCGATCATGCTTCTACCTCCCAGCGCCTGAGCTCGTTGTAGAGAGTGTCGCGCTCGACCGGGATGCGGCCGGCGGCCTGGACGTAGCGCACCAGCCGGCCGACTCCCTGCTCGGTCTCGGTGCGGGCGCCGGCGGCGTGGAAGACCTGCTCGCGCCCGACCGTGCCCTGGATGTCGTCGGCGCCGAAGGCGAGCGCGATCTGCGCCAGCGGCAGGCCCATCGCGATCCAGTAGGCCTTGATGTGAGCGCACGTTGTCGAGCAGCAGGCGCGAGACGGCGATCGTCTTGAGCACTTCGGCCGCAGTCGCGGGTACGAGATCGGGGTCGAGCCGCGTGTTCTCGAGATGAACCGCGAAGGGGACGAAGGCGAGGAAGCCTCCCGTCTCGTCCTGCAGCTCGCGCAGGCGAATCAGGTGCTCGACGCGCTCTTCGAGCGTCTCGACGTGGCCGTAGAGCATCGTGCAGTGGCTGGGGATGCCGAGCCCGTGCGCGACCCGGTTGACCTCGAGCCAGTTCTCGGCCGGCTCCTTGCCCGGCGCGATCAGCTTGCGCACCCGCGCCGAGAAGATCTCGGCGCCGCCGCCGGTGAGCGAGTCGAGCCCGGCCTGCTTCAACTCGATCAGCACCTGCTCGTAGGAGAGCCCGGAGAGCGTGGACATGTGGTGGATCTCGCTCGCCGAGTAGCACTTGAGATGCACGCCGGGTAGCGTCTCGCGCAGCGCGCGTATCGTCTCCAGATACCAGTCGAAATCGACGTGCGGGCTCTCGCCGTTGACGAGATGCAGCTCGTTGAAGGGCTCCAGCTCGTAGGCGCGCTCAGCCTCGCCCGCCAGCTCGTCGGGGCTGAGCGTGTAGGCGCCTTCCTGCCTGGCCGAGCGAGCGAAGGCGCAGAACCTGCACTTCACGCGGCAGACGTTGGTCTGGTTGAGAGTCAGGTTGCGGACGAAGTAGACCTCGTCTCCGCCGCCGCGCAGCCGCCGCGCCCGCTCGGCCAGCTCAGCGAGCGCGAGCAGGTCGTCGCACTCGTACAGCGCCAGACCGTCGGCGGCGTCCAGGCGCTCGCCCGCCTCCACCTTCTCGCGCGCTCGCCCGAGCGCGGCCGTCTCGATCCTGGCCGGCGCGCTCAACCTCTCCGCTCCATTACCGCCTCAGCCAGCGCCCGAAGCTCGGGCGTACGCGAGTCGGCGCTCAGGTGAGCGCATGCTCCGAGGGCGTATTCGTGCGCGATCTCGAGCGCGCGCTCGAGCGCGCCGGTGCCGGCGATTCTTTCGAGCACGCCTTCGCACGAGCCTCCGGCAAGCGCCGCGCGAACCGCCTCGTCCCGCTCGGCCGCGAACAGGAGCGGTAGGGTCGGAATACCCTCGCGCAGGTCGGTTCCGGCTGCCTTGCCGGTCTCGCTCGCGGCGCCGCTGCAGTCGAGCACGTCGTCGACGATCTGGAACGCGATGCCGAGCGCGAGGCCGTACTCAGCCAGCGAACCGCCGGCGTCGCCCGCGCCAAACCGGCAGGCCGCGGCAAAGAGCGACCCGGTCTTCAGCGAGCAGAGCTTGAGCTGCGACTCGACGCTGGTGTCGGGATCGAACCGCAGCTCGCGCTGTAGCGCTTCGCCCTCGGCCAGCGCCAGCGCCGCCTCGGCGAGCGCGTTCAGGGCGGCGGAATCACCCTCGCGGGCCAGTTCCGAGAACGCGAGCGCGAACAGGGCGTCGCCGCAGGCAAGCGCCAGCGGTTGCCCGAACTTGCTCCAGATGGAGGGAGCGCCGCGGCGAAGGACCGCCTCGTCGAGCAGGTCGTCGTGGACGAGCGAGGCGAGATGGACGAGCTCGACCGCGACTCCGGCCGACACCGGCGCAGGCTTCTCCGGCGACGAGCAGAGGAAGACCAGCAGCGGTCGCAACCGCTTACCGCCCGCTTGCAGCGTCTGCGCAGCGGCTTGCTCGAGCGGTCTTTCGCCTGCGAGCAGCTCGCCGAGTCGCTGCTCCACCGCCTCGAGGTACTCGGCCAGCCCGGGCGAGCTGCGAACGATCTCCAGCGGCGCCTGCTGGTCGACGCCGCTCATCGGGCCACTCCCACGTGCAGGCTCACAATTCCGCCGCCGAGAAGGCGGTAGGTGATCTGCTCGAAGCCGGCCCGTGCCATCAATGCGGCGAGCTCGTCGGGGCTCTCGAAGCGGCGCACGCTGGCCGGCAAATAGCTGTAGGCCGAGCCGTGCGGCAGCAGCCTCCCGGCCAGCGGCACGAGCAGATCGAACCAGAGCCGGTAGAAGGGCGCGAGCAGCCCGCGCGGCCGGCCGATCTCGAGCACGGCGAGGCGCCCGCCCGGCTCGAGGACGCGCCTCAGCTCGCGCAGAGCGCCGTCCAGGTCGTGGACATTGCGCAGACCGAAGCCGACGGTCGCGGCCTGGAAGCTGTCGCGATCGAAAGGAAGCTCGAGCAGGTCGCCCTGCAGCCACTCGATCGCCGTCGACTTGCGCCGGGCCCGCGCGAGCATGCGCTCGGAGAAGTCGACGCCGACGACCGAGCCCGCCCCGGCCTCGAGATCGGCCAGAGCCAGGTCGCCGCTGCCGCAGGCTGCGTCGAGGACGCGATCGCCGGGGCGGACGACTCTGCTTGCCGTCTGCCTGCGCCAGCCCTGGTCGAGGCCGGCCGTCATCAGTCGATTCATGGCGTCGTACACCGGAGCGATGCGGTCGAACATCGCTTTCACGGCGTCCGGCCCGAGCGTGCCGTTGCTGACGCTCACTGCGCCGCTTCTCCCCAGCGCGTGCCCAGTTCATGCTCGAGACCGAGCTGGTCGAGCACGCGGGCCACGACCGTGTCGACCAGGTCGGCGACCGTGCTCGGTTGCCCGTAGAAGGACGGGGCGGCGAAGACGACGGTCGCACCGGCCCGGCGCAGAGTCGCGAGCGTCTCCAGATGGATCAGCGAGAGCGGCGTCTCGCGCGGAACCAGCACCAGCTTCCGCTCCTCCTTGAGCGCCACCGAGGCTGCGCGGTGAATCAGGTTCGAGCCGGCGCCCGAGGCTATCTGGCCGGCGCTCGACATCGAGCAGGGACAGATGACGTAGGCGTCGACCCGGGCCGAGCCGCTGGCGTAGGGGGCCGTGTAGTCATCGTCGGCGTAGGTACGCACGGCGTCGTCGAAGGGCGCCGTCAAGCGTGCCAGCGCCTCCTCGCGCGCCAGCTCGATCTCGCCGTAGAGCTCGGCGCCGAGAGCGCTGGCGCCGGCGTCCGACAGGCAGAGCCCGACCTCGCAACCCGAGCCGGCCAGCAGCTCGAGCAGGCGTGCGGCGTAGGGCATGCCCGATGCGCCGGTTATGCCAAGGAAGACGTTCATCGTTTGCTTCGGTTGAGCCTAGCGCGCATACGGTCGCTGACAGGCGCCCGAACCGCGCTTCCGGCTCACAGATCGATGCCGTACTCGTGCCAGCGCCTGTCGACCAGCTCACGCACGGTCTCGCTCATCTCGATCTCCTCGGGCCACTCGCGGGCCCCTTCGGCGACCAGCTTTCGCGTCGCGTCGATGCCGATCTTGCCACCGAAGCACTCGCGCGCCGCCGAGTGGTCGAGCTGATCGAGCGGCCCCTCGCCGATGACGACGTCGCGCTTGGGATCGACGTTGGCGCAGAGGTGGAAGAAGACGTCGTCGTAGTCGTGCGGGTCGACCTGCTCGTCCACCACCACCACGGCCTTGGTAAGGCTGAGCATGCCCAGGCCCCAGAAGGCGTTCATCACCTTGCGCGCCTGGTGGGGGTAGTCCTTGCTGATCGAGACGATGACGCAGTTGTGGAAGGCTCCGGCGACGGGCAGGTCGAGGTCGACGACCTCGGGCACGGCGCTCCTGATCGCCGGCAGGAAGAGGCGCTCGGTCGCCTTGCCCAGCCAGGCGTCCTCGGCCGGCGGCTTGCCGACGACGATCGAGGGGTAGATCGCCCCCTTGCGCATGGTCATCGCGGTCAGGTGGAAGAGCGGAAAGGGCTCGGCCGGCGAGTAGAAGCCGGTGTGATCGCCGAAGGGGCCCTCGACTCCGGTCTCGCCGCGCTCGATGTAGCCCTCGAGCACGATCTCGGCCGTCGCCGGCACATCCAGCGCCACGGTCTTGGCCGGAACGAGCTCGACCGGCTTACCGCGCAGGAGCCCGGCCAGCATCAGCTCGTCGAGTCCGCGCGGCAGCGGCGCCGTCGCGGCGTAGGTGGTGGCCGGATCGAGCCCGATCGCCACCGCGACCTCCAGGCGCTCGTCCATCTCGCGCCAGCTGGCGGCGGCGTCCTTGTGCACCTGCCAGTGCATGAAGGTCGTGCGCTCGTCGATCACCTGCATCCGGTACATGCCGACGTTGCGCTCCCCGCTGCGCGGATCGACCGTGATCACCGCGGGCAGCGTGATGAAGGGCGCCGGGTCGCCGGGCCAGCAGCGCTGCACGGGCAGCAGACCGAGGTCGATCTCGTCGCCGCGTGAGCACGATCTCCTGGCAGGCGCCGCGCCTGACACGCTTCGGCTGCACGTTCGTCGCCGCCGCCTTCAGCTCGCGCAGCTTGCGCAGCTTGGCCCGAGCTCCCTGGGGCGGGGTCATCTCCATCAGCGCGCCGACCTTCGCCGCCGCCTCGTCCAGCGATTCGACGCCGAGCGCGAGGCACATCCTTCGCTCCGTCCCGAACTGGTTGATCAGGAGCGGCAGCTCGGAGCCCCTCGGGGCGCTCGAACAGAAGGGCCGGACCGCCCGCCTTGACGCTGCGATCGGCGATCTCGGTGATCTCCAGATCGGTATCGACCTCGGCGGCGACGCGGGTCAGCTCGCCCTCCCGCTCGAGCAGGGCGACCCATTCGCGTAGATCGAGTGGCGGCGCCACAACGCCAGTCTAGGCAACCGGCTTCGCAAGCGATGTGATCGAAGCTCCGGGAGCCCGCGCGATCGGCGGGCTCCCGGAGAGAATCCGTGAAGAACGTGCTAGTCGGCGATCGCGACCGGGCTGCCGACGAGCTTCCCGATGAAGACAAGCCCGATCCCGAACAGCGCGCCGATACCGACCGATGCGAGCGCGGCGCCCAGCGTCGGGTACATGAGCGAGTACTCCTGGGCCAGTACGGCCAGGCCGAGCCCGGCGATGATGCCGAAGATGGCGCCGCCCAGCGTCCTTCCGAAGCTCATCGCGCCGGCGCGCATCGTCATCGCGACGGCCGCGCCGATACCGCCCAGACCGGCCAGCGCCGCCACCAGCCCGACGATCCCGGCCACGGTCGAGAGCGGGTTTCCCTCCACTTCGACGAGCGCCGAGCCGCTGCAGGAGACGCCGCCCGAGCTCGAGCCGACCACCTTGTAGAGGCCGACTCCGTACTTCGCGTAGTCCTTCACTTTCACGGAGCTGGCCCACGAGCTGCCGTGCGACGGCCTGTCGCGCACCGTCCAGGCGTGCCCGGCGAACTCGATCTGGATCGTCAGATGAGAGATGTTCCCGTGCGTTGGTGCGCATCGTCACCGGCACGATCGCGTCGTTCTTGACCTTGATCGCATCGCTGAAGGCGCCCGTTCCCTGGTTCTCGACGCTCTGACCGTTGATGCTGGCCGTGCAGGGCCCGCTGATTTCCGCGAGCGCGGAGGGGGTAAGACCGCCGCGACGGCAGCGATCGCGACGACAGAGATTGCTAGAGCCCGAGACCTGACCACAGCGGACCTCCTCCGGGAGAGTTGAGTTGCCGCGATTCTATGGACCCGGCTACCGCATTACTAGTGCTGGATTCAAAATCGTCGGGCGTGAACCGCCAGAGCCCGCTCGACGGCCTCGTCACCTGCGGCCGCGCGGGCCAGGCGCAGCAACGGCTCTTCGTCGCCGGAGTCGATCAGTGCGGCGGTCGCGTCATCCAGCCCGCCCCGTCCGAGCCGCGCGATCGCGGCCGCCCAGAGCGCTCCGTCGCCGGGCGTGCGCTCGGCCTGCAGGCGCGCACACTGCTCCAGCAGGCGGGCCAGATCGGCCACCACCAGCGCGCTTCCCAACTCGCTCAGGTGTACGAGCCCCCGCGCGTAGAGGCGGTCGCCGAGGAGTAGCGCGAGGTTTTGATCTTCCTGGGAAAACAGGCGCGAGTGGCCGTAGTGGACGAGGTAGCCCTCGTAGACGGTCTCGATTCCCAGCGCCAGCTCGGGCGCGGCCAGCGGAGAGAAGGCGAGCTGCTCGCTCGCGCTCCGGCTCCGGCAGCAGCAGCTGCAGCCCAGAGCGCGCTCTCGCCCTCAGTCCTCGGCGCTCAGCGCCAGCCAGAGATCGCGCGGCAGCGCCGTCCGCGCTCATCAGGCCTCGGTCAGACGGGGCAGAGCGAGGCGCGCGACGAGCGCCCCAGAAGACGAGCAGCGCGAGCAGCCAGAGCGCCTCCGGGATCACCGTCGCCCAGGGGTGGAGGTCGTAGAGCGCCGAGCTGAGAAGAAGCGCTCGCCGTGGCTGAAGGGGAAGATGTCGCTGACGATCCCGGCCGGCGGCACGATCTCGCTCGGGATCAGGCCCAGCAGCACGATCGGCAGCGCCACCAGGAGGGCCCCGAGCGTGGCCGAGCGGCCTTCGCGCGCCAGCGCTCCGATCAGCGTCTCCGATCGCGCCCAGCGCGGCGCCGAAGAGGATCACGCCCACCAGCACCAGCGGCACCCGCTCCAGGGTTGGCCGCCGCTGATGTCGGCCAGGTCGACGATCGAGCCGAAGGCCAGCAGCAGCACCAGCCCGAGCGCGAAGGAGATGATCGTGGCCAGCAGCGATCTTGGCCGCGAGCAGCGACATGCTTCGAGACCAGCCCGCGCCCGAGCAGGCAGGCGACGTTCTCGTCGCGCTCGGAGGCCGTGACGGCGGCGGCGAGCGCCAGCGCCAGGATGCTCATCGTCAGCGCTAGCGCGTAGGCCTGCATCTGGGCCGAGAACAGCCAGCTGCGGCCTTTCGCGCGTCTTGGTCTCGAGCTTGATCGGCTGGGCGACGACCTGGGCGGACTTCTGCGAGAAATCGAGCGCGTACCTCCGCGGCGTGTCGAGGAAAGCGAGCAGCTTCGGCGGTCGGGGTTGTTCTTCTCGGCCGCGATCATCTTCCGCGCGTCGTCGATGCCGAGCACGCTGAAGGTTCTGGCCCAGAAGCCCGAACTGGCCGCCGTTGCGGATCACGTCGATGTAGCCGATCGCCTTCTTGACGTAGGTCTCCTGAAGCTTGCTGTTGAGGTTGTAGACCAGCGCCTGCATCTGCTGGGTGACGCGCGCCCCGAGAGCGCCGTGGGTCGTCTCGAACTTCAGCGCCGGGCTGGTGGCAGAAGCCCCTGAGCTGTTCGAGGAAGTCCGTGAGGGATGGTGATCACGCCGATCACCTCGCCGGTGTCGCAGAGCCTGCTTGGCCTGCGCCGGGGTCATCCAGGAGATGCGAACGTTCTTGGCCACTTCGTCGATGGCGTGCTTGATGTGGAACTTGTGGCCGGCGATGTCGATCGGCTTCCGCTGCTGATCGGGTGCTGTGGTCGAGATCGACGACGGCGACGCGCGGCCGGGCGTTGGCGTAGCCGGCGACCGTGCCGACGAGTCCCGCGATCAGGAGCGGATAGCAGGCGAGCAGGATCACCACCAGCGGCGCGCGGCGCAACGAGAGGAGATCCTTGCGGGTGAGCAGGAAGGCGTCGCGCAGGGTTCTCACGGCTCGCGCTCCCAGACCGTGTACTCCTCGGGGCGCCCACCGAAGACCAGCTGGCCGGAGTCGAGCGCGACCACGCGTGTTGCGTGCCGCTCGACCTCCTCGGGGTTCTGGCTCGAGAAGAGCACGGCGCCGCCCCCGGCGATGTGGCGCTCGGCTTCGCGCCAGAGGAGTGCGCGCTGCTTCGGGTCGAGCGAGGCGGTCGGCTCGTCGAGCAAAAGGACGTTCGGGTCGCCGAGCAACGCGATCGCCAGGCTCAGGCGCTGGCGATTGCCGATCGAGAGGTAGGCGCTTTGGCGGTCGCTCGGGAGATTGAAGCGCTCGAGCATCTGGGCGGCTTCGCGCTCGGGATCGCTCATCTGCTCGAGGCGGGCGAAGAGAGCGAGGTTCTCCAGCGCGGTCAGGCGCCCGTAGTGCGCCGGTCGCTGCGGCAGCCAGCCGACCTTGGCCGAGCCCGTGACGGCGATCTCGCCGTCGCTCGCCCTCAGCGCACCGGCCAGGATCGCCATCAGCGTCGATTTGCCGGCGCCGTTCGGGCCGACCAGCGCCACCGCCTCGCCCGAGCAGAGCTCGAGATCGATCGGTCGGAGCGCGATCACTCGGCCGAAGCGGCGCGACACCGAGCGCGCAGCGAGGAGAGTCTCGGCCACGCTACTCCTCACCCGGCCGCTCGCCGGGCTTGTCGGGGCTCGCTTTGCTCTTCTTCGTCGCGGCGGCCGGCGATATCGCTTCGCCCGCTTTGGCCGCGTCTGCTTCGGCGCCGTCTGTGCGGTCGATGTCGGCGTGGCTGAGGCGTCGATCGCCGTCGCGGTAGCCGGCTGTCCACGTCTCGAACGTCACTCGCTCGGCGAAGAACCCCCAGAGCGCGCGCAGAACCGCAAGCAGCGGCAGGACGACGAAGACGCCGAGAACTCCGTACATCTCCGCCCCGGCCAGCAGTCCGAAGATGACGAGCAAGCGGATGCAGGCGAAGCGCCGACCCCATCACTTTCGGTACGACGATGTGCCCTTCGATCTGGTGGATGCCGAGGAAGAGCAGAGCCACCCAGAGGGCAGAGAACGGGTGCAGTACCAGCGCGTAGAGCAAAGGCGGTATTGCGCCAAGCCAGGGCCCGAGGTAGGGGATCAACTCGGTGAACGCGACCCAGAGCCCGAAGTAGAGGGCGTAGCGATCGGCGCCCGGCAAGAGGCCCGTCGCGCCGAGCAGCCAAAGACCCGCGCCCGCGCTGAAGCCGATGATCAAAGAGAGTAGGAGCTGCCCTTTCACGTAGCCGGCCAGCGCCTGCTCGAGTTGGGTCAGAAGCGGCGGCGAGCCGTTCCGGGGCGGGAATCTCCGGTCTATCGCCGCGCTCAGCCGGCTCATGTCGAGCAGCATGTAGATCGAGACGACCACCACCAGCACGATGCTGAAGAGAATCTCGATCGCGCTCAGAGCCGCTCCTTCGATCAGGCTGATGGCCTGCGACGTGACTCCCTTGACGTCGATGCCGCGGACGAACTCGATCCCCTGCTTGCGGATCTTGACTCGCTCGAGATGGTGCGTGTCGAGCCAGATCTGCAGGCGGTCGACGTCGTGCTCGGCGCCGGTTTGGTGGTGGCGGTTGCTCGTCGTGAAGTAGTCGTTGACGCGGTTGGCGGTCGAGCGAACGCGATCGGCGCCGACGGTTGCCAGCGCGATCACGCAAAAGGTCGCCGCGGCGGCAAACGAGAGGTAGACGATCGCGATCGCGATTCCACGCGGAATCTTGATTCGGCCCAGCGCTCGCACGATCGGGTTCAGGAGCAGGGCGATCAGCGCGGCCACGATGAAAAGGAAGACGGCTCGCCCGAACGTGCTCGCAAGCGACCAGACGAGTAGCAGCAGGAGCGGCAAGCCGACGAGCTGGATCCAGCGAGGAATCGCGATTCTGGTCGCCCCGTCGGGCATAAGCGGGATCGTATCGTGCGCGCCGCGCCGACTGACGGCGTACGCGATTTGAAAGCGCGACACCTCTCCGGTACGGTGATCCCATGCCTTACCGTGCACACGCGCGCCGGCAGGGTCGTCGCGCGCGGCGGATGCGCGAGCCGGCCCGTCACGCAAGCCATTCTCGGCGAGCCGTCTGGCAGGCTGCTCTGGGAGTCGCCGCTGCGATTGTCGCGCTCATTCTCGTGCTCAGCGCCTGGTCCAGTGGTCGTAGCGTTTCGCCGCTCGGCAATATCGCGACCTCCAGCGAAGTCAGCGGGCCGCCGGCCCCGATCGTCGTCGCCCGGGCCGGCGCGCTCTCCCTCAAGCTGCCGGTCGCGCGCGCCGCGGTGACGGCGATCGGCTATCACGCCGCTCCCGACGCGATCGCGCTCTCGCCCGAAGGCAGACAGGTCAACGAGGGTCTGCTCGCCCACCTCTTTCACCGCATCTCCGGCTCCGGTGGCGGCGGCCTCAACTACTACGAGCTGTCGGGCGGAAGCGGAACCGGAAACGGAGCGCTCGACATCGGCGCCGCGCCCGAAACCGACGTCTACGCGCCCGTCAACGGGAAGGTCGTTCAGATCAGTCCGTACGTGATCAACGGACGCCACTGCGGCGTCCGCCTCGACATCCGCCCCGACGACGACGCGACCGTGATTGTCTCGATGACCAGAATCGCAGGCGATCCGGCGCTCAAGATCGGTAATCCACTTCAGGAGGGCGTCACGCGAGTGGGAAGCATCATCGATCTGTCCAAGCTCGAGAAGCAGAAGCTCGCCCAGTACACCCAGGACGCCGGCAACCACGTGACGATCGAAGTCCATTCGGCCGCGATCCCGGTCGTTCCCTAGGTCGAGGGCGGGGCCGCTTGCGCATCCTGTTTCTCGCTGACGTCTTCGGCTCGCCGGGGCGGCTGATGCTCGAGCAGGAGCTGCCCGGCCTGCGCGAGCAGCTGGCGATCGATTTCTGCCTCGTCAACGCCGAGAACGCCACGAACGGAGCGGGTCTTTCGCCCCGGCACGCAGAGCGCATCCTTGCCGCCGGCGCCGATGCGATCACGCTCGGCAACCACGCCTGGCGCCGGCAGGAGATCGCCTCCTATCTCGCAGCCACGGACCGCGTCATCCGTCCGGCGAACCTGTCGCGACTTCTCGCCCGGGGTGGGAATGAGCGCGCTGCCCGCGGCCGACGGCAGCAAGGTCGCGGTCGTCAACTTGCTCGGAGCCCTGTTCATGAATGCCGCCCGCGGGCCTTTCGAGGTTGTAGATCAGCTCGTCGAAGAGGCATCGAAGCAGGCGCGCGTCGTGCTCGTCGACTTCCACGCCGAGGCGACGAGCGAGAAGGTGGGGCTAGCGCGCTGGCTCGACGGGCGCGTGACCGCCGTGTTCGGCTCGCACACGCACGTGCAGACGAACGATGCCCGCGTACTGGCGGGGGGCACGGCGGCCATCACCGACGCCGGCATGACCGGGCCGCACGACTCGGTGATCGGCGTCCGCGCCGAGCTCGCGATCGAGCGGATGCGGACCGGCATGCAGGTGCGCTTCGAGCCCGCCGAAGGCGACGTGCGAATCGAGGGGGCCTTGGTCGAATGCGACCCCGGCGGCCGCGCGCTCAGCTGCGAGGCGTTCAGGTTCCCGTCCTAGCGGGCGGCGCTCTGGATCGCCGGCTGCAGCACGGGTAGCTCCTGCTCGCGGCTGCGCCGATCGATCAGCAGGGTGGCGAAGAGACCGACCAGGACGATGTCGCGCAGAAAGACGAAGCGCGCTCGGCACGGCGCCGAAGCCGAGCGCGTAGTCCCAGTAGCGGTACGGGAACCAGAGCTGCGTGAGAACGAGCGAGGCGACGAGCAGCGCGGCGGCCGCGATGCCACGCCGACCGCGAACGAGCAGGACGAAAGGGCAGAGCCAGATCATGAACTGAGGTGAGAGCACCTTGCCGAAGGCCACGAAAGCCACGATTGCGGCCGCGCTTGCGCGAACGAGTCGCTCGTCGCTGGCCTCGCCCTTGGCGAACCAGGCCCAGGTGCCCAGCAGTGCCGCTACCTGAACGACCGTTTGCAGGATCGCTATCGCCCCGGCGCCGCTGGCGGCCAGGTTCTGCGAGCCCGACCCGTTGACGGTGCCGACCCCGAAGCCAAAGAGATGGTGCAGGACCACGAGCGAGGCGGCGCCCAGGCTCTCGATCTGCAGCGGGCGCCCCAACTGCACCGCGATCGAGTGCCAGACGCCGTGCGGAGCGAGGATCGCGAAGGGCAGGTAACAGAGCGCGAGCGCCACGATGAAGATCCCCAGACAGGTGGCGAGCGCGCGCCAACCGATTCGTTTCCAGACCCAAACGCAGGCGATCGGAAGCAACACGACCGGGAAGATCTTCACCGCCGTCGCCAGGCCGAGCGCGTAGAAGCCGATCCATTCGAGCCCGACGAGGATCGCGACCAAACCGGCCAGCCCGATCATCACCGGCCAGAGGTCGAAGCGCGAGAGAATCACCGGCCCGAGCAGCAGCGGAGTGAGTGCCAGCAACCCGAGCGCGCTCGCGGCACGACCGTTCGAGAAGCGGAGGTGACGGAGAGCGACCGCCGTCAGAGCGAGCGCGGCAAGCCCGCAAGCGGCCATCAGAAACTCGAAGTTGCGGCGGTAGCTCGCCCTGACGCGGTAGGGCTCGGATGTTGTACCGGCGCTGGCGGAATTGCCGATCGCAGGAAGCACGAAGGCCGGCAGGGCGCCGGGCGGATACTCGATCGCGAAGTCTCGGTACGGGACGCTGCCGTGCATCATCCAGTCGCCGTAGCGTTGGTAAAGAGGCGTGTCGATGATCTGGTGCTTGCTGAAGACGCCGTGATGAATCACAGCCCAGGAGCCGAGGAAGAGCAACCCTGCGAGGCAAGCCGTGAGCAGTATCGAGCGCGTTGTGGCCTCCGCGCGAATCAGCTCACGTAACTTGCTCAGCGTCCCTCCTTGCCTGAACGATGCCGTTGACACCGGCCAGCAAAGCGATAGCGGCAAACGGGAAGAACCAAACGATATAGGTGTAGAACCAGTACGTCAGCACGAGCTCGAACCCCACCAGCAACGCGCCGCTCAAGGCCGCAAGCTGCAGGGGCGAGCGCCGTCGCGGGTAGAAGGCGCTGGCGATCGCGAGCGTCAGCACGACGACGATCAGGGCGATCTGAACGAGATGCAGATTGGGTAATCCGTCGGCGTGGTACTGGCGCCAGTCCCAGAGCGAGAACGGCGACTGGCGACCGAGCTGGCGGTGGAAGGTCTTGTTCCAGAAGGTGGAGATCGCTCGCCTCAGATTGGGATCCAAGGCGAGCACCGACAGACGCGGCGATGCTGGTGACGAGGAACGCCGCGACAAAACGGAGCGGCTTACCGAGGCTGCGTAACCGAAGCGCATCCGGATAGGTCGCCCAGAGCGGCGCCACGATCAGCGAGCTGAACTTCGTCCAGCTCGAGAGGGCCACGGCCACCCCCCTTGCCCAGGGCGAGCTGGCTAGCCAGAAGCCCCAGATCAAGAAGGCGGGGGCGATCGCGTCGTTGGTGTTCGAGCTGGAGACGTACTGCGTGAACGGGTAGGCCGCCCAGGCAAAGGCGAGCGTCACCGCCAGCCGGGTGCCGCCGAAGCGGCGCCCGACAAGAACGAGGCCGCCGATACAGAGGAGATCGAACAGGATGGTCGTGAAGTGCACCGCCGGCAGGTCGTTCCACTTATGCGACCAGCCGAAGAACTCGAGGCCGGGGATGTACACCAGGTAGGCGACCGGGCCATAGGTGTCGCCCTCCGGGTTGACCGATTCGCAGCGCCCGTTCGGCTGAATGCGGTCGTGTATGTTGCCGGCCGAGTCGGCAGGGCCGCAGGCTTTCAGCGTCTTGCCGTTCAGAGTCTCGACCGGGAAGTGCCCGTAGGGCGACTCGCCCGAGACGATCCGGTCGGCGCCGATCACCCCCGCGTAGCCGACGTCGATGACGTTGCCGTCACGGATGTTCAATCCGATCCGAAAGCCGATCGCGAACACGGTCACGGCCGCAAGCAGCCAGACGGGCCAGACCGGCCGGCTCGCGCGGGTCGGCCTCCCGCGTATGCCGATGTAAAGCAGGCGGCCGAACAGGTAGAAGAGCGGCGGATAGACGAGCGAAGCGCTGGAGAAGACGCGTCCCTGGTTGAAGAACCAGAGGCTGACCGAGAACGAGAGCAAGGCGAGCAGATCGAGATTGCGCAGCGACAGCGGCCGGCGCAGGTCTCCCAGCCCGACGAAGAAGAGCGCACAGAAGCCGAGCCAGATCGGCAGGGAGTTGATCTGCTTGCCCCCGAAGGCCCCGGGCGACCCGCGCGCCATCCCCCAGGCCACTTGCGGGCCGGTCCAGGCCTCGGTCACCTTTCCGCTGGCGTCGTCGACCCGGCCCTCGGCGATCTGTCCGGCTTTTGTGTCCCAGGCGCGCTCGCGCCAGTAACGGCCTTCGGCCATGAAGACGGATTCGTAGGTGAGCCTGGAGCTTGGGTAGCGCGAGAGCCAGTCGGCGACCTTGGGGTACTTCAGGAAGATCGTCTGGGCCGTGGTCTCGTTCAGGCGCTTGTTGTCGTTCTGGGTGAAGGGGATGACCGGTACCGGCTCACCTTCGTGCCGAGCCGCCGCGGCGGGCGAGACAGCAAGTGCAAACAGAAAAACGAGAGCGAAAAATGTGCCCGGCAGAACTCGGGCCCGAGCGAAGCGGACGATCAGGTTCGGAACGACCAGAGTTTGTTACCGATGAAGTTGATCGGTGTGACGAGCACGATCGCCAAGGCCTGCGAGACGATCTCTCCCAGTCCGAGCGCGATCAAAGCGGACAGAAGAAGAATGTTCGCAGCGTACACCGAGGTGGATACGACGAAGAAGCGGAGTCCTTGATAACCGAAGTGGCCGCGTTGGTCTCGGAACGTCCAGGCCCGGTTCCAGAGATAGTTGTTGACCACCGCGAAGAGAAACGAGATCGTCGCCGCGATGTAGTACTTGAGTCCCAAGCATGTCGAGCGCGAAGGCGTAGACGGCCAGGTTGACCACGTAACCGCTGCCGCCGACGACGCAGAACTTCGCCAGCTGAACCCAGTTGTGGCGCGCCCGAAGCGCGCGTGCGGCGCGCGAATCCAGCGCGGCGCCGGCGCGAGGGCCGCGATCGGAGTCCGCCGTCATCGTCGCGTTGCCTTTGCTCGCCGTATCTGAACACGACAGGCGCTTGGTCGGGCTACTCGAAGCCGATCGAGATCGACCAGTAGATCGGTCGGCCGGCCCAGCTCGGCGCCGTTCGCGCAGACCGGTAGTCGCAGGAGCTCTTCTCCCGAGCTTGCTAGCTCGCGGTCACGCCTAGCGAATTGCGAATCCATGCTCACCTTCCGGTTCCTGCCACTCGACGTTGAGTTGTTCGACATACGCCGCCGACGGTCCCTGCCGACACCAGCGAAGAAGCAACTCTACGCGTTCGCGCGGACCTTCGAAGACGGCTTCGACGTTTCCCTCGAGCGTGTTCCGAATCCAGCCGCTCACTCCGAGCGACGCGGCGCGAGAACGAGCCCACCAGCGAAACCCCACGCCTTGCACGCGACCAACGGCGATCACTCGCGCCCGGCAGATGCTCGGCGCGTTCTCGCTCACGCGGCCAACGACGGAGCGGTCGAATAGCTCGGCGGATCGATGCCGAAGTGCGCGAGCACGGACGGCGCGACCTCGGTGATGCTGGTGGGCAGTAGCTCGACTCCGACGGCCAGCATCGGCACTTCCGAGTCGCCCGTCTCGAGCGAGCCGTGCGAGCCGCCGACGGCGTGGTGACGGCCGGCGATGTCGGCGAACTCGACTCCCGCCGCGGCCGAGATCAGCAGCTCGCCGGCGTTCGGGTTCGCGAGCGCCGACCACAGGCGCTCGCGGGCACGAGGCTGATCGAGGACTCTCTCGTCGCCGCTCGTTCGCCAGCCTCCCGAGTCGGTCGGCGCGAAGCGAAGCTCGCCGCCGTTCCTGCGAGCGACGGCGTCGGTCCCATCGCGGTAGCAGACGACCTCGACGCTCGGATCGCGTTCCAGCCGTGCGGCCAGCTCGGCGCGCTCGAGCGTGCAGCCTGCGAGCCGGTAGACCATCGCCGCGCGATTGGATGCAGTGAGGACGATTTGCGCCCGGCGCGAAGCGCGCCGTCCGGCGAGCGGAAGGTCGTCGAAGCAGCGCTCCAACCGAACTCCCTCTCGAACGGGCATCTGGCCGTGATCCGAGCAGAGCAGTACGTCGTAACGATCGAGGAAGGAGTCGATTCCCCCCGCGGCCTCGACGATCGCGGCGATCGAGCGGTCGGCGCGACGAAGCCCCTCGTCCGCGCCGTCCGGCCCGAGCGCGTGCGATAGGTAGTCGAAGTCGGAGAGGTAGTAAAAGAGAAAGTCGAAGTCGTCGCGGGTGACGAGCCAGCGCCCGGCCGTCTCCGCGTAGCCGTCAACCGAGCCGCTTGCCCGCCTGAAAACGGCTTTCGACGAAGTGCCGGTGTCCCGCGACTCGAACAGGCCGTAGAAGAAGAAGCGGCTCGGGCCGAGCACCGCCGGCGTCACTCCGGGCATCATCGGTTGGTGGCGCGTGCGGCCCCGGTAACAGGTCACGTTTATCCCGGCCGCCCGAAGACCGTGATCTTCGAGCGCCTCGAAGACGGTGACGGCCTCCGCGCTCAGGTGCTCGGCGTTCATCGCGTAGATCGTGTTCCGCCACCAGCGCAAGGCTCCCGAGCGGCGCGCAGCCGCGAACGACGAGCCGTACTCGACAACCCGTCCCTGCGCGCGATCGAACCAGACCAGGTGGGGAATGTGGTGAACGTCCGGCTGCGCTCCGGTGGCAATCGAGGTCAGGCAGACGGGGGTGAGCGAGGGGAAGGCCGAGATCGCGCGTCCGAAGCGACCGGCTGCGACGAGCCGGGAGAGGGTCGGAGCGTAGCCACCCTCTATACCTCGCTCGAGCATGGTCGGAGTCAGCCCGTCGATCACGATCAGTACGAGCTTGCGCATCAGTCGCGTGCGAGGGTACGAAGCCCGGCGTAGCGGTCGCCGCCCCCGCGCAGCAGCCGATACGCGAGCACTCCCGCCAGCACGGCCCCGATGTATCCGAGCGCCGGGACGAAGGCCAGAGCAGCCGCGACCAGCGCGGCGCCGAGAAGCAGAAGCGCAGTCGCTCCGCGGGTGCCGCCGCGTTTCAGCGTGCGGCGTTCCAGCTCGGCGCTACAGCAGCCGCCGACGAGACCCCCGGCCGCTCCTGCCAGGGCCGCCACGGGCCCGAGGAGAAAGAAGGCGGCCAACGCGTATCCGCCCAGGGCGGCCAGGCCAGTCGACAGGTAGACGCCGCCCCGAAAGGGCGACACCAGAGCGCCGATCGCTACGCCGAGCGCAACTCCCAGACCGAGCGCGACACCGAGCCAATACCAGAGGCCCACGGCTCGCAGTCTAGTCACACAATCCGTCGCGGCGATCGGTTTCACGCTTCGACGTGATGGGAAACCAACTGTCCTAGAAGTCAGGTCGATCGCACTGAACGAGAACGGCTCATCACTACTCATCTTCTTCTCCTCTGTGAGCTCGGGCCCGGCGCGGCGAATGGACAGCCTGGTCGCGAATCTCGCCCGGAAAGAAAGGAAGTGTCTGCGCGTGCTACAGGTCGATATCAACGAGCGTCCTGATCTGGCCGGACGATTTCGGATCGCGGTAGTTCCCACGCTCCTTCTGGTCAAACAGGGACGCGTCGTCGAGAGGATCGAAGGGCGCGTCAGCGCGAGCACGCTCTCGGACACGATCGAATCGCACCTGAGCGAGAGAGCGGTCTCGGGAGCGAGACGGTAGAGGTCGTTTGGATCGTGTCGGCGTCGAGTGACAGGTTGCGGGCAGTGGGTTCGTTCGGGCGGCGAAAGCACCCCGGCTCGGCGAACGAAGGAGCGCCGGACCGCGAGACCAACAAGTGGATTCTCCTCGCGCTGCTCGCCACATCCTTCTTCATGGTCGTGCTCGACGTATCGGTCGTCAACGTTGCGCTGCCGTCGCTGGCCAAGGATCTCCACTTCGCATCGAGCGAGCTCCAGTGGGTGATAACCGCTTACGCGATCACCTTCGGCGGCTTCCTGCTGCTGGGCGGGCGGTCGGCGGACGTGTTCGGACGGCGCCGTTTGTTCATCACGGCCGTCACGCTCTTTGCCCTGGCTTCTCTGGTCTGCGGGCTCAGCCAGTCGAGCACCATGCTGATCGTCGCGCGAGGCGCACAGGGCCTGATGGCCGCTTTCATGACGCCGACCGCCCTGAGCATCGTCCTGACTCAGTTCGAGGAGGGCCGAGAGCGGAACCTGGCGATGGGCGTCTGGGCGGCGGTCGCCTCGAGCGGAGCCGCGGTCGGCGTCGTGCTCGGCGGCATCCTGACCGAGTATCTGAACTGGCGCTGGAACTTCTTCATCAACGTCCCGGTCGGAATTCTCGTGGTCGTGTTCTCGGCTCTGCTCCTGCCGCGAAGCGACGGCGAGAAAGGCGGAGGAAGGTTTCGCGATCTCGACCACGTCGGCTCGGCCACCGCTACGCTCGGGCTGATTGCGCTTGTCTTCGGGCTGTCGAGAGCGCCGATCGACGGCTGGGGCTCGACGATCGTGTTGACGAGCCTCGCGCTCAGCGTCGTCTTCCTATCCGCGTTCGTACTCAACGAGGCGCGTTCCCGTGACCCGTTGCTGCCGCTCGGGCTGTTCAAGGTAAGAAACGTGGCCGGCGGCGATCTGACGGCGCTGATCATCGCCGCGAGCCTCTTCTCGCTGTTCTACTTCCTCACCCTGTACCTGCAGACGGTGCTCGGCTACTCGCCCGTCCGCACGGGTGTCGCCTTCCTCGTGACGCCGCTCGTGATCGCGGTGTTCTCGGGGATAACGTCCCGGCTCGTCGGCCGAATCGGCTACAAGCCGACGATGGTGGTCGGGCCGCTGGTCCTGTCGGTGGGACTTCTCTACCTGTCCCGGATCAGCGTGCAGGGGACGTACTGGCACGATGTCCTGCCGGGGCTCGTATTAACCGGCACCGGGCTCGGTATGACGTTCGTGTCGCTCACTCTGGCGGCGACGAGCGGGGCGCCCCTTCGCCTCTCGGGCCTGGTCTCGGGAATGCTCAACACCTCGCAACAGATCGGCGGGGCGATCGGGCTGGCGGTGTTGTCTGTGCTTGCCAGCTCGGCGACGAACGCCGCGCTCAAAGCCGGCGACACGAGTGCGCAGGCCAAGGTTGCCGGCTACCAACATGCCTTCCAGGTGAGCGCCGGCTTCGCCGTGGCAGCGTCTCTGGTCGCGCTGGTGCTGGTGCGAAACCGGCTGGCTGTGCTCGACGAAGAGCGCCGGGAACCGATGGGCGCAGAGCTCGAGGGCGGCCTGCGCGACGATGTCGAAACCGCCTAGACGAGAACCGAGATAGCCGAGCGCTGGCACTCGAACACGGCCGAGGTCACGTCGCCGAGATCCTCGCCGTCGGCGTGTAAGGGCTGCGGATGGTCGCAGACAACCTCGATTCGATCGAGGTTGTGCCCGTAGAGCGCGTCGTCGGAATGCGGCAAATGACCGGCGAGCATGGTCAAGGCGAGTCGCACTATCGAGCGTCGTCCCAAGCGCACGGGCGCGATGAGGTCAAGGCCGAGCTCGAAGCGGGCGGCGGGAGCGAAGCGCAGTGGAACAGGCCCGGCGAAGGTGGAGGGGTCGCCGTTGCAGACCACGGCGAATGCGGCTCGGCCGAGGTCACGAACCTCGAGCACCTGGTCGAGACCGTTGCGCCGCTCTCGGATCACGGATACGAGCGAGCGGACGAAGGCGAAGTCGCCCGGCCGGCGACCGGTCGCGTCGCGCCCGAGCCGGTCTACCCGACGCACGACCTCCGCATCGATGCCGACTCCGGCCTCGAAGGCGAAGCGATAGCCGTTGACGCTACCGAGCGAGATCCGTCTCGTCCGCTGCGTCTCGGCGGCTTGGGCGATCTGCTTTGCCGCGGCGATCGGGTCGCGCGGCAGCCCCAGAGCTCGCGGCAAGACGCTCGTTCCGCCGCCGGGCACGAAACCTACCGGGATGTCGCGCTCGAGGCCGTTGATCACCTCGTTGTATCCACCGTCGCCAGAGAAGACGACGATCGCGTCGGCGGTTTCGCACGCCTCCCGCGCCAGACCGATCGCGTCGCGCGGCTGCGCGCGTCTCGACCGAGCTGACCGTGCCCACGCGACTCAGGGCCGCTTCCACGCCGGCGACGCGGGCTTCTGTCACGCGCGTGGCCTTACCGTTGACGATGAGGGCGATCCGCATCGGCACGAGCATGCCACAGGAATGGGCGACTCGCCGGAGCTCGGCTCGCGCTTGAATAGCATGGCTGCTATTTTCTCGTTATGACCGAGGAAAGAGCATTCGAGCGTTTGAAGGAGCGAGCGCTCAAACGTATCGCCGGAGTCGGAGACGGAGGTTGGTTCTTCGCGCAGATCGCCGACCAGGTGGCCGCGCAACGCCAGGCTCGCGGGCTCTCGCAGAGGCAGCTCGCCGAATTGACCGGGACCACGCAATCGGCGATCGCAAGGCTGGAGCGCGGTGGACGCCCGCCGCGAATCGACACGTTGCTACGAATCGGCGAAGCGCTCGACTGTCAGCTCGTCGTGAAGCTGATGCCCCGCGACGGCTCGTAGCGCGCCAGAGCGCGTCGACCGTTCCGGGCCCTTCCGACTATCGACGATTCGTCGATTCGTCTTCGTGGTGGAAGAACCAGTGCTCGAGCCGGGCCAGGGCCTCCTCGCGCGTGAAGGGCTCCAGATCGATCTCGATCCCTTCTTCGCGCGAGACGCGTAGATCGTCGCTCAGCGCCCCGTTTGCCTCGCTCAGGGCGTCGTCCAGCTCGAAGCCGCGGAAGATGTAGTCGTCTTCTTTCGGCTCGTCGCTGTCGCGAAGCTGCGGGTTGACGATGCGGCCGACCGCCCAGAGCGCCTCCGGCTGGTATTCGATCCAGAGGGTGATGCGCTCCTCCTCGCCGACGTCGTCGATTCCGACCAGCGAGCGTTCGGCGAAGCGGCGAGATTCGTGGCGCTTGGGCACCGCACGAGAATACCGCGCGAACGCGTCCTCGGGTTACCGGCTCAGCTCGGCGCCGCGCCCCTCGACTCGAGCCCGCTCGAGCACCAACGCCGCCGCGGCCAGGTCCCAGGCGGCGATGCCGTTCGACTTGAAGACGATGATGTCCTGATCGGATTGGCGGCCCGTGAGCTCGCCGGCCACCAGCTCGTGCAGCTCGTGCACCTCGAGCCAGTCGAGGACGCCGCCGGCGATCGGCTCGATCAGGTCGCCCGACTCGAGAGCCGCCTGCGATTTGAGATCGCAGCAGACGAGCGAGGCGCGCTCGAGCACCGCGTTGTCGAGCTCGCGGTGACCGGCGACGTTGGCGCCCACCGCGCAAACGAGCGAGCCGGGCCTCAGCCACTCGCCGCGCAGAACGGGGTCGGGCGAGCTGGTGACGGTGATGACTATGTCGGCCTCGGCCGCCTGGCGCGGATCGCGAGCGGGCTCGGCAACGAAGCGCTTGCAGAACGAGCGCAGGCGCTTTTCGTCGCGGCAAAAAACGCGAACGCGCTCGAGCGACGGAAGGGCTGCCCGGATGCACTCCACCTGGCCGCCGGCGTGGTAGCCACAACCGATCAAGCCGAGCGTCCTCGAGTCGGAGCGGGCGAGCCGGAGCGCGGCGACGGCGCTCGCGGCGCCGGTTCGCAGTTGCCCGAGCCGGCGAGCCTCGATCAACCCGACGACGTCGCCGCCACGCTCCTCGTAGACGAGGACGACGGGGCGGAACGAACTGTCTCGTCCGGCGACGTAGCTCTTCAAGCCGCACAGGCCGGCCTCGTGATCGACCGCCACCATGGTGGTCAAGGTGCCGTCGTCGAGCCGCAGTCGCGTTCGGGGAAGCACCTCGACCGAGCCGCGCGCGAGCCGCAGCTCGCTCTCCTCTACGGCGGCGTTCGCCGACTCGGCATCGAGAAGATCGTTGACGTCGTCCTCGTTCAGGAAGAGAGCCACGCGCCCGATCGTATCGCCCGGCGGAAATCCGCCGGCGGTAGAAGTCGAGGGACGGCTTCAGTGAGCCGCGCCCGTCACGCCGGTCGCTCCGGAAATTGGCGGCTACACTTGACGAGTAGGCGCCCGTAGCTCAGGGGATAGGGCGCTGCCCTGTCGGAGGCAGAAGTCGCACGGCTTCAAATCGTGCCGGGCGCGCTTGTGACGCGCGAAGTGCGAGCCGGCGTAAAGCTGCGCCATGACGTCGCTCCGGTATAACTTGGTGTACGGCTACACTTGCGGCGCGGCGCCCGTTGCTCAGGGGCGAGGCGGGCGGCTGCCCTCGGAGGCAGAGGTCGCACGTTTAAGATCGGCCGGGATGCGTTCTCGACGCGCTGGTCGCCGATCGGCCCGCGTCGGGCCGATCGGCTGGCGACGCTGGACTGCAGGATGCTTTGGATGCCTCGCTTGGGCGTACCTGAGTACTGCCCCGCGCTCGGCATCCTTCGCCTCCTTTGCCAGCGTCGCCTCAGCGCGCCGAGAAGGCGCCTCAGCGGGGTTTTCCGAGTGAGCTCGTTCGGCTGTATCGAGAAAGACGCACACTGATGTGACGGCTTTGTGTCAAGGCGAACGTCGGTGTCTGACCCCGTTGGAACGATTCGGCGCGTGTCAAGGGAGAGTTGCGCCGAAAATGCGACATCTTCTTAGGTCACCGGGACATGCCCGTAAATGACGAAGGCCGGCACCGGGCCGGCCTTCGTCCACCGCTCAACGCGTTTCCGCGCTTTTCGCTACATCATGCCGCCCATACCGCCCATGTCCCCGCCGGGCATGCCCATGGCGGGTTGCTTCTCGGGCGCCTCGGCCACGACGGCCTCGGTGGTGAGGATGTTCTTGGCGATCGAGGCCGCGTTCTGCAGCGCCGAGCGCGTGACCATGGTCGGGTCGATGATGCCGACCTTGACCAGGTCCTCCATCTGACCGTCCTCGACGTTCAGACCCTGGCCTTTCGGCGCTTGGCGAACGTCGTTGACAACGACCGAGCCCTCGAGACCGCCGTTCGCAGCGAGTTGTCGCATCGGCTCCTCGAGCGCCCGCACGATGATCGAGGCGCCCGTGCGCTCGTCGCCCTCGAAGCCGTCGAGCTTGATCGCCTCGATGGCGTTGAGCAGTGCGACGCCGCCGCCCGGCACGATGCCCTCCTCGAGGGCCGCGCGGGTGGCCTGCAGCGCGTCCTCGACGCGGTGCTTCTTCTCCTTCATCTCGGTCTCGGTGGCCGCGCCGACCTTGACCACCGCGACGCCGCCGGCCAGCTTGGCCAGCCGCTCCTGCAGCTTCTCGCGGTCGAAGTCCGAGTCGGTGTTCTCGATCTCGGCCTTCAGTTGCTTGATCCGGCCCTTGATCGCGTCGCTCTCGCCGGCACCGTCGATCAGCGTGGTCGAGTCCTTGTCGACGACGACCTTGCGGGCACGACCGAGCTGCGAGATCTTCGTGTTCTCGAGCTTGAGGCCCATCTCCTCGGTGATCACCTCGGCGCCGCTGAGGATCGCGATGTCCTCGAGCATGCGCTTGCGGCGATCGCCGAATCCCGGTGCCTTGACGGCGACGGCCGTGAAGGTACCGCGCAGCTTGTTGACGATGATCGTGGCGAGTGCTTCGCCCTCGACGTCCTCGGCCACTATCAGCAGCGGCCGACCGGCCTGGATGACCTGCTCCAGCACCGGCAGCAGATCCTTGACGGCGCCGATCTTCTGGTTGGCGACGAGGATGTAGGGATCCTCGAGCACGGCCTCCATGCGCTCGGCGTCGGAGATCATGTACGGCGACAGGTAGCCCTTGTCGAACTGCATGCCCTCGGTGAACTCCAGCTCGAGCCCGAAGGTCTGCCCTTCCTCGACGTTGACGACGCCGTCTTTGCCTACCTTCTCGATCGCGTCGGCGATCACGTCGCCGATCTCGCGCTCGCGCGCCGAGATGGTGGCCACGCGGGCGATGTCTTCCTTGCCGGAGATCTCCTTGGACTGAGCCTTGAGATCCTCGACGACCGCTTCGACGGCCTTCTCGATGCCGCGCTTGAGCGCCATCGGGTTGGCGCCGGCGGCGACGTTCTTCAGACCCTCGCGCACGATCGCCTGAGCGAGCACGGTGGCCGTCGTCGTACCGTCACCGGCGACGTCGTTGGTGGCCGTGGCGACTTCGCGCACGAGCTGCGCGCCCTGGTTCTCGAACACGTCCTCGAGCTCGATCTCACGGGCGATCGTGACGCCGTCGTTGGTGATCGTCGGCGCGCCGAACTTCTTGTCCAGCACTACGTAGCGACCCTTGGGGCCGAGCGTCACCTTCACCGCATCGGCGAGGGTGTTGACGCCGCGCTCGAGCGCCCGGCGCGCTTCCTCATTGAATTTCAAATCCTTGTGAGCCATGCGTTATCCCTTCTTCTTCGCGCTCTTGGCGGCGGGCTTACCGACGACCTTCGCCAGCACGTCGGACTCGCGCAGGATCAAATACTCGGTGCCTTCGACCTTGATCTCGGTGCCGCCGTACTTCGAGAAGATGATCGTGTCGCCGGCAACGAGATCGAGCGGAACGCGCTCGCCCGCGTCGTTGCGACTGCCCGGACCGGCCGCGACTACGCGTCCGCGCTGCGGCTTCTCCTTGGCCGTGTCGGGTAGGACGATGCCGCTGATCGTGGTCTGCTCCTCTTCGAGCACCTCCACGATGATGCGGTCACCCAGGGGCTGGAGATTCATAAACGCCCTCCTGTAGTGAGCTTGTTCTTGACTTCGAGATATCTTTGGCACTCTCTCCATGGGAGTGCCGATACCGAGTGTAGCGGCGCTTCCTTGCCAGCGCAAGGAATCTGAGTGGCCGACACTGAGATTTACGCGCATTGGCCTTTTCGGGCCGCCTGGTCTTATGATTCAGCGACCGCCGCCCATGCACGCGCTCAACTTCTACTCACCGCTCGTTGCCGATCAGCTGATAAGCCATCGCAAGACGGCGACCATTCGCCTCGGCGACAAGTCCGGCAAATACAGGAAGGGCGACATCGTGCAGGTGCTCTGCGGCGCCCGCTTCAGCCCGCGCGAGAAGGTGTTCGACGCCGTCATCGACAAGATCGAGGTCAAGCGCCTGCGCGACCTGTCGCCGCGCGAGATCGAGCACGACAACCCCGAGCTGCGCCGCACCGAAGAGCTGGTCGAGTTTCTGAGCCAGCTCTACAACCGCGAAGTCAGGCCCGACGACACGATCACGATAATCCGCTTCTCCGAGATCCTGAACAGCAGCCGCTGACCGGGTGCGCTCGGCGGCGCGCTGCGTCGTCCTCGGTCGCGCCCGTAGCTCCGCTACGAACGCGGCGCTGCGTCCTAGCATCGCATCCACCGAGCGCACCCGAGGCGATTCTAGGGGCCGGCGCCGACTCCTCATCGGCAGGTCGTCAAATTGGAGCGATCGAGCTTCTAGACCGGTTTCTCCAGCGCCGACAGCAGCAGCTCGAGCATCAGCTTCGGGTCGCGCCTAACTCGCTTGCTCTCGTCGGGCTCGCGCTTGCGCAGCTCGAGCGCGCGGGGGTCGGTGAGCGGGAACGAGCCGTCCTTCGCGCATCAACCACTCGTCCACGCCGCCGAGCCTGCCGCCGAAGGTCGTGTAGACGGGAACGCCGAGCGCCGCCGCCTCGCGGTTCATCGTTCCGCCGGCCGAGACGACCAGGTCGGAGAGCGCGATCAGGCTCTGCGCGTCGACGGCGCCGTCGGGGACGATCAGCGACGGCAGCTCGAGGCTTTGGACGTAGTCGCGCTGCTCCTCGGTGCGCGGGATCACGACCGCTTGCACCTCGGGGTGGCGGCCGAGATGGTCGAGCACGCGCGGGAAGAGCGGATTCGAGGCGCGGTGGTAAAGCGAGACATCAGGCGGCGTGCGAACGACGGTGAGAATGCGCGCCTCGTCGATTCCGAGCGCGCTGGCGACCGATCGGTCGGGCTCGAAGTCAGACAGGTAGTACTCCTCCTTCAGGCCCGGGTAGCGGCGCAGCTTGGGCGGACGGACGCCGTAGCGCTCCAGGCGCTCGGGCGGGATCGCCTCGGGAACCACGACCCTCGTCGCGGCCCGGCAGCCGAGCTGGTGCTGGAGGGTGGCCCACTCGTAGTCGAAGGTGGTCGAGCTGGGAATGCCGAGCCGGCGCGCGCTGATCGTCAGCTCGTGCGAGCCGTGCGCCAGCGCGATGTCGAAGTTGCGGCCCTTGGCCCAGCGGCGCAGCGCGCGTAGGCGCGAGGTGAGCGAGCGTGCCTTGCCGAGCCGCGAGCGCCCGCCGTGGTGGCCGATCACCTCGGCCTCCATACCGTGCAGCTCGAGCAGCTGCAGCGTCTGGGCGTAGTCGCGGGCGGTCAGCTCGATCTCGGCGCCCTGCTCGCGCAAGAGCTCCATCAGCGGCCGGTACACGAGCACGTGCGCCGGCGCCGTCATGTCGATCCAGACTCTCATCGTCGGCTTATCGTCGCACGCGGACATGTCCCGGTGCCTGGCACCGGGACATGTCCGGATTGGTCGGGCGTGGCTTGCTCATGCCTGCGCCGCCTCCAGGCGCGCCGAGCGTAGCGGCCCGGGCTCGTGCTCGACATGCCCCTCGTACCAGAGCGTGAACGAAAGCAGGCCCCAGAGCTGGCGCGAGAGATCTTCCTTGCGGGCGGCGTGGCGGTCGAGCAGGCCGGCGACGACCTCGGGCGCGAAGAACCCCTGCCGGCGCAGCACCTCGGGCGCGAGCGCCTCGCGGGCGAACGGCCCCAGCTCGCCGCGCAACCAGGCCGCGGCCGGAATCGAGAAACCGCGCTTCTTTCCCTGCACGACCTCGCGCGGCAGCAGCGGCTCGGCGGCCCGGCGCAGCAGGACCTTCTTCTTCAAGCCCGAGACCTTGAGCCGGCGCGGTAGCGCCAGCGCCAGATTGGTGACGGCGGTGTCGAGGAAGGGAACGCGCGCCTCGAGCGAGTGAGCCATCGAGGAGCGGTCGGTCTTGACGAGCAGATCGTCGACGAGCGCGCTGCCGAGATCGACGTCTTGCAGGCGCGCGAGCAGCTCGGCCTGCTCGGTCTCGGCGAAGCGGGCGCGCAGGAGGTCGACGGGATCGAAGTCGCCGCGGCGGGCGAGCAGCTCGGCCCGCAGGTCGGGCGCGAAGATCTCCTTCCAGCCGTGATGGCGCTCGAGCGGCGGCAGGTGGGCGGCGCGGGTGAAGCGCTTGGCCTTGTAGTCGAAGCTGATGCGGGCATTCGAGCTGGGCAAGAGCTCGGCGAAGGGACGCGCGAGGCGGGCGAGCGGACCGAGTCGCGTCGCGAGCAGATCGGCCGAGTAGGTGTAGTAGCCGCCGAACAGCTCGTCGCCGCCCTCGCCCGAGAGGCAGACCTTGACGTCGCGCGCAGCTAGCTGCGAGACGAGGTAGGTGGGAAGAGCCGACGAGTCGGCGAAGGGCTCGTCGAAGACCTCCGCCAGGGCGCGAACGAGCAGCTCCGGCTCGGGCCGCAGAACGAGCTCGCGGTGGTCGGTGCCGTAGCGCTCGGCCACCTTGCGCGCGCCGGCCGTCTCGTCGAACGAGCGCTCCTCGAAACCGATCGTGAAGGTGCGCAGGGGACCTGTCGACTCCTCCGCCGCGAGCGCCGCCAGAAGCGAGGAGTCGACGCCGCCGGAGAGGAAGACGCCGACCGGCACGTCGCTGACGAGATGCGCGCGAACCGAGTCGCGCATGCGGGCGCGCAGCTCCTCGGCCAGCGTCTCGGCCGACTCCTTGCGCACCTCTGCCGCGTCGACGGGCCGGGGGCGGGCAAAGCGATCGAGGCGCGTTCTTCCCTCCTGCCAGACGAGCAGGTGCCCGGGCGGCAGCTTGAAAGTTCCCTGGAAGATCGAGTAGGGCGCGGGCACGAAGTTGAAGGCGAGGAAAGCCTCCAGCGCCTCGGGATCGACCTCGCCGCGCGGCAGCGCGCGCAGCTCGGAGGCGAAGCGCAATGCCTCGGTCTCATCGCGGTAGTAGAGCGGCTTGATACCGAAGCGGTCGCGCGCCAATACGAGCTGCCGTTCGCGGGCGTCCCAGATCGCGATGGCGAACATTCCGCGCAGGCGCGCGGCGAAGTCGAGCCCGTACTCCTCGTACAGGTGGGCGATCACCTCGGTGTCGCCGCGGGTCGCGAAGCGGTGGCCCTTGGCCACAAGCTCCTCGCGCAGCTCGCGGTAGTTGTAGATCTCGCCGTTCTGTGCGACTCGCACGCTGCCGTCCTCGTTCGCCAGCGGCTGATCGCCCGTCTCCAGGTCGATGATCGAGAGGCGCCTGGCCGCGATCCCGACGCCGCCGTCGAGGAAAGTTCCCTCGCTGTCGGGGCCGCGGTGCGCGAGCTTGGCGTTCATCGCCGCCAGCTCGTTCGGATCGACGCCCCGCTTCACCGAGACGATTCCACAGATCCCGCACACGGGGACGGAGTGTAGTTTGGATCTCTACTCGCGCGGCCGAACCAGACCGCGCAGCGATTGCCTGAGCACGCGCCAGCCGGTCGTCACGAGCGTACGCAGGTAGAGCCCAACCGAGCGATCGGCGATGTACTCCAGGTCGTGGGCGAGCTTATCGGCCCAGGTGGTCTCGTAGCCCTTGCGCACCTGGGCGAAGCCCGTCAGCCCCGGCCGAACGACGAGGCGCTGCCAGTAGGCCGGGATATCCCCGGCCAACTCCTCGAAAAAGCGCGGCCTGATCGGGCGTGGCCCGACCAGGCTCATGTCACCCTTGAGCACGTTCAGGAGCTGCGGAATCTCGTCCAGCTGGGTAGCCCGCAGCCAGCGGCCGATCGGCGTGTACTCGGCGCGGGTGCGCTCGACCAGCTCGGGCCCGAGGTAGGGCCCGATCCGGCTTTCGGCGCCGCGCCGGAGCGTGCGGAACTTGAGCATCTGGAAGACGCGGCCGGAGCGCCCGACTCGCTCGCCGCGGTAGAAGATCGGAATGCCGCTGGTGAGCAGAATTATCGGGACGAGGAGGATCGTGATCGGCAACGAGACGAGCAGGAAGGCAAGGGAGAAGAGGAGGTCGAGAAAGCGCAGGGCTCGATCGACTCCGCGCCTGTCCGGCGACTCCTCCGTCAGCTGGGAGTAGCGCGTCGCAAGGCTCTCCTGGTTCACGGCCCGAGGATATCCCTCCTCCGGCCGGGACGCGTTGTGGACTGATAGATCTTCTACGCGTCATAGAATGCGTTTATGGACACGCGCCAGCTTGTCGCCTTCTGCGCGGTCGTCGAGCTGCACAGCTTCTCGCAGGCCGCCGAGCGGCTGGGCGTGACTCAGCCGGCTGTCAGCATGCAGATACGGGCGCTCGAGGAGCGGTTCGGACAGCGGCTAATCGATCGCTCGGGCCGCCGCGTCGAGCCGACCGAGGCCGGACAGCGCCTCTACCGCGGCGCACAGCGCTTGATCATGCTCGAGGAGCAGCTGCAAAGCGAGGTCGCCAGCGTCGAGGAGGGCGAGTTACGCGGCCGGCTCGAGATCGGCGCTTCGACCGGGCCGGGCGAGCGCGTCTTGCCGCTTCTTCTGTGCGAGTTCCAGCGCCAATCGCCGGCGGTCTCGATCTCGCTCTCGGTCTTCGACACCCAGACCGTGGTCGAGCGCGTCGCCGACCGCGAGCTGGAGCTGGGCGTGGTCGGGGCGGCGCGCAAGCACCGGGGTGTCGTCTTCGAGCCCTTCTTCCGCGACGACGTCGTGCTCGCCTGCAGGCCCGATCATCGCTTCGCCGATCGCACGATCACGCTCGAGGAGCTGAGGAGCGAGTCGCTGATCGTGATGCAGGAGGGTGCCGGCATACGGCAGCTGCTCGAGGACGAGTTGCGCCCTCACGGCGCAAGGCTGCGCGATCTCGGCGTCCGGCTCGAGCTGGGGCTCCAGGACTCGGTGCGCTCGGCGGTGCTGGCCGGTTACGGCGTCGCTTTCATTGCCCGTTCGGCGCTCGAGAGCGAGCTGGCGGCGGAGCAGCTCGCCTGCGCCCGGGTCAAAGGTCTCGATCCAGCGCGCGAGATCTCGATCGTGCAAGCCAGCGGGCGTTCTCTTACGCGGGTCGCCGAGGCGTTTCTGACCTTCGCTCGCGAGCGTCTCCCCTAGTCGGCTCGGCGCTCCGATCACCCCCCAACCGCCCCTCAACTGTGTGGTTGGCCGTACCGGCGAGGGCGGAAATATGTGCCACGATGAGCCTGTGACCACCGTTCTTATAGTCGACGATCACAAGGCTTTTCGCACCAGCGCCCGGCATCTGCTCGATGCCGAGGGTTTCGCCGTCGTGGGCGAGGCGGCGACCGGCCGCGAAGCGCTGGAGCTGGCCGAGGAGCTCTCTCCCGATCTGATCCTGCTCGACATCCAGCTTCCCGATATCGACGGCTTCGTGGTCGCCAGGGAACTCCGCGAAAGGGGAGCGAGCGCGAAGATCATCCTCACGTCTTCGCGCGACGCGGCCGACTACGGCGCGTCGATCAGCGAGAGCGGAGCGCGCGGCTTCGTGCCCAAGGGCGATCTCTCGGGCGCGGCGATCGCGGTTTTCGCGAAGTGAGCGCGGTCGATAACCGGCTCGCGCCTCGCTACGCTAGAGACTGCTGGGCCGGTTGGCGGATCTCGATTCAAGGGCGGTGAGCGCGTGCGCGTCGTGATAGCCGAGGACTCGGTTCTCTTGCGAGAGGGGATCGCCCATCTCCTCGACGAGGCGGGTTACGAGGTGGTCGGCCAGGCCGGGAACGCCGACGAGCTGATCTTGAAGGTGCGCAGCTATCACCCCGACGTCGCGGTGATCGATATTCGTATGCCGCCGACTCAGACCGACGAGGGCTTGCGCGCCGCCAAGCAGATTCGGCAGGAGTTGCCGCAGACCGGGGTGCTTGTCCTCTCGGCCTATCTGGAGTCGGAGTACGCGCTGGAGCTTCTGTCCGAAAGCGCGGAAGGAGTCGGCTACCTGCTCAAGGACCGCGTCTCGGATGTGGAGCAGTTCCTCTCGGCTGTGCGCCGCGTCGGCGAAGGAGGCTCCGCGCTCGATCCCGAGATCGTCTCGCGCTTGGTTGGGAGGCGTCGCCAGCAAGATCCGATTGCCGGCTTGACGCCGCGCGAGCGGGAGGTGCTCTCGCTGATGGCCGAGGGCCTGAGCAACGCTGCGATCGCCGCCCGCCTGGTCGTAACCGAGCGCGCCGTCGAGAAGCACGTGACCAGCATCTTCGCCAAGCTGCGCCTGCCGGCCTCACCCGAGCAGCACCGGCGCGTGCTTGCCGTGCTCGCTTTCCTCCGCGCTGAATAGCACCGCCCGGCTACGGATCGGTCACGCCGGCAAGAGCCCCCTGCTCTCGGGGTGCGGATAACCGCACCCCGAGAATGCCTGCTCGCCGAACCGCCTTCTACGTGGTCGCCTCATTACGACACGACTTCCCGCGAGTGACGCTTGAACCGACAGTAAGCGACCGGGAGGTGAGAACGATGAAGAGAGCGAATCTCGCAGGGCGCGTCGGCGGCTGGAGCGCGCGGAATTGGAAGAAGGCGTTGTTCGGCTGGCTAGCCTTCGCGCTGGTCGCGGTCGTCGTCGGGAGCGCCGTCGGCACGCGTATGGCCGGGAACGAAAGCAGTCCGGGCGAGGCCGGTCGGGCCGAGAAGATGCTCGCGAAGACGGACTTTGAGGGCCCTCCGGTCGAGAACCTGCTGATCCAGAGCTCCGGGCTGAAAGTCACGGACGCGGCCTTTCGGGCGACCGTCAAGGACTTGGCGCAGCGGCTCGAAGCGACCAAGGGGGTCAGTCGCGTGCGCACGCCGATCGGGATCGGCCAGGCAGGGGGAGCCGTTGCCGAGAATGGTCGCTCGCTGCTCGTCGACGTCGAGCTCGTGGAGAAGAACGCCGCGAAGAACATCGCCGGCATCGAGTCGACGGTCGCGCAGGTGAAAACGGCACACCCGGGCGTAAAGATCTTCGAGTTCGGCGAGTACAGCGCCAATCGCGAGGGCGACAAGGCCGTGGCCGCGGACTTCCGCCGCGCCGAAGTCCTTTCGCTACCGATCACCCTGGCGATCATGCTGGTCGCCTTCGGGGCGCTCGTCGCTGCGAGCCTGCCGGTCGTTCTCGCCTTCTCGGCTGTGCTTGCGGCGATCGGTTTGAGCTCTGTCATCAGCCATGTGCTGCCCGCCTCGGACATCACGGCCCCGATGGTGCTGCTGATCGGTATGGCGGTCGGCGTCGACTACTCGCTCTTCTACCTCCGCCGCGAGCGCGAAGAGCGCGCCGCCGGTCTCGAGCCGCGCGCCGCGCTCAAGCGAACGGCGGCCACCTCCGGTCAGGCCGTGTTGATCTCCGGGCTGACCGTGCTGATCGCCATGGGCGGGATGTTGCTTGCCAACGACTCGACCTTCAGCTCGATGGGCGTTGCGACCATGGTCGTGGTCGCGGGCGCCATGATCGGCTCGCTGACGGTTCTTCCGGCGCTGCTCTCCCGGCTGGGAGACAAGGTCGAAAAGGGAGGCATTCGCTTCCTGCGCCGGAGCGGAAAACGAAGCAGCGAGTCGCGCCTCTGGTCGGCGATCCTGCACCCGGTGCTCAAGCACCCGCTCGCGTCGGCGCTCTGCTCCACGGCCGTCCTGCTTTGCCTGGCAGTCCCGGCGCTGAGCATGCGAACAGCCATTCCGAGCATGGTCGACATGCCCGCCAGCTTCCATACGGTCAAGGCCTACAAGGCGATCAACGCCACCTTCCCGGGCGCTCAGGTACCGGCGAACGTCGTCGTCGAGGCGCCGGATCTCCGCTCGGCGCAAGCAACCGCCGCGATCGAGAGCCTGCGCAAGCAAGCCGTTGCGAGCGGGAAGATGTTCGAGCCGATCGACGTCAGGATCAGTTCCGACGGCACAATCGCCTCGATCGACGTTCCGCTGGCGGGAAACGGAACCGACGATGCATCGATGGCTGCTCTCTCGACCCTGCGCAAGGATCTGATTCCGGCGACGGTCGAGAAGATCCCGGGCGCCACGGTCGCGGTTACCGGTCAGACAGCGGGCACGAACGACTTCAACGCCATGATCGCGTCGCGAATGCCGATCGTCTTCACCTTCGTGCTGGGGCTGGCCTTCGTGCTCCTGCTCGTGACCTTTCGCTCGATCGTCGTGCCGATCAAGGCTTTGATCCTCAACCTGCTCTCGGTGGCGGCGAGCTACGGCGTGCTGGTCGCGGTCTTCCAGTGGGGCTGGGGCGACTCGCTGCTCGGTTTCGAGGCCTCCGGGAGCATCGTCTCCTGGCTACCGCTGTTCCTGTTCGTGATCCTGTTCGGGCTCTCGATGGACTACCACGTCTTCATCCTCAGCCGGATCAAGGAGCTGGTCGACCGCGGCGTCGAGACCGAGACGGCGGTCGAGCGCTCGATCCTTTCCACCGCCGGAACGGTGACCGCGGCGGCCGTGGTGATGGTGGCGGTCTTCGGGATCTTCGCCGGGCTGCGCCTGATCGAGATGAAGGAAGCCGGTTTCGGCCTGGCGATAGCGGTTCTGATCGACGCCACGATCATCCGCGCCGTCCTTCTGCCCTCGGCGATGAAGCTGCTCGGCCGCTGGAACTGGTACCTGCCGCGCTGGCTGGAGTGGCTTCCGGCCACGCGCTTCGGGCGCCACGGAACGCCCGGGCTGCGGCCCGAGTTGGTCCCCGCTGCCGACTGAAAGGTCCCTCTAGCGGAGCCGCGGCCGGGGTGTCTGTCGCGGCTCCGCGGTGGCGGGCGGCGCCCTATATGATTAGAAGTGCGCATTAGCGGTATAAAGACTGCTTAACTAGTAGGCAGCCGCTGGGCCATGCCGGGGGCTACTGTGTCATGGTGCCGATGAACGACGAAACCCTGAACGAGAACGGAAATGGAGCGGGCGCGGGCGCGCTTCGCTTCGAGAGCCTCGATACCGGCGATCTGGTTCTCGCGCTCGCTCGCGCGGTCGAGGGCGACCGGGTGTCTCTCAAGCTCGAGCACGAGATGGACGGTGAGCTCGAGATCTTGATGGATCCAAGTGTCGCCGAGGAGCTTGCGCTTGCGCTGGCGCGCGCGGCCGACAGGGCTCGCGAGAGCGCGGAAGAGGACGAGAGCTAAGCTAGTGGCTTCTCACCGATCGGTGAGAAGCGCGTTTGGACGGGATCGAGTCGGTCGCTCCGGTCCAGTCGCCGCCAGAGGCGGTCGTGATGAAGAATCCGTCAAGCACACCGCTCAAGGATCCGCCCGGAAAAGATTGGAGAACATCGATGCAAGCCTCTGACGGATTTCTCGCACTTCCGCCCCGTTCTTCGAAGCCGCGCGCTCAGGGAATCACGCACATCTTCGACAAGGGATTGAGCCTCGCCGCAATCGAGGGTCTGTACGAGGTCGCCGGCGATTACATCGACGTGGCGAAGCTCGGCTGGGGCTCCTCCTACATCACCTGCAACCTCAAGGAGAAGATCGCCCTCTACCGTTCGCTGGGCACGGCGGTCGTCTGCGGCGGAACCCTGTTCGAGGTTTCGTTCACCTTGGACAAGCTCGACGGCTACAAGAGCTGGCTTTCTTCGATCGGCCTGACCCATGTCGAGATCTCGGACGGCACGATCGACCTCTCGCGCGAGCGCAAGCTCGAGCTGATCGCCGACTTCGCGCGCGATTTCATCGTCCTCTCCGAAGTCGGCTCAAAGGACGCGGAGGTCGAATTCGAGTCTTTCGAGTGGGTGAAGTGGATTCAGGAGGAGCTCGCGGCCGGTTCCTGGAAGGTGATAACGGAAGGACGAGAGGGCGGGACAGCCGGCATCTTCAGCCCTTCGGGCGAGATGCGCTCCGGGCTCGTCGAGGAGATCGCGCACGAGGTCCCGGTGAACGATCTGATCTTCGAGGCGCCGCAGAAGGCCGCCCAATCCTGGCTCATCGCTCACTACGGCCCCGAGGTGAACCTCGGCAACATTCCGCCCGAGGAGGCCCTCGGTCTCGAGGCGCTGCGACTCGGGCTTCGCTCCGACACGCTCAAGGCGATTCTCGGCGATGGCTAGTCCGCAACAGGTCATGGAGTACTCGCCGGAGCTCGCCGAGCAACTGGCGCAGGAGCTCGAGCCGCTGTCGGCGGAGGAGCTTCTGAGCTGGGCGGCCGAGAAGTTCGGGCCGCAGCTCTGCCTGACCTGCTCCTGGCAGAAGCAGTCCTCGGCGCTCGTGCACATGCTCTCGGAGCTCGACCTGCGGGTCGACGTGATCGAGCTCGACACGGAGCTCTTCTTCCGCGAGACATACGCGCTGCGCGACCTGTTGGTCGAGCGCTACGGCATCAACCTGATCCGGCCGAAGATCATCTCGGTCGCCGAGCAGCATCAGCAGGAGGGCCCGAATCTCTGGGAGCGCGATCCCGACCGTTGCTGTCATATCCGTAAGGTCGAGCCGCTGGAGCGCGCGCTAGCTCCGTACGGAGCCTGGATCTCGGGCGTCCGTCGCGACCAGTCGCCGAGCCGGGCCGGGTTGAAGAAGATCCAGTATTCGGAGCGCTACGGCCTCTGGCGGATTCATCCCTTCGCCGACTGGGACGAGAAGCGAGTCTGGGCTTATCTCACGGTCAACGAGGTCCCGTACAACCCGCTGCACGACATCGGCTACCGCTCGATCGGCTGCATCCCGTGCACGCGTCCGACAAGCCCGGACGAGGAAGAGCGGGCCGGACGCTGGGCGGGCTCCGACAAGCTCGAGTGCGGCATTCATCTCGACGGATCGATCACGGAGCAGAAATGAGAACCGACAACAACGACGTTCCGCCCCATGGTGGAGCGGAGAACGGGGGAACCGACACTGTGGAGCACATCTATCCTCACGAGCATCCGGAATCGGGCCGTTCACGCGGCGGCGGTTTCACGCTCTGGTTCACCGGGCTATCCGGCTCGGGCAAGACGACGATCGCGCACCTCGTCGGCCCGGAGCTAGACGAGCGCGGCTGCATCGTCGAGTATCTCGACGGCGACACGGTGCGCACGCAGCTGTCGAAGGGCCTCGGTTTCTCGAAAGAGGATCGCGACACCAACATCGAGCGGATCGGCTGGGTCGCCTCGCGCCTCACCCGTCACGGCGCCGCCGTGATCGCCGCCGCGATCTCTCCCTACGAGGAGATCCGCCGGAAAAACCGCGCGCTGGTCGAGGAGTACGGCTCCTACGTAGAGGTCTACGTCGGCGCCTCGGTCGAGGAGTGCGCCCGCCGCGACGTCAAGGGCTTGTACGCGAAGGCATTCGCCGGTGAGATCAAGGGCTTCACCGGCGTCGACGATCCGTATGAGATCCCGGCCAACCCGGACATCGCGCTCGACACCGAGCAGCTGACGCCCGAGCAGGCCGCCAAAGAAGTGATCGCCAAGCTCGAGCAGCTCGGACTCGTCAGTGCGGGGGTGAAGGCGTGAGTTCCGCCCTGGACAGGCTGATCAAGCCGCACGGCGGCGAGCTGGTCGATCGCAGGGGCCCGCGCCCCGACGATCTCGAGTCGCTCGAGACCGTAACGATCAGCTCGCGCGAGCTCGCCGACCTCGACATGATCGCCTCGGGCGCGCTCTCGCCGCTGCGCGGATTCATGGGCCGTGAGCAGTACGAGGCGGTGCTCGACACGATGCGTCTGCCGGGCGGATTGCCGTGGTCGCTACCCGTCTGTCTGGCGGTCGGCGAGGCGCCGAAAGGCGATCGCGTAGTTCTCGCCGGCGAAGACGGGCGCCCGTACGCGCTGCTCGACGTCGGCGAGGTGTTCGACTACGACGCCGAACGCGAGGCCGAGCGCTGCTACCGCACAACAGACGGCGCCCACCCCGGCGTCGCCCGCGTGCTCGCCCAGAAGCCCCGCTATCTTTCGGGCGAGGTAACCGTGTTCGAGCGCCCCGCGCCGCCCTTTCCGGAGCTGGCGCTCGATCCGGCGGAGACCCGAGCGCTGTTCGCCGAGCGAGGCTGGCGTCGCGTGGTCGGCTTCCAGACGCGCAACCCGATTCACCGCGCGCACGAGTACCTGACCAAGGTCGCGCTGGAGACGGTGGACGGTCTGCTCATCCATCCGCTCGTGGGCGACACGAAGTCCGACGACACCCCGTCTAAGGTGCGCGTGGACTGCTACCGCGCGCTGATCGAGGGCTACTACCCGCCCGATCGCGTCATCGTCTCGGCCTTTCCGGCGGCGATGCGTTACGCGGGGCCGCGCGAGGCGATCTGGCACGCCATCTGCCGCAAGAACTACGGCTGCTCGCACTTCATCGTCGGCCGCGATCACGCCGGAGTCGGGAGCTACTACGGAACCTACGACGCCCAGCTGATCTTCGACGAGTTCGCGCCGCACGAGCTCGACATCGAGCCGATGATGTTCGAGCACTCGTTCTGGTGCCGTCGCTGCGGCTCGATGGCCTCGAACAAGACCTGCCCGCACGGCGCCGACGACAAGGTCGTGCTTTCGGGGACTAAGGTGCGCGAGATGCTCGCCGCAGGCGAGGAGCCTCCGATCGAGTTCACGCGGCCGGAGGTCGCCGATGTGCTCATAGAGGCTTATCGCAAGTGAACAGCGGCACCTGGCAGTTCGTTCTGCTGGGCCTCGGCGTAGGCACGCTGGTCGGCATGACCGGGATGGGCGGCGGCTCGCTGATGACGCCGCTTCTGATCCTCGTCTTCGGCTTCGATCCGGGCAAGGCCGTCGGCACCGACCTGATGCACGGCGCGATCTTCAAGTCCTTTGGCGCCGCCCGTCATCACGTGCTCGGAACCATCCACAAGCCCCTCGTCTTCTGGATGCTCTGCGGCTCGCTGCCGATGTCGCTGGTCGGAGTCGTGATCTCTACTCACCTGGGCGAGAGCGCAAAGAATCTCCAGACGCAGATCATTGCAGCGGCACTGATTCTGGGTGGGATCGGCTTCCTGCTCAAGACGTTCATAAAAAGGGGCGTCCAGAGCAGCGAGGAGACCTTCGTGCTTCATCGCCGCGATCGTGCGATCGCGCTCGCGCTGGGAGCGACCGGCGGCTTCGTCGTCGGTCTTACCTCCGTCGGCAGCGGCACCTTCTTCGGGCTGGTGATGCTCCTCGCCTTTCCGCTCACGGCTCGACAAATCGTCGGCACGGACATATTCCATGCCGCCGCGCTTTGCTGGGTGGCGGGACTCGGTCACGCGGTCAGCGGCAACGTCTCTTGGCATGCGCTGCTCTGGATGCTTCCCGGCTCGATCCCCGGCATCATGATCGGCAGCCAGATCAGTGTCGGAATCCCCGACCGGGTGCTTCGCGTCGCCTTCGCGGTCGTGCTGCTTCTGAGCGGCTTCAAGCTGCTCGATCCGCTTCCCGGCCGCTGGACGGACGGCACCGTTCTCGTCGGACTCGCGATCGGCGTTATCGTGTTCGCGAGCTGGTTACTCGCTCGTCGACTCTCGCGGCGCCTCGGGTCTCGTCCGGCCGAGGATCTCACCGTCGGGCTCGAGTCGGAATGACCGCCGGCAGGGCGCGGGCGGTCGCGACGTACCGGTTTCTTACTCGCGCTGCCGCTGGCCGTTAGCTCAACTGAGCTCTCCGGACGGATTCGCCGTCGTACCGGACTGTCGCTATAAACTTGCTCGACCTTGAAGGTCGAGCCCTGCAATATACGGCCGCGGCGATCTTGCCCGGCGCCGAGGGCGGGAAGCTGACAGGACGACCATGGACGCATTCGCGCAGATCGGCGGTCCGCTTGCGGCATTAGGAGTAGCCGGCCTACTGCTCGGTAGGGACAGAGTGGTGCGCCTTGTCGGGCTCGGGCTGATGACGTGCGGGGGGCTGCTCGCGGCCGCGGCCTTCGCACCGCACGGCCGCCTTACGTCGCGGGCGCTCGTCGTCTTGGTCGTGGCACTGGCCGTCGCGGCTCTCGCAGTCGCGTTTCGGCGTCTGCCCGTCTTGCTGCCGGTACTCGCGCTGGCTTGCGTGCCGGCCCGCCTTCCATTCAGTCTGAGCGGTTCGGTCTACAACTCGTTCGTTCTCTTGTACGTGGTGATCGCGGCGGCGACTGTCGTGCTCGCGCTGGAGATATACCGCGGCGACGGGAGGTCGCGAGAGCTCGGACCGATCGCCTGGCCGCTCGCGGCGTTCGTCAGTCTGGAGCGCGATATCGCTTCTCTGGAGCGTCGATGTTCGGCGGGGAGCGACCGAGCTCGACGCCGCCCTGTTGCCGTTCACCTTTCTCGCGCTCGCGCTGGCTCGATTGCGCTGGTCACGGCGGTTGCTTCAGGGCCTGCTGCTTCAGTTCGTCTCGATGGCTCTCGTCTTCGCGCTGATCGGCGTCTACCAATACCGAACCGGCGAGATCTACTGGAACCCGAAGGTCATCAACTCGAACGCCTATGCGCCGTTCTTCCGGGTCAACTCGGTGTTCTGGGACCCGTCTATCTACGCGCGCTTTCTCGTGCTCGCCATCTTGGCCTGCCTCGTGTTCGTGGTCACGCGCGCCGGTCGCCCCCGGCTCGCCGCCGCCGCCTGTGCGATCGGGGTGCTCTGGATCGGGCTTCTTCTCTCCTTCTCGCAGTCGAGCTTCGCGGCGCTCGCCGTCGGAGTCATCGCGGCATCTCTCGCCGCCTGGCGCAAGCGCGCGGCCGTCCCGCTTCTGGCCGTAGCGATTCTGATCGTGCCGGTCGCGCTGTTTACGCCGCAGGCTCGAGCGAAGCTGTTCGGCCATTCGAAGAGCAATCTGAACAGCATCACCTCAGCTCGCTCGACCCTTGTCGAGCACGGGATTCGAATCGCCGTCGGCCACCCCGTCATCGGCGTCGGCGTCGGCGGTTTCAGACGGGCTTACGCCGATCTCACCGGAATGTCGGGACGGAACCTGCGCAAGGCGGCCTCGCACACCACCCCCGTGACCGTCGCTGCGGAAGAAGGGGTGGTCGGGTTCGCGCTCTTTCTCTGGCTGCTCTCAACCTCGCTGCTGATGACGTTTCGGCGCGCCGGGCCGACCTTCTCGGGGCGCGTTCAACTCGTCTGTGCGCTCGCGCTGACTGCCATAGCGGTGCAGTGTCTCTTCTACGCGGACTTCTTCGAAGACCCGATGACCTGGGGGTATCTCGCCATCGCGGTCGCCGCGCCGCTCGCTCTGCTCGACGAGAAGTCCGCGCTCGAGAGTGGGGTGGCCGGAAGCGGTGCCGCCGGCTATCCACCGCGTTGAGCTTGGGGCGACGAAGGCCGACGGACTGTCGGCGTCGCGAAAGTGTTCCGCCGGAGGCGGTTCCAAAAAGCGTCAGTGCAGACGCCGAATTGAGAGGCCGAGATCGCTTTTCTTGCGCCTTCCGAGCAGTCGCTGACTTTCGTTGACCAATCTGATCATGTTGAAAGGCTTGAAGAGGAAAGCGTCCACACCCGCATCTTCTGCCGTGAGTCGATCGCCGGGCCGCATGCTTCCCGTCACCATCAAGATGGGCGTCTTCTCGAGCGTAGTCTCCTCCCGCATCCGTCGGGCGACCTCGATTCCGCTGCAATCGGGGAGCCCCATGTCGACGATGACGAGATCGGGCTCAGCGCTCCGCGCTAGCTCGATTCCAGACCGGCCGTCACCGGCTTCGATCATGCGGTAGCCGCGCGCCTCGAGTGTCAGGCGGAAGAGAAGACGAAGGCTTGGATCGTCCTCGCAAACGAGAATGGTGGCAGCGGTTGAGGTCACTTTCGGCGGCAGCCTTGATGCGAGCGCATCTTACCACGAGGCAACAACTCCTGTCGAGAGGCCTCCACTCTCTCGGCCACGCGACACGGGGCGGCACGTAAACTCAGGTCGCCCGTGTTCAAGCGCTACGGCCCACCCATACTCGTCACGCTTCTGTTGCTGGCGACCGGTGTCGCCTTTGCCGTGACCGAGCACCTGAAGCTCACGCCACCGACGGATCACCAGCACGCACGTGACGAAGCAGTTCTCACCGGCCTGTGCCTGTGACACGTCGAAAGCCAGGATCACCTTCTCGCTACGTCGGAGTGACCTGGTCACCCTTCTCATCACCAATCCGAGCGGTGATCCGGTGCGGCAGCTGCTCGAGTTCCGAGGAGAGCCGTCGGGCCGGCTTCGATCGATCTGGAACGGACGCGACGACGCCGGTCGTCTCGTCTCGGATGGGAACTACCGCGTACTCGTCCGGCTCGAGAACGCGCGGAGCAAGATCACGCTTCCGAACATCATCCGGCTGGATACGCGGCCCCCCAAGATCAGCTCGATCAAGCTCAGCTCGCACGCGATCTCGCCCGACGGCGATCAAAGGAAGGATGTCCTTCACATCAGCCGTCGAGCCAACGAAGGCGCCCAGATACTCCTCTTCGTAGACGGCAAGCTGGTCGAGACGACCCGATACCGGGCGCGTAAGTCCGGCAAGTTCGACTGGAAGGGAAAGATCGACGGCCGTCTCGTCCTGGGCTGGCACAACCTGACCTTGAGGGCGATCGACATAGTCGGCAACGAATCGGCGCCGACCGAGGCGATCCCGGTGCGGATACGCATTCTGAGCGTTCGCCCGAAACGTATCCGCGTTGCTCCCGGACAGACCTTCACGGTCGCTATCTCGACCGATCGAAAGTCGGTGCGCTGGCGCTTCAACGGGCGGATCGGGTTGGCGAAGAGCGACTCGCTCGAGCTGAGCGCTCCTGCTCGCCCGGGTCGCTACCGGGTGGTCGTTCGCTCCGGTCCGTACCGGGCGAGCACCCGCGTCGTCGTGCGTTGAGAACTCGGAGCGAAATGAATACCCGTCGACTGGCGCGGCCACGCGGCGGAGTGCTTCTTCTTGATTCGAGCTCTAAGTGTCGCTACGCGGGTTGCACACGCATGGCGCGGCGAACGAGCCGGGCTATCTGCTTGCGCTCGGAGGTCGAGTAAAAAGCGAAGAAGAAGAGCAGCACGGGATAGGCCGCCGCGAAAGCGATAGCCAACGGCGTCGAGATCGAGAGGGCCTTGCCGGCCAGAACCAGACCGGCTCCGACCCCCAGCACGGTCACTACTCGACGCCACTGATAAGGAACGAAGAAGAGCCTCTGCGCGCGCCAGCTCATCGCGACGAACATCGCACCGTAGGCGCCGAGTAGCGACCAGGCGGCGCCGATCATGCCCACGCGTGGGATGAGGAAGATATTCAAGCCGACGTTTGCGAGCGCGCCCAGGCCGGTGATGATCCAGTTCGCGCCGGTCTTGCGCACGCGACCGATGCTGATCACCACCACCGAGTAGCCGGCGAAGATCACGCTGCCGAAGGCGAGCACAGGCACGACATCGGCGCCTGGGAGGTAGCCCGGTTTGCCGGCCAGAAGGCGGGCCAGGAAGGGCGCCAAAAGCGAGAGCGCGACCGCCGCCCAGGTCATGAAGTAGAGAAAGTAGGTGAGCACGTAGGCGTAGGTGTGGCGCGCCTCCTCGTCGTCTTCGATCGAGTAGGCGAAGGCGGGCCAGGCGAGCTGGAAGGCGGTGATCGCCAGCACCAGTGCCGAGGCGATCTGGACGCCGAAGGAGTAGACGCCGACCGTGTGTTGACCCAGGTAGTGGTTGACGAAGAAGCGGTCGGAGAACTTGGTTGCCCAAAGAGCGAGCGCCGAGGGTAGAAGCGGCAAACCAAAGTGCTCCATCGCCCGGTAGAGGCGAAGGTCGAATTCGAAACCAAGCAACTTGAGGCGATAAACGAGCAGAGCCGTGTACACGCACAGGGTGCCGGTGAAGTTGCCGACGATCAGACCCAGCGGCCCTTCGCGGAAGACGACCACGAGCAGCAGCGTCGCGGAGATGGTGATGATCACGTTGCTCACGCTGGCGATGGCGTAGGAGATCGAGCGCTGCTCGGCGCGGAAGATCGCGGTTTGCTGCTGGTAGTTCATGTCGGCCCAGAGAAACACCGAAGCAGCTCGGACGAGGTTGGTCTGGCCGGGCCTCAGCCCCAAGAACGACGCGATCTCGGGCGCGAAGACGAGTCCGAGCGCGAGACCGATCGTCGCAACAACCATCGTGTACCAGAACGAAGTGCGGACGACGGTCCGTCGCTTGATCGGATCGGAGGTCAGGTAGTAGAAGCGGAAGAAGGCGTTCTGGATTCCCGCTCGCAGGACGATGACCATGACCGCCTCGGTGGCCAGAAGCAGTGCCACCACTCCGTAACTTCCCGGGACGAGGAAGCTCGTGTAGACGGGCAGCAGGAAGATCGCGACGAAACGCGAGATGATGCCGCCGGTCCCGTAGACCAGGGACTGCTTGGCGAGGCGACCTATCTGCTTTCGAATCACCGCGCGGTCATCTCCAGCGGGGCTTCGTCGCTATTTGATTCGTCGCAGGCATCAACAAAAGGCGCCGAAACCGCCGCGCCAGCGGTCGATCCTACCTAGAACTTCCTGAAACTGGTTTCGCGAGAACAAGCCCCGGGCCTGCCGAGCGAGCGCCCTGCCGTGCGATGAGTTAAGCGGTGTCGAGCCGGCGGTAGCGGCTACGATCGCCCCCTGTGAACGAGAAGATCATCGATCAGGAGACACGATCGCGTGTCGAGCGCTACCTCGCCGCATCCGGGGCGGGATCGTCTGCGCCGCCTGCAATCGTGCTCGAGGTCGGCTGGGTCAACGGTCTGGGCGCGATTCAGACACTGGCGCGGGCGGGTGTGAAGGTGCTGGCGCTCGATCACCGCCCCTATGCGATCGGGCTTCGCTCTCGCTTCTGCCTGCCGCTCGTTTGCCCCGACCCCTACGCCGAGGAGCAGCGCTTCGCCGCCTTCCTCTCCGAGCTGGTCGAGCTGCTGCCCGCGCCGACGCCGATCTTCGCCACTCACGACGACGGTTTGGCGTCAATCTCTCGAGCGCTGCCCGATTTGAACGGCAAGCTGCTCTGCCCGGCTCCCGACGCCGCGAAGCTCGACGAGCTTCAGAAGAAGCGCTGGCAGCTGGCCCGCGCTGCCGAGGCGCATGTCGCCGCGCCGCTGACGCTATACCCGAGCTCGGCCGCCGAGGCGCGCGAGGCCGCGAAGGAGGTCGGCTTTCCCCTGTTCGTCAAGCCGTCGGAGCCGATCGCCTTCCGCAAGGTCTATCCCACGCGGCGCGTCTTTCGCTGCGACTCGATGGCCGAGCTCGACGAGGCGTACGAGAAGGCTGCGCCCTATGCCCCGATGCTGCAGGAGGTCGTCCCCGGCGAAGACAAGGAGCTCTACACCGTCGGTAGCTATCTCGATCGCGACGGCCGCGCGCTCGGCGTCTTCTGCGGCCGCAAGCTCCGCCAGACTCCGCGCAGCCGCAAGCTCGTGCCTCGCGGCGTCGGCAGCTGCCGGCACGGCGAGGCGCTCTGGGTACCCGACCTCGTCGAGGATTCGCTTCGCCTGCTCGAGGTTTGCGGCTTCACCGGAATCTCACAGGTCGAGTTCAAGCGCGACCCTCGCAGCGGACAGTTCAAGTTGATGGAGATCAACCCGCGGCTCTGGATGTGGCACTCGCTTGCGGCCGCGTGCGGAGTGAATCTCGCGCAGATCGCCTACCTCGACCTGACGGGCCGTCCACCTGAGCCGCGCACGAGCGAGGGTCGGCGCAAGCACTGGGCGATCACGCTGATGCGAGGCGAGCGCCCCGTTGTGGCACCGCCGCCCTTCGTCGAGCCGATTCTCTCGCTGCGCGATCCCAAGCCGGCGCTCGTCTACCTGTATCGCTACTTGAAGAACTTCGGTCGGCTGTAGAGCGTTTCGCAAAGCCGTGTGCTGCATCGCCGCCGGCTTTCTTTCCGGGCGCCTTCTTGCCCACCCGCCACCCCCCACCCTCCCACGGGGCGAGGAACGATATCGAGGAAAGGCGCGCGTGAACGCCACATCTTCGTGCCGAATCAGCACTTCGTTCCAAAGAGGCAGTTCTCGATAGCGCGATGCCTAAAGAGCGGCGATCCGCTCGATCAGCTCGGCGATCTCGCGCATCCGCTCCTTGCGATCGATCTCACGGACGAGCTTCGCCGAAAGCTTGACGTCGGCGAGCTTCCCCTTGCGCCAGCGCTCGACCAGCTCTTCGAGCGCGGATCGAATCGCCTCGCTGTCGTCGGGTGCGGCGACGAGACCGGCGCCGGCCTCGCGCACGAGCGTGGCCGCCGCGCCCTGCGGTGGCACCGCCGCCAGGATCGGGCGGCCGGCTGCGAGGTACTCGTAGATCTTCCCCGAGGTGACATCGGTGCCCCGACCGGCGGAGTAAGGAATCAAGAGCAGCAGCGCCTCGGAGTTTCGCTGCGAGGCGATTGCCTGCGCATGCGGCTGGAAGCGGACCAGCTCGAGCTTCTCGCCCAGCCCGAGCTCCTCGGCCCAGAGCCGGTCGGCCGTGCGGAACTCGCCGATGAAGCGTGCCGTGATCGGCGCATCGACCTGTGACAGCGCGGTCAGGAACGGGCGCGGATCTCGCTTGCCGAAGAAGTTGCCGGTGTGAGTGATGCGGAAGCGCTCGCCCGGCTCGTACTCGATCGCGGCGAAATCGTCGAAGTCGGCGCCGTTCGGGATCACCTGGGTCTCGCCGCGCGCGCCGAGCGCGGTCATCTGCCCGGCGATCGTCGGCGTGACGCAGACGATCGCGTCGGCCCGGCGGGCGATGGTTCGGGCGAGCCGGCGGTTCGCCTTCTCCTTCAAGCGCACCAGCGCACGCTCGTAGTGCCGATCGGATTTGGCGACGACCGAGTCGCGCAGGTCGGCGATCCAGCGCACCCCATTGTGCCGGCGGAGGTGCGCGCCGATCATATGCACGGAGTTGGGGGGCGAGGTTGTGATCACGACGTCGATACGCTCGTTCCGGATGATTCGTCGCGCCGCCGGAAGCGCGCTTGCAACCCAGCTGACGTTCTCGTCAGGTAGAAGCAGGCGTCTCGGCGCGAGCAGCGCCTGGCGCCAAAACCGGCGCAGCCCACTCAGCCCGAGCAATTTCTCGCCCGGCCGGATCCCGCTCGGGCCGTGATAGCGCGCCCGCTGGACGTGCACGTCCAGCGGAATCTCCAGCTCGGGGTCGCTCTGTATCCAGCGCGGATCGTCCGGGGCCAGGACGTGGGTCTCGATTCCCTGCCCCGGGAGAAAGCCCGCCAGCTTCAACCAGCGCTGCACTCCGCCGCCGCCTGCCGGCGGAAAGTAGAAGCTGATGATGAGGACTTTGGTGGCCATCTGAAGATCCCGCGGGTCTCGTGGGATGACTGCGCCCAGCATACGACTGAGTGAGCGGCTCTATTAAACCGGCGATAGCCGTGCGCTTGCGGCTTTTCGTCAGCCGCTAGTGTCTGCGGCGCAAGCCTATGTCTAATACTCATGCCGATCTGGCCTATCTGGCTGCAGTCCTGGGGGCGCTCGCCTGCTTTCCGGTCTTGCTCGGCCGGAATCGGATGATTCTCGCGGGCCTGGGCCTGCTGGCGGCGGCCGAGCTGTCGATGGCGTTCGCGCTCGTCCCGGAGAGCGATCTGAGGCTTCTGGTCACCTCACCGATGCGAGCCGCAGCGCTCGTCGGGGCGGGGATCGTCGTTGCGGGGTTCGCGTTCCTGTTCAACCGCCACCCGGGGGTCGCGCCGGTCGCGCTGCTCGCCGCCGCGCCGTTCCGGATCGGAGTGTCGCTCGGCTCGCAGTACGCGCGCCTGCTCTTGCCCCTGTACGGAGTGCTCGCGGCGGCCACGCTCACACTCGCCTGGAGGCTGCTACGCAACGGGCCGGCGCGGCGCATCGATCGCTCATTCGCGGTTCCGAGCGCGGCCTTGATCTGCCTGTACTCAATATCCCTGCTCTGGGCGAAAGACGTGAAAGCGGGCTCGATCGAGCTGGCCGCCTTTCTCTTTCCCTTCCTCGCCCTTGTCGCCGTGATAGTTCACGAGCCCAGCCGATCTTGGCTCCCACGAGCCCTGGCGTTCGTTCTGATCGGAGAGGCGGTTTTCTTCTCGGCTTTCGGACTCTGGGAGGAAGCCACCCGTTCCGTCTACTTCTCCCGCAAGCTGGAGGTGGCGAACACCTTCACCAGCTATTTCCGAACCAACTCGCTCTTCAGCGACCCAAATATCTACGGTCGGCATCTCGCGCTCGCGTTGAGCGTTCTGGCGGTGTTGATCTGGCTGAGGCGTCGCCTCGTCGCGGTCGCGGCGCTGGTCGCCTTCATCTGGGTCGGTCTCTACTACTCGTACTCGCTCTCGAGCCTCGCCGCGCTGTTCGTCGTCGTGGTCGGCATCACGCTGGTGCTGGCCGGTCACCGGGCTCGTCGCGCGATCGTGATCTGCTCCGCTGTGCTGGCGCTCGCCGGGATGGGCCTCGCGGTCGTCGGCGTCCAGGGCCACTCTCTGCGCAACGTGACCAGCGGCCGCTCACACCTCGCTTCGATCACTTTCGACGTCTTTACCGACCATCCGTTGATCGGAGTCGGCGTCGGCTCACAGCCGAGTGCCGCCCAGAAAAAGGCGGTCTCGAGCAAATCCGCCAAGAAAGACACCTCGCACACGACACCGCTCACCGTCGCCGCCGAACTGGGTATCGCCGGTATCGTCGCCTACTTGGCCTGGTTTGTCGGAGCCCTCGTCACCCTGCGCAAGGCCTGGAAGCGCGATGCAGTAGTCGGGCTTGCTCTGGCCGCCGTCTTCGGGGTGTTGTTCTTACATTCGCTCTCCTATAGCGGCTTCTTCGAGGATCCGATCACCTGGGGAACCCTTGCGCTGGCGGTGGCGTGTGTGCCGCGACCGGAGCCCGCGCCTGCGCCCGCGTTCCGTAACGGCCGAGTAGCCCCCTGAAAACGCGCCGGTAGAGCCGGGCGGCGCTGCTCTTTGGCTTGCGGCGAGGTTGCTAGCATGGCCTATTCGATGCCGAAGAAGATGATCGTGGCCGCCGTGATCGGGCTGCTCGTTCTGGCGGGCCTCGGCGTCGCGACATACGTGCTACTGCACCGGAAGACCCCGGATGTCCACCGAGGTCTGACAGCTCCCTTTTTGACGAACACGATTTCGGGAAAGACCACGACCCGAGCTCGCCGGTCGCGAAAGCACGAGAAGCCAAGCCTCGGGCCGACATGGCCGTTCTACGGACGTAGCCTCGACCGCACCCGCAACGCCGAGGAGGAAACCACTGTTCGGCCTCCCTTCCGTGGCATCTGGTCGAGCGCCGGTGGAGGTAGTCTCGAGTATCCGCCCACATACGCCAACGGCGTGCTCTACGAGGCGGCCGACTCGGGCTACGTCGCCGCCTACGATCTACTCAACGGCAAGAAGCTCTGGCAGCGCAAGTTTCGGCACTTCGTGCTCGGCTCGCCGGCGTTGGCGCAACGGCTTCTCTACTTCCCCTGCTACGACGGGCGCCTGTACGCCCTCGATCGCCGCAGCGGGAGGACGGTCTGGTCGCACTACATCGGCGGAATGCTCGAGGGCTCGCCGGCGGTCTGGCGCGGAAGGGTTTTCGAAGGCTCGCTCTCGGGCAGCATGCTCGCCTTCAAAGCGGCCAGCGGCCGCCTGCTCTGGCGCTTCAGCAGCGCCGGGGCCGTTAAACACGGGCCTGCGATCGTCGGCGGCAGGTTGTACTTCGGCGATTACGCCGGCTATGTCTACTGCTTGAGCGCCAAGACAGGAGCACTGATCTGGCGTCAGCACACCTCCGGGCTGGCGAGCGGCTACCGCTCGGGCTCCTTCTACGCCACGCCGGCGGTGGCCTACGGTCGCGTCTATATCAGTAACACCGATGGGAAGGTTTACTCGCTGATCGCCTCGAGCGGCGCGCTTGCCTGGACTCACACCTTCCCGGACTGGGCCTACGGCTCACCGGCGGTCAGTGACGGGCGCGTGTTCGCCACCGCCTGGGACGGCTCGGTCGCGGCGCTGAATGCCAGAACGGGTTCGGTCATCTGGTCGCTCAAGCTTCCCTACCGGACGGTCGCCTCTCCGGTGGTGATCGGAAATCTTGTTTACGTGGGCGACCGGGGGCCGGCACCTGCCAGTAACGGCGACGTGTTCGCTTACGACGTTCGCAGTGGACGCCAGGTTTGGCACTTCCGTGACGGTAAGTACTCGAGCGTGATCACGGGTGGCGGGCGCCTGATCATCGCCGGTCACGGCCGGCTCTACGTGCTCGAGAGCAAGAGCGCCGCGGTGCGCCGGCAAGCGCCGAAATCCCGTTCAAGGCATCGCTGAGCTGGGCCGTCGCGCTGTGAATTAGCGCGCGAACTAGCTAGCATCGCGGCGTGGCGATAGCAGAGGCAGAACGCCGTTGATTCCCGCGCAGATCGAACGGCGGGCCCGCTGGGTGCTCGACACGATCGGGGCGACCGAGCTCGACTTCGGCGACGACCTTGCCTACGACGCGCCGGCCTGGCAAGAGGTGGCGCAGGGTAAGCGACCCGAGGGAGACGGTCTGGGCGCGGCTGTTGCCGGCGCCTTCTTCGACCTGGCCCGGGTCGAGGAGCTGGACGGGCGCCGCGACGAGCACGGGCGCTTCCTGGCCGCCTACTCCTCGCTCGATCCGCTCGACCCGCCGCTCGAGCGTCTGCGCCGCAAGCTCGGCGTGGAGCCGCGCCGCTGGGGCGGCGCCCGCTTCGCCGTCGCTCTCTCGACCGACGTGGACGTTCCCTGGCGCTGGCGGCGCCGCGCCGTTCTCGGCTCGGCAGCGCGCTTGAAGAGCGCTGCGCTAAAAGGTCGGCTTCGGCCGGCTTACGGGGAAGCGAGAGCTTTAGCCGGGATACCCCTGCACAAACTGCGTGGCAGCGATCCCTACTGGCGCTTCGAGGAGATCACGGCGGAGCTCAGGCGTCGTGAGGTCCGCTCGACCTTCTTCGTCATGGGCGGGCACCGCCACCCGGCCGACGGTCCATCGCCCGAGCTCTACGATCGGCTTCGCCCGAGGCTGGTGGAGACACTGCTCGAAGGCGGCGCCGAGGTTGGGTTGCACGGCAGCTACACCGCCGCCGACGACCCGGCTCAACTGGCACGCGAAGCCGAGTGCCTGCGCGACCTCGCCGGCCAGGTCTCCGGGCATCGTTTTCACTACCTGCGCCTTGATATCGAGCGGAACCTGGGTGCGATCGAGAAGCTCGGCTTCGTCTACGACTGCACACTTGGCTTTCCCGACCAGCCCGGCTTCCGCGCCGGTATCGCGCAGCCGTTCCGCCCCTGGAACTTCGAGGCCGAGCGTCCTTTCGACCTAATCGAGATTCCGCTCGCCGTGATGGACGCCACGCTGGCCGAAGAGCACTACCTGGACCTTTCGGCGCGGGAAGCGGAGCCGCGCCTGCTCGAGCTGCTCGACTGGGCGCAGGAGAACGGCGGTGCCTTCTCGCTGCTCTGGCACCCCGGCAGCTTCGACCCGGCTCAGGGCGGCTGGGCCAAGCTCTACTTTCGCCTGATCGACGCGGTGAAGGAGCGCGGCGGAGTTTGTATGAGCTGCGGCGAGCTGGCGGCCGAGGCGGCCGCGCTGCTACCTCCCGCCTCCGACGGCGACGGTGCCCGAAACGGGGCGTAGTTATAGTTCTGCGCGGACTGTCGGGCGCTGCAGCAGTACGCTCGGCGCCGGAGGTTCCACCGTCAGGTCAACGATTCGAAAGGCGACGTGCTAGCCGATAGCTGGAAGCGCGCTCTGGTTCTCTCCCCGCACACCGACGACGGTGAGCTGGGTTGCGGTGGCACGCTCGCGCTGCTCGCCGGCGCCGGGTGCCACATTCGCTACATCGCCTTCTCGATCGCCAATCGCTCGCTGCCCGAGGGCTTTCCGCCCGACACGCTCGCACACGAGGCGCGCGAGGCCACCACGGTGCTCGGGATCGACGATGTCGTGCTGCACGACTTCGACGTGCGCACCTTCCCCCAGCACCGGCAGGAGATCCTCGAGCTGCTCGTCGAGGAAGCCAAGGAGTTTAAGCCCGACGTCGTCTTCCAGCCCTCGCCTTCCGACATGCACCAGGATCACCAGACGATCGCCAAGGAAGGCCTACGCGCCTTCAAGCGCACGAGCGTGCTCGGCTACCTGCTGCCCTGGAACACCTCCGGCTTCTCGGACGACTGCTACATCGCCTTTGGCGAGCGCGAGCTGGAGAAGAAGGTCGAGGCGATCGGCAAGTACGCGTCGCAAAGCCATCGCTCCTATACCGATCCCGACTACGTCCGCAGCCTCGCGCGGGTGCACGGCGTCACCGTCGGCCGCCCCTTCGCCGAGGTGTTCAAGGTGGCGCGGCTGGTGGTCGATCCGCCGCCCGAGTAACTCCCTGCATCTCACGTCCGCGCCGCTTACGGGGTGAAGGCGATTCGGCTGCTCAGCTTTCGTGCCCGGGAGGAGCTAGGTCACAGCTCGTCCCAGCCGAGCTGATCGAAGTAGCGAAGAGTTCGCCGGCTGGCGCGGACGCGGGTCGAGTAGGCGCGGAGCTCGTCGGCCGTGAGCTCGCCGACGGCGCGCTTGAGCGCCAGGTAGGGATAGTTGAAGTCTTCCTGGTAGGGAACGGTCGAGATGCGCGGATTGATCTCGATCACGTAGTCGCCGACCAGGTTGACGCTGAAGAAGCCGTCGAAGTCGAGCTCGCGGATGATCTTCGAGCCGGCCTCCATCAGCTCGGGGCTGTCGAGCGTTTCGAAGTACATGGCCAGGCCCGCTCGCATCGCCTCGCGCGTCTTCGGGTAGCCGAGCAGGATCTCGCCGTGCTCGGCGTAGCCGTCGATCGTGCACTCCGTACCGGTCGCGAGCTCCATGATCAGCCACTCGACGCCGGTCCCCCCGGCCAGGTCGGCGGCCTCCTCGAGCCGAAGCGCTTCAGGCACGCCCGGGCGGTTCTCGAGCAGCTGCCTCCGCCGGTCGGCTGCGGCCGAGATGACGCGAAAGCCACGCGTCCCGGAGGAGACGAGCGGCTTCATACAGATCTCGCGCCCGGGATAGCCGAGCTCCTTCCCGGCCTGCTCGATCTCGGCGGGAGTGGCGACGCGGCGCCAGGCGGGAACTCTCACTCCGATCTTGTCGCAGAGCGCGAAGGTCTCGGCCTTGTCGTTGGCGCGCCTGATCGCATCGATCGAGGCGACGACGACGACGATCTTGCCGAAGGAGCCCTTCTCGATCGCCAGACCTTCGAGCGTGTAGGAGGACTGCGGTAGGACGACGTCGACCTTCTCGCGGCGGCAGATGTCGAGCACGGCGCCGGCAAATCCGGGGTCGCTGCCGGCCGGAACTGTCTCGAAGACGTCACAGAAGTGCCGCCCGATCGAGCGCTCGTTCATGTCTACTCCGACCAGTCGCACCTCCCGCTCGCCGTTCTCGCGCAGCGAGCGAAGCAGCGCCACGGATCCGGGGCAGCCGACGGCGGTGACGAGAATGGTGAGCGGCTCGAGCATCTTCGCTGGGCGCTTCCGGGGCGCCCAACGCCTAATCGTAGTGAGGATGCCTCGTTGCGGGCTTTTTCATCCGATCGAATCTCCGCATCGGGGGCTAGGAACCGAGCGGGAAGAGAAAGGCGAGCCGGTTCCAGCGCTCGATCTCGCAGCCGTTCGTGCGCGTGAACTTGGCAGCGAAGGGCGTACCTGCGAGTCGCCCGCCGACCACGGCCGCCTGCGGACCGCCGTAGATCTCAGTGCAAGCCGTTCCGGCCCGAACCGGCGCGAAAGTCTTGGCACTTACCTGCTCTAGTTTCGAGCAGGCCGCGCCGGCTCCGGGAAGGGTGCCTGTTCCCCGGGGGCATTTAAGCGTGTAGCTGAAGCTCGAGCCCGTCTGGCCCTGCGGCCAGACGGTGATGCGAAGGCTGGTCGAGCCGCTCGGGCTCGACGAATTTCCGCCGCAACCGGCCAGCGGCACGAGAACGAGAAGCGTGACGAGGATCCTGCCCGCCACGTTGCACGGACGCCGCGGCGGTGGTGTAAACAACTTGCGCGAGGCGCTCAACTCAAGCCGCATGCGACCCGTCGCAGAAGGGCTTATTGACGGATAGGCCGCAACGGCACAGAGCCACCTGGTTCCGGACCTCGTAGGCGCTGCCGTAAGCAGAGACGACCGGGATGCCGCCTCGCACCCAGATCGGCCCGCTGACCCGCCTCGCCGTGTCTTCGATCAATCCGAGCGACGGCTCGTACTCCGGCTCGACGGACTCGCCCGTAGCGCGGTCGAATGCCACCAGGCGCCCGCTCGGACAGTGCCCGGACTCGTACTCGACGAGTCGCCGGGCTTCGGGATCGTCGGTCTGCTCGACGAGGTTCCAGATCCGGCCCTTCGGGTCGCAGAACCTGGCGAAGGCGCAGAGACTCTTGGCATCCGCGAGCAACATGGCCGGACCCTCGAAGACCTCAGCCTGCTCCAGGAAAGGCTGTCGGCTGGCCGTCTCGGTGCCGTCGAAGTGCACCTTCTTGTGGCTGTCGTCGCAGAATGGCTTGTTACCGGACTGACCACAGCGGCAGAGCTCATATTCGGGAGCCGTCTGGTAGCTCTCCCCCTCCCGGTAGTCGAGAGACTCGCCCTGGTCGTTGGTGGCGATCCACTGCTCGCTGAGCGGCAAGTCCCCGCTGACCACGTAGGGACCGTTTTCGCGGACTACGATCCGCGGGCCAGGCGGTTGTTCTTGGCTCATTGTCTGCTCCTTCACCCTCAGCGGGCGAAGGCACTCTCATCCGGACGGAGTTTGACGCGGCGGCCGCGCAGAAGGTCGTAACCGGGGCGTAGGCAGGGCGTTCGGTCGATCAGCGCCGTAACGTCGTCGGTGTCCGCAATCCCCTCTTCGGTCACGACCCGGTCGATCAGCTCTGTCGGAATCAACTCAAAGGTGGGCTCGTTGGGCGGCTCGGGATCGAAGGGCGCCAGCTTGAATGTCTCGCAGGCGACGACGACCGCCACGCCCGCGTCTTTTGCGGCCCGGGCTATTCCTCCCGTTCCGATCTTGTTGACCACCGAGCCGTCCTTGAAGACCGTGTCGGCCCCGAGCAATACGAGGTCGCTCTCGCGGGCGGCGTCGGGGCCCTCGGCGTCGCTGATCAGCTCGACCGCGACACCCTCGGCCTTCAGTTGCGCCGCCATCCCGCGACCTTCGCCGCCGGGCTCCGAGACGGTGCAGATGACCTGCTCGGGCGGGGTGTGTACGAGTACCTCGTGCACCGTGCAAGAGGCCGAATGGGTCATGACCGTGCCCGAGATATCGCCGGCCAGCATCACCGCGATGGCTTTGGCGGCGCGGTCGCGCGAGCCGATCACGGCTTCGGCCTCGGCTACGACCTGAGCCGGCGTTCCGGCAGGGAGCACCCGGCCCAGCGCACCGGCAATCGCACCCAGCGAGATGCGCGCCGAAGCGAGGATGCGAGCGGTCTCAACTGGATCTTCGCCGTTACGGACTGCCTCGACCAACGCCTCGAGAGCGTGCCTGGCCATCCAGCTGGCGCCGTGGTGGCTCTCCTCCCGTAACTCGCGTACGCGCGCCTCGAGCGCCGAGTTCATAAGCACATTGTCATACCTGGAGCATCCGAACGCCAACTATCGAAAAGCGCGCCGTCGCCCGTAAGCGCGAGAATAGGTCTTCGTGACCGGCGATTCTCACGCATGGGCAAAACGGCTGCTGGTGCTCGGCGCCGGGCCTGGACAGCTCGGATTGCTGGAAGCCGCTCGCCGGCGCGAGCTCTATCTGCTGGCCGCCGACCGCGATCCGGGGGCGCCGGGCTTTCCGATCGCCGACCGGCGTGCGTTGATCTCGGCCGAGGACGAGCCGGCGCTCGAGCGGCTGGCCGCCGCCGCGGAGATCGACGGTGTGATCGCGCCCGGGATCGACTGGTCGGTTGCGATTGCGGCGCGCATCTCGGCCAAGCTCGGACTGCCCCATCCGCTCGGAGTCGAGAGCGCCCAGCTCGCCGTCTCGAAGCTGAAGCAACGCGAGCGCTTCGCTGAGGCAGGGCTTCCCTTCGCCAGGTACGCCGTCGCCAGTCGGGGCGAGGAGGCCGAGGCCGCCGCCGCCGAGTTCGGCTTTCCAGTTGTGGTGAAGGCGCCGGATCGTCAGGGGCAGCGAGGGCTCGCGCTCGCTCGCGGGCACGAAGAGCTCGGGCCTGCCGTCGAACTGGCGCTGGCGGCGTCTCGCTCGGGGCTCTGCATCATCGAGCAGCTCGAGCCGGGTCGCGAGGCGACAGTGATCGGCTTCTCGCTCGACGGCGACTATCACGCGCTTGCCGTGACCGATCGCCGTAGCGCTTCGGCGCCCGCATTCGGGGTGTCGCTGGAGCACGTCTGGCCTTCGTCGCTCGCCGAAGTCGAGCAGGAGAAGACGATCGAGATTGCGGGACGCGCCGTGGCTTCGCTGGGAATCGAGCAGGGGCCCAGCTACGTTCAGGTCATCGTCGGCGAGCGGGGGCCGCTCGTAGTCGAGCTCGCGGCCAGGTTGGGCGGCGGGCACGAGGCCGAGCTGATCGAGGCAGCGCTCGGGATCGAGCTGAACGGCCTGGCTTTGGCCGCCGCACTTGGCGAGGCGATCGATCCGGAGGCACTGGTTCCACGATCTCTCGTCGGCGGCGCCTGTACGCGCTTCCTGGTGGCGCCCGAGGGCGAGCTCGTTGCCGTTCACGGCGTCGAGGAGGCGGGCGCGCTGGAGGGCGTCAAGCGCGTTCGCGTCTACCGCGAGCCGGGTTACGTCTTTACTCCGTTTCGCTCGCGCTCGGATCGCGCCGGCTCGCTACTCGTGCTCGGGTCCGATCGAAGACAGGCGGTCGAGCGGGCAGACGAGGCGGCCGGTCTCATACGCTTCGAAGTCGCGGGCCCGAGCGCTTCCACCTGAGGCCTGTCGCGACGATGAGACCCCACTACCGAACAGAAGCCGCCCTTCGCCGCCGGGGACGCGGACGGTGACCGATATGGACGAAGCCGCAGTAGCGGCGGCGAGCATCGCCGAGCAACCAGCCGCGCCCGCACCGGCCTCGGTCTCGGCGATCGTCGTTACCTACAACGCTCTACCCTGGATCGAGCCGTGCCTGATGAGCGTGCGCGGCTGCGAGCTGATCGTTGTCGACAACGGCTCGAGCGACGGCACGCCAGCGCTCGTGCGCGACCGCTTCCCCGAGGCGCGCTTGATCGAACGGTCAAACAACGGCCTTGGCGCCGGCTGGAACACCGGAATCGAGGCGGCCGGCGGACGCTGGCTCTTCTTCCTCAATGCCGATGCCTGGGTGGTCGGCGACGGGATCGCGAAACTCGTACAGGTGCTGGAGCGCGAGCGCGAGGCGGCGATAGCGGGACCGCGCCTGCTCAATCTGGACGGGCGGTTGCAGCGGTCGGTGCGCGGCTTTCCGACGCTCTGGCGCCTTGCCAGCGAGTACTTCTTCCTGCGCAAGCTGGCCCCGAGAACGAAACTCCTGAACGCTTTCTACGGAGGAGGCTTCCGCCACGACCGCGAGCTGGAGGCCGAGTTTCTGATGGGCGCGGCCCTGCTCGTACGTCGCGAGGCGATCGAGCAGGTCGGTGCGCTCGACGAGCGCTTCTTCCTTTTCAGCGAAGAGGTGGACTGGTGCTACCGCTTCCGCGAGGCGGGCTGGAAAGTGATCTTCACCCCGACAGCCGAAGTGATGCACGTCGGCGGCGCGTCGCACGAAGGCCGCCACTTTCGCGAGCAGGTTCAGGGCCACCTTCTCTTTCTCGAAAAGCACCGCGGCGCTCGTTATGCCGCTCGGGCCAGGCGCCTGCTCGCCACCTCGCTGACCTTACGGGGACTCGTATTTAGCGGCGAGCGCGGTCGCGCGTACCGCGATACCGCTCGCTGGCTCCGCTCCGGCTCGCTCGAAGAGCTGCTTGCCTGGCGGCGATGAAGCTCCGAACGAGCGGCGTATTCCGTCGCCCGGACTTCGCTCCACGCCGAGGCGCAGATCCGCCCCGAAGTTTGCACATACAGGCGCGCTCTTTCTCGCTACCGTTTCACGCCCCGTGGGAGGGTGGGGGGTGGAGAGGCGGGTAAAGGCGCCCGTACCCTGGAAAGTGAAGCCGGGCTGTGTCAATGGAGGCTCCGAACCGCACCGGTCGGCCCGCACAAGCACGTACGATCAGCGCGTGACGGTATCGAGGCACCAGCGTTTGAGCAGACGGACCGACTGGCTGCTCCTGATCACGCTTTTCGCGGCTACGTTCGAGAAGCTGCACTGGGAAGTCGGTGTCTCGGTTACTCTGGCCGACCTCCTCGCTCTCTCCTATCTGGCCAGCTTTGCCGTTGACTTCGCGCTTTCACGCGATCTCAGGGTTCCTCGCACGGCGCTCGTCACCCTATCTTTCAGTGCGGCCTTTCTCGCCTGCTATCTGGCCGGCTTTTTCAACGTCGCCAGCGCGCAGGGCTTGACCCAGTTCAGCAAGGGGATGATGAAGCTGGTCGTCCACCTGCTCTTCTTGACCGCAGCGGTGATTCATCTCAGCGACCGTTCGCAGCGCTTTTTCTGGACCGCGCTGGGGGCGTTCGTAGTGGGCATGGCCACTAACGCCGCCTACGGCATCGTCCAGCTCGGGGCGGCCGAGGCCGGCTTCAACATCGACAAGCGTCTGCTCGACCCGATCACGCGGGGTGCAGCCTCCTCGATCAACATCTACGGCGCCGTCGGAAACCAGAACGTCTATCGCCCCAACGCGCTCACCGGCGACCCCAATCACCTCGGCGTGATGCTGGCGATGTCGCTCTTGATACTCATTCCGCTCTACCTGCGTCTCGAGCGTGGTCACCGGCTGCGCTGGCCGCTGGCGGCCCTGCTCGGCTTCCTGTTCGTGGTCGAGCTGGCCACGCTCTCGCGCAGCGGCCTGCTCGGGCTTGGTGTCGGCTTTCTTGTTCTGGCAATTCCCTACCGCCACTACCTCGCCGGGGCGCGCTTCCTCGTCCCGGTCGGCGCGGTCTGCGTGCTGCTGGCCGCGGTGGTATACGAGCGCAGCCACTTCTTCGCCACCGTGCTTCGCTCGCGCCTGCAAACCAACACCGGCTCGGTCTCGGCCCATCTCGGCGTCTACGACTTCATTCCGCAGGTGCTGCACAGCCATCCGATACTCGGGCTCGGCCTGAACAACTTCTCGGTCTACTACGAGTTCGCCACCGGCAAGACGAACTGGGGGCCGCACTCCTACTACGTCGCGCTGTTGGTCGAAGGCGGGATCGTCGGCACCGTCATCTTCTTCGTCTTCCTCTGGTACCTGTTCCGACGTCTGGCGGCGACGCGTGCGATTGGACGTGCGCTGTCGGCCTCGGGAGACGAGCAGACGGCGGCGCGGGTACGGCCGCTCGCCTGGGGGATGATCGCCGCACTCCTCGGCACCATGGCGGCAAACGCCTTCTACCTGACGATGCAGTTCTATTACTTCTTCGCCTTCGCGGCGCTCGCGCTGGCGACGCCGCTCGTCTTCGCTCGCTCGTTGGAGCAGGAGGCCGAGCGATCCGGGCCGCGCACGAGCTGATCAGGGCGCGAGCTTCTTGGCGACGACGATGTCCTGGTAGCTCAGACCGTCCTTGCGCCCCGACCACAAGCCCGGGAAGACCGTATCGAGCGCCAGTCCCGCCGAGGTCAGCATTCGCTCGAGGTCTTCGCGCGTGTAGGCGATGGCCACCTCCGGTATGTCTGTGCTGGTAGTTCTGAAGCCGTCGTCCGAGACGCGGAAGTCGAGCGCCGCCTCCTCTCCGGCAGGCTCGTCGTCGATCAGGAAGAAGGTGGCGAAGAATGTCTTACCGGCACGCAGCGTTCGACCGGCCTCGTTGATGTAGTTCGCCGCGTCTCTCGGCACCAGATGCGTGAACAAGGAGGTCGCGAAGGCGAAATCGAAGCACCCGTCGTCGTAGGGGAAGCGGTAGTCGGACGCCTTGTAGCGACCCTTCCGCCGATACAGACCGTTCTCGATGTCGGCCAGCTCGAAGTGAAAATTCGGATATCGGGCCGAGATGTGCTCCTGACACCACGCGACGCCGGATGGAACGATGTCGAACCCTTCGTATCGACCGGTCAGGTAGTCGACCAAGGGAACTGCCATGCGGCCGATTCCGCAACCGATGTCGAGCACGTCGTCTTCCGGCCTCAAGCCGCCTCGCTCGATGAAATAGCGCGAAAAATCCTCGCCCATCTGACGGAAATCACCCGCGCCGACGAACACTGCGAGCCGGCGCGGCGGGCTCAGTGGATCGCGTCTTCCGCGGAGCCCGTCCCACCCATCCGCCAGCACGGCGGCGGCGAAACGGGCGCTACGCGAGGTCGTGAGTCGCTCGAGCACAGGTCGGCATGATAGAGGCCCAAGCGACGGACGATCGGTGCGACGGCGAGTAGTTAGACTCGATCGAGATGTCGGAGCCCGAACTCGACGTGGTCGTCGTCGCCTATCGCGCGCAGGGGCTCCTGCGCGATTGCCTCTCCTCGCTGCTCGCCTTTCCGCCCGCCAAGGGAGCCCGCATCTGGGTCGTGGACAACGCCTCGGGTGACGGCACGGCCGAGATGGTGCGGGACGAGTTTCCCGAGATCGACCTGATCGCTCTGTCCAAGAACGCCGGCTTCTCGGCCGCCAACAACGTGGCGATTCGGCGCGGAGAAGCGCCCTACGTGCTGGCTCTCAATCCGGACACGCGGCTGACCGAAGGTGCGCTCGATCGGATGCTCGAGCTGATGGAGTCGAACCCGAAAATAGGCATCTCTGGCTGCAGGCTCGAACTGCCCGACGGCACGTTCGATCATGCTGCGCGACGCTCGTTCCCGACGCCTCTGGGCGCGCTGGCGCACTTCGTTCGCATCGGACGCTGGGAGAAGGCGCCCACGCGGTTGTCTCAGTACCGCGCCCCAACGGTCGAAAGCGGCCCGGTAGATGCCGTCAACGGTGCCTTCATGCTCATGCGCCGGAAGGCGCTCGACGAAGTGGGGCTGTTCGACGAGGGCTACTGGATGTACATGGAAGACCTCGACCTCTGCTATCGCCTCGCCCAGGCCGGTTGGGTGACCTGGTACGAGCCCGGCGCCAGCGTCATCCACGTCAAGGCCGGATCGAGCGGCCCGTACCGCTCGCTTCGCCTCAACTACGCCTTCCACTACGGGATGTTTCGCTTCTACCGCAAGCACTACGCGCCGAGAGCCAACTTCCTGGCGCGATCGGGCGTATATGTGGGGATCGCGTCCAAGTTGTGCGTCTCGATCGTGCGGAACAGCCTCCGGCGATTGCTGCGGCGAGGTCGATCGCGGTCGGGACGTCGCGGCGCGGAAGAGGAGATGACCTCTACTGCCGTCGCGACTCCGGAGAGCAAGAAGTGACGGCCCCGGTTTTGTCGGTGATCGTCGTGAGCTACCGAAAGGGCGAGCTCCTGGAGCGGTGCCTGCTCTCGGCGCAGACCGCGCTGTGGAAAGTCGAGGGCTCGACAGAGCTGATAGTGATCCTGAACGGTACATCGAGCGACGAGGGCCTCTCGAGCGAGGGGCTGCTGGAAGACATCGAGATCGTCTACGAGCCCGAGAACATCGGCTTCGCGCCGGCCGTGAGCGAGGGCATCCGGCACGCCAAGGGCGATTGGGTGGCGCTTCTGAACGACGACGCGACCGTCGAGCCAGACGCTCTTGCACGCATGCTTGCGGCCGGTACCTCCGCCGCCGACGTGGGCTCGGTCGCCGCCCAGATGCGCTTTAGCGATCGTCCAAAGGTCATAAACTCGGCCGGTATCGAGGTGGACAGGCTCGGTGTCGCCTACGATCGGCTACTGGGCAAGCCAATCGGCGCCGGCGAGACGGAGACGATCGAGGTGTTCGGTGCGAGCGGTGGCGCCGCGCTCTACCGGCGCGCGATGCTCGCCGAGATCGGCGGTTTCGACGGGTCGTTCTTCGCCTACCTGGAGGACGTCGACGTCGCCTGGCGCGCTCGGATGAAGGGCTGGCGCTGCCTCTACGTACCGAGCGCGGTCGTCTTCCATCACCACTCCGCGACGCTCGGTCACGCGTCCACGCGCAAGTACTACCTGGTCGGCCGAAATCGCATCCTTCTGCTTGCGAAGAACGCCGATAGCGCGCTGCTCAGGCGTTACGGGCTCTTGATGTTGGCGAACGATCTCGCCTACGTCGTCTTCGTTGCCCTGACGAAGCTGACACTGACTCCTTTATCGGGCCGCGTCACCGGCCTCAGGAAATGGCAGCACTATCGCCGGCTCGGCGCCGAGAATCGGCGAGCGATACCGCTCGCTCGAATCAGTGGCATCCGCGCCGCGCTCAGGCGGCAGCGAACGTGGAAGCCGGCGGGATAGGTTCTCAGCTCGGCGGAGCCCTGCGAACGCGCTTCCAGAAGTCCGGATAGCCGCTCGTCATCGCGCGCAGCAGGTCTTTCGTCGCGACCGCAGTTTCGGCTTGCACCTCTCGCCGGCGCTTACGCCACGCGGGCAGTCGGTGCAGTACGTCGCGGTAGGCGGAGACGACGAGTCGCACCTTCCTCTCGCGGGCCGCGCGAGCGATCGAGAAGATCTCGGCGATCACGACGCGGTGCGCGGTTCGCCACAGTACTCCCGCAGGCGCGTCCTTGACGATCACGCTCCAGCGGTTGCGGACAGCGTGGTAATGGGTGAATTCGTCTCCGGCCGGCGCGGCGGTGCCGCCGCCGGCGTGCAGCACCACGGCACGCGGGGCGTACCAGCACTCGTAGCCGGCGAGCCTGGCGCGGAAACTGAGGTCGACGTCTTCGTAGTACGCAAATAGGTCTTCGTCGAACAGCCCGATTTCACGCAGAACCTGCGCGCGCCAGAGCGACGCCCCGCCGGAGACGCCGAAGACCTCCATCTCCTCGTCGTACTGGCCGGCATCCTCCTCGCCCCTGCCACGGGGATAGGCGCGGAGGTAGCGGGTCATTATGTCGCCGGCGCCGTCAAGCAGGCGCGGGTTTCGCTGGTCGATCATCTTCGATGCGATCGCCGCTGCGCGCGGATGACGTTCCAAACAGGCGACGAGCTCGCTCAACCACGGCGGTGAGGCCTCGGTGTCGTTGTTGAGGCAGGCGATGTAATCGCCCTCCGACGCGCGAATTCCGGCGTTCATCGCCTTCGCAAAGCCGAGATTCCGCTCGAGCGTGATGATCTTCGCCTCGGGGCGGAGCTCGCGCGCGAGCGCGACCGAGTCGTCGGTCGAGGCGTTGTCGACGAGAACGATCTCGAGATCTTGGTAGGTCTGGCTCCCGAGCGAGCTCAGGCACGCGGGCAACAGCTCCCGACCGTTCCAGTTCGGGATGACTACCGATACCAGGCGAGGTTTCTTCTGCATATCCGGCATATCCTGCCCGTCTCCTCGGCGCTTATCGAGGCTCCAGGCGATTGAAGACGATCTCTCGACTCAGTCTCTCGAGAGCCCCTTGCCTTCCGCGATCTTCTTCGCCGCGGCGGGCTTCATTCTCTCCGATTCAACGGGCGAGCGCGTCGAGTTCTCGGGTATCGTCACGGCTCATGGTATCGCTGGAGACCGATCTATTCGGAACCGATCCCTGTGAACGGCGGGGCAGGGCTAAGGGCGCGGTTGAGGCGAGTCCGAAGACTGGTAGGCGTCCTGACGGGAATGGAAATGAAGCTCAGGTACGGGGACTCGGTGCTCGGCTACGTCTGGACGATCGGCAAGCCGCTGGCGCTGTTTTCGATCCTCTACGTGGTTTTCGGTCAGCTAGTCCGCTTCTCATCGCCACCGCCCCACTACGCGCTCTACCTCGTGATCGGAGTCATGCTCTGGGCATTCTTCGTGGACGGCGTTACGCGGACGATGGGCTCGATCGTCTCCAACGCGACACTCCTACGCAAGCTGCCTTTCCCGAGACTGGTGATACCGCTGTCGGCGAGCCTGACATCGTTCATCACTTTCGGGCTCAGCCTATTCGCGATCGCCGCTTTCGTAGCCGCGAACAGAATCGTCCCCAACCTCGTACTGGCTGGCCCTGGTCCTGGAGTTGTTCGAGCTCTATCCTTTTCGTGCTCGGGCTTGGTCTGATCTTGGCCGTCATCCACGTCCATCTGCGCGATATCGAGCAGATCTGGGAGCTGGCGGCGCAGCTGCTCTTCTTCCTTTCTCCGATCATCTATCCGTTCACCCAGATCCACAACCCGCGCTATAGGCAGATCATGTTGCTCAATCCGTTCACCCAGATCATGCAGGACATTCGAGCCATCATCCTTTACAACGACCACGACGTGATATCGGCCCAGGCCGCATTCACGCCGCTGCGTGTTTTACCGATCGTCATCGTGGCTTTTACGCTCGTTCTTGGCCTTTTCATGTTCAAGCGCGAGGAACCCTGGCTGCCGGAGCGCGTGTGAACGCGAACGGCGCCACCGCCACTACCGACGCAATTGAGGTGCGCGGGATCTCGAAGTCTTTTCGCATTCCGCACGAGCGCCTGAGCCTGCGCGGGCATTTTCTTCATCCGCTGACAAGAACGACATACGAGACGAACGTCGTTCTACGCGAGGTCGACTTCTCGATCCGTAAGGGCGAGCGCTTCGGGATCGTCGGTCGCAACGGCTGCGGCAAAACGACCCTCCTGAAGATGATCGCCGGCATCTACCGGCCCGATGCTGGAGAGGTTCGCCTTCGCGGTATGCTCTCGCCGTTTATCGAGCTCGGCGTCGGCTTCAACATAGAGCTGAGCGCGCGCGACAACATCATGATCAGCGGCGCCCTCCTGGGCCTGAGCAAGCGTGAGCTGCTCGAGCGTTTCGACGAGATCATCGCCTTCGCCGAGCTCGAACGGTTCGTCGACCAGCGCCTGAAGAACTACTCGTCGGGGATGCAGGTGCGGCTTGCCTACTCGGTGGCGATCCAGGTGCCGTTCGACACCCTTCTCGTCGACGAAGTGCTGGCTGTCGGTGACGCCAAGTTCCAGGAGAAGTGCATCAAGACCTTCGACGACTTCAGTGCGGCTGGCAAGACCGTCGTCCTCGTCTCCCACGATCCCCGAGCCATCCGCAAGCACTGCCAACGGGCCTTGCTGCTCGAGAGCGGGTCCGTCGTCTCGATCGGCCCGTCGGATGAGATCGTCGATCTCTATTTCGAGCGCGAGGGGATAAGTGTGCAGTGATGGCCATGCATGCCTGCACGATCATCGCGCGTAACTACCTACCGTACGCACGGGTCTTGGCGGAATCCTTCCGTGAGCACCATCCGAACGCTCGCTTCACGGTTTTGATCCTGGATGGAGTTGAGGATCTGGATGAGCCGTTCGAAGTCTTAGGCCCGTATGAGATCGGCATCGAGCCGGGCGAATTGCGCCGGATGGCGATGATCTACGACATCACGGAGCTTTCGACCGCCGTCAAGCCCTGGTTACTTCGGACGCTGCTCGACAGGGGCGCCGAGGCTGCGGTGTACTTCGATCCCGATATCGCGATATATCAGCCACTAGACGACATCGGAGTGCTTGCGCAGAAGCATTCGATAGTCCTCACGCCTCATACAACCGAACCTATTCCAGACGACGGTTGCCTGCCGGACTACAGCATGATCATGCATGCCGGTGTATATAACCTCGGATTCATCGGCGTCGGCGCTGGCGCGACCCCTTTTCTCGACTGGTGGTCGAACCGACTGTCGAGGGACTGCCTGATAGCGTCCGATCAGGCGTTGTTCGTCGATCAGCGCTGGGTCGACATGGTGCCCTCGCTGTTCGAGCACTTCATTCTGCTCGACCCTGGCTGTAACGTCGCCTACTGGAATCTGCACGCCCGTCAGCTCCGTCGTAACGGCGACCTGTACGAGGTCAACGGCGAGCCGCTTCGCTTCTTCCACTTCAGCGGCTACAAGCCGGACAAGCCGCACGTGCTCAGCTATCACGACAGCACACGGCCGGGCGTGAGGCCACGCATCCTCCTGAGTCGCAACCCGGATCTCGCGCAGCTGTGTAGTGAGTATGGCCGCAGAGTCCTCGCAAACGGTTTCGGTAAAGAAAAAAAGGCCGTATACGAGTTCGACAGGTTGCCCGGAGGAATAGCAATTGATGCTCGAATGCGCCGGCTCTTTCGAGACGAGCTGCTCGCGGCCGAGCGACACGGGCGGCCCTTGCCTCCCGATCCGTTCGACCCCGCTATGACCGCGAGCTTTCTGGATTGGCTTTGCGAGCCGTTCAAGAAAGGAAGAAAGACCGGAGTCTCGCGCTACGCCTACGCTCTCTATTCGGAGCGTCCGGATCTACAAAAAACTTTTCCGGATGTACTTGGATCTGACGCAACTCGTTACAACGAATGGCTACACAGGGTCGGGCAATCTCATATCGGCTTTCCCAAAGAGCTGCTTCCCGGAGGCCCGCGGCCTGTGACCGTCATCTCGACGGGACGTGGCGCGGTCGTTCGAGCGGGAGCAAGCACCGAGAAACGACTACGCGCGCTGTCTCATACCCATCCGTTTTTCGCGCGGGGCAGGCCGGCCTGGCGGGCGCTAAGACGTGCCCGCTTCATTCCGGGCGGACCGCGGCATGCCGGAGGTCTCGTGGCCGATCAGGATGGGAACTCTAGTTTTTCGATCGAGGTCGCTATCGAGCCGACGGAGGGAGTCAACCTCGTCGGCTACCTGAACGCCGAGCTCGGGATAGGTGAAGTTGCCCGAAAGCTGATGAGCGGACTCGATCGCGCCGAGATCGAGTACTCCACGATCACCTACGACCGCACTATGAGTCGACAGGAGCACCAGGTCGACGAACGCAGTCCGCAGCAGGCGCCGTTCGACATGAATGTCATCTGCGTGAACGCAGACCAACTGCCGATCTTCCGCGAGGATGTCGGCCCGGACTTCTTCAAGCAGCGTTATTCCGTCGGCGTTTGGTTCTGGGAGGTATCCCGTTTTCCGTCTGCCTTCCACAAAGCCTTTCGCCTTGTCGACGAGGTCTGGGTTGCGTCAACCTTCGTGCGAAACGCTATAGCGGCAACGACATCGAAGCCCGTACGCATCGTTCCGCTTCCGCTCGAGATGCCGAGCGCCCAGCCAATTCCGCGGCGGCAGCTTGGGCTACCGGACAACTACATGTTCCTGTTCAGCTTCGACTTCCTCAGCATCTTCGAGCGCAAGAACCCGCTCGGACTCATCGATGCATTTACGCGCGCTTTCTCCAACGGCGAGGGGCCGATTCTCGTCTTGAAGTGCATCAACGGTGAGCAAGATCTCGAATCGCTCGAGCGGCTAAGACTTACCGTGGCCGGTCGAGCGGACATCTACCTGCTCGAGGAGTACCTCGCTCCGGAGATGAAGAACGCTTTGATGGCGGATTGCGACTGCTACGTATCACTCCACCGCAGCGAGGGTTTTGGACTGACGATGGCAGAGGCTATGGCGTACGGAAAACCCGTGATCGCGACTAACTACTCGGGCAACGTCGACTTCATGCATGAAGGCAACAGTCTTCTGATCCCGTATACGCCCGTTCCGATACCGAAGGGCTGCGATCCCTACCCCGCCGGCACGCAATGGGCCGATCCAGACATCAACGCGGCGGCGACGGCTATGCGCCGCGTATTCGACGATCCGATAGCCGCGCGTGAGCTCGGAGAACAGGCGCGGGGCGACATCCTGGAACGCTTCTCGCTGGATAGGACGGCGGCTTTCCTCGCAGAGAGATTTGCTTCGCGGACGCCCGGGTCAGCCAAAGGCGAGCTGGGTGAGTTCGCTTGGTCTGAAGACGAGGCGCTCGACACTGCTCGCCGTCGGCTTGGACAGGGGCCTGGCGCCTACTTCGTCGGCGCGGGACGTCATCGCCCGGGAAAGCGCACGGCCCGAAAAGCGCTCCGCCGTCTCCTCTGGCCGCATCTCGCCGACCAGCACGAGCTCCAGACCATGCTCGTCGAAGCCATCACTCATCTCCAACGCGAAATCGAAGCTCTCGCCTCGGAGGGTCGGGCGGAGGAACAGCTTGCCGGACAGCGCCTCGAGTCGATGCGGAGTCAGATCAAGCGTCTGGAGAAGGAACTGACGGCAGCGAAAAGCGCGAAGTAAGCAGATCGCGGGGTCGCAAGGCACAGAGCATCCGACTACGCGTTCGACGTGCTCGACGCTTCACCGCGACGCGCCCGCTCTTCTTCTGCGAGTTCCTCGATCACGACGTCAACGCGCTGTTGGAGCGCGGCCACGTGTTGATTGAGCTCAGTGTCACGGGGTGCTACGGCGCGGTCCATCAACGACGACCATTTACGGCGTAGAGCGAGCAGCGGTGGTCCGGTCACGCGATTGCGCGCCAAGCGCCGCGCGATGCGCCGCGCGAAGGACGGGGTTGTCGAGGGGCGGTGACCGGCGCCTCGCGCGCGCACGATATCGAGGCGCTCACGCATCGCCGTACCGCTGACGACCATGTTGTGCTGCTCGGCGACGCGCTGGCGGCCACGCTCGGCCATTGCCGCAGCGGCCTCTGGTTGCTCGACGATCCAGCGCAGCGCGGCGGCGAGGTCGTCGAGGTCGGGGTCCACCCAGCGGCCGTCGGGCGGGTAAGGCCAGGCGCCTGGGCCAACCCGTGAAGGCGTCCACCTAACGATCCGTGCATCGGTGTCGTCGGCGTACTGCGCCGTGCCGCCGTACGCAGTCACCACGACCGGTTTACCGAGCAGCATCGCTTCCGCCGGCGCGTAGCCGAAGCCCTCGGCGCGATGCGGCGAGACATAGCAGTCGCACAGTTCGAGCAGGGCGTTTTTCTCTCGCTCGCCGAGGAAGTGATCGATGAACTCGACGTCCTCGCGGCCGGCGGCGGCCCGGCGGACTTTCTCATCGGCTTCGGGGACGCTTTCGTGGTTGATGCATTTGAGTACCAGGCGTGTCTTTGATCCCTCGGGAAAGGCGCGGCGGTACGCCTCGGCGAGGCCGCTCGGATTTTTGCGCGCCTCGGTCGAGTGGTAGTCCCAGATATAGAGAAAGACCGTCTCGTCGTCCTTCCAGCCGAAGTGCGAGCGGTCGAGTGGCCGTTCAAGGCGCGGCGCCGAGACCGGCACCGGGAACACCCAGACAGGTACGTCGACGTGCGGTTCGATCAGGTTTCGGATGAAGTCGGTTCCGACCCAGAGCTCGTCAAGCCACTGCAGCGCGGGCGCCCACTCTGCGGCGGGGAATGGATCGACTTCCCACCACCAGACACCAATCGTCGGTCGCCGCGCGAAGAACTCTGCGCCGATCTCACGTACGAAGTCCGGCATCTGGAAGCCGTTGACGACCACGATGTTCACGTCGTGGTGAGCGTCCTTCGGACCGACAGCGGATGACTCCGCCGGCTGGTGATCCGAAGGCACGTCCCCTCCTTGAACCAGCGTGGTCGGGACGCCGGCCGTCCCAAGTGCCATCGCCATCTGCCGCATGCTCTCGCTGACGCCGATCCCGGACGTGAAGTGTCCGGCGATGTTGACACCTTCGGTGTCGGCTTTCCGGCGACGCATGGGAGGGGACGATACCCCATGAAAGTCGGGCTGTGGCTCGGAATCGGCGTGGTGCCGTGGACGCCGCCGCACCATCGGCTGTTACTCTCATCCGCATGTCACCGTCGGCGTTGAGGCGAATCGGCCTACCGAAGCCACTCCGCAGCGACCTTCGCCGCGAGGATGTCGAGGCGGTCTACCGAGAGTTTCTGGGACGGGTCGTAACCCCTGTCGAGGTAACCCATTGGATGAAGGTCGGTTCGCTGCGGGCCTTGCTCGATTGCGTGCTCGCTTCCGGGGAGTATGGAGAGCGGCAAGTCAAGCGCAAGATGGGCGAGGAAGCAGCTGCTCGCGAGCCGTACTTGAACTGCTGGATAGAGGGCTGGGAGCGGTTTGCCCACCCTTCCGGCGGTCTCTCGCCTGACGGTGTGGTGATCGTGGGCGAGTCCGGCCATCTGTTTATTTACGGCGGCTACAACATCAACGTGGCGACCCACCGCGGAGAGATCGAGATGCCGGCGGGCTGGTTGGAGGAGTGGCGAACGCTGATGTCGCAGCGGTTGGACATCGCTCAGCGCGCCGGTCGGCGTCTGGTATCCGTAGTTGTGCCCGAGAAGCTCGCTGTGTATGTCGATTGTTTCCCCGAGGACCTGACCGCGCGCGGTCCGAGGCCCGTACTTCGCCTGCTCGACGAGGGAGCGCTGCCGCTTGTTTACCCGCTAGAGGAGCTACGCGACGCCAGGAGCGGCGGCGATACCTACCTACTCGTCAATAGCCATCTAACTCCGCGCGGAAACCGGGTTATGGCCGAGGCCACGGTGAAAGAGCTTGATGTCTCACCCGCTCTCCTACCGAATGCGGAGGATACCGCGCCTCCGTGTCTCAGGGCCGGAGATCTGGGTCCGCACTTCGATCCGCCGCTGCTCGAGATTTATCGGCCGATGGCGATCCCATCACGGGCTCGCGTCGTCTCGGATAACTGGGAGGAAATCTCGCGCGCCGGAGGTCACATCGGGACGAAGCGCGTTTTTCACTGTGAAGACGCACCGGATGAGCGAACCCTTGTGCTCTTTGGTGACTCCTACGGCATCGGCGATGACGACTACCAGGGATTATCGTGGTGGCTTGCCCAGATCTTCCGAGAGGTGCATTTCGTCTGGGTGCCGTTCGGATGGGACACGGATTACCTGGATAGCGTCAACGCGGAGTTGGTTGTGTGTGAGACGGCGGAGCGTTTCTTGGGACGGGTACCGCGGCTCGAGGTAGACGTCAGGTCTCTGGCTCGGGAGAGGATCGCAGGGCGTCGCGCAAACGACTTGGCAGGCCTTTTCACAGACTGAGCGATTAGCGGTTGACCGTTCGGGCCGGGCTAATTGTTTGCGCGATAGAGTGCTCGCCTCCGCGAAGGCGGCGTAGCAATCATCGTGCTTAGTACGAGTGGCGACCTATCGCTTCGAACTTTGCGGTGTGGTCGTGTACCAGTCCACGTACCGACGGCAAGCTTTGCGCAGCGGCACGACGTGCTCGGCCCCGACCGGGGTGGCGACGATGGACACCAAGGTGGCTCCGAAGATCTGCCCTCGCCAGCCCGAGTTGGCGTGAATTGTGACGGTTACCGAGCCCGACGGCGGGGCGACGATACGTCCGATCGGCCAGCGAGGTCCGGGCCAGTCGAGGCTGGCCGAAATCTGTCGCAGCACCCTGCCGTGTGCGCTCACTGTGAGGGGACGACGGCTCACGTACTGCAACTCCAAGTCCCACGCCCCAGGGCTGAGCGAGAGGGGAACCGAGGCCGTCGCTCCCGATGCGATGTTGCCGACCGGGAAGCTATCCGGGGGCTTGCGTACCGCAGCCTTCCCGCCGCCTCGGACGAGTGCGCGTCCGGCCGGGGTTTTGCAGTCTAGGTTCGCCCCTGGATACTGTCCCTCGTTCAAGATCTGGCGAGGCGCGACCACGCCCGTACGGTGCCATAGCTCGAAGTCCGCGGTCTTGCGAACGAGATGAAGCTGCGGCGGAAGCTCACTCTGCGCCGCGTCGCGGGTGGTGATGACCCAGTTGACGGCGTTGATCGCGTCGGTGTTCACCGAGTCGATGTCGAGGGCCGTGCCGTACGACCATGGCTTCTCAGGCCTGACCGGCATCGCCAAAAAGCCGACGACCGGGGCTGATACCGGCACGCCGGCGAGCTCCCAACGAATGAAGGTGTCACTACCGAGGAAGAGCGTCGGCTCACCGCGCAGCGCGGGGCGTAACTCACGCAGTTGCACCAGGTGATTGGTCGGGCCGACGCCGAGAGCGCCGAATCGCAGCGCCTGCAGGCTAGAGGTGGTAACGCGCCCAAATAAGACGAGAGCCAGGATCGGAGCGATCACCAGCCACTCGGCCGGCATACGCTTAGAGCGCTCGGCCAACGGCAAAGCGGCCAGGATGAGAAGCAATGGAGAGAGGATGACGAGCGCCTTGGCGGCGACGTATGGCGATTGAGTGCGGGCCGAATAGTCCCAGATCAGGTATGCGGCGCCGGCCGCCGCCGGCAGCATCCATCTCCCGCGCCGGAGCGTCCAGACGATGCCGAAGAGCACGAGAATCAAGACGAAGCCTGTCCACATGCCACCGGTGAACGCCGGACTGGCCGGATAGCGGAAGTCAAAGCTCGGGTTGGTCCATGCTCCAAGGGCCTCCGCCCTGGATAGTGGGCCCACCAGGTTGCCTATGTTGGATTTCGGGATCTTGAAATGGAGGAAGAAGTCCTTAATTTTTGTGAACTGCGGTATCACGATCAGGAGGAGGATGACGCCCGCGACCGCCATCGCGAGGAGCTGGTGACGGAGCTCTACTGCGACTTTTCGAATGCCGTCGCGGTAGATGTGGGCCACCGCTTGTCCTACGAGCCAGAGGCCGATGAACGCAGCCGGCCACAGCAACCCGGCGGCAGAGTAGACAGACAGCGTGCCCGCCACGAGCAGGACTAGGGGAGCCCAGCGCCATCGTCCGGAGGCCGGCACGGGATGCTCGAGCCAGAGCGCGATGGCCAGGACGAGCTGGGCCTGTAGCAGCTCCTTGAACGCACCCATACCGAAGTAGGCCGCCACCAGGTACGGCATGCCCACCACGGTCGCCACCAGAAGCTGACCCCATCGGGCCGGCCGGCGCAGGAGATGAAGCGCCGTCCAGGCGGTGAGCAGCGGGAGCGCGAGCGTGAACCCGGCAAACGCCAGGTCGACACGGATGCCCAGGCCTGAACTGAGGACGGCAACGACGGAGTGCGGTCCGAGGGGATAGGAGTAGGGCAGCGGCGTGATTTTCGCCACCGTCTCGGAGATCAGGCCCTCGACCCACAGCAGGTGGAGGGACATGTCGTCGTCGAGTGAGACTCCGAGTGTGCCCGCGCGCCAGCTGATAACAAATGGAGCGAGCGCGAGCAGGGCGACCGGAGTGGCCATTGCGAGCCCGATCAGCGGCGGCCGGTGCTCACGTTTGCGTACGCACCAGACCAGGCTAGCCACGGTCAGGATCGCAATAACTACGCCTGTCGTCGTTACGCGTCCCGGCACGTAGCGCAACGTCATCGCCAGCAGCATCAGGACGGAAATGCCCACCGGCGCAGCCATCCAGCTCCAGCGCGGAGCGCCACAGATGCGCAGGGCAGCCTGGCCGAGCGACAGACACGCGACGCAGGTGACAAGCGCACAGAGGAGGATCTGGATCATTCGGAGTGACGGGGATCGCTTAGGTAGAAACCGGCTTCAACAGGCGTCGAGGTGAGCCATCCTGAGTAGCGTTCGGAGAGCTCCGACGCCATTGCAGGGAAACTATAGTCGAGTGCCTTCGCACGCCCGTTCCGAAGGCGAACGCCGTGCGTCGGAGGTTCGATCTCGGCGGACTGCGCCAAATGGTCGCTTCGATGACTTGGCGATCTATTGCGTGGGACTTTGCGCCGGGGTCACGTACCAGTCCACGTACCGACCGCACGCTTTGCGCAGCGGAACGACGCGCTCGACTCCGACCGGGGTGGCGACGATGGACGCGATATTGCCCCCACTTAGCGGCTTGGGCCATCCCCCGATGACCTCGATCCCGAGGGTCACCGAGCCCGACGGAGGGACGACAATACGTCCGATCGGCCAGCGCGATCCAAGCCGGTCGAGGTTGGCCGGCAGCCGCCGCAGCACGCCGCCTGGTCCGGTCACGGTGATCGGGCGGAAACTGTAGTACGTTGCTCCGAGATCCCATGCCCCCGGGCTGAGCGAGAGGCGAACCGTGGTCGTCCCTCCCGGTGGGAGGTTAGCGCCTGGATAGCTGACCGGAGGCTTACGCACGGCGGCCTTGCCGCCGCTTCGGCTGAGTGCGCGTCCGGTCGGAGTCCGGCAATCGAGCGTCGCCCCGGGAAACTTTCCCTCGTTCAAGATCTGGCGAGGCGCGACCGTGCCCGTACGTCGCCAGAGCTCGTAGTCTGCGGTTGTGCGAACAAGATGAAGCTGCGGCGGAAGCTGGCTCTGCGCCGCATCGCGGGTGGTGATGACCCAGTTGAAAGAGTTGATCGTATCGGCGCTCATCGCGTCGATATCGAAAGGCATGCCGTAAACCCATCCCTTCTGGGGCTGGATGGGCAGGATCTGAATGGCTATCACCGGGGCGGTCACCGGCACACCGGCGAGCTCCGAGCGGATGTAGTCATCGTTGCCGAGAAAGAGAGTCGGCTCGCCGTGCAGCTCCGCACGTAACTCGCGCAACTGGACGATGTGACTGGTCGAACCGAGGTCACCGAGTCGCAGCGTCTGCGAACTGGAGTCGGAGACCCGCACCAGTAGAACGAGAGCCAGGATCGGAGCGATCACCCGCCACTCGACCGGCATGCGCCGAGAGCGCTCGGCCAACGGCAACGCGGCCAGGACGAGAAGCAGCGGAGACAGGATGACGAGAGCCTTGGCCGCGACGTACGGCGATTGTGTGCGGGCCGAGTAGTCCCAGATCAGGTAAGAGATAGCCGCCGCCGCCGGGAGCATCCATCTCCCCCGCCGGAGCGTCCAGACGACGCCCAGGAGCACAAGCATCACGACGAAGCTCGTCCATATACCGGCTGCGAAGGGTCGTGTCACCGGCGTACTGAAGTCCGCGTTGTTCCACACTCCGAAGGCCTCCGCTCTGGAGAGGGGGCCCAGCAGGTTGCCGAGATTGGATTTCGGGATCCGGTACGCGTGGAAGAAGTCCCTTATCCGCGGGATCTCCGGTACGAGGATCAAGAGGAGAACGGCGACTCCGGCCGCCACCCCGAGGAGCTGGCGACGAAACTCCGCCGCGACGGTGCGGATGCCGTCTCGATAGATCTGGATTACCGCCCGCGTTACGAGCCAGAGGCCGATGAACGCAGCCGGCCACAGCAGCCCGGCGGCAGAGTAGACCGCCGCCGTGCCCGCTACGAGCAGGGCCAGGGGGGCCCAACGCCATCGTCCGGCGGCCGGCACCGGATGCTCGAGCCAGAGCGCGATGGCCAGAACGAGCTGCGCCTGCAGCACTTCCTTGAAGGCCCCCTCGCCATAAAAGCCCGCTACGAGATACGGCATACCTACCACGGTCGCCACGAGAAGCTGACCCCACCAGGCGGGACGGCGCAAGACATGAAGCGCCGTCCAAGCCGTGAGCACAGGAAGTGCGAGCGTGAAACCGGCAAACACCAGGTCGATGCGGATGCCCAGGCCCGTAGCGAGAGCGGCGACAACGGCGTGTGGCCCGAGCGGATAAGAGCCGGGCAGCGGTGTGATTTTCGCCACGGCCTCGGACATGTAGGCCTCAGCCCAGAGCAAGTGTGAGGACATGTCGTTGTTGTATCCGACTCCTAGCGTGCCCGCGCGACCGCTGGAAATGAAGGGTACGAGAGCCAGCAGGGCGACCGGAGCGGCCATCAGGAGCCCGAATAGCGGCGGCCGGTGCTCGCGCGCACGCGCGCACCAGACCAGGCTAGCCACGGTCAGGACGGTAATGATCACGATCGTCGTTATCGTGCGTCCCGGCAGGTAACGCGCGGGCATCGCCAGCAGCATCAGGACGGAGACGCCCACCGGCGGCAGCCATCCAGCTCCAGCGCGGCGCGCCACAGATGCGCAGTGCAGCCTGGCCGAGCGACAGACACGCGACGCAGGTGACAAGCGCACAGAGAAGGATCTGGATCATTCGGAGTGACGGGTTTCGCTTAGGTAGAGACCGGCGCCAACAGGAGTCGATTCGTCTTACTGAGCCATCCTGAGTAGCGTTCGGAGAGCTCCGACGCCATTGGCACGGAAACTATAGTGGAGTCCATTCGCGTGCTGAGCGGCTGCCGAGTGCCGGCCCAGATCAGCTCGTCGCCGCGATTGCCGACGCCGCGCACGAACGTCAGATCGGGCGTATCGCTTACCTGATCCAGCATCAGGCGACGGCTCGCTTCGATCGCCGCGAGCGATGATGCCGTCTTCACAGGCGCTTCCCGATCGCGTTAACCGTCGGACGAAAGCCGAAGCGCAGAGTGGTCTTCAACACGATCTCACCCTGATCGTTGTCGAGCTGCTCAACGATCCGAGATCGCCGTCGTAGCGAAGCCAAAGTGAACCAAGACTTCGTTCAGAGACTGCTCGAACCCGGGACCGTCATCAACGAGGAACACAGTCGCTGAGGTCGGTTTCTCGCCGATCGTTCGCTGAGCTTCTTTCGACCCGACCAATACCGCGTCCACCGCTGCGAGTTCGTACGTCGCTCGCTCATTGGCGATTCCTTCCACCGCAACCTCGTCGAGATCTGCCAGCCAGAAGGCTTGAGGCTGAGTCCTGCGAATCATCTGCTCGAGTGCGCGCTGTCGCGACCCGAGACTTACAACGACGTCGTAGTGGAAACGTCTGCCCGCGAGCCAACTCTCGGCGTTCTCGAGTCCGCCCGGCGCACATTCGATTCCAGCCGCGAGTAAGTCATCCTCACGCTCGGTACTGTCGCTCAATAAAGCGATGTGGGCGGTTGGACAGAGAGTCGCGAGGTGGAGAACGAGCTCGGCGGCGCGTGAACCGCTGTCGGGAGGTCGGTCAGTGACTACGAGAAGGCGATCGAGTAAGGGAGCGTCGCGCGCAGCGATACTTTCGGGCTGGGCGGCCGGCCGAGATGCGAGGACATTTAGCCATCGCTCGGCGAACAGTTCGCGGCTCTGTGCCACGTTGATATCAACGCTGGCGCGACCTTCTGACCCACCCGAAGATGTGGGTTACGACCGAACGGGGTTGATAGACCGTACGGTAACCATGGGACGCCAGAGTCAGACAAAGATCGACGTCAGAGTAGTAAGCCGTAAAGATCGGGTTGTGCCCTCCAACCTCGTTAAACACGCGACGCTTGACCATCACGCAGGCGCCCGATACGTAATCGACGACACGGGGGCGGCGAACCTCGGCGATCGAGTCTGAGCAACCCCGACCGTATGCGGTGGTGGTGCCATCGCCGAAGAGGAGTGCGCCGGCTTCCTGGACGGAGCCATCCGGATTCAAGAATTGGGGCCCCACCGCGCCGATTTTCGGACTGCTCGTAGCGGTCTCGAGGAGTGGAGGCAGCCAGCCGGCGTGTACGAGCGCATCGTTGTTGAGGAACAACAGGAAATCGCCACGTGCGTATGCAGCTCCGTGGTTGTAAGAGAGGCAAACACCGACGTTACGTGGGTTCTGCACGATCCGGACGTTCTCGGTCGCCGCGGCCAGGCGACTCGAGAAATCATCCGGCGAGGCGTCGTCAACCACGATCACCTCATAGCAAGGCTCGGTGTTGGCGAGCACTGCACCAAGCGTGCGAACAACCCACTCCCAATGCCCGAAAGTCGGCATCACGATCGAGACGTCCGGATGCTTCGGCGCGGGAAACGAAAGACCGCTCACGTGACTAGGCGACGAATTCGACCGAAGAAGGCTCGAAATGGTGCTGTGTAACGGATTGACTTCGACGTCAGTAGATCGTTCAGCGCGTTCCTCAGTTTCTCGATCTCGACGTCGAGCTCGGCGATGCGGCTCTCGCTCGCCCCGAGCATCTGCCCGAGGCGCGCGATCTCGTTCTCGTGCTGTCGTTCTAGGTTCTCGATCGTGCTCCCGAGCCGAAGACGCTGCTCGACTAGGCGGTGACCGCGCGCCTCGAACGCAGCCTGTAACGAAATCTCGCGCTCGCGTGGTACGTCGAGTGCTCCTATCCCGCTCGAGTGCCGAGCCGAGGGCGAGGGCTCGAGCCCGGACGAAGCCGAGTGTTCGGCAATCTCGGCGAGCGCATCGAAGTGTGAGTCGATTTGGCGGGCGATCTCGTTGAGTCCATCCCACGGAGGCGCCCCCGACAGAACGCGACGGATCGCGGGATACAACTCGGCCGGTGAGCGAACCAGCGCGTCCTCGCAACGTGCGAGTGCAGCGAATCCGGCGAGCTCCTGAAAGTCGGTACCGAGGTCGAGAACGGCGCTCGGTATACCGCGAGCGAACGCAATAACGTTCGCGTGGAGAGAGATGCCGACGAAACCGCGCGAGTAGGCGATTGCGGCGACGATGTCTTCGATGATCAGACTCCCAGGCATGCGGAAAACGCCGCCGCTCACGTATGGAGCTAGTGCTGCGGCGAAATCTCCATCACCGTGACATTGCCCGGTTTCCAGAAGTACGATCGGTACGTCGCCGACCTCCGCCGTCGAGCGCGTGAGCGCTCTGCCGATCTCCTCTACGTGAGGAAGCAAAGCCTCGCCGCCCTGGACGACTAGCGGCGACTCGGCCGAGGGATAGGAATCGATTCCGCGCAGGTAGTCCAGTCGGCGTTTGAGTTGCTGATCGTCGGTCACGCGACCGACGAGGAATGCCGAGTCGGGGACGACGGTTATCTCGCTCGTGACACCGGCGCGAAGGAGCCGCTCGCGCGAGATGTCATCACGGACGGAGACGTAGGCCCGTTTGTCCAGCGCGGATCGCAGACGCGCGGCGGTGTTTTCTCCGAGCTCGGAGGGGATGCCAACCGAATGCCACGCGACTGGACAGCTTTCCTCCAGCGTCGGCCCAAGCCCGCCGATGAAGAAGTCGTTCGGCCGCAGTTGTTCAGCTTCTTCGGCGCCGTATTCGGCCGAGTATGCTTCGTTGCTCTCGCGGATGAGCTCGCCTCCGCCGATTGCGATCAGATCGCTACCGCGCGCCAGCTCTGCAAGGCGTTCCGGTCTCCACGCACCGAGTGGCTCGACCATCAGACCGCCGTCGAACGGAACCGGATGTAGATGCCCGAGCGGTGAAAAAGCCTGCACACGAGCGGTCGGTAGTCGCCGCCGCATCTCGCGCTCGAAAACTCGAGGGTAGAGATGGTCGCCGAAGTTGGCGACGTCGAACGTCCCCCAGAGAGCGAGACGAGGCCCGAGTGTGTCGCTCACTTCATCCTTCGGTTAGGCCGGACAGGTGCCGGCCGAGACGATCGAATACCACGGCTTTCAAGGCTGGAGTGACGGTCGGAGAGGCAGGCTGGAATATGGAGTCAAAGAAGCCGGCGACCCTTGTCACGCGAACTCTCACGAAGTCGAAGCATATAGGACCGCCGCCGGGGCTCCCGTGCGCGCCGAGCTCGTCTCAGCTGGCGCCCTTACCGCTGAAGACGGCCCCGATCGTCATCGCCAGGATGCGAAGATCGACGCCGATGGAGAGGTTCTCGATATACGCGCGCTCGATCGATAGGCGCTCGTCGAAGGTGAGTACGCCGCGGCCGTTGATCTGCATCGGGCCGGTCATGCCGGGCTTGACAGAGAGCCTGAAGAGGTGCTCTGGCTTGTAGCGCTCGACCAGGTCGAACTGCTCGGGGCGCGGCCCGACCAGGCTCATCTCGCCCCTGAGCACGTTGATCAGTTGCGGGATCTCGTCGAGGCTCCAGCGGCGCAAGACACGACCGACCCGGGTTACGCGGGGATCGTTGGGGATCTTGAACATCGGCTGGCTGAGCTTGTCGAAGGGAACGATCTCGGGAAGGAGCTCCTCGGCGTTGGCGACCATGGTGCGGAACTTGTGCATTCGGAACGGCTTTCGGTCGCGCCCGGCGCGAGACTGCGAGAAGAAGACGGGGCCGGAGCTGTCGAGCTTGATCGCGACGGCGGTCAAGAGCCCGATCGGGGAGAGGAGAACGAGCGCGGTGCTGCTGACCGCAACATCGAGCGCTCGCTTCAGGAGCGTCGTCGAGCGGGGGATGTTCCAGGTGCGGTACTCGAGCATCGGCAGGTCGACGATTCGATTCATCTGAATCGCGGCGCCGTACATATTTCTGGCCAGCGGAATCACGCTCAGCCTGATCTGGTGCTCTTGACCGAGCGCCGAGAGCTCTGCGATTACGTCGCTGCCGATCGACGAAGCGGCGACGACGATACGATCGATCGTGCGCCACCAGTCGTCCCCGTTACGCAGGCTTTCGACGCTGGTCTCCGGTATCTCGGTGACGATTTCGAGGTGGGCGTCCGGGAAGAGCTCGATCTTGCGCCGAATCATCTCGGCCTCCTCGCCGGAGCCGATGACGGCGGTGCGTTCCGGCGGAGTCGCGTATCTCCAGAGCCGGCGGGTGATCGTCCTGAGCACGAACGCGGCCAGCGCGGTGACGAGCATGATGCGTGCCGCGCCGGGCAGCGACAGCGATCCCGGCACGGGCAGTTTGAGGAACAGCATCATGCCGACCGCACCGAAGAGAGCCCAGGTCGCGATCAGCGGCGCCTCGTCGATCGTCAGGTGGCGAAAAGAGCGCTGGTCGCGGTCGTAAAGGCCCATGAGTTTCGCCAGAACGACCCAGAGCGGTACCAGCGTAAGCGTCCAGAACAGCGCGCTGACGTTGTCGCCGAAGAGAAAGCCGACCGCTAGCCCGCCGAACACCACGGCGAGGATGTCGCCGGCGGCGAGCATCCGGCGCAGAAGAGAGTCACGCCATTCGTTGGAGGAAGGCTGAGCCCAGCGACCGGTGCGACTTGAAGTCAATCGCGACTCCGCTCCACTATCTCTCAACGGTGCGCTCGACTTGCGGTTCGTTGTCGCCTCCCGGTATAGCGCTCAGCCCTTCGCTAACCGTTTTGCTTCGCTTCGCCCGGTGCGAAGTCCTGTTGCGGTGGTTCGTTCCCGCTGAGCCGCACCCTAACACACGGCTTTTTTCTTAGCTATAGGCAAGCCGATGACCAAGAAGACTCTTACGTTCTCCTTACATGTCCGATCTCGGCGCACGGCGCGGCGATCGCCGAAAGGTCATTCCAGACGGCTGATACGTGCGCTCAACGCGGTATCGTCGGCGATTGAGGGTTGAGCGAGCGGGCCTTGTCTACACTCTTCAGGGCGAGGTTGATCCGTCCCATATTGACCTCGATTTTGGCGGCTTCGTACCACAAGTGCCAGTCGGTTCGGTCTCGTTCAATCGCTCGCTCGATCCAGACGTGAGCGCGGGCATACAAACCTCGCTTCTCACATACGAGCGCAAGCTGGAGGTAGGGGCTTGCAGCCCAAGGCTGGAGATTGCGGGCATCGATGGCAGCGCGATACGCGGCGACCAGGTTGTTGTCGCCCGCGTAGTTCTCGCTGTCTTTGATTCTGAGCTGGGCAAAAAGGGGAACTGCCTGCGCACAGATGAGCAGCCAGGCAGCTACGAGCGCAGCCACTCCCAGCCCGAAGCGGACTCGCCGCGTGTCGCGCGGCTCGTTCGGTTGAACGAGCAGGGGCGGATCGGGGTCGGTGCCCGCGGCGCTGCTGAGCAGTGCGAGCGCCACGATCCCGACACCGGTCACGACCGTGAGCTCCCACATCCAGTCGAACCCCGAGGCGACCGCGAAAGCGGTGAAAAACGCGGTCAGCGCCGCCAGCGTCATCCGTCTCGGGCCCGCGCTTCGTCGCGTGCGCCATACCCCGATACCGATACCGGTCAGAGCCAGCGACAAGGTGAGAGCGAATCCAAGGATCCCCAGCTCGCCGAGCGACTCCAGATAGAGCGAGTGAGCGTTCTTGGCGGGCTGCGGGTAGTCCGCCGGCATGTGCTTCGTCCACCACTCCTCGTATGAGCCTGCTCCGCCGCCGAGAACGGGGTGACTTTCCCACTGCTTGATCGAGGCCGCCCAGAACTGCCAGCGACCGCTGCCGCTGCCACTGAGCAGGTGCCGGGTCGCGTAATCGCTGGTCGAGATGTTGCCCGGAGGCCGTTTGAAGGCCTGAACTTGCCGGATCGGGTGGCTGGCAAGAATCCCAATCAAAAGAACCCCGACCAGGAGGGCGACAGTCGCTCGCCCCAGCCAAGGCCAGGGCTTGATCGGTCTCCTGCTCGCAAGGCGAGACGCCGCTTCGCGACCAGCTGCGAAGCCGGCTCCGGTAAGGAGGCAGAAAACCGTCACCAGAAGCGCAGCGTCTCGTCCTTCGCTCCTGACCAGGCTGGTCCCGAAAGGCCCGTTGACGAGCTCCTGATAGGAGGTGAGCAGAGCGATCGCCGCCGCTGAGCCAAGCGCTCCGCAGAGGACCGCCGCCGCGGCCGTCCAGCGTTGCTCGGCCAGCGCGATAAAGGCAACCAAACCGGTCAGGGCCGTAACGACGCCGCCGCGTGAAGAGGCCAGGTAGATCACGGCGGCGATCGCCGGCAGCGGGGCGACGGCGAGCCCTCTGATCACCGCTTTCTCGCTCGCCACGGCTGCGCGGAGCAGTAAGGGCAAGCAAAGCGCTACGAAGATCGCGAGTCCGTTCCAGTAACCCAGCGGATAGCTGAGCCGTTTACCGACGCTCTCGAGGAAAGCGAACAGCCCTTGGTCGGAGAATGTCCCGGGGAAGAACCTGCTGGAGAGCGCGAGAACGGCGATCAGGGATATTCCTAAAGCAAGCCCGTCAGACCACGAGGAGAAGGAGGAACGCCGAGCGGTAAGGGTCGTTATAACGAACAGGCCGAGGAACAGCGATACGCGGTTGAACTCGTTGAACGCATTCTCGGCGCTCGGCGCCCAGAACACCGACGCGAACGTCCAGACGCCGAGTGCGGCAAGGAGTCCGCCCACGGCCAGGGACGCTCTGGTTACACCTTCGAAGGTGAACACTCGCAGTGCTACGCCGAGTATCACCGCCCACCAGATAACGATCGTCAGCGTGCCGCGGCTCGGGAGAGAGTAACTGGCGTCGTCGTAAGCCGTGACGAAGGTGAGGGCGGCGATCGAGAGGGGAATCAAGAGGCTCAGCGAGAGAGCGTCCGAGCGGATTCTGTTTAGAAACGGCACGGATTGGTACAGTACCGACCGTCAGCAGCCTAGGACGAAAGAGGACGAGATGTTTGCTCGATTGGGATTGGCTGCTTGCGTCGTTGCATTCGTGCTGATCACGCCGGGTGTTGCGACCGCCGGCGGCTCCGCGCTTTACCAGTCCGCCAAGAGCGGACCGGCTAAAGGCGGCTCCGCGGTTGACCAGTACACCGAGTGGTGCGCGACCGCTAGCGGACGGAAGCCGTGTCGATCACTCAAGAAGGCGAGGGTAATCCTCTCGGCTAAGGCGGCCAAGGCGCTTGGCGCTGCGGACGCCGCGACCAGTAAGAGGCTGAGAAGAGTCGCCCGATCAGCGAGCTCTTCCGGAGAGCAGAACGGGCAGGTCGCGCACGGAACGATCCCCAAGGATCAGGGCGGCTCGTCGGTCCGTGCGCTCGGAGCGACGGTAGTTTCCTCCGGATCCGGCGGAACCGCGCGTCTCTTGGTGCTACTGGCGGCCGTCATCGCAACGGGCGCCGTGATCGGCGTGATCGCCCTTCGCAGACAGCGCAGCTGAGCCTGCAACGCGTGCTCCGAGCGACGCGCGGCGGGGTTTCGTCGTGCAGTGGCTCAGCCTCTATCCCGGCCGTCTGTAGCCGTTAGATCTGAGGTCGATCCGGCTGCTTTTACCGCCGACTCGTCGTGAGGCGACATCGCCGCGGTTGCCCGGCCTGGCTGGAGAGCTAGAAAGGCACTCCGAACGGATTGCCCGTCCAGGTCTTCTTGGGCGCGATCAGCGAGAACTCGGCCGACTGGTCGCTACCGTCGGACAGGCGAGCCCTGAGCAGGTTGGTTTTGGCGGGCTTGGGGATCGAGGCCTTGAAGATGCCGGAGCTATTCGCGTTGAGCCTCTTGACGAGTTTCCAGGCGCTGCCCGATTTCCGCTCGATCTTGACGGCTCCCGCCTTGCTATTCGGCGTTCGCCCCCAGAGCAGCACGGTCGTTTTCCCGTGCGTCGTCTGTGGCAGCGCGACGAAGGGGAAGCGGAAGGCGCGCAGCACCGGCTTGGCCTTGTCTGCCGAGATTTTGGAGCCACCGTAGTAAAGCCCGGATTGGTAGTACGAGGACGCGAGCGGCTCGTCGCGGAGAATGAACCAGGTTACCTGCGAGACCCCGGAGTTCCACATCTCGTAGAGCATCTGCGCGACCCAGCGCGTCTCGAGTGCGATCGGAACGCCCTTCGGGTCGGGCGGCTTGGAATCCCAGCTGAACTCGGTTGCCCAGAGCCGGACTTTTCCACGAGCAACGACGTGGTTCGCCTTGATCGCGGCGTTCAGCACATTCCGCATCTCGCCCATGTCACCGAGCGACGCGTTGCCGTGCGACTTCGCTTTCGTCGTAGGGCCACCCTGTGTATACGGGTGATGCGCCCAGACATCGAACTTCGTCTTCGTCTTGCAGGCTGGCTTGTAGGTGTATGTGACCTGCTGCTTGTTGACGATCTTCTTCTCGCTGATGCAGAGCACTTTCTCCATGAAGACGATCGGCTTGGTCGCTTTTGAGGTCGCGCTAGTGACGCCGAACGGCGCCGTCTCGCCTGCGATGACGATATTGCTGGGATTCACGCGGTGAATCGCGTCGGCCGCAGCGTTGACCATCGATCGATACCAGCCCGGAGCAAAAGGCTTCTCGTTGGCCATCTGGGGGCTGAGGAACGTGTTCAGGTTAGGCTCGTTCCAGATCGCCCAGTACTGCACTCTGGGTAGGCCGTTGAAACTCCCGCTGTAGCGCTTTGCCGCCGCAGTCAGGAACTTGGCCAGCGCGCCTGGGCTCGGTTTGAAGTTTCCGGGCGCCCCTCCCCCGGAGCCCTCGGCCCACTTTGGAGCATGCGCAATGATCACGGTCGGCTTGAGGCCAGCCGTCGCGGCGGCCTGCAGATAGTTGTCGTAAGTCGCCCAGTTGTAGTTGGAATCTGCGGGATCTTCGGGGCGGAATCCTGCCGGCTGTGTTGATCCCGAGGGAGCGATCTCGTTCCAGTACATCCGGATCTCTACGTATTTCGCGCCGGCTGCTCGTATGCGTTCAAGCGCGATCGCGTTCTCGGCGCTAGTGAACGACGGGCCTGTCGCGTAGTATTTGTCGGCGAAGCCGATCGAGGTTTCGATCGGGCCTGCGGCCGTCTTTATCCTCGCTACTTTGCCTGCTCCGGAGGCACTGGTCGCAACCACGACCGTCGCGGCGAGGAGGACGAAACACCCTCGTACAAGCTGGCGCATGGCCGACCACGGTACCTGAAGCACATTAAGAGTTGCTGAATAGAAGCGTCGCCACGATGAGCACCTGCCACTTACGACTCATCCGCGCGCCAGAATGTGGCCATGCGCGTGCTCGTTGTGGAGGATGAGGCCAAGATGGCCGAGCTGCTCGCGCGCGGCTTGCGCGAGGAGGGCCACGCTGTCGACGTCGCCGAGCGCGGTGAGGATGCGCTCTGGATGGTGCAAGCGATCTCTTATGACGTCGTGATCCTCGACATCATGTTGCCCGGCCTGGACGGGCTCGAGACCTGTCGGCGGATGCGCGCGAGCGAGGTGTGGACACCGGTGTTGATCCTCACCGCGCGCGACGCGATCTCCGATCGAGTCGCTGGCCTCGACACTGGCGCGGACGATTATCTCGTAAAGCCGTTCTCGTTTTCGGAGCTGGTTGCGCGTGTGCGCGCGCTCACGCGGCGGGCGCCACAGGAGCGGCCGGTCACGCTCCAAGTAGGCGACCTGCGTCTCGATCCGGCGGCCCATCGCGCCTGGCGCGGCGACGAGGAGCTCGATCTTTCGGCACGCGAATTCGCGCTGCTGGAGCTGCTCATGCGTCGACCGGGGCAAACGCTGAGCCGCGTTCAGCTGCTCGAGGGCGCCTGGGATATGGCGTACGAGGTGCGCTCCAATATTGTCGACGTCTACATCCGCTACCTGCGTGAGAAGGTCGACCGGCCGTTCGGGCATGACTCGATCCAGACGGTTCGCCACGTCGGCTACCGGTTGCGCGAGGACGGCTGATGAGGCGCCGTTTGCGATGCCGTCCTCAGGCGGCACGGATAGCGTCCGTGCTTTCACCTGAAATGTCCGTTTGCCAGGGCAGCGATCAGGAGCTGAGGTCGTGAGCCGTCTGCCGTTGCGGTTGCGGCTGACGCTCGTTTTCGCGACGGTGATGGCGATCGTGCTGGCGGCCATGGCCTTCTTCGTCTACGAGCGGGTCGGCGCGGCTCTCGCCTCCTCGATCGACCAGAGCCTGCGCCTGCAGGCGGTGGAGAGCGGTCGCGACCTGAGTGACAGTCGCAGCCTGATCGACCCGGACACGACCACCGGCGTCAAGCTCGCCGAGCTCCTCGACGGCGGCGGTGCGGTGCTGCGCGCGACCCCGGCGGGACTGCCGCCGCTTCTCGCCGGTGCTGACGCTGCCCGCGTCGCGGCCGGAGCCAGGCTCGTCAGCACGACGCGAGTCGCCGGCCGAAAGAGCGACTGGCGTCTGCTCGCGGTGCCGGTGAAGGTAGACGGCCGAAGCGTCTGCGCTCGTCCTGCTCGCCTCGCTCGCCGGGCGCGAGGAGACTCTGAACCGGCTCTTCCTGGAGTTCCTCGTCGCCGGGCCGATCGCTCTCCTGCTCGCCGCGCTGGCCGGCTATGGTCTCGCCGCCGCGGCGCTTCGCCCGGTGGAGTCGATGCGCGAGCGCGCCGCTGCGATCACCGCCTCGACACCGGACCGGCGCTTGCCCGTGCCGCCGGCCCGTGACGAGATCTCGCGCCTCGCCGAGACGCTGAACGAGATGCTCGATCGGCTCCAATCGGCCTTCGAGCACGAACGTCACTTCGTGGCCGACGCGAGCCACGAGCTGCGCACGCCACTCGCGCTGCTGCGCACCGAGCTGGAGGTCGCGCTGCGCCGGCCTCGCAGCCGCAAGGAGCTAGAGGGTGCGCTTCGCTCCGCGGTCGAGGAGACCGAGCGGTTGACCGGCCTGACCGAGGATCTCCTGCTGATCGCCCGTTCCGAGCAGGGCCACCTGCCGATCGAGCCCGAACCGGTGCTCACGAGCGAGCTCCTGAACCGTGTCGCGACACGGTTCGCCGGGCGGGCGCAGGAGCTCGACCGCGAACTCGTCGTAGCCGAAGAGGACGGGCTCGTCGTGAGCGTCGATGCAAGCCGTCTGGAGCAGGCGCTCGGCAACCTAGTCGACAACGCGCTCGTGCACGGCGCCGGCCGGGTCGAGCTGTCCGCCCGGGCGCACGGCGCTCTCGTCGATCTCCACGTTCACGACGAAGGCCCCGGCTTCCCGCAACAGTTCGCGGCCCGGGCATTCGACCGTTTTAGCCGCGCCGCCGAAGCACGCAGCCGCGGCGGTTCGGGTCTCGGCCTCTCGATCGTCGATCTGATCGCGCGAGCTCACGGCGGCGCGGCGCATGTCGCAAGCCGCGCGGGCGCCGGCGCCGATGTCTGGATCACCATTCCGGCGTCCCCCCCAACTGCCAACCGGCTCTAATTTTCTTCTCAGAGCGGTCTCATCGGCGGCTCATCTAGAACTGCTGCACTGAACGCCATGACCGATCGCGAACTGCGCGCGCGCGCCAAGATCCGAACGGCCGGACTGCGACGGCTCAAGCGAACGACGAGAATCGCCGCCATGACTACGGCGGCGCTAGCGGCATTCTTCAGTGCCGTCGCCGCCCGCTCGGCGCCCGGCCACAAGAGAGTGAACACGGCTCCCAGCGTAGTCCGTTCCACGGCGACGGCGTCACGCATCCCGCCACCGCCGGCCTTGCCCAGCGAGGCCGGTTCGAGTCCGCTCGCACCTCTCGCCTCGAGCTCGGCGCCTTCGCCTTCGCCCACGCCCACTCCCACTCCCACGCCCACGCAGCAGCCTCCGGTGGCCGTCACGGGAGGATCGTGACGGTCGCCTCCGCCAGCTTCCCGGCGCTCGGCTCGACCGCGTTGATCTGCGCGACCGAGCCGGGCGCGCTCGATAGCGCGCGCCGCGTGCTCGAAGACGTGCTTGCCGACGTCGACCGGGCCTGTAGCCGCTTCCGCGTTGACGCGGAGCTCGTACGGCTGAATGCAGCCGCAGGCACGGTTGTGGAAGTGGGCACGACTCTGCTCGAGGCGATCGCGGTCGCTCTTCGTGCGGCCGCGCTGACCGACGGGCTTGTCGATCCGACCGTCGGCCGGACGCTGCGTATAGCCGGCTACGACCGCGATTTCGAGTTCGTCCGCGCCCGCGACGGCGCGTCCTTCAGCGTCGGTTTCGATTCCGTCCCCGGCTGGCGGCAGGTGCGACTCGACGCTAAGGCACGCACCGTCACCCTCCCGCGTGGCGTCGAGCTCGACCTCGGCGCGACCGCGAAGGCGCTCGCAGCCGACCGCGCGGCGGTCGCAGCGACGACGGAAACCGGCAGCGGCGTGCTCGTCTCACTCGGCGGCGACATCGCGGTCGCCGGACCACCGCCTCGAGAGGGTTGGTCGATTCGCCTCGCCGACGACCACGCGGCTCCGCTGAACGGACCCGGCCCGGTGGTGGCGATTCACGAGGGCGGTCTTGCGACCTCGGGAACGTCCGTCAGGCGCTGGCGCTCCGGCACGGTGCAGCTCCACCACATCATCGACCCGCGCAGCGGCCGGCCCGCCGTGACACCGTGGCGAACGGTGACCGTCGCCGCCGACTCATGCGTCGATGCGAACATCGCCAGCACCGCCGCCGTGATCCTCGGCGACGAGGCGCCCTCTTGGCTGTCGGCGCGCGGGCTTCCCGCGCTCCTAGTAGACACCCACGGCCGCATTCTTAACGCCGCGGGCTGGCCGGCGCAGGCCGCGTGAAGATGTTGTTGGCGGCGAGCAGCGGCAAGGATCTCTGGTACCTGACGCGAGGCACGGGCGTCGTCGCCCTGCTCCTGCTCACCGCCGGAACCGTTCTTGGTGTTGTCGGCTCGACGGGCTGGCGCAGCGAGCGCTGGCCGCGATTCGTCGTCAACGGCCTCCATCGCTATCTGACCATGCTCGCGATGCTCTTCATCGTCATTCACGTGGTCACGACGGTATGGGACGGCTTCGCGCCGATCGGGCTGCTCGACGCCGTCGTACCCTTCCGCTCGCCCTACCGCCCGCTCTGGCTCGGCCTCGGTGCCGTCGCTTTCGATCTCCTGCTTGCGATCGTCGTGACGAGCATCTTGCGGAACCGGATCGGCTACCGGGCGTGGCGCGCGGTGCATTGGTTCGCCTACCTCTCCTGGCCGGTCGCGCTCATGCATGCGCTCGGGACCGGGAGCGACGCCCGCACGCGCTGGTTGCAGCTGCTCGCGGTCGCCTGCACCGGCGCGGTCGCGGCGGCCGTGCTCTGGCGCGTCTCTACGGCGCGGGGCGGTTCGATGCCGATTCGCGCCGGCGCCGGGTTTGCGGCATTCGCGGTTCCGCTCGTGCTGCTCGTCTGGGCGGTAGACGGGCCGCTGAGCAAGGGTTGGGCGGCGCGTGCGGGGACGCCGCCACGGCTACTCACAGCAGGCGCGGCGGTTAAAGGCAGCACCACAGCACGGACCCCCGCGGTATCGCCGTTACCGACGGGAGCGTTCAGCTCTCCGCTCCGGGGTCGGATCGTCGACACAACTAACAGCAGCGGACTGGTCGTGATCACTATCGACGCGACCGCGCACGGCGACTTCAAGGGGCGCGTGCACGTCGCCTTACGCGGACTCCCGATCGCGAGCGGCGGCGTACAGATGCTCGCCAACGTGGTCGGCCTCCTTCCGGCCGGCTCAGGCTCGTGGTACTCGGGCACAGTCGTCGGCCTGCAAGGCCAGCAAGTCCTGATACAGGTTGGAACCGGAAACGGGGCGACGCGGCGCTTCCGGCTCGACCTTCAGATCGCTCCCAACGCCGGAACCGTCAGCGGCACGATCCACGGCGTCGCAGGCTAGGGATAGAGCAGGTGAGCAGCTCGACCGAACTCGCCCCGCCCGTGCCGGCTGCCGGTCAGCTGCCGCGACTCCTCGCCGGCGCTCTCGCCGATCGCCCGCTGTCGTTTGCCGAACACTTCGATCGCTACGGTCCCGCTCGCCAAAGCGCCGGTCGTTCTCGCTCCAATGAGTTGATCGAGCTCGTTGCTGCGGCTGGGCTCAGCGGCCGAGGCGGCGCCGGCTTCGCCACGGCGCTGAAGCTCCGCGCGGTCGCCGACGCACGCGGGCACCCGATCGTCGTAGCCAACGGCGTCGAGGGCGAGCCGGTGAGCGACAAGGACAAGACACTGCTTCGCCACACGCCCCACCTCGTCCTCGACGGAGCCGCGCTCGCAGCGAACGCGCTCGGCGCGCGCACCGCAATCGTCGCGCTAGCGGCCGGCGCCACGCACGAGATCGCGGCCGTGCGGGCGGCTCTGGCCGAGCGCGAGCAGCCCGGCCGCAACCGGATCGAATTCGTAATAGCCCGCGTGCCGGACGGGTTCGTCGCCGGCGAGGAGACGGCGATAATCCACTCGCTAAATGGCGGCCCGGCCACTCCCACCTTCACGCCGCCGCGGCCGTTCGAGCGCGGCGTCGGGGGCGCGCCGACACTGGTTCAGAACGTCGAGACGCTTGCCAATCTGGCGCTCATCGCCCGCTTCGGCCCGAACTGGTTCCGCGCGATCGGGACCGCTGCGGAGCCGGGCAGCGCGCTCGTGACAGTCAGCGGCGCCGTCGCTCGCCCCGGTGTGTACGAAGTGCCGCTCGGCTTGCCGGTCGCCGACCTACTCACCTGGGCCGCCGCCCCGCCCGAACCGCTCTCGGCGCTCTTGGTCGGTGGTTACTTTGGCACTTGGGTACCGGTAGAGCAGGCCCTTCAGCACAGGCTGATCGACGCCGACCTCGCCTCGGTGGGCGCCTCGCTCGGTGCGCGCGCCATCTTCGCGTTGCCGCGCGGCGCTTGTGGAATCGTCGAGAGCGCGCACGTCGTTCGCTACCTGGCCGACGAGAGTGCGGGCCAATGCGGCCCGTGCGTGCACGGGCTCGAGGCGATCGCGGGCGCTTTCGAGCGCCTCGCTCGCGGCGGCCACGATGCCGCCAACGCGCCCGCCCAGCTTGAGCGCTGGCTGGGACAAGTGAAGGGTCGCGGCGCCTGCCGCCATCCCGACGGCAGCGCGCGCTTTGTCGAAAGCGCATTGCGGGTCTTCGGCGCCGAAGTCGAGCTCCACTTGCGCGGTCGCTGCAGTGCCACGCACCGCGCTCCACTCCCGGTCGCGAGGGCGCGATGAGCGAGACCATCCGCGTCAACCCGATCGCCTGCGACGCTCACGGGCTCTGCGCCGAGTTGTTCCCGGAGTGGATTTCGCTCGACGATTGGGGCTACCCGATCGTGCGACCGGGCCCAATCCCACGTGAGCTGAGGGATCACGCCCGGCGAGCCGTCGATGCGTGCCCAGTGCTCGCACTGAGACTCGAGCAGGCTGCCAAGCAAAGTCGCGCGCGAGTTTCGCGGTAGCCGCAACCGGGCGGCGCTGCTTAATCATCGCCGCCTGAAGAGGATTGTCGATCGATTGAATCGGCCGCCGTAGCCGACCTGCGAGGCTGCGTTTCACCAATCGCGCGCTGCCGTGCTCTCGGATACCTGCGATTTGCGCGCGGTTCGATGGCTGATTCCGCCTGTGCCCATTGCGCTCCGGCTGCTTACCAAGGGAGGATCGCGATAGGCGAGATCGGCAATGCGCGTGATCAGACTGGCGTTTTGGATCAACCACCCAGGGGAACGGCGATGGAAAGAAGTAGAAAGACCGCGTTGAAACGCCGCCAGACTCCCGCCGCCTCGACCGCTCCGAAGCGAGCTGGGCTGGTTCTTCTCTCTCTGATCCTCGTGGCGGCGGTCGCCAACCTGAACCTGGCCGTCGCCAACGTCGCGCTGCCGTCGATCGGCAAGGCGTTCGACGCCGGGCAGATGTCGCTCAACCTGATCGCCGTCGGCTACTCGCTCGGACTTGCGGCGTCGGTGCTCTGGCTCGGTGCGCTGGGCGACCGCTACGGACGCAAGCTGATGCTCCTGATCGGAACATCGCTGGCGATTCCCATGTCGCTCCTTGCCGCCTACGCCCCCTCGGACACGACCCTCTTCATCGCGCGGATCGGCGGTGGACTTGCAGCGGGCATGGCGTACCCGACCACGCTCGCCCTGATCACGGCGCTCTGGTCGGGGCCGGGGCGGACGAAGTCGATCGCGCTCTGGTCGGGTATCGGCGGCGCGATCGCCTCTCTCGGGCCGTTGCTGGCGGGATCCGTACTGGAGCACTTCTGGTGGGGCTCGGTCTTCCTGATCACGCTGCCGCTGGCCCTGGTGGCGCTCGTGCTGGCGTATGTGTACGTGCCGGCACACGTGAACGAGGCAACCGACCCGGTCGACAACCTCGGCGGAATTCTCTCGGCCCTTCTCGTCGCCGGGCTGATTCTCGCCATCAATTTCGCGCCCGTGCCCAACAAGACGGCGCTCGTCCTGAGCCTGCTGGCGATCGCACTTGCGGCCGGGGTCGCCTTCGTCTTCCGGCAGCGCCGGGCCAAGGATCCCCTCTATGACCTTCACGTCGCCGGGCGCCCGACCTTCTGGGTCGCGGCCTGCGCCGGAATCATCGTCTTCGGCTCGCTGATGGGCGCGATGTTCGTCGGTCAGCAGTTCCTGCAGAACGTGCTCGGCTACTCGACGGTCGAGGCCGGGGCGGCGATCCTGCCGGCCGCCGTGCTGATGGTGATCGTCGCGCCACGCTCCGCGAAGTTGGTCAACAACTACGGCGCGCGCCTCACGCTGCTCGTCGGCTACTTCTTCTGCCTGCTCGGCTTCCTCACGATGCTCTTGCTCTGGAAGGAGAGCGCCGCCTACTGGAGGGTCGCGCTCGGCTACGGGTTCATCGGTATCGGCGTCGGCTTCGCCGGTACGCCGGCGTCGCACTCGTTGACCGGGTCGGTGCCGGTCGAGCGGGCCGGGATGGCGTCGGGCACGGCCGACCTGCAGCGAGACTTCGGCGGCGCGATCATGCAGTCGATCTTCGGCGCGCTGCTCACGGCCGGCTACGCCACGGCGATGACGGCTGCGATCGGCTCGCAGAGTAAGAGCGTCACGAACGCCACCGAGGCGGAGCTCACCAAGTCCTTCGCCGGAGCGGAGAACCTGACCCAGCAATACCCGAGGTACGCGAGCCAGATCAGCGCCGCAGCGAAGGAATCTTTTCTCCAGGGAGACCAGTGGGCCTACCTGGCCGGGATCATCGCGATCCTGCTCGGCGCCGCGCTCGTCTGGTTCATGTTCCCGAAGAAGGAGCTCGAGGAGCGGCTACTCGGCGCGTATCAGGCCGAAGACACGAACAGAGAGCAAACATGAGCGTCACAAGCGTTCTCGCCACGACCGTGCACCGGGGCGGCTTCTTCCGCGCGGAATCTTCTCCGAGTTGGCGTAAGGTTGCTGCGATGAGCGACGCACCCAAGAGCGAGAAAGCAAAGCGATCGGCTCGCGAGCGGGCGGTCGACGCTGCCGAGCGCGCCCGGCTCTGGGTCGATGCGGCGGATCCCGTCTCGCGCTCAGGCGTTACGGTCGGTTGGTTTCGTCGCTACGCGGCCGCCGACGGTCAGCTGCACGCGGTGCTGCTGACCTCCTACATATTCCTTACCGTGCTGCCCGCGGGACTCGTGATGTCAAGTTACGCGGACAGCAATCCATCATCCCTCGCCAACCATCAGATCAACCGTCTGGGCCTCCACGGTGCAACGGCCGATCTGGTACGCGGCGTACTGACCGGCGCGGGGGGACACAAGCTGGCAGCGGCGCTGATCGCGCTAGGCAGCGTCGCCTTCTTCGGGCTCGGGATCGGCCGCGTGCTCCAGCTCGCGCATGCCCGGGCTTGGGGAATCGACCTCCGGAAGGCGAGGATCCGCGACCAGGCCCGCTATGCGAAGGTGCTGCTCGCGATTCTCGCGGCAATCATGGCCTACGTGATCGAGGGCAAGCTGCTCCAGGATCAGCCCTCGTGGATCGGCTGGGCGCTCGCGCCCGTCTGGCTCGCGGCCCTTCTCTGTTTCTTCGTCTGGGCACCGCGGCTGCTGCTCCACAACATTGTTCCACGGCGCGACGTCGTTCCAGGCGCCGTGTTCACGGTGCTCGCGCTTCTCGGGATGCGCTTGATCTCCGGCTTCCTGCTCGCCAACTGGCTCGAGTGGTATGGCAAGTATTACGGCGGATTCGGGGTCGTGATGGCGCTCTTCTTCTGGGTCACGATCGCCGGCATTGTTCTCGTCCTCGCCGCGGCGCTCTCGCCTGCGCTCGCCGATCGGCGTGACCTTATCGAGACTCGGGCTCGCGAAAACAAGACGTAGTTTCTGAGCGGAGAACTATGGCCTGCTGGAGGCTTCCGGAATCAGCAGCGCAGCGCCGGTCAGGAAGCAGATCGCGCCGAGGAATGTACCGCCGTTGGCCAGTGCCGCGTTAAGCAGCTCGCCCGTCGAAGGGACGACGTAGGCGCCGATCGCGGAGAGGCCGAAGAAGATCGAGCCGACGAGGTTCAGCGCGCCGATTCTCCAGCCGAGGTTTCGCGGTCGCCAGGAGAGCCAGTGGTGCCCGGCCTCGGCAAAGGCCAGCCAGCTGGCGGCGAGGAAGCAGACCGAGCCGAGGGCGTCGGGTCGCCAGGTGAGTAGGCTCGCCGGCGCTGCGTCGAGGCTCGCGAGCATCGCCCGGAAGGTGCTGATGTTGAAGAAGAGGGTACCCACGAGTTGGATCGACGTTGCGAGCCAATCGATCCGCCGCGGTTCCCAGGAGGCGAGCCGGAAGCGTCTCCGGCCGGCGTCGGGCGCCGGCTCTGTGTTCACGACCTCGGCGAACTGCAGGTAGGCGGCGCTCGTGAAGAAGATCGATCCCACGAAGAACGTGACGCCGTCGGCGGCAAGCCCGACGAGTGACACGTACCCCGGCACGGAACCGACCGCGAAGCAGGCCGAGCCGACCATGAACAGAACGGCGATCCACCACTGGCGCGTCCGCCGACGTTGCCCCGCCGTTTGCAACTGCTTGCGGTGCACGCGCGAGCTCCACTCGCGCTCGACGCCGTCGATCTCGTAGACCACGTGGGTTACGAACGGCCCCGGACCCTCCGAACTGACCGGGCGGGCGCCGGCCGGCAACCCGCCCCATACTCGACGATGGCGTCTCAGTGGTGGAACCCGGCCGAGTTGGAGGCATCACGCACCGGCGTCGGCTGCGCTTGCAGGTGCGGCAACTGCCGCTCGATGTCCTTCACCAGCAGGTCGGCCATGTCGTGGGTGAATCCCAGCTTCACGACTACCCGCAGCGCCGCCAGGTCGGTCCGATTCTCCGGGAATGTGTAGGCCGGGAGAAGCCAACCGCGCTCCCGTAGCGAGTTCGACACGTCGAACACCGTGTAGTTGCTGATCTCGTCCTTGAGCTTGAACGCGAACACCGGCAGCTCATCGCCTTTCGTGATTAGCTCGAACGGCCCGAGTGCGGCGATCTTCTCCGCGAGCCGGCTGGCGACCGCGCGGGAGTAGAGCTGCACCTTGCTGTAGCCGTCGAAGCCGAGCCGCAGGAAGTTGTAGTACTGCGCTACGACCTGCGCGCCCGGTCGCGAGAAGTTGAGCGCGAACGTGGGCATGTTGTCGCCGAGGTAGTTGACCCAGAAGATCAGGTCGTCCGGCAGAGCCGCGGCGTCGCGCCATACGATCCAGCCGACACCCGGGTAGACGAGCCCGTACTTGTGGCCCGAGGCGTTGATCGACGCCACCCGTGGAAGCCGGAAGTCCCAGACGAGGTCGGGATCTGCAAACGGCGCCACGAACGCCCCCGAGGCGCCGTCGACGTGCACCGGAATGTCGAGCCCCGTCCGCTTCTGCAAGTCGTCGAGTGCAGCGCAGATCTCCTGCACCGGCTCGTATGAGCCGTCGAACGTCGAGCCGAGGATCGCGACGACGCCGATCGTGTTCTCGTCGCACAGCTTCACGGCCTCCTCGGCCGAGAGATGGAAGCGGTCTCCCTCCATCGGCACGAGCCGCATCTCGACGTCCCAGTAGTTCGCGAACTTCTCCCAGCAGACCTGGACGTTGATGCCCATCACGAGATTCGGCTGCTCGGTCGACTTGCCCTCCGCCTTGCGCCGGTGCTGCCAGAGGCGCTTCAGCGCGAGCCCGCCGAGCATCGCCGCCTCGCTCGACCCCGTCGTCGAGCAGCCCACCGACTCGCCCGCATCGGGCGCCTGCCAGAGGCGGCTGAGTATGTTGACGCAGCGCATCTCGAGATCGGCGGTCTGCGGATACTCGTCCTTGTCGATCATGTTCTTGTCCAGGCACTCGGCCATCAGCTTCTCCGCCTGCGGCTCCATCCAAGTGCTCACGAAGGTGGCGAGATTCATCCGCGCGTTGCCGTCCAGCATCAGCTCATCGTGGATGATCTGATACGCCACATCGGGCGGAAGCTCCGTTTCTCGCAACCGGTGCCGCGGGATCTTGTCGCCCTCCAGTGTGAACACGGTCTGGACGGAGAGGTCATCACTGGAGCCTGCCGGCGCCTTCGGGTGCTTGAGTGTCATGGCTTCTTGGACCTCCGAGGGGTCGGGCATCCGCCAGAAGCAGGTGCGACGGCGGCGCCGTGGCGTGGAAGCTTTCAGTATCGCGCGCGGGCCGCGCGGATGCATCCGTGCCAGCGCGAATCGAGCGCGTGAGCCACGACTCAAACGTCTTCGACCCACCTCACACGGGTACTGCAAGGATATGGCTCGAAGAATGGCGGTGAGACGCCGGGGCCGCAGAGCCCGGCTGAGAAGGAGGGAAGGTCATGTGTCGCTGGCTCGCATACTCGGGATCTCCTATCCCGATGGAGGAGTACCTGCTCAAACCGGAGCATTCGCTAGTCGACCAGAGCCTGCACTCGCGGCTCGGCGCCGAGACCACCAACGGCGACGGCTTCGGCATCGGCTGGTACGACGTGGGCGACATACCCGGGGTGTTCCACAGCGTCGAGCCGGCCTGGAACGACCGCAATCTCAAGGATCTTGCGCGTCATATCGTGTCGCCGCTTGTCTTTGCGCACGTCCGCGCATCGACCGGCGGCGCGATCCAGCAAACTAACTGCCACCCGTTCCGGCACGGGAACTGGCTCTGGATGCACAACGGCCTGATCCGCGAGTTCGCCCGAGTGAAGCGGGATCTGGCGCTCGCCGTCGACCCGTCGCTCTACCCGGAGATCGAGGGCACCACCGATACGGAGCTGTTCTTCAACCTCGCGCTGACGTACGGCCTCGAGGACGACCCACCGGCAGCCGTCGAGCGCGCCGTCGGATTCATCGAGGAGACGGGTCGCCGCCACGACGTCGAGCACCCTATCCAGATGACGGTCGCCACGACCGATGGCTCCAGCTTGTGGGCTTTCCGCTACTCCAGCGAGGGCAACTCGAGATCGCTCTTCTACAGCACCGCCGTCGAGACACTGCGTGCGCAGTACCCGGACAATCCAGTGCTACACGGGCTCTCCGACGAGACTCGCATCGTCGTTTCCGAACCACTCGGCGACCTCGCCGGCGCCTGGAACGAGGTGCCAGAATCGACCTACGGAGTCGTCCAGACAGGACAGGACGAACTCAGGCCGTTCACCCCACGTCTCGCTTGACGGCGCTATCGCACGCTGCCGGGCCGGGTTCTCGAGCGTGCCTGTTACTCGTCCTCCGCGGAGCCTGGGCGGGTTCCTTTGCCGATCCTGCTGACGAGCACTGCGACCACAGTCACGAGGTACAGCTGCCCCAACAGCGCTTCGGTAATCGCGAGAGTGTGGCCGAGATTGCTGGCGGCCGTGTAGTCGCCGTAGCCGACGGTCGTGAGGGTGACGTAGCTGAAGTACATGCGCAGCGCCGGGGTTCCGTCGGTGCCCTGCGCGAAGAACGGCCCCGATCCAAGCACGGCTACCACGCTGTAGACGAACATGAACAGCATGCCGAGCAGCACGTAAACGCAGACCGCTCCGATCACCGATTGCTGGTTGACGACCCCCTGGCTCACGACACCACGACCGATCACGATCACGATCGCGAAAATGAGCAGCCCGGCGACGATCCCGGTCGCGGCCTCCAGCCCGCGCCCTTCAATCGCCAGCGCCGCGACCGCGAAGACGGCACCGATCGAGATGAGCAGATAGCGAATGGCGGGCGGGCCTTCGCGCGAGGTCCACAACGCCACGACCAGCGTCGCGATCTCGAGCATCAAAACGACGCCACGAAACCAGTTCGTGTTCGGGGAGATCGCGATCCACAGGAACGAGGCGACGACCAGCGCCAGAACATACGCGTAGCTATGGCCCCCACGCAGCTCGCGCAAACGGCGAGACCGGGTTTCGCTCGTTTCGTTCATCTGAACCTCCTGCGTCGTGTGGAGATCGAGCCTGATGTTACGACCTGCGAGGCGTCGGGTGCTGAGGATCTCGTTCAGCGCCGGGTCTGCGCGAGGCGAAGCGCGGCGAACTGACACTGGAATCCCGCTCGTGAAGCGGGCCCCTGATCAATGGGCGGTGCCGGTCTCGAATCAGGTGCCTTTCGTGTCGCCAGCGACTCACGACGGCCCCGGCGGCCGGTCGCGCCCGGCCAGAGGGGTCGCCGGCCAGTGGCGCGAAATGGGCGGTGCCGGTCTCGAACCAGCGACCTCCTGCTTGTAAGGCAGGCGCTCTCCCAGCTGAGCTAACCGCCCGCGTCAGAAGTGTTCCACAACCGCCTCGAGCCGGCACGATCGTTCGCCGATCCAGGCCACCGGCCGCTTGATAATCGCGAAAGCGGGGTAGGGAAATGAGGTACTCAGCCTGAAAGGGAAAATCGGTGCTGCCTGAATTCCATCTACGCGCTTGTCCATCGCCCGATAGCCGGCAAAGGCGGCGGTGAGCCATCTTGCGGAAGACGATCGGGGAAAACGAGGCAATGGATCCCGCTTTACGCTCGGACTACGCCGAGGCGCTCTGGACGTTTATCGCCACCACAAGCGACGACGCGCTGGCACGTGCCCACGAGATCGGAACTGCCAGCCTTCACGCCGGGCTGGATTCGTCGGTTGTCACCATGGTGCACCTTGCGGTGCTGGCAGCCGGCGAGTCGTCGAACGAGATCTCGGGCGAGACCGCGAACGAGCGCTCGTCACGCTTCCTGGCCGAGGCGCTTCGACCTTTCTCGGTTGCCCGGCACCGGCTCGAGCAGATGAGCGAGGAGTTGGCGATGATGAACGATGCCCTGGTCGTGCGAACCAGAGAGCTCGAGATAGCCAACGGCGAGATCGAGGCCTTCAGCTACTCGATCTCGCACGACCTACGGACCTCGTTGCAGGCCGTGCTGGGATTTGCGCAAACTCTGGCCGCTCGCCACTCGCAAGATCTGGGGCCGGAGGCCCTTCGTTGCATCGAGCTGATCTCCAAGGGCGCGGAGGGGATGAACGAGCTGGTAGACGATCTGCTCGCGCTGGCTCAGGCCAAGCGCCTGCCACTCGAGTGCGAGTCGATCGATTTAGCCTCACTCGTGCGTGAGGCGATCGGCGAGCTGGAGCCGCAGCTCGCCGCCTCCGACGCCGACCTGGTGGTTAACGAGCTTCCGGTGGTCGAGGCGGATCGTGTCTTACTGAAACGGGTGTTCGTGAATCTCATCTCCAATGCGATCAAGTACTCGCGCGAGGCCAAGCCGCGAGCGCGAGTCGAGGTTGGCTCCTCTCGGCGCGGCGAGATGCACGTTCTATTCGTTCGGGACAACGGCGTGGGCTTCGACATGTGCGAGTCCGAACGGCTGTTCCGGGCTTTCGAGCGCCTGCACCAGAGCGGCGAGTACGAGGGAACGGGCGTCGGTCTCGCGCTCGTTGCCCGGATTGTCGACCGGCACGGTGGCTACGTTTGGGCCGAGTCGGAGCCTGGGGAAGGCGCCACTTTCTTCTTCGCCCTTCCGGATGCGGCGGCTCATGCGACCCCGAGTCCGGGCGAGAGAACGGCGTCCGACGATCGAGACGCCCTAAGCGGATAGAGCCCTCAGCGCCGCCCGGATGACGGCCGGGCGCGGTAGCGCCGGCAAGAAAGCGAGGTAGCGTGAATGCCACTCGCTGGGCTCGAAGCGCGCCTCGTAGCTGGCGATTGCACCGAAGCCGTAGCGATGGTCGACTCGGCGTATCGCTCGCGCCAGCATGCGGCCGACCCAGCGCGCGCGCGGGTCGAGCTGATCTTCGACACCGCGCATCGGGGCCATGGCGAATGCGGCTCCCGCAGCGCCGTCGGCCCGGAGCTGAGTCAGCGCCGTGGAGATAAGCAGCTCGGTCGCGCCGTTGGCGGCGTCGGGCGCTCGGAACGAGTCTTCCAGGTACCAGCCGTCGATCGCCGGGATGTAGGCGCAGGCCAAGGCAGCCTCCGCATTCCCGGCGCGGCGAGCGAGGAAGACACGCTTGAGAGCTGCCTGCTCAAACGGCGCGGCGCGCAGGAAAGAGTTTGATTCGGGCTTCTTCAGGGCGGCTCGCCAGCGTGCAAGCACGTCCAGCACCTCGCTTTCGAATCCGCTGTCCCTCGTCTCGTTCGGCCGGTACTCCTCAACTTCGACTCCCATGCGGCGGGCGTGATTTGTCGCCCAGCGGTACTTCTTGCCGCGGTTGCCGCGAGGTGTCTGCCAGTCGGCGAAGTCGAACCAGGGCTCCTCTCCGATCTTCAGCGTCGAGAAGCCGATCTCGAGCGCCGCTCGCGCCGTTTGCTCGGAGACCGCAATCAGACAAACGGAGCGGCGCTCGGAACGCATCGCCTGCGCGAAAGCGCCGAGGAGCGCGGGCAGTTCCGCGGCCGAGCAGAGCGGATCTGTCCAGACGACGGCAGCACGGCGCGACTCCAGATAACAGACGACGCCGTCGCCGATCGAGAACGTTCGCCACGGCGCGTCGTAGCGGAGCAGGAAGGAGAGCGGCCCGGCTCCGTAGAGGTCGAGCTTGTCGAGGAAGCCCTCGCCGTTAGCACTGGTTGAAGTCGGCGCTCGGGTAGAACCACGGTGGTACGGATCCACCTCCGGCGCTGAGCGCCGGTCGATCTCGGTCGTCCTAGCGAGGGAAAGTTTCAGCAAGGTCGCTCTTCTCGAGTCTGAGGCTATCCGGGGATCAGATCAATTCTTTCAGTTAGAGACGATCGGTAGCGTGCACTCTCAGAAGTCATCGGGAATTACCGGCCCCCTCGCGCCGTGGTACCAGGCTCAGTTCGGCCGCGCCGGAGTCGATCAGGCTGAGAATCGCCGCGGCGACTTTTTCGGGCGGATCGGCGGGCGGGAGACCCGGGGGAGTATCGGCCATCGAGTGCTCGTCCGCACCGATCGCGTTTTTCTCGAGATCGGTAGCGGTGATGTAGGGATAGATCACGGAAACGGTGATCCCGTTGCGGGCGAGCTCTTCGCGCGCGGCCAGGGAGAGGTAGTTGAGCGCTGCCTTGCTCGAGGAGTACCCTGCCGAGCCGGCGAGGATCATCTTGGTCGTGCCGGAGCTGACGTTGACGATCGCGCCGGCGCCCTGGCGGCGCATCTGCGGTATCACGGCCTGCATCGCCTCGAGCGCTCCGATCAGGTTGAGCTCGAGAATCGAGCGGTAGTCGCCCAACTCGATCGCCTCGACCGCGGCGTTGAAGTCCTGGCCGGCGTTGTTGATCAAACAATCGACACGGCCGAAGCGCTCGAGGGTGCGCTCGACCAGGCCCTGGATCTCTGCGGGCTGGCGCAAGTCGGTTCGCACGGCGAAGGCGTTCGGGATCTCTGCCTCGGCCGCGCGCAGCGCCCGTTCGTTACGCGCCGCGAGGACGACCTTCGCGCCCCTCGCGCCGAGCAACCTCGCGGTGGCGAGGCCGATTCCGCCGCTGGCGCCGGTCACGATGATCACCTTCCCGTCGATCTGCACCCGCTTACTCTCCTGTCTGCCAGGAAAATATCCGACCGCGCAGGATCTGAACCGTCGATAAACCGTTCGCAGGCAGACCGGGGAGCGCGCGGAGAAAGAGACCGATCGGCCGAAGGCGGCTGATCGCTCCGGTCACTCTCGATTCACGCCGGCGTCGACTCGAGCCCCGCCGGGCGTCCGCGCCGACGCGTGGCGGACGCCGACGACGAGCAACCAGGCGAGCGCCGGTGCGACGAGCGGCTCGACGCTGAGCATGTAGCGCGCCTCGCCGTGCACGAGTACGACGTGGAAGACGATCCAGTAGCCGACCAGCAGCGCAGCGAGTCCGGCGCCCGGAAGACGTCTTCGAGTTGCAAAGAGAAGTGCGATTCCGCCGAGTATCCAGTACGAGTAGTGCCAGAGCTTGTACAGCCAGAGGTGGTTCAGCGAGCCCTTTATCAGCGTCGCTTCAGTGCCCGAGAGTTGGCGTTGGTAAAAACCGCGCCGGGGATCGGGGCCGCGCTGGGCGACTAGGACATTGCTGAACGGCCCGGGCCCCCAGGCCATCAACTTGCCGAACTTCGCCGGCATCAGCTCCAGCCAATCGAGTGGATGGTCGCTGACATAGGAGATCGATTGGCGTAGCAGGGTCGAGTTCTGCCGCTTCTCGGCGGCGGCGCTGGAAATGGCCCAGCCTGGATGGTGCCCACCGCGAATCGCGAAGCCTCCGGTCGCCCGGGGGTTGGCGCCCAGCCAGATCGTGTAGCCGCCGTTGGTGGAGAGCCCGAAGGTATGCATCACCGACTCGTTGCGTACGGCCCAGGGAACCAGCACCAGTACGGAGGTGCCGGCGAGCAGTACGGCTGATCGCCACGACTCGCGCAGCGGACGGCGCAAGAGCAGCCACAGGGGCAAGATCAACGGAAGCAACATCGCGGTCGAGCGAACCAGGATGGCGAGACCGAGCAGCACTCCCGCGAGCGCCGTCCTCGTCAGAGTAGGCGTGGCTCCGTCCTTTCTCGTCAGCAGCAGGCAGACGGTCAGGAGCAGCGGGATGAAAAGCCCCTCCGACGAGGCGCGCATCACGTAGGGGGTGAGGGTCGGCGAGACGGCAACGAGGACGCCCGCTACCAGGCCAACTGAGCGCCCGCTCAGTTGGCGCCCGAGCGCATAGGCAAGTCCGGCGCTGAGCGACCAGAGCACCAGGTTCGCGGCTTTGATGGCGGCAAAAGACGGGCCGGTGATGAAGAAAAGGCCGGCGAGAAAGGCCGGCCACCCGACCGGAAAGAACGCCGTCGAGTGACCCAGGATCGAGTATCCGTGTCCCTCGGAGATCGAGCGGGCGCTGAGGTAGTAGAAATACGAGTCGCTGGTAGCCCCTCCGTGCACGAGCAGCGCCCAGGGCAGCCTGGCCAGCACGGCCAGCAGCCCGAGCGCGGTCAGGTCGAGCATCCAGTCGCGCCGGACGCGCCGTCGACTCGCCGGTCGGCGCGCCGCGTCGGCAGCGAGATTCGACGGGACAACCTGCTCGCTACCTCCTCCTGTGATCGAATCCACTCGAACCCTTTCGCGGTCATATCGGGCCGATATCCTTGCCCGCTCGGCGCAGCCCGGGGCCGGGAATTGATCAAGGGTAGCGATTGAGGAGGTCGCCTCAAGCCCGAGCGGCTCAAGGAAAGCTGCCTTTTACATTATCTGTATCATGCAACTAAATGGCAGATCGAAGAACAGCCGTTCCAGTTGGGCAAGAGGCCGATGAGCTCGCGCGGTACTGGCTCGAGCTGGGCCGCCGGATCGTGAGCCGAAAGCTTTCTTCCTCGCTCTACCCGGAGCTGGTGGGCAAGATCCCGCGCGGACAAGTGCACGCTCTCATCCTGATTGCCGAGGCCGGAGAGCCTCGAATCAGCGAGTTGGCCTCGCTGCTCAGCCTCGACGAGAGCACCGTGACGCGTCTCGTCGACAAGCTCGAAGCGGCGGAACTGGCCGAGCGCCGACATTCGACCAGCGACCGGCGCACGACGAGCGTCGTAATCACCGACGCGGGGCGCGAGATCGTCACCTGCACGCGCGAGCACCAGCGTGCTCTGATGGTCGAAGTGCTCGGCGCGCTGGATCCCGAGGAGCGAACCGAGTTCATTCGCCTGACCGCCAAGGCGGCCGAAGCGATGAGGCTGCGCGCACCATAGGTCGTGATCGGATGAACGAAGAGCTTCACTTCACCCACCGCGAGATCATGTTCGTCTACAGCGGGCTAATGCTCGGCATGCTGCTGGCCGCCCTCGATCAGACGATCGTTTCCACCGCGCTGCCGACGATAGCCGCAGATCTGGGTGGGCTCAACCACCTCACATGGGTGGTCATCGCCTACATCCTGGCCTCGACCATCTCGATGCCGCTCTACGGCAAGCTCGGCGACCTCTACGGGCGCAAGAAGCTGTTCCAGTTCGCCATCGTCATCTTCCTGATCGGCTCGGCGCTGTGCGGGATCTCGCAGAGCATGCTCGAGCTGATCGCCTTCCGCGCTCTGCAGGGGCTCGGCGCGGGCGGCCTGATGGTGCTGGCGCTGGCCATCATCGGCGACATCGTGCCGCCGCGCGAGCGCGGTCGCTACCAGGGCTACATCGGCGCCGTGTTCGCGGTTTCCAGTGTGGCCGGGCCGCTGCTGGGCGGCTTCTTCGTCGAAAACCTCTCCTGGCGCTGGGTTTTCTACATCAACCTGCCGGTTGGCGCCGTGGCGCTGTTCGTGGTCGCAGCCGTTCTGCACCTTCCCGTGCGCCGGGTGACGCACAAGCTCGACATACTCGGCGCGGTACTTCTCGCGGTCGGTGTGACGGTGCTCACGCTCGCTCTCGAGCTGGGCGGCACCGAGTGGGCCTGGGGCTCGGCGACGAGCGTCTCCCTATTCGTGACCGGGGCGGCGCTGATCGCGCTCTTCGTCGTCCAGGAGCGCTTCGCGGCAGAGCCGATCATTCCGCTGCATCTGTTCAAGAACGTGATCTTCGACGCCGCCAGCGCGGGCGGCTTCATCATCGGCCTGGCCATGTTCGGCTCGATCGTCTATCTACCGCTCTTCCTGCAGATCGTTCACGGCTCCTCGGTGCAGGGCTCCGGCTTGCGCCTGCTGCCGCTGATGGCGAGCATGCTCGTGGCCTCAGTCGTCTCGGGTCGCTTGATCTCGAAGATCGGGAGGTACAAGGTCTTCCCGATCATCGGCATGGCACTGGTGACAATGGGCCTCTACCTGCTCACCCACATCACTCCCTCGACGAGCTACCTGGTGCTGTATGCGTACGTCATCGTGCTCGGCATCGGCATGGGCCTGGTCATGCAGGTGCTCATCCTCGCAGTGCAGAACGCGGTCGAGTACCGGGACATGGGCGTCGCCACCGCCACGGCCGTCTTCCTGCGCTCGATGGGTAGCGTGTTCGGGCTTGCGATCCTGGGCGCCATCTTCAGCAACAAGCTCGCCTACTCGATGCCGCGCCTGATCCCGAGGCAAGCGCTGTCGAAGTACACGGGCAAGGATCTCCTACATATGAAACCATCCGAACTGAATGCGCTACCGCCGCGAGTTCATCAGGGACTGATCGACGCCTTCTCGAACTCCATCCACTCGGTCTTCACGTGGGCGATTCCCTTCGCCATCGCCGGCTTTGTGATCACGCTGTTCCTACGCGAGATACCGCTGCGCGAGCGTAAGCAGCCGGCCGGGACGGCCGCCATCGGCGATCTGGAGATACGGGAGGAAGCAGGTGTCGTCGAGCTGGAGCCGGTAGAGCAGAGGCGATAATCCGCCGGTCAGGGCCACTTTCGAGGAGTGGTCGCAGCTTGCCGTCGTCGAGTCAGAGGTTCGCCTGATCGGTTGGCTCGCAGTGGCCTGCGGGCGTGTGTCGATCTCGTGTCGAGCGCCTCATCGCCGTTTACGAACCCCGCGTCGGGGTTGAAGCGATCAAGCGCCGGAACTCACCCGCTCGCACGGATTACTGCACAGAGGGTCGTCGCGCTGTAATCTTGAAGGTGAGCGAAGGACGAGTACCGGGATGCGCTTTCCTCGCGTTCCTTGCTTGTTCGCGAATTGGCAAGGAGGTGAGTTATGGCAACCGGAACCGTCAAGTGGTTCAACAACGACAAGGGATACGGGTTCATCACGCCCGAAGACGGCGGTAAGGACTTGTTCGTCCACCACACGGGCATCGAGGGCGAGGGCTTTAAGAGCCTGCCCGAGGGCGCTCGCGTCGAGTTCGAGGCAACAGAGGGCCAGAAGGGCCCTCAGGCCACGAACGTTCGCGTTGTTGGCTGAAGAATTGAAGAAACAAGAAGGCGCCGCAAGAGCGGAACCGCTTACCGGCGGCGAGCGAGGCGGCGCCTTCTGTTTTGTTACGGGCGGGCGTAGCCCGGCCGAGAATGGCGGAGCGTACTTGTGGTTGTGAGCGAGAGAGTGAAGCCGCGCCTACGTGGTGTACTCCACCAGTGGGCGTTCTTCCTGGCGATACCTCTGGGGGTCGTGCTGGTGGTCGTGACCGAGACGACCCGCGCCCGCATTGCCGCCGCCGTCTTCGCGGCCAGCGTCGTGCTGATGTTCGGAGCGAGCGCGCTCTACCACATCCCGGAATGGGCACCCCGTCCACGCGCCTGGCTGCGCCGGCTCGACCACGCCGGCATCTACTGCCTGATCGCCGGCACCTACACGCCGGTCGGGCTGTTCGTTCTGCACGGCACCTGGCAGACCGCGGTGCTGGCGATCGTCTGGGCCGGGGCCGGGACGGCGATCTTCATCCGGCTCTTCTGGGTCACGGCCCCCAAGTGGCTCTCGGCCGTCGTCGCCATCCTGCTTGGCTGGGTCGGCGTGGTCGCGCTGCCCAAGATCGTCTCGGGCGCGGGCTGGGGCTGTATGTTCCTGATCCTGGGCGGCGGGATCCTCTACAGCCTGGGCGCTGTGGTGTACGCCACGCGGCGGCCCGATCCGTGGCCCGCCGTCTTCGGCTACCACGAGCTGTTCCACCTGATGGTGATTGTGGCGGTGGCGCTTCAGTACGCGGCGATCGCGTTTTACGTCTTGCCGACTTAGAACGAGAAGAACCGTTAGAGAAAGTCTTATCCGCGGTTCGGCTTGGACGCGAGCTCGTCGACCAGCCTGACGAACCGATCCATGTCCTGGAACATCATCATGTGGGCCGCGCCGGCGAAGATCGCCAAGCGGGCGTGGGGGATGCGAGCAGCGATCAGGCGGGCGTTTGCGGGCGGCACTAGCCCGTCGAGAGCGCCGTTAGTGATCAGCGCCGGCACTCTGATCCGAGGCAATCCGTTGTAGGTGGCGTTCGTACGGGCGAAGCGGATCTCGGCCTGCTCCTGCCTTTTTGAGATCTGGCGGCTGACCGTCTCGGGCGGGATCGTCAGCAGGCCGGCGGCGTAGGCGAGCGCCGCCGTCCGCGCCGCGGCGGGGAAGAGCGAGCCGAGCAGGCCGGTCGCCGCTGACAAACCGCTCGAGCGGAACGCGGCCGCGGTCTTCGCCGAGGGCTGGACGGCCGTCGGGCCGCCGGCGGTGCCGCCGGAGGTGACCAGCGCGCTCAGCTTGTCGGGATGGCGCACGGCCAGCGTGAGCGCGATCTCGCCGCCGGTCGACCAGCCGACGACGAGCGCCTTGCGGATACCGAGCGCGTCGAGCAGGCGTGCGCTGTCGTCGGCCATCAGCTCGATCGTGAGCGGGCGGCGCGGCTGGTCGCTCGAGTGGCCGATGCCGCGGTTGTCGAACATCGTCACGCGGAAGTGCCGGCTCAGACGGAGCGGCAGAAACGGCCCCCACTCGACCATCGACGAGCTCTGACCGGCGATCAGAAGCAGCGGCGGCCCACTGCCGAACTGGCGATAGCCAATCGTGATGCCATCGGCTCGCACCCGGCGCACGGGCCCGAGAAAGGCCGCCGTCCCGGTCGGACGTGTGCCCGGCACCAGGCTCCCGATCGTGGCCGTCGGAGTTTCCCTAGCGCTCTGCTTTCGTGATCCGCCGCAACCGGCGAGCAGGAGTAGTACAACAAGCGCCGGCGCCGACCAGCGCATGACCTGTCCGCATCCGGGAGCTCGAGTCTTCATCCCTACGAAGATACGCCTCGCGATTGAATCCGACCGGGCGTGCTCGGTCGCCGCCGCTATCTGAAGCGGAAGACGATACGCCCGCGCTGCAAGTCGTAGGCCGACAGCTCGACTTTTACCCGGTCGCCCGGCAGCACGCGAATCCGGTAGCGGCGCATCTTGCCGGCCGTGTAGGCCTGAGTCTCATAGCCGTTGTCGAGCGCTACTCGGTACTTGCCGTTCGAGAGTGCCTCGACGACTTCGCCTTCGAACTCGACCTTTTCTTCCTTCGCCACGCGATCACCACGCTCCGGTTATGTAGGCGGTCTCGACGTCTTCGCCCTTCGAGGCGAGGAGGCTGTACCCGCGAAGCTGCACCTTCAGGGTTCTGCCTTTCATCGAGAGTCACCTTCTTTTCTGTCTGGAGTGGGAGATGGCGCCGGGGCGCAAACCGCACTCGCACAAAGTCGACCAACGTCCACGGTAGCACTTCCCGGAGCGGGAGTTTTTGCTCCGGGCGCGAGCGCTTGTGCTACGGTCCTGTCACGGACGGCGGTTCGTCGTCCGGGAGATTTAGCTTCTCGTTCCTCCTTGCGCGGTTTCGAGTTGTCGGTCTCGAACCCGAATACCAAGGAGTTTGAACATATGTATATGCAGTCTTTTAACGCGCTGGGCGTCAGCGTGCGAGTCGAGCAGGCGCTTGCCGCTCGCGGCATCAGCCAACCATTCCCGATCCAGGAGCTGGTGCTGCCGGATGCGCTCGAGGGTCGCGACGTGCTCGCCAAGTCGCCGACCGGCTCGGGCAAGACGCTTGCCTTTGCCCTGCCGATCGTCGAGCGAGTCGGCCGCGAGCGGTCGCAACCCGCGGCTCTGGTGCTCACGCCGACGCGTGAGCTCGCCGGGCAGGTGGCCGACGAAATTCGACCCCTGGCCGAGGTTTGCGGTTTGAGAGTCGTCGCGGTTTTCGGTGGCGCACCGATCGGCCCGCAGGCCAAGAAGGCGCGAAACGCGCAGATTCTGGTCGCTACGCCCGGCCGCTTACAGGATCTGGTTGAGCGAAAGCTCGTCTCACTGGAGCAGGTGGAGCTGCTCGTGCTCGACGAGGCCGACCGGATGCTCGACATGGGCTTCAAGCCGCAGGTCGAGCGATTGCTCAAGCGGGTCCCGCGCGAGCGCCAGACGATGCTCTTCTCGGCGACGCTCGACGGAGCGGTCGGTCAACTCGCGGATTCCTATACGCGAGACCCGTCGCGCTTCGAGACGGCGCCGCTGGCCGACCACGAGGAAGGCCAGATCGACCACCGCTTCGTCTCGGTCACGGCCGATGCGAAGGTCGAGAAGCTCGTCGAGGAGCTCTCGGGCAAGCGCGGGTTGGCGCTCGTGTTCGTCCGCACCAAGCGTGGAGCCGATCGGCTGGCGACCAAGCTGGCGCGACTCCAGGTGAACGCGCTGGCCTTACACGGCGACATGCCCCAGAACGCCCGCCAGCGCACGCTGCAGCGCTTCCGCGCGGGTGAGGTGCGGACGCTCGTCGCGACGGACGTCGCCGCCAGAGGGCTCGATCTCGAGGCGATCACGCACGTGATCAACTTCGATCCGCCCGAGGAAGACAAGGACTACGTGCACCGGGTCGGGCGCACCGGCCGCGCGGGCAAGAGCGGAAACGGCATCACCTTCGTTCTGCCCGAGCAGCAGGCCGACGTCAGCCGCCTGGCGGCGCGGCTCGGTCACCGCGAGCAGTTCGAGCGCGAGGGTATGCGCGTTGCGGCGCCGCGCCGCGTCTACACCAGTCGCCGCGGCCGCAACTCACGCTGGTAGGAAGCGGCTCGTGGCTCCGACACACTTTTACGCACAACCTTTGACCCTATCGTTGGAAAACCCGAGGGGAAATGTCCCTTCGGGCGCGCTAGGGTTGAAATCAATCAGGACGAGTACCGGGCGCTGCCAGCGCTCCTTGCTTGTTCGCGTCACAGCAAGGAGGTGAGTTATGGCAACCGGAACAGTCAAATGGTTCAACAACGACAAGGGCTACGGATTCATCACGCCCGAGGACGGCAGTAAGGATCTGTTCGTCCACTTCAACGGCATCGCCGGCGATGGCTTCAAGAGTCTTCCCGAAGGGGCGAAGGTCGAGTTCGAGGCAACAGAGGGTCAGAAGGGCCCCCAGGCCACGGACGTTCGCGTCATCAGCTGATCAAGCCTAAGAACTGAGATCACGGGAGGCGTCGTAACGGCGCCTCCCGATCTCGTTCAAGGCCCTCTCAAAGGCGGCGTTCGGAGGCTAGACCGACAGCGGTTACTAGTTAGTGCCGGGCAGCCATTCGCTGGCTCGACACATCGGACAGCGCGGCAAGGTGCCGTCGGCGACTATCCCGTAGCCGCAACCGGCGCAGTGATATTGCGGTCGCCTGTGCGCGCGGCGAGAAGGGGTATCGCCATGTTGGCGAGATCCGAGCGCGGCACGAATGAGACGGCGGCTCGAATCGGCGTCGACCGTGCTCGATCTACTTCTGCGCATGAACCACTTGACCGTGCCGGTAGCCATATAAAAAGCGCCCCCCTCTCGAACGGATCGGGGAGGCGCTAGAAAGCGCGGCCGGTTCTCGCTCTTGCTCGACTCCACCCTAGCACGAACGTAGGTTCGAAAACGGATGCGGGCGAATCGGAATCGCGTTTGCACGACCCCGACGAAAACGAATCGCGCGGAGACGAAAATCGGCAAGGCGGCCGCTCCGAGGCGATCGATACTGGTTCGCTCACCCCGCGAACTGTTGGTAGAGCAGGAAGAAGTTGAGCGCGATGATCAGCGCCGAGATCGCACCCGCGGCCAGGGTCGTGGCGCGGCGGTTGACGTGGACGCCCATCACGTCGGAGCGACGGGTCAGCAAGAGCAGGGGGATCAGCGCGAAGGGAATCCCGAACGAGAGCACGACCTGACTCAGGATGAGTGCGCCCGTGGGACTTACGCCGATGGCGAGCAGGATCAGCGCCGGCGTCATCGTCAACGCTCGGCGAGCGAAGAGAGGAATGCGCAGGTTGACGAAACCGGCCATGACGATCTGGCCCGCATAGGTACCGACGCTGGAGGAAGAAGTACCCGATGCGAGCAGGGCGGCGGCGAAGACGAGCGCCGCGCCGCCCCCGGCGAGCTGGGCGAAGCCGGCATGCGCTTGTTCGATACTGCTCACGTTCGCGTAGCCGGCCCGGCCGTGGAAGAGCTCGGCGGCAACCGCGAGCATCGCCATGTTGACGAGGCCGGCCAGTCCCAGCGCGACGACCACGTCGGTCCTTTCGAAGCGAAGAACTCGCGCGCGCTCCGCGTCGTTGCGCACGGGCATGCGCCTCTTGGTCAGCGCCGAGTGCAGGTAGATCGCGTGCGGCATAACGGTCGCGCCAACGATCCCGACGGCGAGGTAGAGAGACGATCCGCCTTGCAGGCTCGGTACCAGCCCGAGCGCGCTGTCCGAGGCCGAGGGGCCGATACGCAGGACTTCGTAGAGGAAGCCGAGCAGGATGATCCCGAGCAGGCCGGTGATTGCCAGCTCAAAGCGCCGGAAGCCGCGCCGCTGCAGCTCGAGCAAGGAGAACGCGATCACGCCGGTGATCAGGCCCGCCGGCAGAAGCGGCACGTTAAAGAGAAGGTTGAGACCGATCGCGGCGCCGATGAACTCGGCGATATCGGTCGACATCGCCATCACCTCCGCCTGCAGCCAGAGCCCCCATGAGACCGGGCGCGAATAGTGATCGCGGCAGAGCTCCGGCAGGCTGCGGTCGGTGGCGATGCCGAGCTTGGCGGACAGGTACTGGATCAACATCGCCATCAGGTTCGCGACCAGCACCACCCACAGAAGCAGGTAGCCGAACCGGGCTCCGCTCTGGATGTTGGTGGCGAAGTTGCCCGGGTCGACGTAGGCGATCGAGGCCACGAACGCCGGCCCGAGCATCGACAGCGTCGCGCGCACCCAGCCGCGGGCGAGCAACAGATCGAGTGCGCTCGGCCCATACGGCGGCAGAGCGATGTCGCCGGCGCCCGTCGCCCCGACGGGCACGCCCGGCCTGACCGGACTCATGGCTTCCTCTCGACCAGCAGCCTCATAGCCCCGGCGACGACGCGTCCGAGAACGTGGACGCTCTCACCGCTGCGAACGAAGAGCGGTCCGTCCAGAGGTTGCTTCTCGATCAGCTCGAGACGGTCGCCGATCCGGATCCCCTGCTCGTCGAGGAAGCGCAGCACCGCCGGGTCGGCGTCCGAGACCTGCACCAGTCGGCCGCTCTCAGCGGGAGTCAGGTCGACCAGGCTCGTTCCGATCGGCTCGTCGATTGTGCCCTCGCGAGACGGGATCGAGTGGCCGTGCGGGTCGCGATTCGGGTTGCCGAGCGTGGCCGCGATCCTCTCCTCTAGCTCCTCCGAGATCGCGTGCTCGAGAACCTCGGCTTCTTCGTGCACTCGATCCCAGGGCACGCCGAGCGTCTCGGCGAGAAAGAGCTCGAGCAAGCGGTGGTGGCGGATAACCTCGAGTGCAACTCGGACGCCATCTGCCGTGAGCGTCACGCCGTGATACGGCTGGTAGGTGACCAGCCCGCGCTCGACGAGCGTCCGAATCATCTCCGACACCGACGGAGCGCTTACGCCGAGTCGCTCGGCCAGTGCCGAAGTACCGACGCTCCCGCCGTGCTCTTGCAGAGCGTAGATCGCCTTCGTGTAATCCTGAACCGCACTCGTGAATTCGTCGTGTGCCATCCGCACAGATCGAATGGCCGTATTTAGGCGAACCTAAACATTGCCTCGCCCCTGACTCTTCAACCGAAGCTGGAGGCGACGTGCTAGATGTGTTGAGAGACGAGAGCGGTGCACCAACTCTGACTAGCAACAGTCGTCGTCGATCTCGCCACGCCAGCTTTCGACGCCCTCGTCAAGCGCTATGGCAGCGATCACCAGCGCGGCGACCGGATCGGCCCACCACCAGCCGGCGAGCGCGTTCAGTGACAATCCGACCAGAAGGGCCACGGACAGGTAGGCGCAGATCTGATTCTGCTGGGCCTCGTGCACGGTCGCTTGCGAGTTAAGCCTGCGTCCCACCCGCCGTTTCGCCGCCGCGAGCAGCGGCATCGTCAGCGCGGTGAAGGCCGCGAGGCCGATTCCCACCCAGCTCGTCGCAGGCCGGTGGCCACCGACCAGATCGCGGATCGATTCGGTCACGATGTAGGCGACGAGGATGAAGTAGGTCGCCGCGATCAGCCGTTGCGCAGATCTCTCGGCTCGCTCGGACGAGCCGCGCCCGCCCGAGAAGAGCCAGACGATGACCAACGCGGCGAATACCTCGATCAGGCTGTCGATGCCGAAGCCGATCAGGGCGATCGAGCCGGCCGCGATGCCGGCGGCGAGCGCGATCGCGAACTCGACCAGGTGCCAGGCGTTCCCGCCCCAAGCCAGCAGGCGCGCTCTTCGCTCGAGTCGCGCCCGCTCGTCGGTGGACAGCTGCGATGGACGAGGCTGAGACTCGATCTCGATCGTTCGTTGATTCACTCAAGGAGCGTAGCTAGGTGCATAGGGCCCACTCCTATAGGGCGTTGAGCCATCCAAAAGCTCGTCCTGCATGCAGTCTTGGACGTGTAGCTTTCACCAGTCGGTACGTGACCCGACGTTCGTTTCTGCCAACGGCCTCCTATATAAGAATCGTCTGCAATAATGGACGCAACGTGAGAGTTGGAGAAGACGGCTACAGGAGAGGAAGGCGATCATGACGGACCACGAGCCTCGACCCGAGCATCGGTTCTCGTTCGGTTTGTGGACTGTCGGGAACACGGGCCGCGACCCGTTCGGAGAGCCCACGCGTCAACCGGTTGATCCATGGGAGACAGTGCGCCGTCTCGGCGCGCTCGGCGTTTACGGAGTCAGCCTGCACGACAACGACCTGCTCCCGTTTGGCTGCTCGGCCGACGAGGAGGCCCGGCGCATCTCCCTCTTCCGCAAGGCGCTCGAGGAAAGCGGCGTTCGCGTGACCATGGCCACGACGAACCTCTTCACGCACGCGATCTTCAAGGACGGCGCCTTCACCTCGAATGACCGCTCGGTGAGGCGGTTCGCCATCAAGAAGGCGATGCACTCGATCGACGTCGGAGCCGAGCTCGAGGCGCCCGTCTACGTCTTCTGGGGTGGCCGCGAGGGATCCGAAGTCGGGGCGGCCAAGAGAGTGCGCGACGCGCTCGACCGCTACAAGGAAGCCATCGACTTCCTTTGTGGCTATGTTCTGGACAGCGGCTACCCGATGCGCTTCGCGATGGAGCCGAAGCCCAACGAGCCGCGCGGCGACATCTTTCTCGCCACCGTCGGCCATGCGCTCGCCTTCATCGAGCGGCTCGAGCACCCGGAGATGGTCGGCGTCAACCCCGAAGTCGCGCACGAGACCATGGCGGGCCTCAACTTCCGCCATTCGGTTGCGCAGGCGCTCTGGGTCGGAGAAGCTCTTCCACATCGACCTCAACTCGCAGCGGATCGGACGCTACGACCAGGACTTTCGCTTCGGGCAGGAGGACCTGAAAGAGGCTTTCTTGCTTGTCCGGCTGCTTGAGGAGTCCGGCTACGACGGCGTACGGCACTTCGACGCGCATGCCCTGCGCGTCGAGGACGCCGCGGGAGTCGAGGACTTCGCCCGTGGCTGTATGCGCACCTACCTGATCCTGGCCGAGAAGGCGCGCTCCTTCGCCGCGGATCCGCGCGTTGCCGCAGCGCTCGCCGTCGCCGGCGAGCCCGAGCTAGGCAAGCCGACGGTAGGCGCCTATAGCGCCGAGGCAGCGCGTGAGCTGAGCAAGGAGCAATTCGACGTCGACGGTCTCGCGGCGCGCGGTTACGCGAACGAGCGGCTCGACCAGCTGGTCATCGAGCATCTACTCGGGATCTAGGCTCTCGCTCGCTGACGACGCGTGGCGTGCGGCGTTCGCCGGCCGATGCGCGACCGTACGTTTGTCTCTGCCGACGCCTTCGTATCTAAGAATCTTCTGCAACAATGGAGGCGCTGTGCCAGTTGGAGACGAGGACTCGCAGAGGCGGATCGATGCGATGATCGCAGCGCTGCGAGCCGCGGGACTGCGCCTCACCCATCAGCGGCTCGAGATCGCGCGCGAGATCGCCGCCAGCGACGAGCACCCCGGTGTCGAGCGCGTCTTCCGAGCGGTGCGCGTCCGTGTACCGACCATCTCGCCCGACACCGTCTATCGGACGCTGGCCACGCTCGCCGACCTCGGTCTCGTCAGCCGCGTTACGGCGACCCCTGGTCCCGTGCGCTACGACGCCAACCGGGCACCTCATCACCATTTCGTCTGCACCCGCTGTGGACTGATTCGCGACGTTGAGAATCACGCGCTCGACGAGCTACCGGTGCCCGCGAGCGCCGAGGCACTTGGGCGCGTCACGTCGGTCGAGGTGCAGCTGCTCGGCGTCTGCGGCGACTGCCAGAGAAAGGAGGCGGAGCATGTCTAGCGACCACAAGCACCTCACTAGAGTTCCCGAGCCGACGTGGTCAAGCGCTACTCCTGCCGTCCAGACCCTGCAGATCCTGCGTAGATGGGCTCTCCTCGGCGCGACGGGTTTGGATAAGCGCTATCTGGTGCCGAACAGGACTCGCGAGCAAAGCCGGCCCTGAGCAGCAACATCGTTGTGTTCTTGACAACGAGTGCACCTCATGAGACAGCTTTCCAACCCCTCTGCCGATTTGCAGGGAATTCTCGCGGAGCCGCGAGATCACCAGTTCCGCACCTAAGTCCAACGATCGAGCTTCTGCACTCCACGCAGCTCAAACGCCGTCTAGAACGGTACGTCGTCCTCGCCCTCGATATGCGCATTCACGGCGCTTTGCGAGTCCGGGAAGCCTTGTGATGGAGCTGGCGAGGCTCGGCCAGCCCGGTCGCCGCGACGTTGCCCTTCCATCGGAGTTATCTAGTGGGTGAGCGCGACGCCGTCAGGTGCCTGGCCGATCTCGTCGTGACGCACGCAGGCGACAAGAGTTCCGGGCGCCGAGACCTCGAGCGAGGGCCTCGCGGCTAGGCATTCGTCTCGACGATGGGGGCACCGTGGCGCGAAGACGCACGCATCGCGCTGCGGCGGCGCGGCCGTGTCGGTCGTGCCGAGCGTGAGCTCCTGCCGCTGGCGCCGTCGTGTCGACTGACGCCGCGGGTCGGGAACGGGTACAGCGGCGAGAAGCGCACGCGTGTACGGATGCGCCGGAACGCTGCTGACGATCTCTGCCGGCCCGCTCTCAACCACGCAACCGCTGTAGAGGACGACGATCCGGTCTGACACGTGCTCGACGACGGCCAGATTGTGTGAGATGAAGAGGAAGCTGACGCCGAGGGTCTCCCGCAGATTCGCGAAGAGGTTGAGGACCTGCGCTTGCGTCGACAGGTCCAGCGCGCTGACCGGCTCGTCGGCGATCACGATTTCGGGACGAACGATGAGCGCTCGCGCGATCGCGATTCTCTGCCTTTGGCCGCCGGAGAAGGCGTTCGGGTAGCGGGAAAGCACACTCGCGGGCAATCCGACCAGGTCGAGAGCTCGCACCAACTCCTCGCGCTGCTCATGCGCGCTCAGAGACCGGTGCACGAGGAGAGGCTCGACGAGTGTTTGCGCGATTGTGCGCGAAGGGTTGAGCGAGCCGTACGGGTCCTGGTGTACCAGCTGTACGTGCGCACTTAGCGTTCTGCGTTCTTTACGAGAGGCATCGGAAATCTCCTCACCGCGAAAGAAGATCGAACCTGCATCGAGGCGAACTAGCCCCAGAATCGCGCGGCCGAGGGTCGTCTTACCCGAGCCGGACTCGCCCACTAGAGCCACCGTCTCCCTGGACGCAATGTCGAGCGATACGCGGTCGAGCGCAACGACGGGTGAACGACGCAGCTGACGAAACTGAACGGTGACGTCCGAGACTCGAAGGAGGTTGTCGGCGGTAGTCACGCGACCGACCTCACGTCGTCGCTACGGATACAGCGGGCGAGATGCGAGGCCTCGACCCCGTAGAGCGGGATCGGGCCCTGGAGGCAGCCCGGCTCGTGGATGTCGCAGCGGCTATAGAACCTGCAACCCACCGGCTCCCACTCACCTGGTGCCGGGACGGTGCCTTCGATCACCGGTAGCGGTTCGCCACGTGCTGCCAGCTGCGGGTTTGCCGCGATGAGACGCTGTGTGTACGGGTGGGCGGGTCGATAGACGATCTCTTCGAGGGGCCCACTCTCCACAACCTGGCCGGCGTACATGACAAGTGCCCGATCGCAGATGTCGGCCACAACGCCCCAATCGTGTGTCACGAGCAGAATCGAAAGCCCGCGTTCGTGCTGCGTCTTGCGGAGAAGATCAAGGATCTCCGCCTGAACCGTGACGTCGAGAGCAGTTGTCGGCTCATCGGCGATAAGGATTCGCGGTTCGCCCGCAAGTGCGCGCGCGATCGCCACACGCTGCGCCATCCCTCCCGAGATCTGATGGGGGTACTTGCGGGCCACCGCTTGGGGATCGACGATGTTCACCGAAGCCAGGAGCTCCACGGCGCGGGCGCGCGCGGCTGATCGCGACCCGCCAAGGTGCGTATGCACGGCCTCCGCGATCTGAGCACCGACGGGAAACGAAGGATCGAGGCTTACCAGCGGTTCCTGCGGGATGTACGCAAGGGCGCCACCCCGGATGGATCTCAAACCGCCGGCGGAGAGACGGGTCAGGTCATGACCATCGTAGGTCCATTCTCCGCGCGTAACGTGTGCATTCGGCGGGAGCGCCCCGAGTACGGCGAGAGCAGTGATAGTCTTGCCCGACCCGGATTCCCCGGCCACTCCGAGCGTTTCGCCCGGCAGGAGGTCGAGCCCAACACCATCCACCACGATGACTTCACCGTCCTTCGAGGGGAACGCCACCGTGATATCGCGGGCGCTCAACAACGCGTCTCGCGGTTCGCCCTGCGTCTCACCATGCTGACGGCGCACGACGTCTCGCGGCTCGCCTTGTATCTCATCCAGCTGACGGCGCACGACGTCTCGTGGCTTGCGTCGACGCGTGACCACGCCTCCCTGCCATGCCGTCCGTGAATCGCGAACGGCGTCGCCTAGCAGCACCAGAGTGAGAACAACCAGCGCAACCGTCCCGCCCGTCGGCCAGAGCATCCAGGATTGGCGATCGATGACCTGCGATGCCTCGAAGATCATCGAACCCCACGTCGGATTCGGAGGATGGACACCGAGGCCAAGAAAGTTAAGGGCGACCTCGAGGATGAGTGCAGTTCCGGCAACGAGCGCCGTCGTCACTGCCACGGGACCGGCTATGCGAGGCAGGATGTGCCGCCGCAGGATTTGCTCACCTCTCAGGCCGGCCACTCGCGCCGCCGTAACGTATGGCTCCTCGGCGACGGACATCGTCGCAGCCCTGGTGATGCGGATCATCGCGGGCGTGAGCAGGAACCCGAGAACGATCATTGCGGCGTTCAGACTCTGCTGGAAGAGCGCCACGGTCGTGAGTAGGATGATCATCACGGGGATCGCCAAGACGATGTCTACGACTCTCGTAACGACCGCGTCCGTCATGCCCTTCGCATAGCCGGCCACCAGCCCGAGCGGCACCCCGAGCGAGATCGCAACTCCGACGCACTCGGCTACTCCGACCAACGTCGGCCGAGCGCCGTACATGAGTCGGCTCAGGATGTCTCGACCGATTGCGTCCGTGCCGAGGAGGTGTGACCAGGACGGCCCCGCCAGCGGGTGAAGAAGGTCGGCGTCAAGCGGACCGTACGGCGCAAGGAGCGGAGCGAAAGCCGCCACCAGCACGACAGCACCGAGAAACCCGATGCAGATCGCACCTTGATGATTGTGCTTCGCCCAGTGACCTGCGCGCGCGCCGATTCCCCGCACACGAGCCGCCCGGACGGCCACCGTTCCATCTTCCATCAGTGGTGCCGAATCCTCGGGTTGAGCCAGCCGTAGCTCAGGTCGACCACGAGGTTCACCGCCACCACGATCAGAGTGAAATACAGCGCGATGCCCTGAATCACGGGGATGTCGTGCTGCGAGGTCGCTTGAACCGCGAGGGTGCCGAGACCAGGCAACACGAACAACTGCTCGATTACGACGGCACCTGAGAGCGCGCCAACGAACAGCAGTCCCGCGGTTGTCACGACCGGGATGGCAGCGTTCCTGAAGGCGTGCTTGAAGATGACCGCCGGCTCCCGGATTCCGTTTGCCCGGAGGCTCTGCACATAGGGGCTCCCGAGAGTGTCGCTCATGGCGTCTCTCGTCTGCTTTGCCAAGACCGTCATCTGGCCAAGACCGAGCGCCAATGCCGGCAGAACGAGCGAGCGAAGCCATTCGCTCGGACTCGTCCCGAATGAGATGTAGCCCGTTGCGGGGAGCCAGCCAAGTCGCACCGAGAAAACCGAGATGAAAATCAACGCGAGCCAAAAGCTCGGAATCGCAAGTCCGATCACCGACGCGACGTCGATCGACCGCGCCAATCTACCACGGCGAATCGCGGTCAGTGTGCCGACCGCGACACCGCACACGATCGCGAAGGTCATCGTCAGGCCGAGCAGCGACAACGTGATCGGGAGGCGCGTGTTCAGCGCTGACGTGACGGACTGTCCGTTGACGAGGGAGTTTCCGAGTGAGCCATGTGCGAGCTGGCCGAGCCAGTGGAAGTACTGGTCGTACCAAGGGCGGTTGAGGCCCAGTTGCTGGCGTAGTTGGGCGAGCGCCTCCGGAGTCGCGTTGGCCCCTAGGAGCCCGATCGCGGCATCGCCCGGGACGAGGCTCTCGAGCGCGAAGCTCAGACCAGTCACGACGAATACAAGCGGCACCGAGAGGAGGATCCGTCTTGTGATGAGCGCGAGCATCGTCGTGACTGGCCTGATCGATCAGCTATTCCGTTACTTGTGCCAGTCGAGCGGCCACGGGGCCTGCTCGCCTTGCTTCAGGATCACACCCTTCAGTTCGGGCCGGACGTAGATGATCTCATCGACTGAGGCGATCGGGAGGAACCACGCCTTCTGGACAACGACCTTGTTGACAACCTTTGCCTGCTTGAGGTACGCAGCGCCCGATAGCTTGGACAGTTTGTTCAGCTCCTTCAGGATCTCGGGGTCGCTGCTTTTGTATGGGTTGAGGATGCCGGAATTCGGATAGAGGAGCTGCGAGGACTGCGCGGATATCGGCTGGCCGTCGAATTCGAAGAAGCTGGTTGGCCCCTTCCTGCCCAGGGTGTCGTTGGCGTATTCGCCGATGGTCGCTTCTAGCTTGAGCTGGACGTTGATGCCGACGTCCTTAAGTTGACTTGCGAGCGCCTGCGCGAACACGTCCTCGGCCGGCTGGATGTTGTAGACAAGCATAGGCAGATCGAACCCGCTCGCGTATCCAGCGGCGGCGAGCAACGACTTCGCCTTGTTTTTGTTGTACGGAAACAGCGAGTCGAGGCTCTTGTCGTAGCCCGGGTATCCCGGAACGATCGGTTGCCCGAGCGGGGCGCCGAACTTTCCGAGAACTGCCTTGGCGAGTGCCGCACGGTCGACGGCGTAGTTCAGGGCTTGCCGTACGCGCACGTCACCGAGGGGCTTCACGATGTCTCCGGCCCGATCCCAGAGCATGACTGAGGCCCACAGCCCCGGAGTGGTTAGGACCTGCAAACCTGCATTCTTGGCCGCCCCTGCAGTGTTCGTATTCCCGAGTGCGAAGTCGACTTGCCCGGAGCGCATCGCCGCGAGCGTCTGCGACGGATCGCTGATGACGATAATCTGGACCTCTTGAAGTGGATGGTCGACTTGTTCCAGTAGTACTTGTTCGGCGTGTAGACGTACTTTGTTCCAGCGACCGTCTGGCCAGAGTCAAGTACATACGGACCTGCTCCGAAGGTATGCGTGCCAAGTTGCGAGGGGTTCTTCATTGCTGCACGACTGATCACGCTGCCAGACACGTAATCCTGTGTCATGTTGATCGCGATATCGGGATCGGACTTCTTGAGATTGAACCGGAGCGACAAGGGCCCCGTCACGGTCATCGACCCAATTGAGGCGAAACGCGAGGAGAATGGCCCGCCTGCGTGGATGTAGTAGTTGAAGTACGCCTTCACGCCGGCGGCGGTCAAGCGCGTGCCATCGCTGAATCGGACTCCGGGTCGAAGCGTCAGCGTGAAAACGCGGTTCCCCTTGCCGACGTACCCCCACTTGATCGCCAGGCTCGGCGCAAGAGCGCCAGTCGCGGTCGTGCGAATCAGAGGATCGTAGGCGAGTTGCGTGAAGTACTGGATCGGGAAGCCCTGACCGTTCTTTGCCGGGTCGATGCTTACTGGTCCGGTGGCCGATGCGATCGTAAGGGTGGTCGAAGATTTCACAACGCGGTTCGTGCTCGACGAAGCTGCCGCCACGATTCCGAGCGCAAGTATGACGACCGTCGTCATACCTGCGATGCGGGTGCCGATCCGCGGAGAGAGGCGAGAAAACATGGTTACTCCTTTCAGACGATGGTCGTTGACAGGTACATCGACAACGCTTGACAGATCTCTTCGTAGGCATCGCGCACGCGCTGCAGCCCCGAGTAGTAGTTGAGAAAGGCGTGCGGAACCCCGTTGAACCGCATCACCGTTGTATCCACACCAGCTGACTCGAGCTTCTGTGCATATGCGAGAGCGCCGTCGCGAAGCTGGTCGCACTCAGCAACGACAAGGATCGCTGGTGCGAGGCCCGCATGACTCGCAGCCCAGATGGGCGAGATGTCCGGGTGTGCCCAGTCGGTCACACCATCCAGGTACTGGTTGATGAACCAGTCGGCTTCTGCTGTATCGAGAAATGATCCCTCACCGAACTCCGTCGTCGACGGGTACGTCGTGGCGAGGTCGACCGCCGGATAGATCAGGAGTTGTGCTGCGAGCGCTAGTCCGCGGTCGCGTGCGCGCAAAGCAACGACGGCTGAGAGATTCCCGCCGGCGCTGTCCCCTGCGACGGCAAGTCGCGTCGGGTCCACACCGTGTTCGCCGGTGTGGTGGGCGACCCACTCGAACGCGTGCCAGGCGTCTTCTGGGGCTGCAGGGAAGGGATGCTCCGGCGCCAACCGGTACTCGACCGAGAACACGGTCGCCCCGGTCTGGAGGGCGAGAACACGGGCCATTCCTTCGTGGGATTCGCGGGAGCAGATGACGAAGCCGCCGCCGTGGAAGAAGACAATGCCGGGGGCAGCCTCCTCACCCGAGCGTGGGACCGGCACGATCTTCGAGATTTTCACCCCCAGAGAGGTCTCCAGCTCGACTGTCTCGTAGACTGGAGGGTGCGGCCCGAAGGCGTCGATGTGCTCGCGCAGCGCGCCGCGACGGATCTCGTCCAGCGACCACTCGGTCCGGTGCTCGTGCCACGCACCGACATTCGCACGTACGACCACCGCCACCTCCGGGTCGATGCGAGTGCTGGCATCCTCGCTATGACGGCTCAGTTGCTCCACCTTTTCTCCTTGCTGTCGCAGGGGCTGAACTGGATGACGGGCGCGGCGCCGACAGGGTGCGATGTGCCGACAAGGTGCCATGTTACGAAAAGGAGTTATACGTGTCAATAGATTTAATTGACACGGTTCACTAAGTCTCTTCCCGCTAGGCGCGCTAGGGTAGGTCCCATGGGCGCGTCCTCTTCGCGAAAGTCTTCGCCGGTCTCGAGTTCCGGGCCCGCTCTTCGCCGGCCGACGAGCGCGGACGTCGCACGAGCAGCCGGCGTATCGCGCGCAACCGTCAGCTACGTCATGAATCCGGCGACCCGCGACAAGATCTCGCCGGCGACGCAGGATCGCGTCCTTGCCGCCGTCGCCGAGTCAGGCTACGTGCCGCATCAAGCGGCACGCGTGCTCCGCCAGGGGCACAGCACGATCGTGTTGATCGCGTTCCCATACGGACCGCTTGGTGTCCCGATCATCGCCGAGACCCTGGACGCGGCCGCTCGCGCGCTAAGCGCGGCCGGCTACACGCCGCTCCTCTACCCTCGCTGGCCGGTGACGCGGGAGGAGCTTGCGGAGGCGTGTCTTAACGTCCACCCAGTCGGCGTCGTCGCTCCGGCGGAACTACTCTCGAGGAGATTTGTCCAGACCCTACGTACATACGGCGCGCTCGGGATACTTGCCGTGGGGGAACACGCGCGACCGCACGTCGCATCCCTTGTGCTCGAACAGAAGAACGTCGGCCGGCTGGCAGTCGAGTTCCTGGCGTCCGTCAAGCGCCGGCGGATCCTAATGCTCGCACTCAATCGGGCTGACGATGCGGAGACCAGGAAACTGAGAATCACCGGAGCACGCGCAGCCGCAGATGAGCTTGGGGTCAAGGTGGACGTCGTGGACGTTGCCCTCGACGCCGGATCCGTCGCGGACGCGATCCGCACCGCTTTCGGGCGCAGGCATCCGCCCAACGGGATCTACGCTTTCATCGATGAGATCGGCATCTACACGCTCCAGGCACTTCGCGACCTCGGCGTCGCCGTGCCAAAACAGGTGAGTGTGCTCGGCTGCGACGACACCCTCGCCGGTGCTCACGTCCAGCCGGCGCTGACGACGATCGCGTTCAGGTCGCCGGAGACCGACGGAGAGTCGTTCTCTCCGATCCACGAACGCTGGCCGGCTATCGTCGACATGTTGCGCGCCATGATCGAGGGCAGGCGCGGGAAGAAACAACTCGTGCTGGCGTACCCGGCAATCGTCCGCCGCGACTCGGCGTGACCAACGGTTGCCAGAGCGGTGTCCATGCGGGATTCGAACCCGCGCTAACGCAGAGCTCCACCAGCGGGGGCTCTTGTTCGTACCAGCAACTTCGGCGTCTTCTCGGCGCGCTGGGGCGGCGCTGGCAAACGAGGCGAAGGCTGCGAGGCGCAGGACAGTACACGCCGTACGGACAAGCCTTCCGCACCGAAGCATCCTGCAGTCCAGCGTCGTTCCAGCGCGTCGAGAATGCCCCCAGCGGGATTCGAACCCGCGCTGCAGCCTTGAAAGGGCTGTGACCTGGGCCGCTAGTCGATGGGGGCGGCTAGGCAAGGATAGACGCAAGCCGCCGCGACCGATATGGCGGGCGCGGCTCACCGACGCTCTCCTTCAGGCTTCGCCGACGAAAGTCGTCATGCCCCCGAAGGGGGCGGACTTTCGTCGGGAAGAAGGCGCGTTCATAGGCTCTCCAGACTCGGAGGAAAGTCGCCAGACTTTCCTCCGGAATGATTGCGCACCTCGATCTCGACGCCTTCTTCGCCGCCTGCGAAGTGCTCGATCATCCCGAGTATGCGGGCAAGCCGCTGGTGGTGGCGGGCGATCCGCACGGGCGCGGCGTCGTCATGACGGCGAGCTACGAGGCGCGGCCGTTCGGAATCCGCTCGGCGATGAGCGCTGCCGAGGCGCTGAGGCGCTGTCCGGAGGCGATCTTCGTCCGCCCCGATACGACCGCTACCGGCGGCGAAGCCGCGCGGTCTGGGACTGGATCCGCACGCGGATGAGCTGCGTCGAGCAGGTGGGAATCGACGAGGGCTACTTCGAGCTTCAGACGCCGTATGCCGAGCCGGCGCGGGCGATACTCGCCGACCTACAGCAGGGGCTGCTGCGCGAGACGCGGCTGAGCGCCTCGATCGGCTGCGGCAGCTCGAAGACCGTGGCCAAGATCGCGTCGGACTTTCGCAAGCCGGGCGGGCTGACCGTAGTGCCGCCCAAGGAGAGCGCCGTCTTCCTGGCGCCGCTCCAGCTGCGCGCGCTGCCCGGAATCGGGCCGCGCCTCGAGGCGCGACTGAAGGAGCTGGGGATGCACACGATCGGCGACCTGGCGGCGCTCTCCGACGAGGCGCTGAGGCGGGCGCTCTCGGGCTCGGTCGGGCGCGAGTTGCGCGACCGGGCGCGCGGAATCGACGGGCGCCCTGTGGATCCCAGCCCGCAAATGCCGGTCTCACAAGGCGCCGAGGAGACCTTCCCGCGCGATCTCTCCGCGAGAGAGGAGATGGAGGCCTGGATCGACCGTCTCGCGGACAGCGTCTGGGCGCGGCTCGATTCTCACGATCTGTGCGCGCGACGGGTCACGCTCAAGCTCCGCTACTTCGATTTCCAGACCATCACGCGCTCGCAGACCTCGGCTGAGCCGTTCGCCTCGGTCGAGCAGCTCGCGGCGGCGGCCAAAGCCCTGCTGCAGCGAGCGATGAGCGAGCGGACGGCGGCCGTGCGCCTGCTCGGCGTCTACGCCTCGAAGCTGTGCGAGCGGGGGAAAGAGACGCAGATCCGCCTTCCTCTCTAGGTCGAGGCGGGTTCTCCTCACCTGCCGTTAAGACCGGACCCGTACACTTAGGCGCTTCGTGCTGCGTAACCGGAAACTTCCAGGACTGATCTTTGCGGTCGCGACTGTTGCTCTCGATCGCCGCGGCAGGCGGCGCTTCGGGCGCCGCCCGGCAAGCGACGAGCTCGAGCTACTTCACCGGCTACGGCTTCGACGCCTGCACGGCGCCCTCGCTCGAGGCGATGGACGCCTGGCTCGCCTCGCCCTATCGGGCGGTCGGGATCTACCTGGGTGGATCGAACCGCGCCTGCCCCGACGGAAATCTCAAGCCCGCCTGGGTGAACAGCGCTCGAGCCATGGGCTGGAACCTGCTGCCGCTCTGGGTCGGCCGGCAGGCGCCGTGCGTGTCGCAGAAGGGGTTGGAGCTGATCGGCGCCGGCTCGGCCGGGTCGCAGGGCACGGCGGCCGCCGACGCCGCCGCGGAGCGCGCCGTCTATTTCGGGCTCGAAGCCGGTAGCCCGATCTACTACGACATGGAGGGCTACAAGCCGAACGCCTCCTGCACGCTCGCGGTACAGCGCTTCGTCACGGCCTGGACGAACGAGTTGCACGTCAAGGGATACACCTCCGGCGTCTACGGCAGCGCCGCTTCGACCATCCGCGACATGGTCGCCATGCTCGAGGGCGGTTCCGACGGTATTCCCGACGACATCTGGATCGCCCGCTGGAACGGAAAAACGGACGTCTTCGGCGAGCCGCTCGTCTTGGACGCGTACTGGAGCGAGCACCAGCGCGTCCATCAGTATCGCGGCGGTCACAAGGAGAGCTACGGCGGCGTGACGATCAACATCGACTCGAGCTACGTGGACGGCGCCGTGGTCGAAGCGGCGGCGATCCTACCCGCCGAGCCGCCCCTGGGGACCGCCGGCTCGAGCGATGGCGGCGCGACGGTCAGCTGGTGGCAGAACTCCTTTGGCGCGTCAAAGGCGGTCGCGCCCACGCTCACACCCTCCACGCTCACGATCCCGCTGACCGGCTTCGCCCCGGCGAGCTACGTCCTACAGCTCCAGACCGTGGACACGCTGACCGCGACAGCTGTCTCTCGCTTCAACACGCTGCTCGCCATTCACGTGACGGCGCCGCCGCCGAAGGGTGCGCTCGTCGCCTTCTCCAGCGACGGCGTGAGCTGGAAGACGATACGGCGCCTGAGCTCGGCTGCTCTTCCCGTCAACGAGAGCAGCGGCTACGTGGTCGGAGCGGACGGCACACTCAACATCTACACGCTCGTCCCGGGCTATTTCGCGCTCTTGCAGGACATCGCGCCGCCGACGAAGCCGGGCGTCCTGCGCGGGCACTTCTTCAAGCGCAAGCTCCTACTCAAGTGGCAGGCCTCGAGCGACAACAGCGGCGCGATCGCCGGTTACCAGGTCACGCTCGACGGCGCCCCGGTCGTGACGCTCGCAAGCAACGCAAAAAGCGCCTCCCTGAGCAAGATCAATCGAACCGGCCGCAGCATCTATCGAGTAAGAGCCAGCGACGAGGCGGGCAACCTGAGCCCCCTCTCGAGCTACATCAAGGTGGTCGCCAAGGCGCGGCCGCAGAAAACGCCGCGCGCCGTTCCGCGCTGGGCCTGGCGCCGGCTCGCCTGGCAGGAGAACGGACGGAAGGGCAAGCGCCCGACGGCGCCGCGGCCGCTGCCCGGCTGGTACCTGCGCTGGGCGAACTGGAAGCTGAGCCCGTACCGGATCGCCCACTGAGCTCGGCGCCGGCTCCTCGAGCCGGTTGCACTACACGATCGCTAAGAACTCGAATCAAAAAGAAGCACTCCGCCGCGTGGCCGCGCTCGGCGGCGCGCTGCGTCGTCCTCGGCCTCGCCCGTAGCCAGTCGACGGGCGTTCATTTTGCTCCGAGTCCTAACTGCCGACCGACTCCGCTCTTAGCTTCGCCACGGCGACCGCGACTCGCTCGCCGTACTCGGGGTCGGCCGCGCGGAAGTGCGCCACTGAACGCTCGACGATATCGTCCTTGGAAACCAGCGCGAGGCTGCCGGCGATGTTGGAGACCAGCCGTGCCCGCGCCGCCTCGTCCATGACGCGGTAGAGAGCGCCGGCCTGTACGAAATCGTCGCCTTCGCGGCTCTCCCACTCGTAACTGCCGCTGTGACCGTCGCCGGCGAGCGGCGCGTACAGCGGCTCACCGGTCTCGGCCGGCCCGTCGAAGCTGTTCGGCTCGTAGTTCTTGGCCGCGCCGGCGTTCTCGCCGGCGCGCATATAGCCGTCGCGGCCGTAGTTGGCGGCGGTAGCGGCGTGCGGGCTGTTCACCGGCAGCTCGGTGTGATTGACGCCGAGGCGGTAGCGATGCGCATCGCCGTAGGCGAACAGGCGGCCCTGCAACATCTTGTCGGGCGACGGGCCGATCCCCGGCACGAAGTGGGCCGGATCGAACGCGCTCTGCTCGACGTCGGCGAAGTAGTTGGCGGGGCTGCGGTCGAGCACCAGCTTTCCGACTTCCTGCAGCGGATAGTCCGCGTGGGGCCACACTTTGGTGAGATCGAAGGGGTTGAAGCGGTAGCTCTTCGCTTCGGCCACCGGCATGATCTGCAGCTTGAGCGTCCAGGATGGGAACTCACCGCGCTCAATCGCCTCGTGCAGATCCATCTGGTGTGAGTCCGGGTTCTCGCCGGCGAGCTTCGCGGCCGCCTCGGCCGTCAGGAAGTCGATGCCCTGGTCGGTCTTGAAGTGGTACTTGACGAAGAACTGCTCGCCCGCCTCGTTGACCCACTGGAAGGTGTGCGAGCCGAAGCCGTCCATGCGCCGGTAGCTCGCCGGGATGCCGCGGTCGCCGAAGAGCCAGGTGAACATGTGCGTGGCCTCGGGCGAGAGGCTGAAGAAGTCCCAGACGTTGTCGGGCTCCTGCCGGTTGGTGTTCGGGTCGGGCTTCTGCGAGTGGATGAAGTCGGGGAACTTGAGCGGGTCGCGGATGAAGAAGATCGGCGTGTTGTTGCCGGTCAGGTCGTAGTTGCCGTCCTCGCTGTAGAACTTGACGGCGAAACCGCGCGGGTCGCGCACGGCGTCGGCCGAGCCGCGTCCGCCGGCCACGGTCGAGAAGCGCACGAACACCTCGGTCTGCTTGCCGATCTGAGAGAGAAAGCGAGCCCGCGTGTAGGGCGTTACGTCGTGTGTGACCTCGAACCGACCGTAAGCGCCGGAGCCGCGCGCATGCACGACCCGCTCCGGAATGCGCTCACGGTTGAAGCGCGCCAGCTTCTCGAGCAGGTGCGCGTCCTGGAGCAGCACCGGGCCGCCGGGGCCGGCGGTCTGCGAGTGCTGGTTGTCTGCGACCGGCGCGCCGGACTCGGTCGTCAGTCTCTTTCGCTTGCTCATCTCCGGCCTCCTTCAGGTCGGTAAGGCTGGATGCCGCGCAACCAGGGGTCACGAAGGCTCGATCTCGTAACCTTATAGCCGGTGCGGATAGTTGCCAATCGATGCGGCCCGCGCCTCCCGAGCACGCACTAAACGGATTCGAGCTCGGCGCGCGCAGTTTGAAAGTTCCCACCCGATCGTCGCGACGCGGCGCCGGCGTGGCTCCTTGCGCGGTTCAGAAACTCACCCTTTAGAGCTACAAGGTCAACGAAAAGCGGGTGTCGCCTCCCCGTCTCCGCGGGCGATTAAGTGTTCATGCGGCGATACCTCTCCCTCGGAGCAGGGACATTTGCTGCGTGCAGTCAACAAGTTCGTGCTCAGCGGCGGAACGAGTAGGAGGAAAGTCAATGCATTCTCAAGTCTCTACGCGCAAGCGGAAGTATCTCGGACGTTTTACGAGCGCTACCTTCCTTCTCTTGCTCCTGATCGGCGTCACGCTGCCGGCCTCTTCGCTGGCGGCGAAGAAGAGCGATCACCCGGTGACCGTGATCCTCGCCCATCCCGGTCGCGTCTCACACTTTTCGCAGGCGACCTTCGTCTTCTATTCGAACTACTGGGACGTCGACTCTTATCGCTGCTCGATCGATCTCAATGCCTATAAGTCTTGCGCGCCGCTGAGGACCTATTACCGACTCAAGCCGGGGAAGCATCACTTTGCCGTCAAGGCTGTCAGCGATGAGAGCGAAGGCCCGACCGTGCGCTTTGCCTGGGTCATCAAGGCCAAGCCCAAACGCGCTCTGGCCCCGACGGTCAGCATCACCTCACATCCGAGCCTGAACACTGCCTCTACCAGCGCGACTTTCGCTTTCTCCTCGAACAGGCGGAAGGCAGCGTTTCTCTGCGCGCTCGACCAGGGGGCGTCAGCCGCGTACGGCAGCTACTCCCGCTGCAAATCTCCTTCCACCTACGCCGATCTGGCCCCCGGCTATCACACCTTCGCGGTGATCGCCGCGGGCAGCGTCCTGAAAAGTCGTCCGCAAACATTCACCTGGAGCATCTCAGCCGTGGCCCCGGCGAATACGACCGCACCGGTCGTCACAGGCACTGCTCAGGTGGGGCAGACGGTGACGACGACTGGCGGCTCCTGGACCGGCTCGCTGCCGATCTCCCTCAAGTATCAGTGGCAGCTCTGTAGCGGCGCCACGATGATCGTCAGCGCGGGGAGTATTGGTACTGGCACCGGAACCGTCTCTTGCGGAGACATCGTCGGTGCGACAAGTCCCTCCTATACCGTCAAGAGCGAAGGGTATTTCCTTACCGATTCGACTAGTCAGTCCTCGTACACCGCCCAGACGGTTAGAGGGATAGACCCTTACTACACGCTCCGCGTAGTCGTCACTGCCAGCTAACGCCGGCGGACAGGCCGAGGCTGTATCGGCCGAGACTTCGACTGTCTTGTTCGCGCCGCCGGTCAATACGGCCATACCCGTGATCAGCGGCGATTCTCCGCCTGTGGCAGACGATAGTAGTCTCACAACGACCGATGGCACGTGGTCCGCAGAGACCTACTGGTGGACCGACTTCACCTACCAGTGGCAGCGTTGCGACACAAACGGCACCAACTGCGTAAACATATCGACGGGCGCGGCGAGTGCAACCTATGCGGTCACAGCAGATGACGTCGGCAGCACCCTGCGCGTCGTCGTCACGGCTACCACCACTGACGGGGGCTCGACGTCTGCGGCATCTCTCCCGACAGCCGTTGTCCTGGACTAGGACCTGAGGTTCGTTTTTGTTGATAGCGAAAGCCCCGGATAACGGGGCTTTCGCTATTTCCGCGCAAAATCCTGACCCGCAACCGTGCGATTGGCAGGAAGCCCCAGTTCGAACCCCTGAGAGCGCTCAGGCGCTCATACGGAAAGCGACGTCGTACTTGCTCACCGACGTGCGCCGCCCCGGGGTGTCGACGCTGGGCATCGAGTTCAGTTCCTCGTCGCCGCGTCGGTAGTCGTCCTCTGTCTCGAAGAAGAGGATCGCGAGCGATTTCTCCGCCTCGGCGTCATGGAGCACGAGGATCTCCTTCGCCGGGACGCCTTCGGGTGGCTCGCCCTCGCGCATCTCCCGGGTCATCTCATCGATTCGAGCCTTGCTGACTCCTTCAAAGGACACAACACGTGCAAGCGCCATCTCGGCCTCCTTGTCGTAGGGAAGGCAAATACCCGCTTGGAGATGCGTGAAACAGGTGAGCCGCCGGCGCATCGCGGGCGCGATCGGAGCACTCGAGCGGGTGGGACGAGGCACTCGCCTCGCCCCACCCTTCCGCGTCACCAGCTTCCTACCAGCGCGGGTAGAAAGACGCGTAGCTGGCGAACAGAGCCGCCATTCCGATCAACGTGATCAGACGCATTCGCATAGTTGTCCTCCTCTCATCAGAGACGCTTTCAGCTGACTTTTTCACCGTGTCTACCTCAGGGCAAGTATCTCTCGTTGACTTACCCAAGGACAAGCCCCAGAATCCGTTAGCAGATGGCGGGCGACGAGAGCACAGCGAGCCGCGGAGCAGAGACAGTCGGACAGCGCGTCCGCCGGCTGCGGGTCGACAAGGGGCTAACTCAAAGCGCTCTGAGCAGCCCGGGGCTAACCGACGCCCAGATCTCTCGAATCGAGTCGGGTAAGCGCCAGCCTTCTCTGCGAGCGATTCGCCGCATCGCCCGTAAGCTCGGCGTCTCCCCAAACTATCTGGAGACCGGCGCCGAGCTCAGTACCCGAGAAGAGCTCGACCTCTCTCTTGCCGACGCCGAGTACGCCTTCGGCTTGACCCGAACGACCAGGCCGTGGAGCGCGACCTGCGTGCCCTCATCACCCTCTCGGAACGGGAGGGTGAAAGCGAGCTCGTCGCACGGACGCAGGCGATGCTCGCGATGGCACTCACCAGTTGGGGACGCATAGGCGAGGCGGTCGAGAATTTCGAGCGGGCGCTTACGCACCCACTCGTGAAGCCGGACGTCTTCCCCGGATCTATTCGCCGCTCTTGCGCATGCCTACTGTTCGCTCGGCCGGCCGGAGGACGCGCTGGCCCTGTGCGAGCACTCGCTCGCCGAGGCCAGGGACACAGTCTCGAGAACCATCCTCGCCACGGAGATGAGCCAGACGCTCTGCGATATCGGCGACTTCGAGCGAGCCGAGCGTCGTTCTCGAGGAGTTCGGCGGCGACTTGGGGAACGCAGATCCATACGCGAGAGCGAAGATCCATTGGTCACTCGCTCGCTGTGGCGACCGCTCGAGACGATCGCGCGCTTGCCCTCAGACACCTCCGAACAGCGATCTCGATCCTGAAGGACACGGAGGATACTCTCCGGCTTGCCCGCGCCCAAATGTTCTGCGCCAGCGTTCTGCTCTGGGGCGGAAAGACGAGAGGTGTCGCCAATCATCTGCGTACCGGGCGAGCTCTCTTACCTCCTCATGCCGAAGCGGACGACCGCGGGATACTGAGAGGCTACGAAGCGCTTCTTGCGGCACGTCAGAAGCGATACGAGGAAGCGGAGGAAGCTGCGGAGGAGGCCTTGTCTCTGCTCCCGGAGAAGACGTTCGAGCAAGCGGCAGCTCTGTACGCAAAAGCACTGGTGCTGACCGTGAAACGCGAGTATGAGATGGCCGACGAGACGTTTGCCAGAGTGCTCGAACTCGCGGAGACAAGCAAGCTCTGGCGCGAGGCGGCCGTGGTCTCCCTCGACCGCGCCGAAATGCTTCGCGGGGCCGGAAAGCCGCAGGAAGCAGAGACCGTTCGGCAGCAAGCTCGCAACTACACCTCGCGTATCGGCAGCAAAGCGTAGACGACTGTCTACGGCGATCTCTCGTCGGCTCGAGGACGACTCGCTCTGTCTGCGTACACATCCCGATGAAGCGTAAGAGCGCTATGCTCCGAGTGTCTATTACCTCGGGGTAGGAACACCGCCGGCCCCGACTGAATACCGAGGTTATGCGAGGGGATATGGACTCCCAAGGCGTCCACCGAAAGCTGACGACCGATAGCCACGGCCTCCGGCCCGACGACGCGGTCGACACGGAATCGGAAGACACCGTCGGGGGCGCTTTCCAGGTCGAAGCCTCCGGCCGTCTGCTCACGACCAATCTGACGTTGGCCCGCATGCTCGGCTACCCGTCGCCGGATGTGTTGATCGCCGTATCCAGAGCTGTCGGTGAGCGACTCTGCCCCGACCCTGAACGTCGCTCCGAGCTTCGGCGCTTACTCGACCAGCACGAAGTCATACGAGATTTCGAGCTACCGGTCGAGCACAGGGTCGGCGGCATTCGCTGGCTTTCCGTGAATGTCGAATACGTCTGCGATAGCGAGGGGAAGATTCTCCGCTACGAAGGCACCGCTCAGGACATCAGCGAAAGGAAACGAGCGGAGGAGGCACTCGAGACCAGCGTCGAGCGCTTCCGCGCGCTGGTCGAAAACAGTACGGAGGAAGTCGCGATACTCGACGCAGATCTGAAGCCCGTCTACACCAGCCCCTCGGTTTTCCGCGAGTCCGGTTACGCGCCCGAAGAAGGTATCGCGCTCGACATCCTGGCCACGATCCACCCCGACGACCGGCCGATGGCCGAGGAGAACCTCCGAGAATGCTTGCGAAAGCCGGGGGAGACTATGCCGTTTCAGAGCCGGCTTGTTCGAGCGGACGGATCCTGTCGCTGGGTCGAGGGAGTGATCACGAATCTCCTCGAGCAGCCGCGCGTCGAGGGCCTGATCGTCAACTTCCGCGACATCACGGCCCGCAAGGAAGTCGAGCGAGAGCACGAGCGCCTCGCGGCCGAGCTGCTCCAGGCGCAGAAGATGGAGGCGGTCGGCAAGCTCGCCGGCGGCGTCGCGCACAACTTCAACAACTATCTGACCGCGATCGTCGGCTACGCCGAGCTGGCGCTTGCACGGTTGCCCGCAAGACTCGGATATCCGCGCCGATGTCGAAGAGATCATCAAGGCCACGGAGCGCGCGGCGGTAGTGGCGAGCGGACTTCTCGCGTTCAGTCGCCGAAGGGTCTCCAGCCGCGAGAGGCTCGACCTGAACGAGATCGTCTCGGGTGTCGACACGCTGCTTGGTCAACTTATCGGCGAGCACATCGAGATCGAGACGACGCTCGCAGCGGAGCCCATGCCTATCGAGGGCGATCGGAGCCAGCTCGAGCAGGCGATCGTGAACCTCGCCGTGAACGCTCACGACGCAATGCCGCAGGGCGGCAAGCTCACGATCGAGACGGCAAGCCTGAGCCTCTCGGAGCCGCTTACCGGTTTCGACGCCGGCCCGCTGGCGCCAGGGGGCTACGTCACGCTCTCGGTTCGCGACTCCGGAATCGGCATGGATGAGGAGACGCGCACGAAGATCTTCGAGACCTTCTTCACGACGAAGGATGCCGATCACGGAACCGGGCTCGGCCTCTCCACCGTTCGTGCGATCGTTGAGGAGGCCGACGGCCGTGTTCTGGTCGAGAGCGAGCCGAACGAGGGGACGACCTTCACCATCTACCTTCCGCTGAGCGGTCGTTCCGGCGAGCGCTAACCACGGCGATGAGCTGCCGAGCAATCCGCTCGAGCCCGAGGACGAGACCGGAGGGGGAACGAAGAGCCGCGTTTTCGCCGCGGCTCTTCGTCGGGTTCGGCGCGAGCTACGTCTCCCAACGCCGGTTGTGGCGATTGCTTCTCTCAATAAACGACAGTCGATTACTTCAGGAAGGCGATGACCGCGGCCGGCTTGTTGGTCGCGAGGTGGATGTCGCGGGAAACGCTTGCGTGTGAGCGCACTGCCGTGACCGTGATCGTAGTCGCGCCGCGGTAGACGCGCGACGGAATCGCGACCGCACCGTAAACCGCGTAGCCGACACCGCCGGAGTCGGTCGAGGATCGAGGCCGGAACGGGTTAGCGAGGTAGATCATGGCCCTCTTCGTCTTCGTGCCTACCAGCGTCAACGAGAGCGATCCGCTCCAACCCGAGCCACCGCTGACGCCCTTCGTCGCCAGTGCGTTGAGGTTCAGGAAAGCGCTGCCGTTCTTGGCAGCTTGCATCCCGCTGACATCGAACGTCCAGCTGGCGGTGTTCCCTGATGCGCGTAGCCAGTTCCAGCCGCTGATCAGGTCTCCATTCGACGTGTAGCTCGATGGTTGAAGCGTGCCGAGAGTCCCAGCCTGTTGCCGATGAGTAGACATCGCCGCCGCCCCGCTTACGGCGATGAGCACGAGCGCGGCCGAAGCCACGATCACGATTGTTCGTAGGCCCTTCATTTGCGCGCCTCCAGTAGGGAAATGATGAGTTTTCATCATATTCCCGTAGTTGCGGGTGCAGGTTAAGCCGGTCGGCTCTTGCCGGGGTATCGACGGTCTCATATTGAGCGAAAGCGCGAAACTAGCAGTGCGCGGGGACCGGCATCCCGGTAATCCACGCTGCGAGATGGATCTCAGTGGACCGTCTTCAAACCTTCCGGAGTCGCTCTCCGAGCTCCTTCACGACCAGACCGAGCCGATTCAGTAGTCGCGTCCGATCTTGAGTGTGCGACTCGCCGCGCTCGGGGCGGCCGGGTTCAAGATGACGTTGTACGGCCGCATCATCTCGTTGTCCTCGTGGTCGACGATGTGGCAATGCCAGACGTAGCCGCGGAGGCCGCCACCGCTGGGATCGAACGGGAAGGCTAGCTGGGACGCCGGCGCGTTTACGGCCACATCCGTCGGTGCAAAGCGGACGACGAATCGGGTCACCTGGTCCGGTAGCGCCACCACGGTGTCCTTCCAGCCTGCCTCGTCCGGCGCGGGCGGCTGAGGCTTGCCCGTGAGGAACGAGACGTAGTCGGGATTCCCGCCGTACTTGCCACCGGTCGCGGCCGACGGCTGCGCGCTGAGCGGAGGCCCATACTCAGGCTGGTACTTACCGCTCGGGAACGCCTTCTCGTAGGCGGTCGTGTAAGCCTCCTCCCTGAAGTTCTGGCGGCTCATGAGCTGGAACTGGACCAGGTGAAGATGAATGGGGTGGGCGTCGGAGGTCAGGTTCACGATCTCCCAGACCTCTGTGTCGCCTTCGCGCGGCTGCTCGGAGATGCACTTCGTCATCCCGTTGTACGTCACGGCCTTGAAGTCCGACCGCTTGCAGTTCGACTTCGCCAGATCGGCCCCACCGTCGTAGGTCGAGTTGTTCACTACGACCTCCAGCGGGCCACCGGGGTATTTGGTTGACTTCCCGGTCGTCGGGTCGATGACAGTTCTCTTCGCGTCGTTCGCGATCTCGTTGAGCGTGAGCGCGCGGACCTTGGTCGGGGAGACCCCGGCGGCGAGAGCTCCGGAATCAGGGTTGGCGAGGCGGACGATCCGTTGCGCGTCCGTCCGGATCGCGGTTCCGGCGGCGGGATCGAAGCTCGTATCCTTGGCACCACACTGGTTGCTCGCGCAGGCGCCGACCTTGAACTCCATGATTCGGCCCGTCGTAGCGGGGTCGACTGGATCGCCGGCCGGATACGGAGCTTTGGCGTTGTTCTCCAGCACCCAATTCCCGGAGTACGCCTTGCCGTTGGGACCGCTTGCGCCGCTCTCGAAGCCGTTGAAGTCGATCACGACCTCGTAGCGCTCGCCCGGCAACATGAGCAGACGGTTCGGAACGAGCGCGCTCTTGTCGATCTTCGCCGCCTGGTCGAGATAGCCGCCATCCGTGGCGATGACCCAGAGCGACGGCCCCGGGTTGCCGGAGACCGGGTCTTTGAGGGACATGGCGTAGGGGCGAGCGTTCGAGCCGTCCAGGAACAGGAAGCGGTAACGCTTCGGCTCGACTTTCAGATAGGGCCAGACCTTGCCGTTGACGAGGATGGTGTCGCCCATGAACTCGGGCACCCAGTAGGGATGCTCGGGGTTGGGCGAGTTGACCGTGCCGCCGTAGGTTCCGGCCGGGAAGTAGAGCTGCCCGTTCGTGTCGAACATCCGATCCTGAATAACGAGCGGGATCGTGTACTCGGGTTTGCCGTGGTTCGTCAGGCCGTATTCGCCTAGGCCTTGCGGGAGCTTGAGCTTGTCGTCGGCGATCAGGTAGGCGCCGGCGAGACCGGCAAAGACGTTGAGGCGGGTAGCGCCCATCGTGTGGTCGTGGAACCAGATCGGGGCTGCCTCCTGCGTGTTCGGGTAAGTCAGGGCCTGCGTGTTCGATGGCCCTTTGCCCGACTGTGAATAAAAATCGGGGCCGACGGACTTACCGTCGCTCGTGTACCAAGTGTCCGGTCCGCCGTCATTCTCGGGCGGAACCTCGCCGCCGTGGAGATGAACGGTTGCCGGGATCGAGCCTGTGTAGTTCTTTGCGCAGGGCGAGTTCGGCTCGGGGATCTTCTTGTTGTCGCATTTGTTCATCTCGCCGTTCTGCGGGGTCGGCCCAGAAGAGCGTTTGGTCAACCGAGTTCTTGTAGGCGAGCAGCTTCGACGAACCGGCGTCGCCGAGCTGATTGATGAACGACAGCTTGCTCGGAGTTCCGCGCTTGGCCAGCACGACGGGACCGGTGTAGGTGTCGCGAACACCGGTCGGGCAGCTGTTTCCGGCCACGTAGTTCCAGACTGTGGTGGCGCCGTTCTTGGAGCCTTTCTTGAACGTTCCCGGCGGGAGCAAGCGGGCGCTCGACTCGCACATCCGGATCGACGCGGGCTTCGTCCCGTCGACGGTCTGGATAGAACCGCCGGCAGCATCCAGCAGCGCCAGCTGCTGAGCGAACTGGGGGATCTTGTGACTATCGAGGGGAACCTGGGCTGCTGGGGAGTCGCTGGATCTCGAACGGACAGCTGCCACAACGCCGACGGTCACAGCCACTAACACGATCACAGCCAAAACCACCATCAAGCGCTTGGACCGAAAACCCGACACCGGTACCTCCTCTGAGCGGGGCTTAAGAATCTCTCGATGATACGCTCCCCGGCCGCGCGGAGCGATTCAAATTTTGTGGCGCAGTCCGCATCCGCAAACCCGCGGATCGTCTGGGCGCGGCTGCGCTTTTCGCTTCGATAATCCCGCCCGACTCGTCGCCCCCTTTCCGCCTTGACGAGCGGCGGCCTCTCAAGCCACGACGAAAAAGGGTGACACCTCGTTCCCCGAGTTGGTAATGGAGCCTTTGTTGCACTTACCGACTACCTACGTAACTTGCGGACTTCTTTATGAAGCCACTTCTACGCTCACTCGCATTCTTTTTTGCTTTCGCCATTCCACTTTCGTTTGGGCCGACGGGTGGTGCGCTGGGCGCATCCGCGCCCAACCAGGTTGCCTCCGAGTCGGTGGCACCCACGGCCCGCGATTACATCTCGACGTCTCTCGTGTCTTCGCGGCAAGTCCTCACCGCCGCGGTTTTTCGCCTGGGCGATTCGCTGCCGGCAAGCGAAACGAGTACGCACTTCAAGGTGCACTACGACCCGACGCTCAACTCCGCTGAAGACGTGAGCGCGTTGCTCAGCAACCTCGAGGAGGCTTACGCCAAGCTCGTGCTGGGCGGCGGCGGCACGCCCAATGCCGGCCTCAAGCCGCCAGTCTCTGACGGCAGCGGCGGCGGTGACAACAAGGTCGATTACTACCTGACCGCCCCCTATACGCAGTGCGGGCCTGACGCCGTCGGCTGCACAATTTCGGCAGGTTACAGCGGGTATGTCGAGATCATGGCGCAATACGCCACCGGCTGGTACTCGGGGGCCGCAGGAACAGCGGCGCACGAGTTTACGCACTTGATCGAGGCCAGCTACGGCGGTACGCCCTTGAGCGAAACAAGCGCAGATTGGGGGGAGTTCTGGGTTTTCCCCGACGCGCCTAATCACTTCGCAAGCACAAGTGGGTGGTCGTTGGATTGCCACAACACAACCGAGATGTTGTGCGCTTATGTGCATTTTCCGTTCATCGAGCGCCAGGTCGAGACCTATGGCGTTGGCTTCGTGAACACGCTGTTCGTGCAGGGGTCGGTTGACGATCTCACGGGATTAAGAGACGCGATCGCTCGAGCGAGCGGTGGTAGTGACACGTTGAGCGGCCGCTTTGCCAGCTACGCCCGCGAGCTGTGGAATCCAGCCGCCTGGAGCGAACCGATGCGCGATCGGCTGAGCTCGTGGTTGGCGTACACGGCGGACGACCTAGCCACTTCGGTCGAGATCAACCGCTCGACGCTCGACAGCGGTCAGCAGACAGCCAACGTCGATCAAATGGCGGCGGGCTATGTGAAGATCAGCGCCGGTAGCTCGACCGTAACTGCCGGGGATCGCCTCCGTATCTCGGTGCTCGATCCATCTTCTCCCGGGATCGGCACCCAAACCAGCGTCCTGGTCGGCAACCGCAACGGCCAGCGCACCGAGGTGGCACTGTCCGACACCTGCGGAACATTTCGCTGCGTAACGATCCCCTACGATTCGGCCTCTGTCTCCGACGTCGTGATTCCGCTCGTCAACGACAACGATCCCCTGATCGGAGACCCGATAGACGGTCTACCGTTCACTTGGAGAGCGGAGCTCTTACCTGCGCCGGCGCCCGACCTCACTGTGAGTCTGGCCAGGAAAACAAGTAAGCGGCTCGGGCATCTCCACGTCACTTCGTTTGTCGTGCGGCTTGGGAACAGGGGTTTGGCGACGGACGAACGTGTGCGGGTAACGATCGCGCTGCCGCCCGGAGCAAGCTTCAAGAGCATCTCCTACAGCGGCCACAAATGCTCGCGCAGGGGAAGGCGAACCAGTTGCTCCGTCAACACGCTCCAGTCGCAGAAGACCGCGAGACTGTCGTTCGCGGTAAAAGCCACGAAGCGGGCGAAAGTGCAGGTCGCCGTGTCAGGGAATCGGGCAGAGACGTCGCTCGCAAACAACAGGGCGAGTAGCGCGGCCTGGTAACGGCGCGCAACGCGACCGGAGAGCACGCTGGCAGGATGCTCTCACGGGCGCAGTCGGCGAGATCTTCTTCGAGCCCGGCGCCGACGATGTTGCGAGCGCTCTGACTCACACGCAGGCGACGCGCTGGGTCTTAATGGCGCTGGTTGCCGCGATGCTGCCCTCGGGTTGCGGGGGAAATACCGATTACCGGTGCTAAGCGGAACCTAATCCACTCACGGACGGCAGTCAATGCCGGGCTCCAGGTTTCGGACAGAACCCTGGTCTTCAAAGGCGATCGAATTCTTTTATCGCCGCACAAAGCGAATCGCTATCCCGCTTTCTCGGGGCGCCGCTGGTGGTGCGAGCCCGGAGAGAACAGTGTGAACACACGGGCTCGGAGAGGATCGTGCCGCCAGCGGCGTCAGGCGGCTTCGGGAGGCCAGTCGCGCCTGGCCGCACGGAGCCCGCCGACCGAGGAAGCGGGATGGGCCGTGCAGGAATCGAACCTGCGACCTTGGGATTAAAAGTCCGGTCTGACGAGTAGCAGCGAAACGCAGGATACGGAAAGAGCCTGCATAATCGACAGATTGAGTTGCAGCGCAATGCGGCGGAAAGCGGCCTTTAGAGACAAACCCGTACGCGCGCCGTACGCGCAGCGGGTTCCCAAAGAACCCTTAGGCAGCGTCCAGTTCCTTGCGAATCTGAGCTTCTAGTTGCTCGAGGCAATCTTTCGCGGCACCACGTACGCGGTTCATCTCGTCGATCAACCTGGCGCGCGACGCTGAGCTTTTCGCTCGCCCAAAACGACGGACACAACCCTCGAAGTCCCACTTCAGACGGCGGAAAGACGTCAGCAGCTCGCATGCTTCCTCTGAGGCATAGGTGGCGAAACGACCTAGGTTCGCTGCCTGATCGTCGACGCTCGGGAGTTTGGGCGAGGTCGGCCCCGGAGGGAGCTTCGGGTGAATGCTTTCAAGAAACGCCATGAAGATCTCACATTCGTGCGCCTCGGCCTCGTAAGCACTCGCGCGGTGACCGAATAGCAGCTCGTCTCGTGCCAACAGCCGCTCGTGTTCACGAGTCGCCTTTCCTTCTCGCATGGCGGCGAACACGCTCACGAAAGCGACCGAGACAGCGACGGTGGCACTGCTGATGACGCTCACAAGCGCGACGGTATCCACTGGCGCGTAGTCTCTACCAATTGGAAATCTTTCGCAACGTCTAGGCTCGTACGGACATTGTCCGAAAGAGCGTTTAGCCCTATCGGGAAAGGCTACTCGACGTCGAATGCGTCGAACGCGACGATGCTGTCAGGAGGGATATACAGGGGAGCGTTAATGACGTTGCCGACGCGCCAAGTGACTGTATAAGCGCTGGTTCTATAAATCGCGCTTCGAAAATCGGTTGGGAAGTTGACGCTCCACGTGCGATTTGGTAGCGGGGGGATCCGGATACCAGCCGAGCTAGCCGTAGCGGACAGAGAACGGTGGCTAAGGATATCGGTCACGACGCAGGTTGCCCTATCGAGATTGATGAGCGATCCGACAGGTCGAGTGTCGAGACGAAGACTGATGCAGTCGAACCCCTGAAAATGGCTAGCAAGGAAATATGGAACTATATCTTCGTATTTAGCTGGCTCAAGTCGACCAGTCATAGCCGGGGCCACCTTCTAGCGATTTGTCGGCTGGCGAGTCGCTAGCCGACCGGAACCGTTCCGTATACCTTCCGATAGAGCCTCTGCCAGTCCGTAGCGATTCCTACTCGGGCGCTGCTCAGTGTCATCTGCCCTGAGCAGACGAGGTCGTGGAGCTTGTTCTCGAGCTTGTCCTTGATCTTGTAGCCGGGAGCTGGGCTCGCTCTCTCCGGGAAGAGGTTCGCGATGTCGTTCGAGCCGCCGAGCTCGAGAGAGATGATGTGGTCGATCTCTAGCGTGCGGCCGTAAAGCCTCTCGCCATCCCGTACTCTGCTTCGACGGCGTACTTCTCGGACTGCGGGACGTTTCGGATCGAGCTTGTACGGAAGCTCGCCGAGCAGATAACCGCCTTCGTGAGCTTCGAGTAGTAGGCACCGGGCGAGCAGCGGCGATCCGGATTTGCCATGAGCAGGCACCCGGACGTCTTAGTCCTCTTCCTCAGCAGGATCGTAGAGCCGACATCGACCGCCTTCTTGGTGGAGCCGGAGCTAGAAGAAGACGAGGAGCTAGACGAAGAGCCGTCCAACCACGCGGCGACTCCGCCGTGGTGAGAGCAGGCGCCCTGGTGGTGGACTGCGTAGCTATAGGTGCCGTCTCGACAGCGGGCGGTCGCGCCTGACGGCGCCGCCGAGCTGGCGCTTGAAATCGCGACCGTTAGCCCGAACGCCAGGGAAACGGCGATCATCGCGTAACAACGTCTCACCATGAACCCTCCCGACCTATCGCGTCGTGACGAAGGATGTGTTCAGCGTTCCGGCGGTCCCGACACGAAACGACTATGCGGTGACGCCCCGGTGTTGTGCTCGGGCCGACGTTCCAAGTCCAAGTGATACGACCAGCCTTTGGGCTTTTCCGGTTCAAGCCTTTCGCCTTTGATACAACGGTCGCGTAGTAGACGCTGATCGAGCAGGTTCGAGCTGGCGTCACCTTGACGGTCAGTGACGCGGTCGCGCCCGCTTCGGCCGACGACGTTTTCGAGACAAGACGAACGCTCGCAGAAGCCGCAGCCGTAACTACTAACGCTAGGGCGACGACCAGGGTGAGAACAACACGGCGCATCGATACCTCCATCTTCAGCAGGAACGCGTTCCTCTTTCTACTCCCTCCCCCTGAGAAACGAAAGGAGACTCCCGTCGGAGTCCCCTTCGCGGCCTAGGCCGAGACGGACGAGCGCCTGCTAGCTGGAGCGTTTCCGGGTCGGCCTACCGGCGAGGCTAGACGATCGGTAGCTCCTGCCTAGATGGCCGAAGTGGACATGGGCCGGCTCGACGATCGTCAGCGGCGTTGTCGGTCGGCCGGTCCGCCAGGGCAGTATCTTGGATGGATGAACGAGTTCCCGCGGCCGATCTCCCTGCCGTTCTCCTATCTTCGCCGAGAGCGATCGGTCGCGCTCTACCGTGGGGTGCTTGAACTAGCTGACGACGGCAAGCGCGTTGCGTGTGGAGATGGCGAACTACTTTTCGCCTGGCTCCCTCGCCCCGGCGTTGTCTTTGTGCTTCCTGATCAGCGGCTAGTCGGCGTTAGAGGGAGAGACGCGGCTTCGCATGCCGATCTCGATCTCGATGCATCGGTCATTCTCAGGAGCTGGCATATCGACGGCGGAGACATCCGAGGCGTTATCAACCGCGCGCCGTTCGCGGCCACTGACCAAATCCGCGAGTTACGCTTCGCCGTCGCTAACTATCTGTTTATGAATCGTGCAGAGCCGCTGGCTGTGCGTGGTCGCGGGCACCTTCACTACTGGGCTGGGCGCAACGTCCTTAAGACCGACGAGTTTGAGCTGACCCTTGACGAGCGTCCAAGACTCCGCCAGCGTAAGGACGCCTGAAGGCACGAAGCGGTTACGAGATCACGCACACCGCCCGCTTGCGGCGGATTGATGGTACTCCTTTAACAGACGAAGAGGCACGCGACAAGCTGCTTGCGCTTGCGCATTTCTTCGGACTGACGCGCGGACTCTGGGCGCCGCCGCTCCTTGCCCACGGCTACGACGGCCGCGGTCGCCTCGTGTGGCGGGATTGGTCGCCGCCGACTATCAGTCGCTGGCACGGCGTGATGAACGTCATCGATGTCTTTCACCCCGAGGCGCTGGAAGAGGTATTCGCTGGTTTCTTGAGCAGTTGGGCTGACCAAACCTGGCGCGAGCCTCTGCTCTATGCGACCCAGATGTATGTCGAGGCCAACGGTCCCGTCTACGCTCGAGACATCGCTCGTTCTCGCCCAGGCAGCACTCGAACTGATCGCTTGGGTACATGTTGTCGTCGACGAGCGGAGTCAAACCGGACCGGAGTTCAACACGATCAAGTGGGGCGCGGCGGGACGGATCCGCGAGGTGCTCGCCTGGCTCGAACTCGACCCGACGGTGCCGGTAGGGCTGTCGTCGTTGGCGAGTGAGGCCTTACGGCTCGGCTGGGCCGACGGACCGCACGCGATCGACTACCTGCGAAACGCCCTCGCTCATCCGGACAAGCGCTCGCGCATCGAGGACACTGATGTCGCCGCCCGTATCGACCTGCAGGAACTCGCGCTTTGGTACGTTGAGCTGGCGCTCCTTAAGGTTGTCGGCTTCCGCGGCGAGTACTCAAGCCGTCTCGATTCGCACACCTCTGGCGTCGTCGTGCCGGTGCCGTGGGCTAAGACACCAGCGACTTAACCGAGACCTAGCTGTGAAATTGATCGAGTTCTGGTCGCACTTTTTTTTCGGGCGTAGGCTTTGGAGACGATGGCTGTGCTAGCAGACGGTGCGAGGAAGGAGGTTAAGCTCTACGGCTTCCGCGCCGAGTTTCGCACTGCGCTGCGCGAGGAGCTTGAGGCGGCACGGCGGGCATCTACCAGCGGCGCTATCCAACTCGTGAACGGTCGGCGGATCGCACAAGTCGGCGGCGCTTACCAGTACCTCTTCCTCGTTGAGTCGGCACTGAACGCACCTGACGACTCCCCGGGCGACCTGTATGTGCCAGGCGCGAAGCCGGTAGACACGACGATCATCTCAGTCGACGGTCTGGCCGTGACGCTCAGCGTGCCGGCGAGATCTGGCGCGTTCGTACCGCGGGCAGCTCTACAGAGCGACCTCACACACTTGCTGCGAAAGCTGATCGAGCGAATTGAGGAGCTCGCTGACACGGAAAACCCGGCTGGCGACCGGCTTCTGGGTGACGTGGCTCCGTCCGGAAAGCCGGCGACGATCGAGCCGAGCGCTTTGAACGCCGAGCAGATGGCCGCAGTCGCAAGCAGCGTCGGGCGCGATACGACGTTCATCTGGGGCCCACCGGGTACCGGGAAGACGCGGACAATCGGTCAGATTGGCGTCGAGCTGATCCGCCGCGGGCGTCCCCTGCTACTCGTCTCGCATACAAACGCAGCTGTTGACCAGGCGATCCTCAAGATCGCGGTCGAACTCGGCGACGAGCTCGTCGACGGCAGCGTTCTTCGGCTCGGCGTCACAAAGGAGCAGGCGCTGCTCAAGCGGCCGCGGCTTCTAGCGCAGACACACATCGACGAGCGCGGCGAAGCGCTCGCGGTCGAGCGGGACGAGCTGACGGACGACCGAACGGGCAAGGTAGCGCGCCTGTTCGAGGTTCAATGCCTGGTTGCGATCTGGGAGTGGCTACCGGTAGCCGAGAGCGACATCGAAAGAGTCAAACGCCGCACTTGAGCGTTTACACGGGCTCGAGCAGTATCGCGACAAGGTGGTGAGCCGGCTCGCTGCGCTCGAGAAGGACGCGGAGGTCGTTCGCCCTCGCGCGGAAACCGCGCGGGAAGCGCTCCGCCGCGAGCGGCGACTCGGCGAGATCCGAGCCGAGCTCGATCAGCGACTCGCCGCGCTTGAAGCGGAGCTCGCGCGCGAGCGGCCGCTTGCCGCCGCAGCAACGGACGACGTTGCGACCCTCGACTCGTCCCTTGAAGAGGCAGAGGCGCTGCTCGCGCGGGGCAGTCGAGGTGAGCGGGCTTGTCCGGCGTTGGCGGGGTCTGCCGAGACCAGAGGAGCAGGAACAACTCATAGACAGCCTACGGAGCCGACACGCGCTTTCGAGCGTCGCCCAGCAGGCAGGCTCGGCGGCCATCGAGGCGCTCGAGGCTGAGGTCGAGGAATGCACGGCCGTAATTCAGGGCATGCCGCCGCTCGGGAAGCAGTCGGCACCGAGCGAGAAAAGCGGGGAGCACACCAGATCGAGGCTCTGCGTGAGGAGCGGAAAGAGCTTGGCGATCCGCGAAGCGCCTTCGTCGCCGCGTACGAGCAAGCCCCCGAGCTTGCGATCGAGCAGGCGCAGGCGTTAGAAGACTCGCTGACGACGGCGCGAGAGGACGCAGCATTAGCCCGTATGCGGGCGGACTCAACCCGAAACGATCTTGCGAGCGAGCTGCTCGGGCGGCTGGCGGTGCTGCGCGAGTGGGGGTTCAGCGCCGTGTCCGGCGCGGGGGTGTCGAGGAAGTCCTCGAGGAGATCGAACGCGCGCACGTCGCGTCGAAGGAGATCGTCACCGGCACGGACGTAGCCGTGCTGCGAATCGAGCGCCGAGGACTGAACGACCGGATCCGCGAGATCGATCGCCGAGCTCGAGGAGGTCGAGGATGAGCTGCGGCGGGTCGAGGAGCTCGTTATCGGCGAGGCACTGGTAGTCGCTACGACGCTGACGCGCGCGTACAAGCGGGAGTCGAGTTCAGAAGCGGCGCTTCGACACGGTCGTTCTCGATGAGGCGTCGATGGCACCGATTCCGGCGCTATGGGTTGCCGCTAGCCTCGCCGATACGAACGTCGTCCTTGTCGTCGGCGACTTCGTCAGCTGCCGCCGATCAAGCACTCAGACGACGATCTCGCAGAGAAGTGGCTCGGACGCGACGTTTTCGTGGCATCGGGCGTCAAGAAAGCCTTTGACGACGGCGAGCCGCCCGTGCATTTCATCCAACTGCAGGAGTCCAGTTCCGGATGCACCCGGCGATCAGCGCGATTCCCAACCACTTTCTCTACGGCGGGACGCTCCGAAACGGTGCCGGTGTCGAAGACGACCGCATGCTCGACGGCTGGTACGAGCGCGAATGGGGCTACGACTCACCCGTGCTGCTCGTCGACACGGGCTCGCTGAACGCCTGGGTGACGAGCGTGAGCAATGCCGGTCGCGCGAGCCGGCTCAACTTCCTCTCTGCGACCGCGTGCGTCGATATCGCTGAGATGCTCCTTCTGAAGGAGCGGCCCGGGATCACCAGCGGGCAGCCGCGAATACCTGATCGGCGCGCCCTACCGGCCGCAGGCGAAGCTGATCAACTTGCTCATCCGTGAGCAGAAGCTCAATCCCGAAGTGCGCGCGGGCACCACCCACACCTTCCAAGGCAGCGAAGCGCCGGTGGAGATCTTCGATTTCGTCAACGACGAGCCGCACTGGAAGGTCGCGATGTTCATGCCCGACCGAAGCGAGGATTTCAAACGGCTCCTGAACGTCGCGCTCGCTCGGGCGCAGCGGCGGTTGATCCTCGTCGGCGACTTTGACTACATCTCGAAGCAGGGCAAGAAAGCGTTTATCCGCGAGCTGATCGACTTCCTGCGCGAGCGATACCCGGTCGTAGAGGCGGCGCAGATAATCCCGGCCGGATTGTCGGCGCGAGCGGCGCGGATGCAGATCCAGGCGAAAGGCGGCGACGAGGTAGAAGGGGAACGGCTAGTCGTCACCCAGGACAGCTTCGACCCAACACCTTCTGCCCGATCTCGGGTCGGCCGAACAGCGGGTGATCATCTTCTCGCCCTTCCTTACTAACGACCGCGTTGCATCGCTTGAGCCGCAGCTTCGCGCAGCGATCGAACGCGGAGTTCTCGTAGTCGTCGTGACGAAAGAGCAGGCAGAACGGGGGCGCCGGGGACTCACTGGCTACCGGCAAATCGAGCGCGCCCTCGCGAGTTGGGGGGTGACGGTGGTGCACAAAGCAAAGATGCACGAGAAGCTCGTTTTTATCGATGACGAGCTCCTCTGGCAAGGGTCGCTGAACCCGCTCAGCTTCTCCGATATTCAGGAGATCATGGAGCGCCGACGCAGCAAGGTCGTCGTCGAGGACTACGAACGTACGCTCCGGCTCGAGGAGCTAGTGGGCGAGCCTGGATCAACAGCGCGAAGCAGGCGATGGCGCCTGTCCCTTCTGCGGCGCGGAGATCGTCGCGGCCGAAGACGCGACGAACCCTTCTACTGGCGTTGCGTCGAGGACAGCTGTTTCTCGCGCAGCATCGGGGATCCGATGCCGAAGGACGGGATGGTCGTCTGCGCAAGTGGCGGGCTGCGGCGGACCCGTCCACTTCGGCCGCTGGGGGGATGTCCCGCACTGGCGCTGTGACGCGAACCCGCGGCACCGAACCAGGATCGGCCGTAGCCATCTTCGCCTGCCGAAGATGCGCGCGCTCGTGCCCGCGCTCGACCTGAAGAAGCTCGATCGGCAGTTCGGACTAGACGACACTGGCAAGCCGCCGGCCAAGGTGAACGCGCAGCTCGGCTTGCTGTAGCAGCGAGCAAGCGCCCGAATCCCTGCGGGCTCTTGATCTCCTCACGCCGAGTCCTAGAAACGAAAAGGAACTCCCGTCGGAGCCCTCTTCGCGGCGCGGAAGAGTAAGGCCTGTGCTCGGAGGATCAGGCAGAGACCGCGAGTTCGCCAAATCGGAACCCTTTGATGGAACTAGCCGGGCTCCGGAAGATGCTCGCTGAGGTCGAGATGTTCCTCAAGTACGAAATCAGCGGAAGCTCGCGTTCGCCTCAGGTAGACAATCCCCAGGATCCTCTTTGAAAGTCACTTCGAACAACCGAAAGAAGTCTTTCCGCCCCAGTAGCGGAAACGGGATAGGCCCGAAAATACCCGCTAGTTCGACTTTATAACCCGCCACTCGGACTCGTAGGCTGACCTAGGAGATGTGTGGGTACCCGTGCCACCGAAGCCGAACCCCGGTTCAGAACACAAGATCCTAGGTCGATGCCAAGAGCTCTTCGCGAAGTCCACAGGGAAGCAAGAGAAATCTGCCCCGCTATCAACTAACGCTCGGGCGGGGATCTCCGTGTCGTCGTCGCCATTGACGACGATCTGAACAGTCGGGAATCGCTGCTCCGGGAGCAGGGATTGGTAAACAAACCGTTTTCGTGGGCTAGGGAACAGAGGACTCCCTCAGAAGAAGCAGACAGCGCCTTTTTCGGCGAGCACCTGGAACAGGCCGTCAACAGGCTTTCCGTCGATCTCGTCGGAGATCTCGTCAAACGTGTCGGCGTGGTCCACAACTTCGTGATCACGAACGGCCACCCATTGCCCGACATACCTCTCGAGCTCTCTGCCGAGCTGTTCCTCTGCCTGGATTTCCTTCTCGAGTGAACTCATGGGGTGAGTGGCTTCATGGCTCGTGTCCACAACGCCCTATCGTGATCGTCCAGTTGGCCCATGGCTTGAGATCCCTCTCCTCAGGGAGTTTGCCCCGGACTCGAGTTTCTTACCCCGGGATCCAACTCCTCTTCTTTCTTCGAGGGGAAAAGACCCAGGCGAGACTTGGCGCTGGTCGTCAAGTTCATCTACGCGATCGGAGTCGATCAGAAGTGCTGTACCTTCGGCGGAGTCGACGAAGAGGTCGAACTTGAGTTGGTTTGGGTCAGCATGAAGAAGTTCGTCCCAGACGCTGGCTCCGGATTCTCGATATGTCGGCTCTTGTCGATCACGGCGATGTTCTCGCGTACCGGCGTGACGGGATTGTTCGAAACCCGAGCAAGTCTATGATCACTTCACCCTCACGGACTTGGTGAACGGGACGAGCAGCCCCACAGAGCATAACGTGGCGAGGGTGAAAAGGACGGTCCAAGCCGTAACGGTGGCCCAGGTTGGAAACGTCAGCGCGAGAAGGCTCGCCGCTCCGAAGGCACAGAGTGCCGAGAGGAGGGTGAGAGCCCTCATGCCTGCGTACATGCGTCGTACCAAGTGGTGACCCCCGGGGAGGGAGGAGGAAGGCAGTAAAAACGCCGGGGACTGCGATTAGTAGCGACACGCTCGCTTCCGCGTCAGGGTGTATGCCTATTGAGTGGAGTAGGAGCCCCAATAGGAGAATCAGCGCGATCAGGCTGGACGCAAGGAATAGTGGGAATATCGCCCCGGGCCTAAGCCGGAGGGCGACATCAACATACCCAGTTCGGAGGGGTCAGATCCTGAGCGGTCCGGTTGGCTGAAGCTCTCGGGTTGAGATCCCGGCGCGACACCTGTCCCATACAAGTGAGCCAGTGAAACTCTCTCCCGACTTGCGATCTCGTAATTGCCGCCAGCTGTGGCCCTACCCGTGAGCGGATCGATATGGTTGACGACTCGGCCCAAGATTGCTTTTTCGATGAAGAGTTCGCTTGGGACCACGACCTCGGCGTGATCGGTGCTCGCAGCGTAGAGAGCCCGAGTCGGGAGCGTGAGGCCATAAGGCTTCCACCCTATTGTCTCCAGCTTCTGGCTCCACATGGTCTTGAGAGATCGCGGCGCCGGTCTCACCGTGGGCTCAATCAATTCACCGACCCGTCCAAGTACTTCGGCTGTGTTCTGAATGCGCTCCTCGTGAGAGAATTTGATAATGCGCCGCTCCGAGGAGTTACATTGGGAGAATCGCACAAGGAGAACGAATCGGCCCGCGAGCAGCTCAATATAAGCTCTCATGTCCGAGTCCGACCACAGCACCTGCCGTTGCAGGCTAGCGGGATCGGAGCCATCCGCAACGCGGAAACCCTCAACGGCTTGGGTAGTGCGATGGAACCTTTCTTTTTCGTCCGGATCGTCGTCGGCGCCGTAACGTGCTCCCGCGACATCGGCGAGATCTAGGGCGACTTCGTCCTCCATTTTGGGGAGAGCCAGCCTTCTCAAGCATGATCTCCGCTGCGAGTATCCGCAATAGTGCGCTCGAAATCGCTGAGTTCTCATCTCGAGTCAGCATGGGCAATGCCCGATTTTCCTCGTCTCTCACATCGAGATCGCGAAGCCCCGTCTTCCGAGGGAGGGCTACTGGTGCGAAGAAAACTCCCTCTGGGCAATTCTCGGGGCGAGCATCTGGTGTCATGAAGTCGATGCTCATCACCCGGCGGAACCGGTCGCCGTCGATGAAGGAGAACTTCTCTACACGACGCCGTACCCATGTTCTCTCTTTTGAGAGCAGTAGTGCTGTCTGGATTGCTACTTCGACGCCGGTACGCTCTAGTTCAGGAGTAGGCCAAGGCGCAATCCGCCGTTTCGGTGGTTCGCTCGGGTTGAAGTCCGACTGCACTAGCACAGCGCGATCCTAAGGCATCTACTTGCCTTCTGTCTAGAGGCATCCATCTTCGGAGGTCTGCTGCCGGTACGCGGAATAGCAAAGCGATCGTGCGTGCGTGACCAAGAAGACGAGCCGCCGGGCGGCGTTCCAAGGCTGGCGTGGTGGGTTCAGAGCGGATCGTCATAGCGCAGGCCATCCGCAATCAGCGACTCGGCGTCATCGTCCTCTCGCCAGTGGCCTCGGCTCTGCCAATCGCGTAACTCGTTGACCGCGAGCGCGAGTGCCTGGGCGATGTCGCCGTAGAGCCCCCGATGCGCGGGATTTCCACGCGGGCCCGGCCGGCGGCGAAGCGAGAGCGGATGCGCCGGAGCTCGGAGAGCAGCTGCGCCTCGGGATAGAGCTCGAGCTCCCGGGCGACGAGACGGGCACGCAGTTCGCGGTAGGCGGAGGTCTTCGAGTTCTCGTTCATCGCCTCGAGACGAGTCGACACGCCCAGACGTCTGAGCCGATCGACGACGCCGGCGGCCTTGTACTGGTCGGTGACCGCGCGACCGCCGTAGCGAACGCAGACCTCGGCCACCTCGGCGAGAACGGCGTCCTCAACCGCACGTTGTTCTTCGAGCGAGCGCGGCTTTCGGCGAGCACGCTTCCACGCTCGACAGCCGACGACGAGGCGATTCGGGTTCTCCTTGTCGCGACCGACGACGGCCAAGCCGAATGGGTCAGACGAAAAGCTCGGATCGAGGCCGCAGACCCAGCCCGTCCCTGCATCAGGAGAAAGCTCAACTCGGTCGACGATCCCGGCGGTGACGTCTGCCTCGTCGAGGAAGAGCCGGCCGCCGCCGACGAAGCGCGCCATGTACTCGAGCTCGAACCCGTCGGGATCTCGGCGCTGCTCCTCCTCGAGGAAGGCCGGATCGAGCATCGGGTTCGACTCGGCGCTCGTCCCCTGGTGGGCGACGGCGTCCTCGAACTCGCCCCGGGCGACCTTGCCGTGCATGTCGGCGAAGAACCCCTCCGGAGCGCTCGGCGTCGAGGAGACGACGATCCGCGCTGCGTCGCCAAATTGCGCGGTCGCCGGCGCGAGCGCCCTCCACACCTGCTCGCCGGTTTGGAACGACTCGTTCTCGTCTGCCACGAACCAGGCCGCCTCATCGAGCAGAAGCGTGTGGATCGGCCAGCCGCGGGCGCCGCGCGACGTGCAAGGGAACGCAGCGAAAGCCATGTCGCCGGCAAACACGAGCTCGTCGATGGTCGCCTCGATGGGAGTCGAGCAGGATAGGCGAAGCCTCGACGGTTGCCTTGGCTTCGGCGATGATGCGGCGGGACTGGCGCAAGTTCGGAGCAATCGCGACGGCATAGCCCCGCTCGCGCGGTCTGAGGAAGCGCCGGAGTTCCGGCCGCAGGAGGCACGACCAGTTGCCGGCGAGCGCCATGCCCGTCGTCTTGCCCGAACGGCGGCCGAGCGCCCAGACGTTCAGGCGGTATCGCTCGACATCGCCGAGGATCTCGCGCTGCTTCGGCCACAGAGGGAAGTTGAAGAGCTGCGGATCGTCGCAGGCGGCGAGCAGGCCGATTGAAGAGATGGTCAAGGCGTGTCCCCTCCGTCGATCGTCGCGGCGCCGGCGCGCTTGTTCGCGAGATGCGCGCGGAGAGCCTCACCCTTCGCCTGGACGAGAGCGAGGCCGAGGCCAGCGCGGCTCGTCGGTGTCATGCCGAGATCGTTGAGAAGGCGACGCGCGGTGTTCGTCCAGCCGCGTTCGTCCTGGCGTATGCGTCCGAGTTCCTCGATCGGTACGTTCGCGGCCACGTCGGCTGGATCGCTCGAGGCGGGCGAGCGCGAGGCAGAGAAGCCGGATCGTGATCTCATCCGAGGGCGAGTAGGCCGGCACGAGTTCACGGATCTGGTCTGCGAGCTCCTCGACTCGCGGGCCGAGGGCAACGACGGCGTAGGCGCCGTGGCGAAGACCGAGCTCGTTGCCCTTCTCGAAGCCCTTGCAGCGCGTGCACGTGCAGTCGGGCCCGTGCTTGCGCTCGATCGCGGTCTGCTTGGCGTTCTGCTTAGCCACGCTTCGGCCTCACGACCCGTCCGCCGCGTGGCAACTCGACGCGCTCGAGCTGGGCGCCGTCGATCCAGGCCTGCAACTCGCTTTGAGGAAGAGCAACCGGCGAGCGCCAGACGGCCGCCGATGCGGGATCTCACCGAGGCGCGCTCGCTCATGGATGGTTCGAACCGAGCAGCCGAGTAGGTCGGCGACGTCCTCGACGAGGGAGGTACGGGCTAGCGCTCATCGGCTCCGCCTTGGGATATGGAATCCCCGAAAGGCTCGAGCAGTAGCGCCTTTGCAGGGAGTTCCGAAGTGCGCGTACGGAAGGCGTACGGATTCCATTCGCGCGCACGGCGCTTGAGAAGGACAGCAACGAAGAGAGCAAGGGCGGCCGTGGGAGAGAACTAAGAACGGGATCTCACCTTCGCCCCTTTGGAAGTCGAAGAGACCCCGGCTCTTCTTCTGGTTCCCGGTTCCTAACTGGTTCCCCACCGGTTCCGGAACCGCTGACTCCACTGGTTCCCGGTTCCCCCTCCCTAAGGAGGAACCGGAAGCCGGTCAGCCAGTCAGCCTCTGAGAACTGCTTGACGATCACAACAGCACGAGAGCCGGGGTTCTCGTTTGCGTACCCATCCGAGATCAAGCAATTGACCGCCTTGAGGACGTACTCGCGTTTTCCTTTAACCCCTTGGACGATCAGGTTTCGAGATACGGGTGACGTCTGGAGATCGAGGAACTTCGAGACGCGCTCCATTAGCTTGGTCGGGCGAAAGCCGTCGTCTGGGCGGTCCTCGGGCGCCGAGTAGCGACCATGTGATCGCGTAGGTGTCCGGGTCGCTTGAGAGATGTAGCTCTGCAGTGCGCGGCCACGAAAGTGCGCCGGACGGATCTTGTCCTTTGCGTGTTGATTCGGGATGGGCCGTCCTTACCGCATTCGCCGCGGCCGAACGACCTCGAGGCCGAGATGGCAGTCGACCACCCCGAGCTTGCGTTCCGAGCCGATCGAGAACCGGCCGCGGTTCTCGCTGACTCTCGTTGATGGTCGATCAAGATAATCGCGGCGCCGCTGGCATGGAACGGCTCGACTACTTGCCGGTGGAAGCGCTGGATGTCGACACCCTTGTTCGGGTCGCAGCCGTGGAGCTCGAGCGTGCCGTGTAGCTGTCGATCAAGACCAGCGAAGGCGCGATCTCAGTGATCAGCCGATCTACGTCGGCGCGGATCGCCTGATCTGTCAGCGGCTCTGTCGGTTCGAGGAGAGAGAGACCGGAGAAGTCCTCCAGACCGAGATTGAGGAGAAGAGAGCGCGCGAGCCGCGCGCCCATCTCGAAGTCGACTACGCATACGTTCCGCCCAGCCCGTATCTCGGCAATACAGTCGAGGTAGGAGACCATACTCTTGCCGCTCTCGGGTTCGCCGCTGCGAAGATGAACGCGGCCGGGATAGGTGAAGCCAAGCCCGAGGGTTGGTTGCTCGGCTGGCATTTCGCCAAGGCTCACTAGATCGATCGGCTGCCAGGAATGCGGCGTGAGTTCGCGCCCGGCGGTCACGCTGCCGCCTCAAATTCGTGAACCGCCAGACGATGGGCGTCGAGCAGCCCCGGCCACTCGAACGAAGCGCCGCAACCGCACCGGTAGCGCCGCTCGCCCGGCCCATCCTCGAGAGCGCCGAGCAGAATCTCGACAGCGAGCGCGCTGGTCGCCGGCGTCGAACGCCTCAAGCGCAGCGACGACCGCGAGGCGTAAACTAGGCGACGGGGAAAGTTGCGAGGGGCGCTCAGGCGGGCGCCCTTTGCGTTAGGGCCCATCAGGTGCTCCCTCGATTTCTCCCCTCAGCGTTCGGATCGCACGAACGTAACGCTCGAGGTTCGCTGGGCTCGGCCGCTTCTGCGATGTCTCCCAGAACACGATGGCCTGATGGGTCACTCCCACTCGGCGGCTAGTCGGCGAAGCGAGATTCGAGCGGCCTTACGAAGTGCGGCGCAAGCCTGCGGGGGCGGTAATTCCCGTCGCAACGCGAGCTCACGTTCTAGGCTAAGACCGCTATTAACCTCCGCCATGGTAGATTAAGGGTAGCCGCGCTCCTGCTGAGCGAAAGGCTGAGAAATACAGGTTTCGTCAGTCCGTTGTCCGCTATTCACCGCTATTATGTGCAGCGGTAGTTGACTAATAGTTTACGCGGCCCTAAGATGGTTTTGTGGAACCCGCTCCGACTCCCGACGCTCTCCTCGATCATGCCCGCGTGCTCTGGCAAGACGGCGGACCATTCGGCGAGCCGCCGGAAGATCCGCACCCGCGACTCTCCGAACTCGAGCTGCGACACTGGGCGCGCGGCCAATACGAAAAGCCTAACCGTGGCGCGCAAACGATCATCGTTGGGGGGTTCGAAGAGCCGAAGGGATCGGTGGCGACGTTCATTACGCGTTTCTTCGTGCCGCTCTCGAAGACCGAAGCCGACGCGTGGCTCGTCTATGGCGAGCTCATGCGCGTCGGCGAGTCAGTGTCTCTAGGCTCGTTCGCCGTCGGCCCCTACGACGGGGCTCGGCCGCGGCGGATTCACACACAGACATCGACGCGCGTTGAGCCTGTCCGCGTTCGGGGAGATGGCCAAGGCCGAATTCGACCGCATCGCGCGCTGGCAAGACTTCCTGGAACCGTTCCGGATTGCCGGACTCGCAGTTTGATCGACGACCGGCGAAGCGGCGGTCGAAGCGATCGGCGTTCCGCCGGCGCCGCGACACAGGGGAAACCCTGGCAAGACTCGAGAGATGTTCGAGTTCGCGGTGGAGTGGCAGCTTGCTTACATTCGCAAGAAGGAGAATCGCGAGCGAGGCGGGGTGCTCTCGCAGCTTGCAGAGCGGTACAGCGATGACCTAACAACTCCCGACGGGATCAGATATCGACGCGACCGGGCCGAGGCGCTCGGCTTCCTCGGCCAAGGGAAGCGCGGATCGGCGCATCGAAGTCTCGGACGGACATTCTTTCCATACTGGGAGAGCCTCGAAGACGGCGAAGAGCTTAAGGAACGGGCTCGACCCCTTGTCGAGGGGCGTCCTATTCGATCGTCAACCGTCACGCCCGCGCGCCGCGTTGGCAAGAGGAAGGAGAACGAAGATGGCAAGCCTTCAAGCTAGGCACGCGCGAGGCTGCTCGCTCGGCCGTCCCTGGACGACATCCGAGGACGCCGTCGGCTGCGACTGCGGCGCGACTTTTTACGTAGTCGTGCGCGAGGGTCGGAAGCTGCACCGCGAGCGCGTCGGCAAGAATCGCAAGCAGGCGGAACGAGCGCTGACAAAACGCCAAGCGCAGGTCGATGACGGCGCCTGGGCGCCTCAGAAGTCGATCCGCTTCCGCGAGTGGGGCGAGCGCTGGCGCCTCTCGCTCGAGCGCAAGGAGACGACGAAGGAGAGCTACCGCTCGACGATCGCCTACGCGGAGCGCGCCTTCGGCGAGAAGATCGTGCGGCGGATCGGCACCGCCGACGTTGCCCGCTTCCTCGAGCTACTCCGCGGCGAAGGGATGAGCGATTCGACACGGGCGAAGCACCTGCGTGTACTCGGCGCCTGCCTCTCAAGCGCCGTCGAGCACGGCTACGCTGGCCAGAACCCGGTTCGTTCACTCCCGAGGTCAGAGCGACCGCGGGCGACACGGAAGGAATCGGCGTACTTCGAAGCCGACGAACTCCCGTGCCTGTTCGCCGAGATCGAGCCTAGCGTTTTCCGAATCCTGCTCCTGTTCCTTCTCAAGACCGGCTGCCGCATCGGCGAGGCGAGCGCGCTCGAATGGGGGACGTCGACCTAACCGGCGCCACTGTGCACGTTCGCCGCTCGATCACGGACGGTCATCTCTCGGCACCGAAGAACCACGAGCGCCGTACGGTCGATCTCCCGCCCGACCTCGTCGCCGAACTCGGCGCCTGGTGGGGCGAGTGCGCGGCAAGCCGGCCGATGATGTGATCGTGTTCCCGGGCGGTACACGAAGTGGATACCTAGACCCCTCGACTGTCCGCGGCGAGCTCTACGGCGCCATGAAACGTGCCGGCATCCCGCGGGAGGGTCCAACCGGCGAGCGCCGGACGGTTCACAGCCTCCGGCACACCTTCGCCGCTCGAGCCCTGCAAACCGGGCGAGAGATCACCTGGCTATCGAAGCACCTGGGGCACCGCACGCTGGAGATTACGGCCTCGACGTACGGACACTGGGAACGAGCCGCACGCAAACGTCAAGCCGAGAAGATGGCCGGTGTGTTTGGGGTCTAGGTAACGATCCCGCTGATTTCGTCGTGGATTGCTTCGAAAACTCGCGTCATCTTCTCGAGATGGTGATTCGTCTTCTCCATTTCCTCGGAGATGTTGCGTAGCTTCGAAGTGATTTCCTCGAGGTCGTCCCCGTAGTTATGTGACTCGATGTCCATCTCGACCAGGCGATTACTGATCGTTGCGAGGATTCCGAGCAGAGTCTCTTCGTCTTTCATGGCGCGGACCATAACACCGCAGTGAACTGGCAGGCCGCGCGCGAGCGTCGGGCCGAGAAGATGGAGGGCAACTCGTTCCCCGCGAGTGTCTCAATCCCCAATTGACTTGGGCCGCCACTCGCCGCCTTGCTGCAGCCACGGTGACGACGCGCGCGGCGGCAGGAACCGCGCAAGCGCAGGATCGTCGGCAAGGACCTCTGCCTCGACCGCATCGAGCAGCTGATGCAGCGCCCGAGCGGAAACGTTCGGGAGGACATGTGCGCCTGTTGTGTTGCTCCAGCCGAGCCACCAGTATGGGCCTCGATCGGGGTTACGCGTGGCGAAGTCGCGTCCCGAGCGATGAGGTGGCTGCTCGGCGCGCGGTGTGATGTTGAATATCGGCATATTCTCGGGCCAGTGTTCGTGAAGGTCCCGGCCTTCGATCAGTTCGGCGCGCGAGAGTCGAATCGATCGAGACCTGTGCCACCGGCTCAAGCTCCAGCGCCCGCAGTAGGTTACGTGCCGCGACTAGCGCAAAGTGATGCTCGATCTCTGCCAGCCATATCTCCATGTTGTTGAGCTGCTCGCCTTTGAACTCGAGCCGCAGTGACTTGGCCACGTACGGCTCCCACCGCTCAAGCTGTCGTCGCGTTGCGATCGTCCATAGCAGCCGCTGTCGGTTGACCATTAATCCGCCAAAGTACTGGTGCTTCACGCGGCGGCTCCTCTCGCCCGTACTACCACGGTACGCGCAGGGCTGATACCGCGGGTCGTCGTTTCACAAAATCCCTGCTAAAATCGAATGGGCCGTGCAGGAATCGAACCTGCGACCTTGGGATTAAAAGTCCCCTGCTCTACCAACTGAGCTAACGGCCCATATCCGGTGCTCCCCGGACGGCTTCGAGTATACGGGCCTGGCGAGCGCCTCTTCTCAACGTAGCTCACGGAGACGCAGTGCACCCAGCGGTGGCCGAACTGCGATCGACCGCCGTCCATCCAGGCCGGCAACGAGTAGCTCTGGTCAATACGGGTATTCGAGAGTACGACCCGTATTCACCCGAACAAGGCTCGCCCGACCCCGGCTCCCATCCGATAGCTACGTGGGAGGCAGCTATCGCTTTGCGGCTAAAAATCTGTGTCCTCGCGCTGACGGTTTTCGTCGCGCTTCCGCTGCTGCCTCAAACCGCCTCGGCGGCCAGGACGGCTCGCATCCTCGTGCACTTCGACAAGCACACCGGCGCGGCCCGGCAAGAGGCGTTGATCGGACGCATCGGCGGTCACAGGCTGGCGACCGTGCGCGGGCTCCGGACGGCGATCGTGCGCGTGCCGGCGGCCGAGAGGAAGCAGGCGCTGTCGCTGTTCCGGCGCCAGGACGGAATCGCCTACGCCGAGACGGACGGATTTGTTCATGCCTTCGCGGTCAACGTCAACGACCCGTTGCTCGGCTCCGCGGACTGGCCGCTCGCCAATCCTCGTTTTCCGGATGCCTGGTCGCTCACGACCGGCAACTCGAGCGTTGTCGTCGCGGTGGTGGACAGCGGCGTCCAGGCCGGCCACCCCGACCTGGGTGCGCTCGATCCCGGCTATGACTTCGTCAACCACGACAGCGACCCGGCCGACGACTACGGGCACGGTACCGCCGTGGCGGGGATCATCGCCGCCCAGGGAAACAACGGCATCGGCATCGCGGGAGTTTGTTGGAACTGCAGGATCATGCCGGTGAAGGTGCTGAACGCCAGCGGCGTGGGCACTGATAGCGGGGTCGCCTCCGGCATCACCTGGGCGGTCGATCACGGCGCCGATGTGATCAATCTGTCGCTCGGCGGTCCAGGCAGCTCGCAGACCCTTGCCGATGCGGTCGCCTACGCCCAGGCGCATGGAGTAGTCGTGGTGGCCGCGGCGGGGAACGACGGCACGACCGTTCTCAGCTACCCGGCCGCTTACGAAGGCGTGATCTCGGTCGGCGCGGTCGACGCGAGTAACTCCAGGTACTCGTTCTCCAATCACGGCTCATGGGTCATGGTTGACGCGCCCGGCTGCACGAACTCCACTTGGTTGGGCAGTTCGTACATTGTCGGTCCCGATCTCGGCAATTTCTGCGGGACCTCGGCCGCCTCCCCCTTCGTCGCCGGCCTCGCCGGTCTAGCCCGCTCCTACAACCTCTCGGCCTCGGCTTCGAGTGTCGTAAACGCGATCGAGCAGACGGCGCAACCGCTCCCCTCGGGGAACTCTGTTCATGGTCTGATCGACGCCGAATGCACACTCGAGGCGATCACCTCCGTCGGTACGTGCATGGTCGCATCCTTCAGCTCGAGCGCCGCGTCCGGCGCGGCGCCGCTCAGCGTCAGTTTCACCAACACCTCGACGAACGCGACTTCCTATGCCTGGTCGTTCGGCGACGGAACGAGCTCGACCGACCCGTCGCCCACTCACACCTTCACGGCTACGGGCAGCTACAACGTCACGCTGGTTGCGAGCAACGGGTCGAACAGCCGACTTGCAAACGCGACAATCACCGTCACGCCGCCGCCGCCGCAGGCGTCGTTCTCCGCGAGCAAGAGCTCCGGTCTCGCGCCCCTCAGCGTTACCTTCGCGAACGCGTCGACCGACGCCGCTTCCTATCTCTGGTCGTTCGGCGACGGTAGCGCAAGCTCGACCGAAGCGTCTCCGACCCACACCTTCACAAGAGCCGGGGCGTACGCGGTCACGCTGACTGCCACCGGCCCGGGCGGCACGGCGACGGCGCGCAAGACGATCACGGTCGCCAGGCCTCTGCCCGATCTCGCGCTGAGCCTGAACCGTAAGGCGAGCAAGTCGAAGCGCGGCTATCGTCTCAGCTCGTTCGTCCTAAGACTTGCGAACCGCGGCGGGGCAGCCGACAGCCGCGTGAGGATCGCGATCACACTGCCCGCCGGATCGCGCTTCATGAGCGTTTCGAGCGGCGATCACAGTTGCACGCGAACGAAGCGCCGAGCGGCGTGTGCTTTAGGGACGCTCTCGGCGGGGAATAGCGCGAAGCTGACGTTCATCGCCAGAGTCACCAAGCGAGCGAACGTGAGAGCCACCGTCTCGGGCCAGGGCACGGAGGCATTGCTCAACAACAACGTGGCCCTGAGCAAGAATCGCTGATCGTCCGGCGGCGGCTAAAGCCGTCGCGAACCAACCCGTAGGACGCTCTCACTCCTCGTCGCCGGGCGCCCGGCGCAGGTGCTTGACGCGCGAGCGGTGCCGCTTACCGGTCAAGCGCTTCAGAATGGCCGAGCGCGGTGGCTTGCTGGCGGTGCGCTCCGCCCTGGGAGCGAGAGCGAGGCGGATCTTTCCCAGCAGCCGTTCGAGCGCGAGCTCGCGGTTGCGTAGTTGGCTGCGCTCATCCTGCGCGACAGCGCGCACCGTGTGACCGAAGCGCTGGCGCAGGCGGTCCTTGGTCGCTTCGTCGAGCGAGCAGGAGTCGAGCTCGAGCAGGGCCTCGATCCGCGTCTCGTTCTTCTGCGCGTGTTGGCCGCCGGGCCCGCTCGAGCGCGAAGCGCGAAAGCCGGCCTCGGCGCGCACGACCTCGAGCACCCGTTCGAGCTCGGTCACGTTATCGTCTCGCTCGCCTGGCGCTCTCGATTTCATCTCTCGGATGATCGCAGGGTCGCGAATCGTGCGCTCGAGCGGCTGAACCTCGGCAAGAGTAAATACCTTGACTAGGGGATAAAAACGGGCGCTAACAAACCGATCAAAGGGTCACTACCGGCCGTTTGCAGTTCATCCGGTCGCGCTGGTCCGCTGGACGAAGGTCGTTCAGCCAAAGATTCGCCGCAGGATAAGCCGCACGAGAAAGAAGAAGTCATCCCGCATGGAGAACCAGACCGCAACTGGTGGCCGCCAAACCTCCGAGCCTCTGCAATCCGCGCTCGCCCAGCTGAGAGCGCAAAGATCCAACCCGGCACTGGCGATGCCGCCGGGCTCCGTCCACGACGGAGCGTTACTCAAGGCACGCGACGCCGTGCGCGTGAAGAGAGGTCCCGCAGAACGCGGTGAATCGGAGGGCGTGGTACTCGGTTGGTACTCCAACCAGCCCGAGAAGGTAGTGGTGAGCTTCAACGACGGCGAGGTCGAGACCCTGCCGCGCGCGGCACTCGAGTTGATCGAGATCGAGCCGGCTGCATAGACTCGCGCTGCGAACTCGGTGCGGCTCTCTCCGGATTGGAAAGCGGGGAGCCGGCCGGCCGGCTCCCCGCTCCGCTGGCTCTACTCGGTGTCGTTACCGATGAGTCCCGAGGCGCCGCGCGAGAAGTCGGCGGCGATCGCGAGGTAGACCTTGCTCAAATCGCCCGAGCCGGGCTCGACATAGAACTGATCGAGCGAGCTGGCGATCTGTTGCAGAGCCGAGTACGCGGTGATCGACGGCGTCTCCAGCGGCCCGCTGGCACCGTTGTAGCGGCAGGTGTTGGCACCGCCGTCCACGGCATTGAGGTCGTAACCGATCGAGTAGATGACTGTTCCGCTCGACTTGACCGGTCCGGCCGAGGTCACGCCCTGGTGGCAGGGCTGCTTGCGATAGGGAGACGTCGAGGAGTAATAGGTCGGGCCGATGTTGGCCGCGCCGTCCGAGAAGAAGATGATCACGTGGTCTACTCCGGTTCTTCCGTGGGCGGTCAGTTCGGCCTGCGCCTTCTCGATCGCGGTTGCGTAAGCGGTGTTACCCGCCGCCTTGATGCAGTTGATCGTCGAGACCAGTTGCGACGAGCTGTTGAGCGCGCCGGTCTTGGTCGCGTAGTCGTTCGAGAGCGGAACGACCACATACGGGTTCGAAGCCGTGTTGTAGTTCGTGTCGCTCGGCGTGTTACAGCTGCTCGAGGTACTCGTCGCCGGCGGGAAGATGGCTAGCCCGACCCGCTGCCTGGCGGGCTCGAGGAGGGCGAGGAACTCCTTCAGCGCGCTCTTCTCCTTGTTCAGGTCAGTGCAGGCCGGATCGCTTTTTCCGTAGTGGTCCATGGCACATCGAGCCCGTGCGGTCGACGACGAGCATGATGTCCAGCGGCTTGACGCCGCAGTACGAGCAGGCCGTCGCCTTGGCGTTGATCTCGAAGGACTTGATTCCGAGAACGCGGGCGAAGAACGTCGGCACCTGCGCCGATTCCTCGGCGACGACGGCATTCGCGGGATCGCAGCCGGGCAGGCTCGTGAGGCACTTGGTGGTGATCACTTCGGAGACGGCCCCGATGTTCTTGAGCTGGTTCTTGCCCGCCGAGCCGGTCCCGAACTCCTGCGCCGTGGCCTTAGCTTCGACCGGCGTCGGGCAGCTTTTGTGCGCCCGCCAGCGCTGCGGCATCGGCCGAGGCCTGTAGCGAGCGGTGCGCGTAGTAGGCGTAACCGACGTCGATTGCGAACGCGGCAAGGGCAAGCAGCGCCACCAGCGCGATCACTGTGAGCACTATCGTTTGCCCATCCTCGCCTGATCGGCGTCGGAGGCGAGTGTGCAATTGCATCTCGTTACCTCCTTTCGGGAACTTGAATTGCGAAGGCGAGCTGCGCGACGCAGATTCGAGTTCTGGAATCGACGGAGTCTCGGTGGGCTTCGCCTGCCGGTTCCGTCTGGTTGTCGTTTCGAGGGGGCAAATCAAGCTCGTTCTCCGTGAGATAGGCGTCGCGCGGAGAAATGAATCTCAGTCTGTCGCCGGGCTCGATCCCGCGCGCGCGCACCGACCCGGCGGGCAGCTCCAGCACCGCTGCGGCACCGCGTTTGGAGGCCGCTCGCCACGGTGTCAGCTCGTGCGCGACAGAGAGCACGACGTCTTGGCGATCGAGGAAGACGGCGTCGATCGGGAAGTTCATGAAGGCCGTGTGGATCGCGCCGGCTGGGCGAAGCAGCAGTCCTTCTCCGGCAAGCAGGTAGCGCCGACCGAGCAGACCGCGCATACGGCTGAGCGGCCGGTCGGCGATGCGGCAACGATCGCAAAGCACGCGGCCGGCCGCGTCGCAGACGAGCAGGACGCGGCCGATTTCGGATGTCGTAGGTCTAGTAGCCAATGTGGATGTGGTTGTAGTGGTCGGCCAGCGGGAAGGACGGGCCCCCGAATCCGAGCAGCGAGATCACCTGGCGCGGCAATACCTCGGCCGGTAGCAGCAAGATCCGCTTGATCGCCCGCGCGGTAACGCTCGATTGCTGCTGGTGCCCGAGGATCGAGACGCCGTCGAGCGCTCCGATGTCGAGGCCTCGCCCGTAGATGTGGGCGGAGATCACTCCCGGTCGCGCATACAGGCGGTGTCCGCTGATCAGACAGGTGACGTGGACGTCGCCGAAGGACTCGGCCAAAAAGGCGATCATCGCCAGCACGCGCACGTCGACGCGCCCGCTGGAGATATCCTCGCGGCCGCCCGGGTAGATGTCGATGCGCTCGTCAGACAGGATCTTGGCCGCGAGCTCGTCGCGGCTGTCCGTGAGACCGTTCACGAGCATCTGCAGGCCCAGCGCTTTGTAGTAGTGCTCCAGCACGAGCACTCGCCGGGCAAACAGCGCATCCGGCTCGTAGGCGAGCAGCGCTTTTCGGTCGCTGGCGCGAACGTGAAGCGGGCCGAGTACGGCGGCCTTTTGCTGCAACACTTCGAGCGAGACTTCGCCCGAGCTGTCGAGCCGCTCGGTGCGGAGAACGGCGAGCAGGAAAGCCCAGTCGAGCCCTTCGGCGGAACTGGCCGTGCGAAGCTGCTGCGCGAACTCGGGCGACAAGCGGAGCGAAGCCGGAGTCGGGTCGGGCAGCGGCTGGTTGATCCAGTGCACGTCGCCGGTCGTCCCGCTCGAATCGCCCTCCGGCTCGATCTCGCTCGACTTTGGCGCCTTGTGCAGCGAGGCGTAGTCGGCCTTGGCTTGCTTGAGGCGTGTCTGCCCGTCAGACGCGGCCGGCGTTTGTGGCGGAAGGACAGCGGTCGGCTTGCTCTCGGGGGGCGGGCTCGAGCCCGCCGCAGGGTCGCCGGTGGAAGCGTCCGACCCCGGACTCGTAGCCGAGCTGCCGGCGGGCGGCTGAGACGCCGGTTGAGAAGGCGCGGCGGTTGTGGTTTGCGGCGTGGCGGCGGGATCTACCGCCGGAGCGGCCGGTGTCGTTACTGCGGGCGTCGTCTCGGTAACGCTCGCGGGCGGTTCGCTCGCGTCTGTGGCAGCCGTCGTGGTCGTGGACTCCACGCCGGGCGTCGCGGCGGCGTCGGTGGTCGCGGGTTCCGCGGCGGCTGTCGTCGTGGCGGTCGTGTCGATCGTTGTGGTGTCGGTCGCGGTCGTGTCGCTCGCGACCGTCTCGGACGAGGAGGAGACGATCGTCGCGACCTCGTTTCCGGCCGCCGCCGTCAGAGCGGCGCCGGAGAAGAAGAGCAAGGTGAACAGGACGGTGGTCGCCACGCGCCGACGCGGCGGGCTTGCCTTCTCGGGCTCCCGCGGCGGGCGCTGCTCGACCTGTACGAGACGCGGTCCCGCGGGCTCGCCCAGAGTGGTCGGCCAGAAGACGAACCCGTCGTCCTCGAGCCTGGCTTCCCTTTCTGTCGCTGCGTCGCGCTCGGTCGGCGCGGCGGGTACGGACCGGTCTTCGTCCTCCCGCTTGCGCACGGACTCTCGTCTCTTCCTCATCTACGGCTCCCCCTCATTCAACTCGGCGCCGAGATCACGCTCGGCAACGGATAGCTATCGACTCCCCCTGCCGCGACGGGACTTTCACACTATGCAATCACGATCGCCATTAGCGGTTCCCCCAATGAGGTGAATTACCGCCGATGATCGCTAGAACGAGGGAAGAAACGGGCGAATCACTGCGATGAGGGATTTTAAGTTGAAGCCAGTCTCTCGATTCTGACCTCGACTAAACACGGCGGCGCGGCCACGCCACAAACCACTGGGGGGAGGTTTTACGGCGTGATGTTTTCAAGCGCACCGCACATGTTGAACGAAGAGACACGTCAGGGGGCTGATTACCGTCTCTCGTTCTGCGCTGAAACCTCTGCCTGCCGTGTAAACAAAAGGGGGGTGCAGTACACATGCGCATGATCGCGCGTTTGCATTTGTTCCTGATGCGTGAAGAGGGTCAAACGATGGCAGAGTACGGCGTCGTTCTGGCCGTGATTACCGTTCTCACGGTCGCAGTGTTTGTCGCACTGTCGACCGGAATCCGGGGCGCAATCAATCAGGTCATAACCGATATGAAGCCGTAGTGAAACGAAGAAGTATTGCTTTATAAAAAGATCCGCCGGGGGGGATGAGGGGGAACACGAATGGAGCCGATCTCGAAGACCTGTTCGTCCGGTCGCTCAAGCCGCAAGCGCGAGGCTGGACAAACGGAACACGAGACAGCGATCGCTTTCCTCGTGAAAGCGATTAGCGTCACGGCGACGCTCGTGATCCTCTCCGGCGGTGTATCTGGAGCTGTTTGCCGAGCGGAGGGGTCGATGACGACCTAGGCGCTCGAACTGTGGGCGGGCCTTCTGGTGCGGAAGGCCCGCCCCGATTGTTTCGGGGGGATGAGATGAGGGGGAGAGTGAGAATCCGAGGCAGAATCGATGCCGAGCACGGCCAGTCGATGGTCGAGTTCGTGATCGTGCTACCCATCCTCTGCGTGCTCCTGTTCGGGATCGTGCAGTTCGGGATCACCTTCAACCACTACCTGACTCTGACCGATTCGGTGCGCGCCGGCGCTCGCAGGGCGGCGGTCTCTCGAGAGGCGAGCGACCCCGTTGCCGTCGCCGTCTCGCAGGTGCGAGCCTCCGCATCGGATCTCAAGCAAAGCGATCTTACGGTCAGTGTCACGTCAAGCTGGGCGCCCGGCGGCGATGTAACGGTCACTGCGAAGTATCCCTACTCGATAAACATCATGGGAGTCGTCATTAATTCCGGGCAGCTGTCGAGCTCCACGACCGAGCGGGTCGAATGAGAGAGAGCGCTGCCTCTTCGAGAGGAGTATGGCGCGCAACTAGCACCAATACTGCACCGTCAATAACGCATGAACCATTGAGGAATATGAGACATACAAAACAAAGCGAGGCTCGAAGCGAATTAACGTAAAGATGTCCGCGCTTACGACAGGAAATAAAGGACGCACCAACAATGACATACCGACTTCGTAATATTCTAATCGCACTCGGGTTGGCGGTCGTCGCCGTCATCCTCGTGAGCGTCTACGTGACGCAGTATAAAAACCACGTAGACAGCGGCCAGTCAGGCACAGTGGTATACGTGGCGGCGCGCGACATTCCGAGCGGTACACCCGCCGACGAGCTGATCGACGGCAAGTACCTGCGCAAGGAGACGGTCAAGCGCGTCGACGTCGTTAGCGGCGCGATCACAGACCCGAAGCAGATCGCTGCGCGCTACGTGACCGAGCCGATATACAAGGGCGACCAGATCTCGCTCAGGCGCGTCGGCGAGGCCGGCGCCGAGGGCTCGCGCGGACAATTGACGGGCGCCCAACGTGCGCTCGAGATCGAAGCAAAGCCCGCTCAGGTTCTGGCCGGGGTCGCTCAAAGCGGGTGACCACGTCGACGTGGTGGCGACATGGACATCGCCCGAGGGCGGATCGCACCACGTGAGCAAGATCGTACTGAGGGACATTCTGGTGCTCAGCGCGCCCGAGACGGGATCGTCCTCGAGCGTGACGAGCAGCTCGAACGGAACGACCACGGTACAGCTTCGATTAACCGATACCCAGGCGACCAAGCTCTTCTACTTGGTCAAGAACGGTGAGTGGTCGCTGGCCCTGCGCCCGCCCGTACGGGCCGGAGACAGCTCCGAGACGCTCGCGGACGCGAGGACGATCGCCGCCGAGGGCGTGGGCGGATCGGTCTATCAGCGAGCGATGCAGGGGACGAACCCATGAGCGAGCAAGAGCACGAGACCATACGAATCTTCGTAACCGGCTCCTGTGACGGCCTGCAGCCGTTGCTCGAGGCGCTGGCACAGAGCGACGAGCTCGAGCTGCTTGGTGCCAGCGAGCACATCGCCGCCGCCGCGCCGGTCCTGGCCGGCGGTCATCTCCAGGTCGTCCTGCACGCCACGCGCAGCTCGGTTCTACCGATCAACGAGCTGACCGCGATTCGCGAGCTGACACGGGCCCCGGTCATCCTGGTCTGCTCGAGCGAGGCCTCGTCCCTGCTCGAGGAGGCGCTGGAATCGAACGTGGCCGACGTCCTGGTGTTGCCGCAATTCATCGAGAACGTCGTCTTCTCGATCCGCAAGGCCTGCCACGTGGGGCGGCATCCCGAGGTTCCGCATCGGCAGCGAGGGCAAGATAGTGACCGTCTTCTCACCCAAGGGCGGGACGGGCAAGACGGTGCTCGCGGCCAATCTCGCCGCCTCGCTGGCTCATGACGAGGGGAAGCGGGCGCTACTGCTCGACCTCGACCTGCAGTTCGGCGACGCGGCGATCATGATCGGGCTGGAGCCCGACAAGACGATCTTCGATCTCGTCGTCGCACCGGGCGAGCTCGATGCCGACAAGCTGGCCGGTTACACGGTCAAGCACTCCAGCGGGCTCGATATCCTGCCGGCGCCGCTTCGGCCCGAGGACGCCGAGCTGGTGACCGAGTCGAAGGTCGGGCGCCTGCTCGAGGTGGCGCGTTACGCCTACGAAGTGATCGTCGTCGACACCTCGCCCTTCTTCCACGGGCCGATGCTCTCGACGCTCGATCGCACCGACCTGCTGCTCCTGGTGGCCTGTCTCGACATCCCGACGCTCAAGAACGTGCGTCTCGGGATGCAGACGCTCGAGCTCCTCTCCTTCCCGCGCGAGCGGGTACGAGTGGTGCTGAATCGCGCCAACGACAAGGTCGGCATCAAGCAGCGCCAGGTCGAAGAAGCGCTGGAGACCGAGGTCTGGAAGTCGGTTCCCGTCGATCGCGCGGTGCCGCTGTCGGTGAACCGGGGCGTGCCGGCCGCAGTTGCCGACCCGGGTTGCGATTTCTCGCGCGCCGTGCGCGAGCTGGCGAAGGCACTCTTCACCGACAAAGAACGTGGGCGACGCATGCTGAGCTCGCTCAAGGCGTGACGAGACGATGGGTCTTTCCGATCGCATCGCCATTCAGAGAGGGTCGGCGAACGGGTCCGAGTCGGGCTCCGGGAACGAACCAGCGGAGCCACGTCGCGTTGATCCCTACGCCGAGCTGAAGACGAGCATCCACAACGCCTGCATCCAGCAGCTCGGGGGCGAGCTGCTGAAGCGCGAGAGCGAGGAAGATCTTTCCGAGCGGGTGTTGAGGGCCGTCACCGAGCAGCTCGCGCTCGATCGCACGCCGCTGACCCGCGACGAGCGCCACCGCTTGGTGCGCGAGATAGCCGACGACATCCTCGGCTACGGGCCGATCGAGCCGCTGCTCCAGGACGACTCTGTGACCGAGGTAATGGTCAACGCCTCGGACCGGGTCTACGTCGAGCGCGCCGGCAAGATCGAGCGCAGCGAAGTGGCCTTCGTCGACGACGCCCACCTGCTCAGGATCATCGACAAGATCGTCTCGCAGGTGGGACGCCGCATCGACGAGGCCTCGCCGATGGTCGACGCCCGCCTTCCGGACGGGAGCCGTGTCAACGCCATCATTCCGCCGCTGGCGCTCAAGGGGCCGTCGCTGACGATCCGCAAGTTCTCGCGCGACCCGTACACGATGGACGACCTGATCAGCTTCGGCACGCTGACGCCGAAGACGGCCCAGTTCCTGGCCGCTTGCGTACGCGGCAAGCTGAACGTCCTCATCTCGGGCGGGACGGGCACCGGCAAGACGACCACCCTGAACGCGATGAGCGCCTACATCCCCGGCGACGAGCGAATCGTCACGATCGAGGACGCGGCCGAGCTGCAGCTGCAACAGGAGCACGTCGTATCGCTGGAGTCGAGACCTCCGAACATCGAGGGCAAGGGCGAGGTGCGAATCCGCGAGCTGGTGCGAAACGCTCTGCGCATGCGCCCCGACCGGATCATCGTCGGTGAGGTGCGCGGCGCCGAGACGGTCGACATGTTGCAGGCCATGAACACCGGCCACGAAGGATCGCTGACGACGATCCATGCAAACTCGCCCCGCGACGCGCTCGCCCGTCTGGAGACGCTGGTCATGACCGCCGGAGTGGAGTTGCCGTTGCGCGCGATCCGCGAGCAGATCGCCAGCGCCTTCGACGTGTTGATTCAGATCGCCCGCCTGGTTGACGGCTCGCGCCGGGTCACGGAGATCACCGAGGTGATGCACCTGGAGGGCGACGTGGTCACGCTTCAGGACATCTTCCTGGCGCGACCACCGGACGAGGACTCGAACGGCTCTCGTCGCGGCGGCACGCTGCTCGACCCGCTTCTGTGCACCGGGCTGAAGCCGCACTTCCTCGAGAAGCTGGCCACCAACAACGTGCTCGTGGCCCCGAACTTCTTCGAGAGCGAGCAGAACCTGCCGGCCGGCGTTCGCCCGGGCTTTGCCGCCGCGGCCTTTGGAGGGAAGAAGGGATGAGAAGGCCCAGGGCACTTATCGCTGCGGCGCTACTCGCGGCGCTGGCTCTTTCTTCTTCGGCCGGTGCAAGCGTCGAGATCAGGGGCCTCGATACGAGTGGATACCCGGCCGTGCGGTTGACTGTCGTCTCCTCCCAGCCGATCGCGATCAAGCCCGCGCTGGCCGAGGGCGGCCGAGTTGTGACCGGTCTCGAGGCAGAGAACCTCGGCCGTGAAAAGGCGGTTGTTCTGGCACTCGACCGCTCGCAGTCGATGACGGGCGGCGCGCTTGCCGACGCGGTGGCCGCGGCGCGGGCTTTCGTGAACAGCAAGGCCGCGAACGACCGTCTCGGTCTGATCGCCTTCGGTGAGAAGGCAAACGAGCAGTCGGCGCTTTCATCGTCCACCGGCGAGCTCGCCACGAGCCTCGACGCGATGCAGGTGGATACGAGTCGCGGTACGGCTCTCTACGATGCTGTCGCTCAGGCTGCACACGCGCTTCGCTCGGATCCGCTGGCGGGACGCGTGATCGTGCTTCTCACCGACGGTAAGAACGTCGGCTCGGGAACTACGCTCGAGGAAGCCGTAATCGCCGCGCAAAAGGCGGGTGCGGTTGTATACGCGGTGGGCATCAAGGGGCCGCAGTTCGACCCGGCGCCGCTCGAGACTCTGGCGCGCGAGACCGGTGGGCGCTACGTGCTCGCCAGCTCGAGCACTCGTCTGAGCGCGATCTATACCGCCGTCGCCTCCGAATTGAGCCGAAGTTGGCGCGTCTCCTACATCACCGCTGCCAGGCCCGGCGATCAGGTGTCGCTACAGGCCTCACTAGTGGGTGCCGGCTCGGCGAGCACGCGGTTACGGGTCGCGAGCGTCGAATCTACGAGCGCACACACGTTCTTGCCCTCGTTCCTCTTCTCCACGGCCGGCACGATCCTGATTGCGCTGCTCGTCGGAGCGCTCGGTCTGGCCGCGATCGCCAATCTCTCCTCTGCGCGAAAGGGCTCCTGGGTGCAGGCTCGGCTGGCGCCACACGTCGGCGAGGGCACGAGCAAAGAAGAATCTGGGAGCGCGCGAGCGCCTGAGCGCGGTCGCCGCGGTCTTCAGTGCCACCGAGAGCGTGTTCGGCAGCCTGAACGTCTGGCGACGGCTCACGCAGCATGCTCGAGCGCGCCGACATGCCGCTCAAGACGGTCGAGCTCGTCTGGGCGATACTTGGCTGGGCATCGGGTTCGGCCTGGTCGTCTCGCTGATCGGCGCCGGCTCCTTGGCGGTAGTGGCCGCGATGCTTATCGGCGGCGCCGATTCCTTACGTTTACGTCTGGCGCAGGGTGCGCCGGCGACTCGCCGCCTTCGAGGCGCAGCTGCCCGACCTGCTGGCGACGATGGCCGCATCGCTCAAGGCCGGTCACAGTTTCAAGCAGGGCCTGAAGGCTGCGATGGAGGAGGGCCAGGAGCCGGCTTCGGGCGAGTTTCAGGCGCGTACTCACGCAGTCTTCGCTGGGGCGCCCGATGGACGAGGCGCTCAAGGAGATGAGCGATCGGCTCGGCTCGGCGAACTTCGAGTTCGTGATCACGGCTGTGACGATCCAGAGACAGGTCGGAGGATCGCTCGCCCAGCTCTTCGACATGGTCGCCGACACCGTCCGCCAGCGGCAGCAGTTCGCGCGCAAGGTTCGTTCCTTGACGGCGATGGGGCGGATGTCCGCCTATGTGCTCGTCGGCTTGCCGATCTTCCTCGCCGGCGTGCTCACGCTTCTCAACTCGACCTACATGTCACCGCTCTGGAACACGGGCACCGGTCAGGCGCTGGTGGCGTTCGGCCTGGTCTCGATCGGGATCGGTTCGCTCATGCTTAGAAAAATCGTCACCTTCAAGGGGTAGGACAGATGCTGCTCGCACTCGCCGCCGCCGCACTCGGACTCGCCGCCTTCTTCGTCGTCGAGCTGGCCAGCCAGCCGGCGCGGGAGCGGAAGGAGGTACTGGCCCGCGCGTCGCGCTACGGTCGCTCGCGACCGCTCGCGGAGGCAAGCGAGGACGCGAGCTTCAGTAAGCGAGCGCTCAAGCCTCTGATGGCGAAAACGGCGCGAGGCGATGATGAAGCTGAACCGGCGCACTTCGCTCGAGTCGTTGCAGTGGACGCTTCAGGGCGCCGGTATGCGCGACGTCTCGCCCGAGGCATTCCTCGCCACGAAAGGGATTTTGCGGCGGCGCCGGGCTGCTGCTCGGGCTACTGCTCGGGGGATTGAGCGGCGGCTCTTCGCTCATACTTCTTCCCCGCCGGTCTCGGAGCGCTCGGCTACATCGCTCCCGGTTACGTCGTCAACGCCCGCGCCCGTCGGCGCCGCGAGGAGCGCCGTCTCGCAGCTTCCCGACGCGCTCGATCTGCTGGCCGTTTCGGTTGAGGCCGGGCTCTCGTTCGACGCGGCGATCAGCAAGCTGACCGAGCACATGCATGGGCCGCTGGTCGAGGAGCTCGAGTTGATGCTGGGCGAGATGCGCATCGGCTCGGGCCGTCCCGAGGCGCTCAAGAAGCTCGCTCAGCGCCTGGATACGCGCGAGATCTCCGCCTTCGTGCGCTCGCTCATCCAGGCCGACCAGCTCGGCATCTCGCTCGGCCGTATCCTGCGCGTGCAGGCCACGGACAGCCGCCTCAAGCGCCAGGCCGCGGCCGAGGAAAAGGCCGCCAAGGCGCCGATCAAGATGCTCTTCCCGACCGTGCTGTTCATCTTCCCGGCGATGTTCGTGGTCATCCTCGGGCCGGCGCTGCTGCAGCTGCAGAAGATATTCGCCTTTGTTAAGCGGCGCAAGTCCGGCGCCACCGGCGTCATGACGCGATGGCGTTGGCTGGGCCACGATCGCGCGGGTCGGTCGCTGTGCCCGATGTTACTGCGCGAGATCTCGACTCGATCGTTGACGGCGCCTAGCTCCGATCTCCTGTTCCAGCGTCCAGGTCTTGCCCTCGTCGAGCGAAGCCTCGCCGCGCCAGAGGAACGAGTCTTCTGTGATCTCGTTGAAGCTCCAGCGCACGCGACGGGTCGGGTCGGCGCCGCTGCCCTCGAGAACGATCCGATCGCCGACCGCACGCGCGACGAGGTGGACGTATTCGTGCCAGACCGGTCCCAGCCAGCTCACGTGCCAGCTGTCCGTGCGGTCGTCGTAGGCTCGGATGGTCGTGCCGGCGCGCTCGGGCGATCCCTGCTCGAACAGCACGTCCTGGATGGCGCGGCCGCCCAGCACCCAGGCGAAGTGCCATTCGCCGAGCTGTTCGCGGCGCGTCCCGTCGGGCTGAAAGCTGGTCGACACGACGTCCCAGGCGCCGACGAAGCGCCCGAACAGCATCAGCTTGTCGGCGAGACCCTCGGCCGGCCCGTCGGCAGAGAGGAGCGACATCAGCGTGAATTCGCTTGTATCTGCCGGCTCGCCCATGGCCGAGTCAATCGTAGTTCGAAATACATGTTCCGAGGGCGGAGTGGGAATCGATCTCATAAGGTCTGATCATGAGCAGCGCCGAGCAAGTCGAACAGCGCGAGCCGTACGAGGAGCTCGCGAGCGAGCCGCTCCGCTTCGTCGTCCAGAAACACCAGGCCTCACAGCTGCACTACGACTTCCGGCTCGAGCTGGGCGGAGTGCTCAAGAGCTGGGCGATCCCCAAGGGGCCTTCGCTCGACCCGGCCGACAAGCGCCTGGCGATGATGGTCGACGACCACCCGTTCGATTACCGGGATTTCGAGGGCGTGCTGCCGGAAGGCTACGGCGCCGGCGCGGTGATGATCTGGGACGAGGGAGCGTTCGTGGCCCTCAACCAGACCGGGCGGGCGGAAAGCGAGCAGGCCTTTCGCGCGGGGCTCGAGCGCGGGCAGTTCACCTTCATCGTCGCCGGTCAGAAGCTCAAGGGCGAGTTCGCGCTCGTCCGCTTCAAGCGCGCCGGCGAGAAGACCTGGCTGCTGGTGAAGAAGCGCGACAGCTTCGCCTCAACCGATGACGTAACCGAGCAGGATCGCTCCGTCCGCACGGGTCGAACGATGGAGGAGATTCGCGGCGACTCTCCTGCCGGAGCCGTTTAGCCGATCGACTCGAGCGTCGCGTAAAGCGCCTCGCTCATCGGTGTCGGATCGAGCCCGAACGTCTCGGTCGCCGCGGAGGAGTCGAGCACGAACGGACGCTCGAACTGGTAGGTGACCTCGCGCAGTTCGCGCAGCATGTGGGAGGTGACGCCGGCAGCTCGGATGACCCAGTTCGGAATCCCGCGCACATCGGGGCTGCGCACGCCGGCCAGGTCCGCCAGCGCCGCCACGACTTCGCGCTGCGATAGCGGCGGATTGGTCGGAACGTGCCAGGGTCGTCCCCAGGCGCGCTCGTCGCGGGCGAGCGTGATAAGCGTGCGGGCGACGTCGGGTATGTACGTCCAGCTGTGTGGCGTATCCGGGTTACCGATCACGCGCACCGTCTTACCCGCGAGCACGCGTGGGATCATCCGGCCGAAGTGGCTGGCGGTCTCGCCGGGACCGAAGAAGTCGGATGCGCGAGCCTCTGTAGCCCGCACCTGCCCGGAGTCGTGCGCGGCTTTCGCCTCCTCCCACATCCGCGCTCGCACCTGTCCCTTCACACCGCTCGCCGCCAGCTCGTCTTGCTCGGTCATCGGGCGGTCGACGGGCCCGTAGGCGTAGAGATTGCTCATTGTGACGAGCACGGCGTTGCGCTCCTTCGCCGCCTGTAGCAGCGAGGAGGCGATCGGCGGCCAGTCGGTCGGCCAGCGGTGGTAGGCGGGGTTGGCGCAGTCGTAAATCGCGTCAGCGCCGACCGAAAGACGCAGCATCGCGGCCCGGTCGGCGGCATCCGCCGCGACCTTCTCGATGCCAGGGTCATCGGGGCCAGATCCCGATCTCGAGACGAGCAAGACGCTCTGGCCCTTCTCGGCGAGAAGCAGTGCCGTGGTCGACCCGACCGGCCCGGCTCCGATGATCAAGTGCTTACTCACGGGAAAGCTTGTACCCGATCGGCACTTAGAAACCTACCCCGGCGCGACTCGCGATCTTTTCGTTTTCAGCTCGCCGCTGCCCTCTCAGCGCGGGCACTGTCGCGGTCGCGGGTCGTAGGACGCCATCCTCTGCTCGCTTGACGTTCCTCACCGCCAGCAGTCGTAATGCCTCCCAAAGGGAGGCGGACTTCTGGCGGAAAACTAGGCGGCCGCCAGCCCCGTCTCGCCGTAAGGCGTCGGGTTGAGCAGAGCCTGAATGTAGAACTCTGAGGCCTGGTATCCGCTCGGCAGAGACTCGGAGATCGCCTCGCGCACGAACCAGGCGGTGTCTCGATCGAGATTCCCGAGCGTGAACACCAGCTCTGCCGGTGCCTTCAGAACGACCCAAACCGGAGCGTCGGCGTAGGGAGGAGCGTCGGCGACTTCCAGATCGAGCTGGCAGGCGTACAGAGCCGTAGCGGCCTCAAACCGGCTTCGCTCGAGCAAGATCGTGATGGCGTCGATCAGCACCATCCTTCCGTCCAACTCGACTCGTTCGGGCGCGCTCTCGCCGTCCTCGTGCATCACGTTCAGCGCCCGCCCTGGCTCGTTGTCCAGGAGATAGACCCTGCCTTCGTCGCTCCATGCGTCCATCGTTTCCCCCCGTTTCCCTATTTGATGGCCCGCAGCCTTCCGCTCGGCGATTCCTTCGACGCCTTCTTCCCTCTGGTCTGTCCGAGCTGTTTTGCCCACCAGTCGCCTTCACGGTCGCCAAGATCGCTCTGCAGTTGGCCGACCCAGCCCTGGAGATCCTGCTCTTTCTGGGTCAACCGCTTCTCGGCCTCCTCGACCAAGCGCTCGCGGCGCTCGAGGCGCTGCTCGTGTAGCTCGCACTCCGCCTCGATCGAGGCCGCCCGGCGCTCTCTCGCGTCGGCCTCGGACTCGCGCTGCTCGAGATCCGTAAGCCTTTCTGCGTAGCTGGCCTCGATCTGCTCGGCCCGGCGCTCCTTGCGCTCAATCCTGCTCAATCTCTCCTCGATCACCTTGTTCGTACTCTCGACGTCGCGCTCGCGCTCGTCGAGGTCGCGCTCGCGACGGCCGAATGCGGTCTCGAGTCGCGCTACCTCGTCACCGCGCTGTTCGGCATCAGCCAGCTTGCGACGGGCGCTGTCGGCCTGTTTGGAGATCTCCGCCTCACGCTTTTCGACGGCTTTTTCACGCTGCTCCAGCGTTTCGAGCGCCGCGGTCAATTCGGTCAGCTTCTCGAGATTGCCGCCGGTCGCCTTTTCGACTCGATCGATGTCGGCTTGTACCGTGGCTTGCAGCTCGTCGAGCTCCTCGCTGCGCTCATCCAGAGTGATCTCCAGATCGCGCAGACACTCGTTTTTCTCGGCGATCTGATCGATCGCCAGCGCCAACGCACGTTCCTGAGCCGTCAGTTCAATGGCGTGAGTGTCGAGTGCCTCCTCGCGCTCGCTGAGCCGGCTCGACTCGATCTCCAGTTTCCGCTCGCGCTCCTCCAGTTTCCGCTCATGGGCGGTCAAATCCTTGTCTCCGGCGACGATATCGGCTTCGCGCACGCGCAGCTCACGCTCGAGCCGCTTGCGATCGTGGTCGGCCTCCTGGAGCTGAGTCACCTTCGTCTCGATCTGCTTCTCCAGCGCGTCGGAGCGTGCCTTGGCCTGTGCCAGCTCGGCTTCGAGTCCTCCCAGCGTCGCGCGCTCCTCGGCCATCTGCTCGCGCTCCTGCTCGAGCTCTAGCTCCCTCTCTTCCAGGGCGATCTCAACGGCACGTAGCTCGTCGGCGCTCGCGCCATCGTCTCGGGCGGATTTCGGCTCGAGCTTGGCAAGGGCGTTTTGAAGCGCCTGCTCGCGCTCGAAGGACGCCTCGAGCTCCGCGCGTAACTGCTCGACGACAGCTGAGTCGACGCTCTGCCCATCGAGCTGCGCGAGCGTCTTGGCCAGCTCACCGGTCAGCCCGACGCCAGGCGCCTCGTCGGCCGGGCGCCGAAGCGCGAGCTGCGCCCGCAATCCGGTGCCGAAACCCTTTTCGGCTGTTACTTCGATCGCTTTTCCAGCTGACATTGCACGGCTCCCCAACCCCTCGAATGAAGCATCGTCCAGAGACGGGGGAGGGCACATCCCCCGTAAGAGGAAAGATGCATCCCGGGTCGGAGAGCGGTGTTCCTGACCGGTTTGGACGCCCGAGCGGTACCGGTTATCCGGCCAGCGGCAAGCGCAAAGCGAAGACGGCTCCCGAGGCTGCCGGGCGGAGCTCGAGCTCGCCGCCGTGGCGGCGAGCGATGACGCGCGCAGCGGCCAGGCCGATGCCGCTTCCCCACTGATCGAGCCTTGTCGTCTCGAAGGGCGAGAAGACCGTTTCGACCTCCTCGGGCGGTACGCCGGCGCCTTGATCGCTGACCAGTGCGACCGCTTCTTCGCCCTCCCGCTTCACCTCGAGCTTGACCGTGTCGCCGGTAGTCGACGCCTGGAAGCCGTTCGTGAGCAGATGTAGTAGCGCTTGAACCAGCTGCCCTTCGTTACCGAGCACGATCAACTCCTCGTCGCAGTACTGGTCCTCGAAGTCGATGTCGCGCTGCAGGCGGAGGCGTCGCGTCAAGGCCCCCGCCGATTGACCCACTTCGACCAGCGAAAGCCTCTGCTCCCCCTCCACGGGCGAGCGCGTAAAGCCGGCGAGCTGCGAGACGGCGTCGCGGATCTCGAGCCCGGCGTCGCGCACGGTCTCCATTCGCTCGCGCTCCTTGCTCTCCGCCGGCAACATCGCGAGCTCGAGGTCGGCTGTTCCGAGCAAGACGAGCAGGGAGTTGTTCAGCTCATGGATGAGAGCCGGTGTGAGCCGGCCGATCGCGACCATTCGACCAACTCTGATCAGTTGCTCTTCGGGAGGGCGCATCGCGTCCATCGCTTGCCTTTTCTCCTTGTCTCAGGGCACACTACGTCACGTGGCTGGACTATTGTGAACTAATCGTAAAAGTTTTCGGCCAAGGGGCCGATGAATAGAGCGGAACAAATATGTCCGCTCTCCGTGCAGTAGCAACAGAACCAATGACCGACGCGATTACGTGTCTCGTTGCAGATGACCACCCGGCCGTCGTGCAGGCGGTGTCGGAGGTCTTGACTGCGGGCGGGGTCGACGTGGTCGCGCGGTCGCGCGACGGCGAGGAAGCGATGGCTGCGATCCAGCAGATGAAGCCGGCTGTCGCGCTTCTCGACCTGCGCATGCCGCGCATGAGCGGAATCGAAGTCGCTCGTCGCTGCGCCCGTAGCACTCCTGAGACTCGCGTGATCCTCTACACGGCCTACAGCGAACAGGCGCTTCTGACCGAGGCGCTTGATGCGGGTGCTCGCGGCTTCGTCTCGAAGGAGGCGCCGATGGCCGAGATAGTGCGCGCGGTGCAGCTCGTCGCCGAGGGTCGCACCTACGTCGACCCGGTGCTCGCCGGCGTGATCTCCAGCCCGGCCGCCACCGCCAAGATGACTCAGCTCACTCAGCGCGAGCGCGACGTCCTGCGCATGCTCGCCGACGGTCATTCCAACGAAGAGATCGGCAAGGCGCTCTTCATCTCTCCCGAGACGGTTCGCACCCACGTGCGCAAGGCAATGGCCAAGCTCGACGCAGATACCCGAACCGAAGCGGTCGCCACGGCGCTTCGCCAGTCGCTCATCGCCTAGTCACCGAACTCCGGCGACGTCAGACCAACGGAAAGTTTCGAGATTCGACTCGATTTCGTTGCACAGCGTCGTGTAGCGCATGAATACGCTGAAACCGGGTGGTGGGCTGGGGTGCCCCGGGCGAGATCCGCAAATTGCGTTAGTCGCGGCTCAAGAAGCGGTAGATGCTCTTCGGCGGACTTTTCGGAGGATTAGGCCACAAGCCCCGCCGAGATCGGTCCCCCGACCTTCTCGGCGAGGTCTTGCGGCCGCCGGGACCGAGTAGGCCTCGAAGATGAGTCACCGACATTGTTCACGCCCCCGTGAGCCGGCAATGAGACTCTTCGTTGCCTATCGATCCGTTTGTATCCTCGTCCGAGTATTCGACGGAGCCGCGTCCGCGGCCATGCCCGCTCTCCGGCGAAAGCCCTCCCCGCTTTGAGTCTTCTTGAGCGCCGCTGAACTCGGATTTACGCCATTTCGCCGGCAATTACGGGTTTTCGCCCAGCTCAACCGGCTGACGCCCGCCTATCCGGGATAAGCCCTACTTTGCCGCGGCGTCGCGCTCGAAGAAGTCGCCCAGGCGGTTGATCAAGCCCGGGTCGAGTAACACCTCGTCGCTCGCGACGAGTTGGTCGACGCCGCCGACGAGAATCGGTTGAAACGGCCTCAGCTCCTCGTCCACGATCTTCTCGGCCAGCGCGGCTGCGAATCGATCGGCATGGATGGTCAGGAAATCCCGCGGTCCGCGCTCGCTCATCGTCTCGAGTGGCGCTGTCAAACCGAGGTTGTTGTGCAGGGCGGCCAGGATCGCGAAAGCGTCGGTCAGCCTCAGCTCTCGTTGCATCCAGTCGTAGGCGGTGAGGGCACGGGAGAGTAGAGGGGCGAGACGAGAGGCGTAACTCAGGCCTACCAGACCACGAGCCAGCCACTGATCCCAGGGGACGTACCGGCGCTCGAGCAGGAAGGCAAGTCGTGCGATCTCGCGCACCAGAGCCGCGACAACCAGCCGAGAGCCCAGATCGTCACCGCCAACTCCGGTCCGGGCGACGATCTCCTCTCGTCTGGCGATCTTCTGCCACTGCGCGGCCATCAGGTAGATCCAAACCTGGTCCGGGTAGTAGCCAAGGCGCTCGCGCAGGCTCGTGAGCTCGCCGACCGAGTCCGAAAAAACTTCACCGGCGGTCAGCTCGAGCAGGCGCTCCTGTGGAGCGAGCAGCCACCGCTTTGCACTCATTCCGGTTAGAGGATCAAAGCCGAGCAGCTTGCGGCTATAGCGACCGACGGAGCTGATCTCGACGAGGTGGTCGATCGGCGGGCGGGCGTTTGGCCGCGGACGTCTGCGCCCGCTCGGGTCCGCAGGTGCAAAGGAGGTCGGGAAGCCGCGGAACTCGTTCGGCAGCTCGCTGGCCAGCACCCGATCGAGCAGGCTGGCGCGCTCGGGCAGCTCGCGCTCGGGCAGGAAGAGCTGAAGGCGCGGGCCCCAGTCGTGATCACGTGAGATCGGCGTGTCGTATCCGAGCACATCCGAGCCGGGGCCGATCAACGCTGCGGCGTAGGGAACCCCCGGGGTCTTCTCGGCCAGTAGCGGCTTGATGATCTCGTGGAAGAAGTCGCGAGCCAGCGCCAAACCGGGCGTGAACTCCTCTGGAGCGGTTTCCGGACTGGAGCCGCTCACGATCCCTGCGGCTCTGCTCTCTTTCGCTGCGCCCATTCCCGTATCTCGAGCCAGTCGCCTTCGCTGAGCGCCGCCGCGAGCTCGGGAAACGTGTGCTCGCTGAAGAAGACGTGGTGATCCAGGTCGCAGCAGATCTCGATATTCGGCAGCGTGAGATCCGGCACTCTCATCAGCACTTCGGCCGCGAGTCTCGCTTCGGCAGCCGTGTAGTGCTTGAACTGAAGTTCGGGATCGAGCTCCATCAGCGTCGGCCAATCCGGGCAAGAGCGTGTGGTCATGCGTGTACAACCTCCAAAGAAGTCCGAAAGATCCAGCCCCCCTGCGGCGGCTCGACGCAGTGGTACTGCCCGCGCTCGAGTTGAAGGGACTCCATACCTGCGACGTTAGCTCAAGCCGGCTACCTGTGGGGCGGGGAGTGAAAACCGTCCACGGCCGCTGCGGACGGTAGGCTCGCCGGGTGATCGGAATCAGCCTGCTCACGCTGGTGCCGCGAATCAGCGGCGGCTCGGAGACCTATGCTCGCGCGCTCGTGCGGGCGCTCGCGCAGGTGGGGGAGCTCGAGTACCGGGTCTTTCTGCCGAGCATCGCACCTGACGCCGGCGACGGATTGGAGTCGAAGATCGCCTCTTCCTACCGCGCTTCGCGCACGACGCCGGGTCGTATCGCAGCCATGTCGCGAGCCGCCATCTTCCCCGGCAAGCTCAAGCGCGAGCTAGAGATCGAGCGCCTGCAAGCGATCCACTTCCCGCTCAGCGTGATGCTCCCGCCGCTTCGCCGGCCTCCGGCCGTGACGAGCGTCCTCGACATCCAGCACGAGGTCTATCCGCGCTTCTTCTCGCGCGCCGAGCTCGCCTATCGCAAGCTCGTCTACGGCTGGACGGTCAAGCGCAGCAAGGTCGTGATCACGATCTCCGAATACGCCAAGCAGGCGCTTGTCGAGCGCCTCGGTCTTGATCCCGAAGGCATCCGCGTGATCTACCTGGCGGTCGACCACGGGCTTTTCAAGCCGGGCGACGAGGAGCGCGAACCTTTCCTGCTCTATCCGGCGAACAGCTGGCCGCACAAGAACCATGCCCGGCTGTTTGAGGCGTTCGCCCTTCTCCGCCGCGAGCGGCCCGAGCTGAGTCTCGTATTGACCGGCGCCGGGCACGAGCAAAGGCAACTCCCCGAGGGAGTTCGAACGCTAGGTCACGTGGCACTCGTCGAGCTTGCCTCGCTCTATCGGCGCGCCTCTTGCCTCGTTTTTCCGAGCCTCTACGAGGGCTTCGGACAGCCACCGCTCGAGGCGCTTGCTAGCGGTTGTCCGGTCGCCGTCTCACGAGCTACGTCGCTGCCCGAGGTTTGTGGTGACGCGGTTCGCTATTTCGATCCGACCGAGCCCGACGAGATAGCCGCGGCGGTCGTCGATGCGCTCGATCACCCCGACGAGCTGAAGCAGAAGGGGATCGAGCGAGCGGCCGCTTTCACCTGGGATCGCTGCGCTCGCGAGCACGACGGCGTTTACCGGGAGTTGATTACCCCTCACTGAGACGCGCCGCGTCGACGGCGTCTAGATCAGTGGTCTCGCGCAGGTCTTTCTTCAGCACCTTGCCGAGCGCGTTCTTCGGCAGCTCGTCCAGGAGCACGACGTCCTTCGGCATCTTGTAGCTGGCCAGACTGGGGCGAGCATGCGCGATCAGCTCCCGCGGCTTGACGCTCGCGTCGGGCTCGAGCACGACGAAGGCGCGCACGCTCTCGTCGCCGCTTTCGTCACGAACGCCGACCACGGCCACCTCCGCCACCGCCGGGTGAGAGATCAGCGCCGCCTCCACCTCCTGCGGGTAGATGTTCAGTCCCTTGGAGATGATCAGATCCTTCTTGCGATCGACCAGCGTCAGGTAGCCGTCCGAGTCGAGGAAGCCCAGATCGCCCGTCTTCAGCCAGCCGTCGGCGGTGAAGGCTTCCTCGCGTCGCCTCGGGTTGCTTGTAGTAGCCGGCCATGACGTTGTCGCCGCGCACGCAGACCTCGCCGATCTCGGGGCGTCTCGAGCTCCTGCTCGTCGTCGTCGACGATCTTGACGTCGACTCCCGGGAGCGGCAGGCCGACGGTGCCCGGCTTGTGCGTGCCGTAGCGCGGATTGACCGAGACGACCGGCGCCGCCTCGGTCAGGCCGTAGCCCTCGAGCAGCGCCGTGCCGAAGGTCTTCTCGAACTTCACCTGCACGTCGCCGGGCAGCGGCGCCGCGCCGGAGACGGCCAGCTTGAGCGGATTGAGCAGGCGCAGCAGCAGAGCCTTCGGGCCGTGCACATGGTGCACGAGGGCGGAGTAGACCTGCGGAATGCAGCAGACGAGCGTCACCTTGTGCTTCCAGAGCTGCTTCAGGGCCGGCTGGAAGGGAAGCAGGCTCTCGATCACGACCGTCGTGGCGCCGAGGCGCAGCGGCAGGATCACGTTCGTCGTCCAGGCGAAGGAGTGGAACATCGGCAGCACGCACATCACCCTGTCCTTCGCGCTCAGGTCGAACGCGAGCTGGCAGGACTCGACGCACGCGAGTAGGTTGCGCTGAGTCAGCATCACGCCCTTGGGCAGCCCGGTCGTGCCGGCGGTGTAGATCAGGAGCGCAAGGTCGTCGGCGGTCACTTCGGGCCCGGCCGTATCGGCGAGCGGGTGGCGATAGATCGACTCCAGCGCCGGCGCGTCTCCGCCCGACTCGCGCAGGAAGACGTGCTTCAGCGTGGGTACCGACTCCTGAGCCTCGCGAATGGCGCGCAGGAAGCTCTTCGAGGTCAGGCAGCCCTTGACCTCGGCGTCGTTGAAGATGTAGGCGATCTGATCGGGCTTCTCGAGGAAGTTGACCGGGACCGCGATGGCGCCCAGCCGCGAGAGGGCGAAGGAGAGGATGACGAACTCGGGGCAGTTGCGCATCACGATGCCGAATGTGTCGCCCTTGCCGATGCCAAGCTCGACCAGGCCCGCGGCGCAGCGCTCGACCGTCTCTTCGAACTCGCTGTAGCTCATCTCCTGGCCCTTGAAGATGAACGCCGGCTTGTCGCCGCTGCTGCTCGACGCTGCGGGCGAGCATCTCGTTGAGCGTGCGCGCCGTCACCGCGCATCCTTTCTCGGGAGGCTCGAGCTGGTCGAATCGCCGCCGAGGCGCGCCAACTCGGAGTCGACGAGCAACTGCACCAATCCCTTGAAATCGACGCTCGGATGCCAGTCAAGCTCGTGACGCGCCTTGGCCGGATTCCCCACCAGGTCGTGCAACTCCGCTCGGCCGCGTATCAACGACTCGTCGATCCGCACGTACTCGCGCCAGTCGAGCCCCACGTGCGCGAATGCATACTCCACCAGCTCGCGCACCGAATGACGTTCGCCCGCTCGCGATCACGTAATCGGTCGGCTCGTCGGACTGGAGCATCAGCCACATCGCTCGCACGTAGTCGGCGGCGTAACCCCAGTCGCGCTGGGCGTCGAGATCGCCGAGGAGGAGCTCTTCCTCCAGCCCGAGCTTGATCGCGGCCGCGGCATGCGTCACCTTGCGCGGTAGGAAGTCGAGCGGGCGTCGCGGCGACTCGTGGTTGTAGAGGATGCCCGCGCAGGCATGAAGGCCGTAGCGGTGGCGGTAGCTGCGCGTGATGAAGTGGCCGTAGGCCTTGGCGACGCCGTAGGGCGTCAGCGGGTTGAGCGGCGTCTGCTCGTTCTGCGGCGACTCGACCGGCTCGCCGAAGATCTCGCTCGAGGAGGCCTGGTAGAAGCGGATGGTCGGATCGACACGCCTTATCGCCTCGAGCAGCGAGGTGACTCCGACCGCGGCGGACTCGGCCGTCAGCACGGGCTTCTCCCAGGAAGCGGGCACGAACGAGACCGAGGCCAGGTTGTAGACCTCGTGCGGGCGGCAGTGCTCGATCGCGGCGGTGAGCGAGCGCTCGTCGAGCATGTCGGCCTCGACCCGCTCGATGCGATCGTGCGTCGCCGCCAGGTTCTCGCACTCGCGCGAGTGGCAAGCGGTCGAATCCGAATACCTCGGTAGTCCTGCTCGAGCAGCAGCTCGGCCAGGTAGGAGCCGTCCTGGCCGCCGATCCCCGTGATCAAAGCGCGCTTCGACATGAGGGCAGCTTAGTGCGTCCCGGCCTCTATCCGATAGGCTTCCGCACTGGCTGGGGTCAACGATCATGAACGAGATCACCTGGAACGAAAAGGAGCTCGCCGCGCTCAGGTCGGAGTTCGGCGAGATCTACAGCGGGCGAACCGTGCTTGTCACCGGCGCCGACGGCTTCATGGGCTCGCATCTCACCGAGGCGCTCGTCGAGCTGGGCGCCGCCGTCCACGCGTTCGTTCGGGCGACCTCGAGCGGAGCGCTCAACAACATCGGGCACCTACGCAACCGTCTCGCGGTGCATTTCGCCGATCTCACCGACAAGACGTCGATCGACTACCTGATGCGCGAACTGAAAGACGCGCCCGACAAGCCTTATCTCTTCCACCTCGGCGCGCAGGCGCACGTGGGCGAGTCCTGGCACCGGCCCTACGAGACGGTGATGGCAAACACGGTCGGCACGCTCAACCTGCTCCAGTCGATCATCGACAACGGCGTCGAGCTGGAGAAGTTCGATACCGCCGGCACCTCGGAGGAGTACGGGAACGTGCGCGAGGACGTGTCCGCACCATCACGACTTCGACGACGAGGGCAGCCTGATCCTGCACGAGCGCTCGCCGATCAATCCGAAGTCCGTCTACGCGACCGCCAAGGTCGCGGCCGACTTCCTGACCATGAACTACCACGACGCCTTCGGCCTGCCCGGCGTCGTCACGCGCATGTTCAACAACTACGGCCCGCGCCAGAACCCGCGCTACGTGACCGGCACGATCATCACTCAGGCACTCGAGCGCGAGCAGATCGAGCTCGGCAATCTCGAGCCGCTGCGCGACTTCTGCTTCTGCACCGACGGCGTGCGCGGCCACCTGACCGTCGCCGCGCACGGCAAGCCCGGCGACGTCTACGTCTACGGCCAGGGCGAGAACATCTCGATGCAGGAGTGGGCGGAGAAGATCCTCGAGATCGGCGAGGCCGACGGCCACTGGCCGGCCGGGCGCGAGCTGGTCTCGGTCGAGAAGCGCTTCCGCCCGGGCGCGAGCGACGTGATGGCGCTGCGGGTCGGCTACGACAAGCTCCAGCGCGAGACCGGCTGGGAGCCGAAGGTCTCCTGGGAAGAGGGAATCTCGCGCACGATCGCCTGGTACGCGGCCAACCGGGAGCGCTGGAGTGGCCGCATCGATTGGTCTGAGCAAAAAAAAGGCTGAGCGTTCCCGTTCGAGGGCTCTCAGGTAAATACCCGTATCGTGCCGTGTGAGCCCGGAGAAGCGGTACGCTTCCGCCCGTGAGAGCGGTTGTCACCGGAGGAGCTGGGTTTCTAGGCAAGCGGGTTGTCGAGCGGCTCCGCGCCGGCGGTACTGAGCCCTACGTGCCGCTGATCGACGAGTGGGACCTGACCCGAGCCGACGACGTCGAGCGACTCTTTACCGAGACCAAGCCGGAGCTCGTGATCCATCTTGCCGCCGAAGTCGGCGGGATCGGTGCCAACCGCGCCAACCCCGGCCGCTACTGGTACGCGAACCTGATCATGGGCGCCCACATTCTCGAGCAGAGCCGCTTGCACGGCGTCGACAAGCTCGTCGTGATCGGCACTATCTGCGCCTACCCGAAGTTCACGCCGGTGCCGTTCAAGGAAGAGGAGCTCTGGAACGGTTATCCGGAGGAGACGAACGCGCCCTACGGGATAGCCAAGAAGACGCTTCTCGTAGGCGCCCAGGCCTACCGCGAGCAGTACGGCCTCGATGCCATCTTCCTGCTCCCGGTGAACCTTTACGGGCCCGGCGATAACTTCGACCTGGAGACCTCGCACGTGATTCCGGCCCAGATTCGCAAGATGGTCGAAGCGAGCGAGCGCGGCGAGCATGAGGTCGTGCTCTGGGGTGACGGCTCGCCGACGCGTGAGTTCCTCTACGTGGACGACTGCGCCGAGGCGATCCTGCTTGCCGCCGAGCGCTACGACGGGCCCGACCCTGTCAATCTCGGCACAGGGAGCGAGATATCGATTCGCCACCTGGCGGAAACCATTGCCGAGCTGACCGGCTTCGAGGGCGACCTCGTCTGGGACACCTCGAAGCCGAACGGTCAGCCGCGCAGGCGCCTGGACACCGAGCGCGCAGAGCGCCTGTTCGGCTTTCGTGCAAAAACCCCGCTCCGGGAAGGGCTGGAGCGCACCGTCGCCTGGTATCGGACACGCACCTGAAGCGCGTAATAGACTCTAACGCGATGCAGCGGGACGTCTACGTAATTCTGCCGGTATACAACGAAGCTTCTGTTATTGGCTCGGTTGTCGACGAGGTATCGCGAGTCTTTTCGAACGTTATTTGCGTGAACGACGGAAGTACCGATGCGAGCGCAACTGAGATCGAGAAGACCGATGCTGTTCTAATCAACCACCCGTTCAATCTGGGGCAGGGCGCGGCGCTAAAAACAGGTATCGATTATGCCCTTTTAGACGCTAATGCCGCTTACTTCATATCTTTCGATTCGGATGGGCAGCATCAAATCTCTGATGCCGAGAAGATGCTCTCGGTCGCAAGAGATGGCGACTTCGACATCGTACTAGGCTCGCGGTTTTTGGGCGAAGCGGAGAACATAAGCAGAGTTAGAGCGACGGTCTTGAAGGCCGCTGTCGTGTTCTCCAATCTTACGACTGGGGTACGGCTCACCGACGCCCACAATGGCCTGAGGGTCTTCAATCGCAAATTCGCGGAGCGCATAGAGATAACTATGCCCGGGATGGCGCATGCAACTGAATTCGTTCACTGGATAACTAAATGTGGATTTAAGTATACCGAGATACCGGTTACGGTGTTATATACGCGATATTCGAAGGCGAAGTCGCAATCGGTATTTAATTCTGTTAATATAGCGTTCGATCTCCTCATGCGGAGGATATCCAATAAATGATCATCATTCAGGTACTACTAATAGGCGGGATATTAACCGTTCTCGCATGGTTTCTAATTAATCCGCGAAGTCAACAGGTTCACGCTTGGATAAAAATCCTCGCCGCGATACTAACGGCTTTCGGTGTCGTGGTAATCATTTCGCCGAATACGTCGGATAGAGTGGCGAACGCTATCGGCGTCGGACGGGGCGCGGACCTATTGCTCTACTCTCTTGCGATCTCATTTTTGTATGTGATGTTCAGTCTCTATATCCGCGGGAAAGAAGAGCAGACGAAGTTCGAGACGCTGGCGAGGTCGGTTGCGCTTCTGGAAGCTCGGCTTAGACAGCTAGATGACCTCTCGGCCGAGAAAAAAGGGGAAGAGAAGTAGGCTTGGGAGGCACGGGGCGCCGACGGCGTCGTCACTCCGGAGGGCAACTCTTCGCGACCTGTTCGTCATAGGCAGCCATCCAGACGTCGAGCATTGACTCCTCGCCGTCGACGAGAAACTTCGCAAGGAGATTAGCCGTGACCGATCGCGCTTCCGCTGCACTGATCTCCCTCGTCTTCCGGAACGAGAGATCAACGTTGTACGTACCTTTCCAGCGATTCTTTCGGCGCACAGCGGTGTTGAATCCAAACGCCTCGACCGTCTTAGCCAGTCGCCTAGCCGACCACCCTTCGAGATGCGCGGCCCAAGGAGCCTCCTGCGAGCCGAAGATGTGACGAAGAGCAACGCCGCGTCGCTTCTCGCTGGTCAGCGGCGATAGCACTCTTCGTGCGGTGCGATCGAAGTCAGGGACTTCTATCCGCAACGTGCCTCCGGGCTCGAGCCACGCATTCCATGCGGTGAGCAGAGCTAGCGCGACGGGGCGAGTGAAATGCTCGAACACGTGGTGCAGCCTGACCTCCTCAACGCTCGCGCGCCGATAGACGAGTTCGCGAATATCGGCGTACTCATCGACTCTGATGTCGGTCTGAACAGTGTGCTCGGACGGGGGGAAGTCGATGTTGCGATACCCGTCAAGGTACCGTGCCCCGCAGCCGAGATGCAGCTTCAGGAGTTCTTCCATCTATACCACGGCCCCTTTCCCCTGAGGTCGCGCGGACGCTGCAGACGGCGTTTACCGGCTCTGAATAGTCTGACGGGGGCAGATGAAAGGCGCTTTAACGGAGCAACCAGAGCACCGTCGGCGAGGTCGTTCAGATACCAGGCGGCGTGTAACTTGCGTACGCGTGAAATGGGCAGAAGCTCGATCAAAGGGAGGCCGATCTTGAGGATCCACGGTGCGCTCGAGTGGATCCAGTTGCGTCGTCGGTTGGCAAACAAAGACGCATGACAGACTCGCAGTCGAGCGTAGAGCCTGGCATGATCCCTCAGTTGTTCCTCGCCGCGCCTGTCGCTGCGCACCCTGTAGCGATAGAGGGGTAGAGGCAAGCCCTCGCCCTCAATGCCCCGCTCGGCGAAGGACATCGCCATTTCCCAATCCTCATAGGAAAGCCCCGGCTCCCATCCCGGGTTTGGTTCGATAGCCATGGCCGTCTCGCGTCGTACTAAAGAGTGACCGGCTGGCATGTGATTGAAGTAGGAGATTAGCCAAGGATCGAGGCGACGATGAAATTTAAGTATGCGGCTGACGTCGCCGAACAGCTCATGGTCGCACCAGACGGCCGCTAGTTCGGGACGGTTCTCGAAGTGAGCAGTCAATGCCGTGAAAGCGCCGGGGCGCAGCTCGTCGTCTGCGTCGAGCAAGAAGACATAAGGTGCAGTTGCGGCTGCAAGACCTCTGCGACGAGCTACTCCCGGCCCGGCGTTTTCCTGCGTGATCACGACCACATTATCGGTCGCAAGATTCCTGAGCTTGTCGAGCGTGGCCGGGTCTGTCGAACCGTCATCGACGACGAAGACCCGCGCCGTCTCCGGCTGCCCGAGCGCCGAAGCGACGGCGGCCTCAATCGTCGCTTCGTCGTTGTAACACGGGATTACGACGTCGACGCGAGGTTCCATAGTGGGCCTTAGCTTAACGACTCGACGAATCCGATACCGGCGCCTCAGCTGTCCTATACCGGCGCTGATCTGCCAGCCACGGCTCGGCTTCGCGCGGTGGGCGTCCCCATATTCGCGGAGCGCTCGTGGAGCGCTTGTGGCTAGCCGGGGTGGCGCATGAGCCCGAAAACAGTCTGGGCGTCGTCAAACAACTGTCGTCTTCGCCAGCTAAGTGTTATGGCGCAATAAACCAGCAGCGACGAACCGGCCGAGGCGGCGAGGGAGACCCAGTTCTCCCCCAAGGAGGTTGCAACGGTGAAGCCGGCAATCGCAGCTACGGCACCGGCGATCGCGACGAAGATGATGTTGGCCAACGCATGGACGGGGTAGCGCGCCGCCGTGCTGCGGTAAATCAGCAACAGGAAGAGAGATGTCCCGCCGGCGAAACAGAGTGCAAAGCCACCTGGTCCTGCGATGACGGCGGCGGGGATGCCGACTATCCAGATGACCGCGATATTGGCCAGCAGCCAGTGGTTCATCGAGCTGACTCGCCCGTCGGCGGCGGCTAAATACTGCATTGGGGCCGCCAAGGACATCGCGCTGCTGGCGATCAGCAACAACCAGAAGGAGTGCGTGGCGGGTAGCCATAAGGGTGAGAAGACCGTCGTGATAAGCGGACGGATGGAGCCCCCGAGGCAGGCAGTGAAGCCGAAAGTACACACAGCGATCAGGCGCAAGACAATCGAGACAACTCGGCCTACCGCCTCGCGATCATCACGTATTTGTACGAAGAGGCCATATAAGCCCTGAGTGGCCAGCAGCGCGAGGCTGACGGTTACCATGGCGGCCGTATATGCCCAGCTGAACAGGCCGACGACCGTGGCGCCGGCTACCGCCGCGAGCAAGATGAAGGATGCGCGTTCCCTGGCGAGCGAGAGGCCGCTGCTCAACATAAATGGAAGACCGACCCTCAGCCACCGGCCGCTGCCGGCGAACGCCGGCCGCTGCGGTAGCCAGCGGGCCATTGTGTAGTTGACAATAACGGCGGTGAGGGCGCCGATATCGAGCGCGATGCCGAAACTGAGAGAGCCCAGGCCGGCGAAGGCGCAGGCGACCGAGACCAACTGATAGGCGGTCACCTCACTGGCCTCGACGAGGGCGAGCTTGTCCATCCTGACCTGGCGAAAGAAGCTGATGTCGGCCGGGAAGCGCATCGGGACCAACGGCAGGAACAAACCCAGGGTCAGCAGCAGCTTGTTCACATTGGAGCTGGCGATTCCGACCATCCCGGCGGCGACGATTGCTCCTCCTATCAGGATGCTTGCGGCCTCCATCGTCCAAAAAACTGAGTTGATGTCCTTGGCCGTGAAGTACCGAGCAGTCACGAACGCCGCCGCGACCGAGCCGACGAGGATCGCCAGTATGGGGACGAGAGTGCCGAAGATCGCGTAGACCCCGAACTGAGCCGGGACGAGGATCTTCGTCAGGATTATCGAGACGACAATCCCCAGCACAAGCGGGAAACCGAATCTGAACAGGGATAACGCCGCTCCGCGGGCGGCGCGCCGCCCGACGACGTCCAGGTCCGGGATCTCATTGAACAGCAGGGCGTGCCTGTCGTCCGCTTTGCCTTCGTTTGTCGTTGGTACTCCTACCCGTGGGCGGTGACGACCCGCTCGTAGACTCGTTCGTATTGCTGAACGATTTTCTCCCAGGTGAAGCGCTTCCTCCAAGCCGCGCGGCCGACCTGCCCAAGCTCGACCAGTCGCGTGCGATTGGCCAACAGCGCTTCGATCTCGTCCGCCAGAGTAGCGGCCCGAACTGTTGTGTAGCCGCTCCCGTCTCTACGACCGGGCAAGACTACACCCCCTCCGCTCCAGGAGGCAATCTCCGCCGCATTGCCGACATCAAGGGTCAAGAAGGGCGTATTGGCAGCCATTGCCTCGAACAAGACCAGCGGCGAGCACTCGATCTCGGAGCCAAGGACAAAGAGGTCAGCCGATTGGTAGGCGGCGAGTACCTCCTCGCGCGGCGGGTCGAGGAGTAATACTCGCTTGTCGCGCGAGCGGAGGTTGGTCCAGGCGCTTCGCGCCTTGCAGGTCCTGAGGCAGCCGTGTCCGGTGGGGGTATTGCCGATCACTACCAGCACGGCCTTCCGGAGTTGCGCTCGTTTGAAAGCGTTGATCAACAGGGCATGCCCTTTGCGGCCGGTGTGGCCGCCGACGGTCAAGAGGAGAGGAGCGCTGTCAGGGATACCGTAGGTGGCACGAAAACCCGCTCGAACCTGGGCGAACTCGTCAGCTCCGGCACCATTCGTGATCAGGTCGTAGCTAAGCCCCGCTTCCCGAACGAAGTGGGCGTCCTGGTAGGTATCGGAGTGCAGAACGAGGGCGTCGAAGTGGCCTAAGCGCTCAGGCAGGCTCTCGAAGTAGTCGGCGTAGGCCGGCTGGTGGAGACCGGAGAACCCGCAAGGAGCGAGAACCGAGGAATAGGGCAGCCGGTCAACGATCGGCAGCAGTAGGTCGGTTGTCCACTGCTGGGCGGCGTAGCTCATGACCACGTCGAAGTTCCCCTCGAGGAGGAAGTCCCGGTAGCGGTCACACTCGCCTTGAATCCCCCGAGCTGCGTTGCCGACTATCGAGAACTCCTCCACTTTGACCCCGTCAAGCTCGCTGGCCTCTCTCGCTGCGAGACGGGTGGTCGCGACGGTGACGTCATGGCCGCTCGCTGCGAGGCGGCGTGAAAGCTGGCGAACTACCTCCTGAGCTCCACCGACACTGGGGCTGTAAAACTCAACTGCGTGGAGAATCTTCACTACCCAGGCTCACCCAGACCCATCGCCGCGAAAATGTCAGCAAAGCGTTTGTCATAGGTGTGATCGCTTAAGACTCGCACCTCGCCGGCCAGCTCAACCGCCTTTCGCTCCTCCTCGTGGGCTAGGTAATAGCGGATTTGGTCTACCAGGTCGTTTTCACCCTCATAGACGACGCAATCTCGGCCGGGCTCGAGGTAGTGATCGAGATACGCGGCAGGTTCTGTCAGCAGGAAGCCGCCGCAACCAGGCACTTCGAACACCCGACCCTTGATTTGTGGTTTGTCGAGCGCGGTCGAGGAGTTGGAGGGATTGAGGTTGAGGCGCGAAGTCGAGAAGATCTCGATCATCCGATCATGGCTGACCCGACCCGCCGGCCAGCCGTGACCAAAGCAAGGGACATCGATACCGGCTTTGTGGAGCAAGGCGATCAGCTCCCGTCGGTTCCCATGCGGCTGCCCGATAAAGGTGATGTCGTATTTTTTTTCGTCACTGACCCGGCGGTAGGCATAGCGGTTGCAGGCCCACTGTGTGAGGATCACGTTCTGGTACCCGATCCGCTCGTACTTGGGTAGTGCATCCTCAGAGGTCGTTGTTACCCAAGTAAAGGAGGGCGCATAGAAGCGGGAGAAGTTGTCGAAACGCCAGTGATCGTCGCAGAACCAGTTCACGGTCGGTGTGCCGAGCTCGGAGATGGCCTCGATCGTGGATGTCTTGATCTCGTTCCTGAACAGGCAAAAGAACGCGACATCGGCTTGGCATTGGCCGGCCGCAGCTAAAAGGCGCTTGTTCATGCGTCGCCGGCCGTAACGCTGCCGCTCCTCCATGAAGTCGAACGGCACCACATCATGGCCCATGCCCTCGAGGGCCGATGCGAAATTCATTTGCTCGAAGCTGGGCCCTCGACGGCTGTCGCCATAATCCCAACGCATTGCGACGTATAAGATTCTCACCTTTTTATGCTTACCTGGCGTGGTTGTAAGAGAGACTCATTCGTATCTTTTTCTAAGCAACGGCTGCCGCCACCCTAATTTCGAAGTCGTCAGCGTAGAAGAGAGTCGCAACTGAACGGTTCTGATCTTACTTATCTTGTTCGCGAGGATCGCTGTCGCTGCTTGCCCCGTTGCGCTTTCGGCTTGATGTGCCTACCCAGGCGGGAGCGCAGCGCACGCGTGAGTATGGCTCGCAGCGGGCGCCTATGAGCAAGATCGCTGGCGAGCCAACCCAAACGAGTCTTGACGAACCGACCAAGCGGCAGGACTCCGATCGCCGGCAGAGTGAGCCGTAATAGCAGCGGAGACGGAGAGCGCCGCCAATTCGCCTTACGGGAGGCGTACAGATTCGGGTGTCTCTGACGAAGGACCGCTAACAACTCGGCGCGTCGAACAGCAGCGTCGTCGGACATGCGCGCACCGTGACGACGGTAGAGCAGACAAATACCGGGTACTCGTCTTCCTTGCGCGCCGCGCTCAGCCAGCGTCTGCCAAAGGTCCCAATCCTCCCAGCCGCTGCCCAGTTGCCAACCGCCGGCCTCCAGCAGCGCCTTGCGACGGATTAGTGCGGCGACCGGTAAGTCGTTTATATACGTGATCAACCAGGGATCGAGGTGGTTCGCGGTCCGGTACTCCTGATTCCAGTCGCCGAATATCTGCATGTCTCCCCACGCGAGCTGCAACTCAGGTCGGGCATCAAGTTGATCGGCTAGGGGGGAGAGAGAGTGGGGAGCGATCATGTCATCGGCGTCGAGTACGAAGACATAACCGGCGCCCGTTGCCTCGACTCCAGCCATGCGCGCGCTCGAAAGACCGCCGTTCGGTTTGTGAACGACGTATACGCCGCGAGCGACGATCTGATCGATTGTCGCCAGTGTCTTCCGGTCGGTCGAGCCGTCGTTGACCACCACGATCTCGAGAGGCTCCTGCTCTTCAAGCGAGGCCAGCGTCTCGATCAGTGTCGCGCCGTCGTTGTAGCAAGGGACGATAACGGCGATACGGGGTAGGCCCTGGCTCACTCTCTCAGCCTCGCTTCTGGTCACGACGATCACCTGTCCGCCGACGCCTGGCGGCTCGTTTGTCCTTGTCTGCGTGGTGACCATCTAGCACCTGCCGCAGAACCTCGGCGTATTTGGCCGCCGTTGTGGCGACGTCGCGGGTTTTCGTGATCTCGACCCGGCCGGCTGCGGCGAGCGCCTGAAGCTTGTCAGGCGCCTTCAGATGCTCGACCAGAGCTTCGGCAAGGGCTTGCGGATCGTCGTAGGGCACAAGCCGGCCAAAGCGCCCCTCGGCAAGGGACTCGCGCGTGCCGCCGGGGCAGTCGGTTGCGATCACAGGCCGACGAAGAGCCAGGGCTTCAAGGATGATCAGAGGCGAGGCCTCGTGGCGTGACGGCATACACACGAGATCGGCGGCCGCAATCGATGGGTACGGATTCACCAGATAGCCGGCGAAGGTGACGCTGTCCGTGACTCTTAGTTCTTTGGCCAGTTGCTCGAGGTTCGCACGTTCCCAACCATCGCCGACGATTACTAAGTCGTGCGGGGTCTCGTTTCGCGCTAACGCATGGGCGCGGAGCAGAGTGTCAAAACCTTTCTCGTACGACAATCGTCCGACTCCGACGATCGTCGGTCGCGTGAAAGCAATCTTCTTTGCCTCACTCAGCTCTTGCACTCGTGCGACGGGGATCCCGTTCGAAACTGCGTACGCTCGATCTTTTCTAGCGCCGAGACTGATCAGGTCATCCCGGACAGCCTCAGCGACGGAGATCGTGGCGTCGAGCCGAGGTAGTGCTACTCGAGTGGAAAGTGACATCAATCGGCGGCCAAGGCCTCGATAGCTCTCGATCGTCGCGCTTTGGGTGACCTGGGAGAGCCCGATCACCAGCTTCGCGGTCAAGCGTCCGACGACCAGAGCTGGAAGATGGTCCGTCGCATCGCCTCCACCGATGAGGACGTCGTAATGACGCGCTCGTCGGAAAAGGCGGATCAAGAGAAACGGAACTAGAGTAAGCGCGCGAACTGCGCCGGCGGCGTTCCCTTGATGATACGCATAGGTTGTTAGCCCTCTGCTCCTCGCTTCCGCTAGTAGTTCTCCCGAGCCAAGGGAGAGGAAGATCGCCGTTTCGATCTCTTCTTTCTCGAGAGCCTCACAAAGCTCGATCGTCATCCTCCCGGCGCCCCCGGAAAGCAATGGTAAGACGATCAATACGCGTGTTCGAGGCGCCTTCTTTGCGGGCCTTGTGGGCTTCGCCTGACCGCGACTCGACGTCTGGGAAGTCGGCGCATCAGGCATTCTTCGAATCAGACAGGGAGGTGTTTCTTTCCGAGTGCGATGGGGTGGGCGGCCCCTTTTTGGAAAGTGGATAGCTCTCGCGGAGCCGCTTGGGTTGTGTCACCTTCCAGCTCCCGTCACGATCGGTTCTCTTAGCCCTATCAACTCGAGCAACCGTTGCGCGCGGTTCTCGTAGGTGTGCTCGTCGCGCACGCGCGCGCGTGCGCGACGACCCATCTCCTCGGCTTGAGCAGGGTCGGCAAGCAGGTCGCGATATGTGGCGAGTGCCTGCTCGGGATTGTCGACAACCAGAAGTTCTTTCCCGGGCTCGAACCAGCGCTCTATTCCTTTCACGGGGTTGGAGACGATTGCTGCGCCGCAGGCAGCTAGCTCAAACGGGCGGGCGGTGGAGGATGCAAAAACGCTCGCGTGAGCTCGTCGAGTGACGTTTAGGTTGATTCGCGCCGCCGAGATGGCGTGCGAAAAACTATTGATAGGCACATCGCCGATCAAGCGAGCATTACCGATATCGCCGCGGAAGTCGCGACCGCCGACGGCGAAGTCGATCTCGGTGGCTGCGCGACTTGGAGCTCCAATGAGGTTGCCAACCCACTCGCGCCGAAACCTATCGCCATACCCGTAGAAAAGGACGTCGAACGATTTGGCTACGGGTCGCGGTGCGAACAGGTCGGGATCGGCGCCCCAGAAGATGGCCTCCGCGCGGCGAGCCCCCAAAGCAAGGAGCTGATCGAGTCCTCCTTCGGAATTGGAGAGAATGAGGTCGTATTCGGATGGATCGGCGCCGTGGTACCAGTTGAAACCGGTGTCCATACCGCCGAATTCGGGGAGACTGGCCGGCACGTCGCCGTCGTAGAAAACAACGGGAATGCCGAAGCGCTCGCGCAAGAAACCGGGAATGCCTTGGAAGTGCGCCATCGGAACGGTAAACATGATTACGGCATCGATGTCGCCTTCGCGTGTTATCAGAGCGTCAAGATGCTTCTTCCATCGGGGCGTTACCCAGCGCCAGATCATCTCTCGCGCCAACCGGTCTCCGCGGGTATCGGGCGGGGCGTTTTCGGCGCGGTCGCCGCGCTTCAGGTGCGCGGCTGCTCCACGAAGCCTCGCGAAAAGCTCGCCCTCCCGATAGCAAGGATTCGGCGCGGTCCTCCACCAGGGGGATTCGACCGGACGGCCGCGATACGGCGTAACGACCAGATCGATGCCCGCCTCCTGCATCCCTTTCCAGAGCTGCCACCAGGCCGGCGTGCAGCCATAGCGGAAGTCGAGATCGACCGCCGAGGCGACGGCGACTATCTTCGGCGCCTTCATGCGCTGCCAAGTATGGCGTAGCGATCCGACCGCGCGGGCGAGCGAACCGGCTCGAGCGAGCTCGGAATCCGGGGGCAGCTCACCAAGACACCTACGCTGCCGGGGGTCGCAACGACTCGAGCAGGCGCCCGAGCCCCTCTTCCAGCTTGATCTTCGGCTCCCAACCGAGCAGCTCGCGCGCTCGCGTGATGTCGGGCCTGCGAACCTGAGGATCGTCCACCGGCAGGGCTTCGAAGACGATCTCGCTGGAGGAGCCGGTCACCTTCACGACGGCCTGCGCCAGCTCGAGCAGCGTCATCTCTTTGGGGTTGCCGATGTTGACCGGCTCGTGCTCGCGGCTTTCGGCAAGCAGGATCAGTCCGCGCACGAGGTCGTCCACGTAGCAGAACGAGCGCGTCTGCGAGCCGTCGCCGAAGACGGTCAGCGGCTTGTCGGCGAGCGCCTGGCGCACGAAGGTCGGAACCGCTCGCCCGTCGAAGGGGCGCATGCGCGGGCCGTAGGTGTTGAAGATGCGGACGATGCAGGTATCCACTCCCTGCTGCCGGTGGTAGGCCATCGTCATCGCCTCGGCGTAGCGCTTGGCCTCGTCGTAGACGCCGCGCGGCCCGATCGGGTTGACGTTGCCCCAGTAGCTCTCCGGCTGGGGATGAATGAGCGGGTCGCCGTAGACTTCGCTGGTCGAGGCGAGCAAGAAGCGCGCCCGTTTGAACTTGGCCAGGCCGAGCGCGTTGTGAGTGCCGTAGGAGCCGACCTTGAGCGTGTGCAACGGCAGGCGCGCGTAGTCGATCGGGCTGGCCGGGCTGGCTAGGTGGAAGACGAAGTCGACACTGCTCGTCGAGCTCGATGTGATGGGTCACGTCGTGATTGAGGAAGACGAAGTCCTCGTCGCGGATCTGCTCGATGTTCTGGAGGTTGCCGGTGTCGAGATTGTCGACGCAGATGACGCGCATTCCCTTGGCGAGAAGCGCTTCACACAGATGGGAGCCGAGAAACCCGGCTCCGCCGGTCACGACGGCGGTCGACACGGCGAGATCATATCCAGGTTGCGCGTGCGAGCGGCTAGTCGCAGGGAACCGGCTGCGCCGGAGCTTGTGGATCGGAGGGCGATCCCTCTCCGTCTCACCTGAGCCGGAAGTCGGCTCTAGCTGTCGCGCTTGCGCCGAGACGCGTCAAGCGCCAGCGCGGTTATAGCGCCGATCAGGAGCCCGAGCGCTCCGCCGACCAGGAGCGCGCTCTTCCGGCTGCGGCCCGTCGTCTTCGTAGCCTTGGCGTAGGTCACGACGCTTCCCTGCTCGACCGTCTTGGCCTGCGCGACCAGGAGCTGGTCGGACTGCACTTCGTCGCTCAGGATGCCGCGCCGCTGTTCGGAAAGCGCCGCCAGAGCCGCGTCACTAGCCGCGAGCGAGCTTTGACGCTTGTCGATCGCCGCGATCTGTTTTCTGTCCGAAGCAATCTGTGCCTGCAACACGGCGATTTTCGTGCTCGAGTACTTGGAGAGACGGGTCAGCACGAGTTGCGCGAGCCCGTTCGCGGCGTTCTGCACGGACTTGCGCGAACCCTTCGCCTGCACCGTGATTGAGACCTCCGGCGTCTGGCCGAGCTTGGAGAGAGAGCCCGATACGTTCGCTGTCGAGACGCCCGAGCGGAGCTTCTTCAGTGCAAGGCCGGACTGCTTCGAGACCTGGGCGAGAACTTCCTCGGAGCGGACGAGCTGGCCCACCGAGCTTGGATTCGTGTTCAAGCCCTGGATCTGGGCCGACGAGTTGATTGCCAGCGGCTGCCCGAGATAGATGGTCGTCTTGGCCTTGTAGAGATTGCCGCTCCCGAGCGTCAACGCCGCCCCGATCAACGCGCCGAGGACGAGACCGCCGACGAGCAGCCACCAGCCGCGCGCCAGCGCCGTCAGATAGCGCCCGAAATCGACCTCTTGCTCGAACTCGGGTTGCGCTTCGGAGCGCTTGCTAGGGCTCATCGCGCGGCCATCCTAGCGTAGCCTTGCCCGCGGAGGAAGAGGAGGCGCCTAGCTCTGCGCCGTGAGCGGCCGGTCGAGCGGGACGAGCGCTCCGTCGTCTCCCATCCTCATCACGACCTGGGAGTAGTAGCGCATCATCACGACGCCCTCTTCGAACTCGCCCACGTGCGGCGCGGGATGCTCGCCGGCCGCCAGCGCCATGATCAGCTCGGGATAGTGGGAGCCGGACGCCAGCGGCAGCGCGAAGGCGCCGCCGAAGCGCGGGTTGACGTCGGTGATCTCGAGGCGTCCGTTGGCCTCGCGGAAGCACTGAACGGTTGCCGGACCGCGCAGGCGCATCGTCTCTCCGACGCGGCGCCCGAGCTCGATCAGCTCCCAGTCGCGGACGGACATGCCCTTGATCGACTCGCCGCCTTTGGAGTGGATCATCGAGCGCGGGATCGCATTCAGGCAGCGGCTGTCCAGGTCACAGAAGAGGTCGATCGAGAACTCCGTGCCCTGGCACTGCTTCTGCACCATCGAGGGCACCGTCGGTATAGCGCAGGAAGAAGTCCAGCTCCTCTCGGTCGCGGGCGCGGTAGATGTGGTTGCCGCTGAAGCCTTCGCGGGCCTTTACGAGCACCGGGTAGCAGTCGATCTCGTCGGGCAGGTCCTCGGGCAGCCAGGTCTCGGGCGAGGCGATCCCGTGCTTGCAGAAGAAGACGTGCGCGTTGTACTTGTCGGCCGTGTTCTCGATCACGTCGCGGTCGGGCAAGAGCACCAGCGCCGGCGCGAGCGCCTTCCTCGACGAAGGCTCGGAGAGGATGCGATGGTCGAAATCGGTGATCGGAACGATCACGTCGACCGAGTGCTCGCGCACCAGCTGGGCCAGGGCCGGAACGTAGTCAGGGTCGGTGAAAGCCGGAACGAGCGCGTAGGCGCTGGCACGGTGGAGCGTCGGCGCGAGGATGCTCGTGTCGGTGGCGATCGTCGTGGCGCCCGCTTTGTTGAAGGCGTCGATCATGTCGACGCGCTGGCCTGCACAGGTGAAAAGGACGACCGTCACGACGTGAGAGCGTACCGATACGCGTGAAGCCGCGAGCAGCGAAGATACGGCGATGCTGCGGCGACTCGTATTTCTGGCGATCCTCCTCTTCTGCGGCTGGCTCGCCCTCGCCCTCTACCTCTTCGTTCGGCCGCGCCAGGATCATCCGCGCCACGCTGCCGCGATCATCGTTCTGGCCGGCGACGAGCAGCACCGCTTTTCGCGCGGCCTCGAGCTGGCCCGTTCAGGCGTCGCCCCGGTCCTGGTCGTCTCGGACGGCGCTCGCTCCGACTGGGCGCCGGCAAGAGAGCTGTGCGCCCATCCGCGCGGCCACGGCTTCCGGGTAATCTGCTTCCGCCCCGCGCCCTACTCGACCCGTGGCGAGGCGCGCGGCGCGCTGGCTCTGGTCAGGCGAAATCACTGGCGTTCGCTACTCGTAGTCACATCCACCTATCACGTCTACCGCTCGCGCCTGTTGTTCGATCGCTGTATCAAGGGGCAAGCTCGGGTTTACGCGACCGGCGCCCGCTCGAGCCGGTACTGGTTGTCCCTCAACATGGTCAGCGAGACGATCAAGCTCGGGCCTGGCATACACGACGCGCCGCGGCTGCTGAGACCTTCCGCTCAACTCACTACTCAACGCGGCGCTAAAGCGCCACGCGGTGGAAAACTTGGCACAAGGCCCGTAACCATGCCTGGCACCGGGTCATGTCCCGAGCGGACAATTCACCAAGAGGAACCGGCTCGATTCCTCGCTCCAATACGCCCCCAAAGTCACATTTTTGTAACGGTGCCTGGCACCGGGACATGGCCGAGGGAGGCGGCGGCGCTGTGCTGCGTGACGTTCGGGCGGTCAGTTGTCGTCTTGCTTCTCACTCGGGTGCCAGCCGCCGCTCGAGCCCTTGTAGGTGCCGTGGAAGAGGGCTAAGGGCGTGCGAACGAGGATGCGCAGATCAAGCCAGAGTGAGCGGTGCTCGACGTACCAGAGATCGAGCTCGATCCTCTCGTCCCAGGGCAGCGAGGCCCGGCCGTTCACCTGCGCCCAGCCGGTCAGTCCCGGCTTGACCTCGAGCCGCCGCCGCTGATGGGGCGTGTAGGTGTCGACCTGATGACGGAGAGTCGGGCGCGGCCCGACGACGCTCATCTCGCCGCGGAGGATGTTCCAGAGCTGGGGCAGCTCGTCGAGAGAGAGGCGGCGCAGCGCCCGCCCCGAGCGCGTGATGCGCGAGTCGCCGCGGTTGACCGCGAGGCCGGCACCGATCTTCTCGGCGCCGACGACCATCGTACGCAGCTTGAGCAGCTCGAAGTCGGCGCCGTCCTTGCCGACGCGCTGCTGCCGGTAGATGACCGGACCGCGATCCTCTAGCTTGATCGCAAGAGCGGCGAGCGCCAGTAGCGGGCTCGTGAGCACCAGACCGAGCCCGGCGACGACAACGTCCAGCGTGCGTTTCCAGACGCTCAACGCGTTCCCTCCGCCTTCTCCCAAACCGTCGGCGTGCCGAAGCGCAGAAACCGGTAGTTACCCACGAGCGTCGCCACGGTCACGAGCAGGTAGTAGTAGGCGATTCCCGCTCCGGGAACTCGAATTCGAAGCCGTCCGAGGAGTGCGAAGAGGAGCCAGGCAAGCTGCAAGCCGAGGGCGATCCGGTACACGAGCCCCTGCCCCACGAGCGCCGCGTTCGTCCCCAGCAATACGAGGTGAATCGGTCCGGTCTCGTAACGGAGCAGGCGGTGCGAGAACAGCTCGAGCGCGTAGATCGGCGGGACGCGGTGGAGCAGGCTGCCCGAGTAGACGTGGCGCAGGGCGCGGCTGACCATCCTCACCTTGCGCCCGAACTCGTCCTCCATGTCGCGCGACTCCTTCTCCAGCGCCAGCGCCTGCGGCTCGAACACGGCCCGGCGCCTGCGCTGCACCATCCTGAAGGGCAGGCCGAAGTCGTGCCCGGTGATCGCGGCGTCTTCGAGGTAGTCGCTGCGGCGCACGGCGTAGATCGCTCCGTTCCCGGCCGTGATCGAGCCGGTTTTCGACTCGCTCGAGCGCAGCCAGAGCTCGTAGCGCCAGTAGAGGCCTTCGCGATTGGTGCCGTCGGAGGCCGTCAGTTGGAGCTTGCCCGAGACGTAGGCCACGTCTTCGTCGGCGAAGCTGGCGACCAGCTTGCGCAGGGCGTCGGGCGCCCACTCGGTGTTGGCGTCGGTGAACGCCAGCAACTCGCTTTTCGTCTCGCGCACGGCGCGGTTTTGCGCCAGCGTCTTTCCGCCTCTCTCGCAGGCCAGAAGATGAAGGCGCGGCTCACGGGCGGCGACCTTCGACGCGATCTCATCGGTGCGATCGGTCGAGCCGTCGGAGGCGACGACGATCTCCAGCTTGTCTGCCGGGTAGTCGAGCGTGAGCAGGTTCTCGAGTCGGTCTCCGATCACGTCTTCCTCGTCGTGCGCCGCGACAATCAGCACGACGCTCGGCTCGATCTCGGCCTTGGCGACCGGCCGCGGTCGCAGACGCGCGAGCAGGCCCATTACGAGTGGATAGCCGAGGTGCGTCCAGACGATCAACGCCAGCGAAATCCAGAAGATGATCTCGAGCGCGAGCACGGTGCGAGTCTAGTTGTGGAGTGAAAGCGGCGGTATCGCCCAGCGAGCGAGGCTTCACCGCTCGGGGCGAAGTCTCGCCCGAAGGCCCGTCTGAAGATCTCCTCTCGCTACTTGGCGCACTCCGCGATGCTGACCTTCTTGTAAAAGCCCTTGGCCTCTTCGCTGTTGGCGTTTCCGCTCTTGATCAGCTCGTTCGCCGCTTCTAGGTCGTTCTTCTTGAGCGCGGCGAGCAGCTGGTTTGCCAGGCCGACCTCCTTCTTCTCGAGCACGACAATGCGGTTCACCGTCGCCTCCTCGTCGGCCGGGGGCTTGAGCTTGTCGAGCTCGGCGACGCGCTTCTCGTAAACCGGTATCAGCTTCTCAAAATAGGAAATTGTCTCGGCCAGGGTCGCCGGAGTCCCAGCTTCCTTGTTTGCCTTGTCGAAAGTGACGCAGAGTGCGTTCGCCTTCGCAGCGAACTGCTCCTTGCTCAAACGCTCACCGCCGCCGCCGCTACCGCCGCCGCAGCCGCCGAGAACAAGCGCCCCGCCTATCGCCAGCAGGCCGATGATTCCCAACCCGCGTTTCTCCATTCGTTCCTCCTGCTTTTTGGGCGCCCTTCTCTCGAGCGCGGCGGTATCGGTGCTGTAACTATCTCTCATCGGCAAGATGGATTCGAGGAATCCACCGCTCCGCGGAAGCGAGGAGCAACTGATTCCCTCGGCTAACCTCGTTGAACCGGCGGACGACGATGCAGGGAACACACCATCAACACCTCAGGAGCGGCGCCGACCGGCGCAGCGACGATCGCCGCGCGCTCTTCGTCGCCCTGGCGCTTCTCGCGGGAGTGATGGCGATCGAGATCGCTTTCGGGATCGTAGCCAGCTCGCTTGCGCTACTCGCCGACGCCGGTCACATGCTCACCGATATTTTCGCGCTCGCTCTTGCGATCGCGGCCGTCGGTATCGCCGGACGGCCGGCAAGCGGACGCTGGACCTATGGGCTCGGCCGTGTCGAGGTGCTCTCTGCTCAAATAAACGGAGTCACGCTACTGCTCGTCGGCGCCTGGATCACCTACTCGGCGGTGCGTCGCTTGATCTCGCCGCCCGAGGTGCGCGGAGGGATCGTCCTGATAGTGGCCCTGATCGGAGCCGCAGCGAATATCGCCGCCGCGGTCGCGCTCTCACGCGGACAGTTGGAGAGCATCAACGTGCGTGGCGCTTTCCTCCACGTGACGACCGACCTCGCCGGGTTCGCCGGCACGGCGCTCGCGGGCGGCCTCATTCTTCTGACCGGCTGGAATCGCCTCGATCCCATCGCCAGCCTGGGCGTCGCACTGCTCTGCTTCATCTCGGCCTACTCGCTGATAAGGGATTCGTTGCGCATCGTGCTCGAAGGCGCCCCGGGGCACATCGACTTCGACGCCGTCGGGCAGATGCTGGCTTCCGACGCCGAGGTCGTCGAGGTGCACGATCTACACATCTGGACGGTGACGAGCGGATTCCCGTCGCTGTCGGCGCATGTTCTTGTCAAGCGCGAGTCCGACTGTCACGTTGCGCGAGCTCGCCTGGCCGAGGCGCTACGCGAGCGCTTCGATATCGACCACACGACGCTCCAGGTCGATCACGTGCAGGAAGCCGGTCACCCGCTCGGACTCGGCCCCGCGTCCGCGCGCAAGAAGCCGGTCGAGCCTCACTAGCCGCTTTCCGGTCGGCCAGGCGCAGACGCATTCGGTCGTCTTTGGGATATACATCCAGAAGACGGCCACACGACAGTAGAGGAGCTCTGAAATGTCACTGCGCATCGCTCTCATCTCTCCCGTCTGGTTCCGCGTCCCTCCGGATGGATACGGTGGGATCGAGTGGGTCGTTTCGCTCCTGGCCGATTCGCTTGTCGCGGCCGGTCATGAAGTGACGCTTTTCGCCTCCGGCGACTCTCACACCAAGGGGAAGCTGGTCTCCGTCTACGACCAGGCGCCTAGCGCGCAGATCGGACGCTCGATTCCCGAAATGCACCACGCGCTCGCCTGCTTCGAGCGCGCGGAGGAGTTCGACGTCATCAACGACCATTCGGGCCTGCCGGCCGCCGCCTTCGGTGGCCTGGTCGAGACGACGGTCGTCCACACCCTGCACGGCCCGCTCGACGGCCCGATCGCGCCCAAGGTCTACGAGCAGATCGCCCGCGTCGCGCCGCAGGTCGGTCTGATCTCGATCTCGATGAATCAGCGCAAGCCCAAGCCCGACCTGCCCTGGATCGCCAACTGCCCCAACGCGCTCGATCTCTCGGTCTATCCATGCAACCCGCACAAGGGCGACTACCTCTTCTTCCTGGGCCGGATGAACCACGACAAGGGCGCGCACCGTGCGATCGCGGTCGCGAAGGCGACCGGTCTGCCGCTCAGGATCGCGGGCAAGATGCAGGATCCCGAGGAGAAGGAGTACTTTCGCGAGCTGGTCTATCCGCACCTCGACGAGCAGATCGAGTACCTGGGCGAGGTCAACCACGGCGAGAAGGTCGAGCTACTGCAGAATGCGCGCGTGACCCTCTTCCCGATCGATTGGGAGGAGCCGTTCGGACTCGTGCCGATCGAGTCGATGGCCTGTGGGACACCGGTGATAGCCACGCGCCACGGAGCCGTGCCCGAGGTCGTCACGGAGGGCTCCGGGGGCATCATCGTCGACGACTACAAAGGGATGATCGACGCGATCGAAGAGGCCGACGCGATCGACCCCATGGTCTGCAGGCACTACGTCGAGGAGAACTTCGCGCCTGAGCGGATGGTGGCCGACTACGTCGCTGCGTACGAGAAGGCGATCGCAGGCACAGGTAGCGCGAAGAGAGCGAAGCGTACGTAAGCGGCACTACGGGCGAGGCCGAGGCGGGCGCATGCGCGCCGCCGAGCGCGGCCACGCGGCGGAGTGCTTCTTTCTGATTCGAGTTCTCAGTCGCTAGCAGCGACCGAGTCCCAGTAACGCTTGAGCCCGAGGTAGGTGTGCCTGAGCAGATCGGTGAGCTCCGGGAACTTGGCCGTTTCCGCGTCTATATCTTGGCTGACCTCGTCGACGAACTCTCGTGCGCTCGCTCCGCGGCGCACGATCTCGGCCCACAACATCAGCCGGCGGCGGAAGACGCGGAGGTGCTCCTCGGGCTCCGCGACGAACCCGAAGTGAGGTAACGCCAGCGCAGCGGGCGCGCGCCGCTCGATCTCGTCCAGGCTGGCATGCCAGGCCTCGAGATCGACGTCGGGAGGCGGCGTCGCCGGAAGAACGTACTGGCTCGGCGGCCAGCGAACTCCGAGCGTGTCGCCGGCAAACAGCGTCCCTTCGTTGCTCAGGTAGCAGACGTGATGGACGGCGTGGCCGGGCGTCGCGAAGCACTCCAGCCCCACTACGTCGTCAGCGACCACGTCGATGTTCTCGGTCGGAACGGGCGCGACCGTTCCCCAGAGCACGTCGAACATCTCGCCGTAAAGCCGTCTTGCGCTCCGCTCGAGCCGCTCCGGCTGGGCGAGATGGGGTGCGCCGCGCGCGGAGACGTGCACACGCAGGCGCGGGTTGGCCGCGACGAGCGCTCCACAGGCGCCGGCGTGGTCGAAGTGAATGTGGGTGATGAGCAGGTGGCGGAGCTCCGCGAGCGTGACGCCGAGCTCGGCAAGCCTGGACTCGAGCGCCGAGAGAGTCGTTTGCGGCCCGGGGTCGACCAGTGCCGGCCCGTCGTCGAGATCGAGAAAATAGGTGCAAAACAGCTGCTCTTCGCCGAGAAAGCGGAGATCGAGGAGCTCGCACATGTGCCCCGATGCTAGCCGTTGCTCATGCTCCTGGTCGCCCTCGACCGCCTGCGGTCTGAGCGAACGTCCAGAATGGAGCTATCAGCTTCTCCGAGTTCGCAATTTCCCGACTGCCGGCCCCACCTGCGCGCATACGCGTGTGGGGTGGACAGGACATGGTCGGAGTCGCTTATTCCGCCGGCTACACCGTCGCCGACAGCCCCCCTACCACGCCGCCGTTATCGAGGACGCGCTCAGGCTCGGCTTCGATCCCCTGGCGGCGATCGACGAGGTCTTTCGCCTGGCGCTGCCGCCCGCCGTACTGGTCGTCGGTGGCTTGGCCTGGGACATGCTGGACGACTCGACCGCCGATTGGTTCTACATGCAGCGGCGAGCGCTGGCGACGGCCGGAGGCCCCGACGCACACCAGACGATCGAGGCCTTCAAGTACTGGTGGTTTCAGGAGGCCTTTACCGGCGTGCTGACCCATGCCGAGCTTCGGTACGAGTTACACCAGCGCTTCGAGGAGCGGTTGTTCCAGTGGCAGCCGGCCCTTTATCAGTACCTGGAGGGCGATCCGAGCCTGGTGCTCGAGCGCTGGGTGATCGATCGTGGCATCGTGAAGCCGCTCAGCTTCGAGTACGTGGGCGTTCGCCGATAGCGCCCGCGCAACGGCCGGAGTGCCGCCTGAGGGCCAAACCCGCCGGCCCGCACTCCGATCGGGAAAAGCCCTAGAGCGAGGCGAACGCCGTGGTGCCGGGCGCGAGCAAGAGCGCTTCGATATCGGGCGGCGCGAGAGGCCGCGAGAAGAGGTAACCCTGGCCCAGCTCGCAGCGCAGGTCGCGTAGCATCGCGCGCTGCTCGGGCAACTCGATGCCCTCTGCCAGAGCCCGCAGACCGAATGTCTCACCGAGTCGCACGATCGCGTCGGCGATTCGGTACTCGTCCGAGCCCGCCGCCACCACGCCGTCGACGAATGGCTTGGCGATCTTGATGATGTCGGCCGGGAACTGGCGCAAGTACTGCAGGGAGGAGTAGCCGGTGCCGAAGTCGTCGATCGCCACCTGAATCCCGAGCGTCTTCAGCTCGTTCAGGCGTCCGATCGCAGCTTCGACATCTTCCATCAGCGCCGTCTCGGTGATCTCGAGAATCACGGTCTGGGGGTCGATTCCCGTCTGCTCGATCGCCTGAGCGACATCATCGACGAGCGTCGAGTGGTCGAGCTGTCGCGCCGAGAGATTTATCGACATCACGAGATCCATCTGCCCCGTCTGCTCTTGCCACTCGCGTCCCTGGCGGAGCGCCTCGTTCAGGATGAAGCGGCCAAGCGGGACGATCAATCCGGTTTCCTCGGCCAGCGGTATGAAGTGGAAGGGCGGGATCAGGCCGCGCTCGGGATGGTTCCAACGCGTCAGCGCTTCCAGTCCGCAGATTTCGCCGCTGTCGAGCAGTACGATCGGCTGGTAGTGGATGACGAACTCGCTGGCGACGACGGCGTGCTCGAGCTCTGCCTTGAGTGCCAGACGCTCGGCGACTGCCGCCCGCATCGCCGGCTCGAAGACCTCGAAGCCGGTGCGACCATGGCGCTTGGCGTGGAACATCGCCACCTCGGCGTTACGTAGCAGCTCGGCCGCGTCGTTGGCTTCGGCCTCTTCGTCGGGTGCGACGGTGGCGCTCCCGATACTGGCGTGTGCGAATACCTCGTGCCGCCCGAGCAGAAGGAAAGAGCGCTCCAGGCTCGTCATGATTCGCTCGGCGACCGCCGCCGGCGACTCCGACGGGCTCTCCTCGATCAGCACGGCCCACTCGTCGCCGCTCAAACGGGCGCAGGTGTCGTCGGTACGGATGCAGGCGATCAGGCGATCGGAAACCAAACGCAGGAGCTCGTCTCCGGCAATGTGCCCGAGCGTGTCGTTGACCGTCTTGAAATCGTCGAGGTTGACGATCATCACCGAGACCGGCTCGTTGCTGCGGCGGATCTTGTCCAGGGCCGCCTCCGTACGCTCGAGGAAGTAAGAGCGGTTCGGAAGCGCGGTCAGCGCGTCGAGGTGGGCGCGGCGCTCGAGCTCTGTCTCCAGCTTGTGCCTTTCTTCCAGCAGATCCTTGGTTCGCTGCAGACTCTCGAGCGCAAGCACGGCCTGCGATGCGAGGCTCTTGAGCGCCGATTGAATCTCGTCGGTCAGCGGTTTCGAGCTCTCCATGACGAGCTCGCCGACGCGCTCACCCTGAAGCGTCAGCGGCGTTGAAGACTCGCGGCTTCGACCGGTGATCACGTCGCCGTCGGTAGCGAACTCGAGCGTGCTTCGCCCTGAGCCGAGCAGGAGACTAGCCCTGACACGTCCGTGCTCGCCCGCGATCGCGGTAGCGGCTTCGACGATTGCGCGGCAGACGCGATCGTGCTCGTCGGCCGAGGCGAGACTGCGCATGGCGCGCCGCAGCACGAGCTCTCTTCTGGTCGCGCTTTGCTGGCGAAGGACAAGCCCCGCCAGCCGCGCGATTACCAGAGCGACGACGGCAATCGAGCAGACGACGGTGGCGAGGATGTCGAGCTGTTCGGCGCCGCGGGCGTTCTGCACGAAAAGAACCACCGGGGCCGTCACGGCCGCTGTCGCCAGCAAGGCCAACCGAGCAGGCGTCAGCTCTTGCTTATGTTCGGATGCGCCGCCGCCGAGCTTACTCCTGCTCGGATGGACTGCGCAGGTGGCCAGCAGCGCGAAGGCGATCACTTGCTCCAGCCATATCGCCCAGGCCGCGTTCGAGACCTCACCGAGCCTGGCGGCGGTTGCGGTGACGGCCAGAGCGATCAGGAACCCCACCGCGAGGCAGAGCAGAGCTGCCGAGACAGTCCAGGCGCGCAATCCGAGCATCAGTCGAGTAGTGAGCGCGAATAGCGCCAGCAGGCCGAGGCAGTAGAGGACAGCGGCCAGCTCGCTTCCGCCGGGCTTCGATTGCCCGACGAGATGCGGGGCCAGCAACGTAACCCAGATCAGCAGGGCGGCCGCTGCGCTGATCGCGGCGGTGTCGATCACGCTGCCCCAGTCGCCGCCGCCCGCGCGAGCTGCAACGAGTAGACCGATTCCTCCGGCCAGCGTCAAGAGTCCGGCCGAGAAGACGATGTCACCGGCGCCAAACTTCTCCGCCGGCTCGTTGGCGGCGGCGCCGAGTGCTACCAAGAGCGTTCCCGCGGCGAGTAGGTACCAGGCCGCTCCCGCCGTTGTCAAATCGCTGCGAACCGTCAGACATAATCACCGATGAGCAGGCAAAAGCTGCGACGATGACGCTCGCGTCGCCCCCCGGCGAGAGAAGCGCGAGCAGGGTTGCGAGAGCGCCGATGAAAACGCCGCAGTAGGGGTAACACCGCCGGAGAAGAGCGGTCACGAGACCGATCATGTTTGGAATCGGGGTACTGCGCATCCCCCGATATGGGGAGCGTGGCGGTGGTTCGGGCGCAACGAGCTGGGACGGACACCGCGCGCGAAACTGTCGCCAGAAACTGTTTCGCGTGAGATTTCTAGGCGATACCTGCCGCGTCCATCGCGCGCAGGCGTCGAACACGCTCCTCGATCGGCGGGTGGGTCGAGAAGAGCTTCGACATGCCCCGGGTGGTCAGCGGGTTCATGATGTACAGCGACTCGGTTGCCGGGTTCACCTGCATCGGGATTGCGCTGGCTGGCCCGCTCGAGCGACTCGAGCGCGTCTGCGAGCGGAGCTGCCTGCCCGAGCAGCTTGGCGCCGCTCGCGTCGGCCAGGTACTCCCGCTGGCGCGAGATTCCGAGTTGCAGCAGAGTCGCAGCGAGTGGGCCGACGATCAGCGCCGCGATCCCCCCGAGTGCGCCGAACGGAGAGCTGTTCTCGTTGTCGCCGCCGAAGAACAGGAACATGTAGCTGACCCAGGTGATGACCGTGCCGATCATCGCCGCGATCGAGGAAACGAGGATGTCGTGGTTCTTCACGTGCGACAACTCGTGGGCGAGCACGCCCTTGACCTGTTCGCGCGGCATCAGCTGCACGAGTCCTTGGGTGACGGCGACCGCCGAGTGCTTCGGGTTGCGTCCCGTGGCGAAGGCGTTCGGCTGTTCCGACGGGGTCATGTAGATGCGCGGCATCGGTAGCCCGGCGCGCTTCGTCAGCTCACGGATATCCGCGTAGAGCTCGGGGGCCTGCGACTCCTCGATCGGTTGGGCTCGGCTCGATGCGAGCGCGACCTTGTCGGAGAAGAAGTAGCCGAAGAAATTCATGACCACGGCCAGGCCGAGGAAGAGGTAGATGTAGCTCCCGCCGAGCAGGAAGCCGATCGCGACGAGCAGTGCCGACAGGGCCGCGATCAGGAGCCAGGTTCTGAGGCGTGTCGTGAATCCGATCATTCCGTGGTGACCTCCAGTTGTATTAATTACCGGTATCGGGAGGTCTCTCCCTCGACCCGCGCGGGGCCGGCTTCGCCGCGGCCTTGCGACCGTTTTGACGACGAAGCCCGATACGGGATCCTCCCTCCTGGCGCCGTCTAGATAGTAACCAAGGCGGCCCGGCTTTCGGCGCCCTGAAATCAGTGCTTGAGGTGGCGCCGGTGAGTGAAGACCAAGGCGCCGCCAACCTCGTTCACGGCCTCGATCGCCTCACGGTCGGCCTTCGATCCGCCCGGCTGGATGATGTACTTGATCCCGGCCTCGAGCGCCAGCTTGGGTATATCCACCGAGGGGAAGAGGGCGTCCGAGGCCAGCGAGGCCTCGCTCAAGCCGTGACCGTTCTCGCTCGCTCGCTCGATCGCCACCTTCGTCGCCTCGAGCCGGCTCGGCTGACCACCGCAGATGCCGGTCGTCTGCAGGCCCTTCGCGATCACGATGCCGTTGGACGTGACGTGCTTGACGACCTTCCAGGCAAAGAGCAGGTCGCTCCAGACCTCCTCGGAGATCTCGCCGCATACGACCTCCATGCCGGAGCGATCCTCGAGGCCCCAGTCTCGATCCTGTGCCAACAGGCCGCCGAGGACGCGCTTGTAGTCCTTCTCGCTGGGGTCGCCGCGGCGGCGCTCATAGTGCGTCAACACGCGGGTCTCGAGCTCGCGCAGCGCGTCGATGGCTTTTTGCGCGTAGGCCGGCGCGAACAGCACCTCGATGAACTGCTCGGAGAGCAACTTGCCGAGCTCGGCAGAGATCGGCCGGTTGAGAATGACCGCGCTTCCGTAAGCCGAGGACGGGTCGGCCGAGAGCGCTCTGATAAAGGCCTCCTCGGGCGAGGCCCCGATGGCGACTCCGCACGGATTGGCCTGCTTGACGATCACGCAAGCCGGCAGAGTGAATTCGTCGATGATCAGCCGCGCCGTCGAAAGGTCGTTGAGGTTGTTGAACGTCAGCTCGCGCCCGTGCAGCTGCTCGACGCGCGAGAGCAGGTGGCGGCGGCCGTAGGCCTCGGCGTAGAGGGCGCCACGCTGGTGCGGGTTCTCGCCGTAGGGCAGGTCGAGCACCTTGATCAAAGTGGTGGTCATCGTCTCGGGGAAGGCCTCGCGATCGGCGAACCAGGCCGCGATCGCCGATTCGTAGGCGGCGGTCGCGGCGAATGCGTCCCCGGCGAGCTGCCGGCGGGTCGCCTCGGCGAGCTCGCCCGACTGGCGCAGCTCGTCCAGCACGAGGCCGTACTGGTCGGGCCTCGAGACGACCCCGACGTTTGGGTAGTTCTTGGCCGCGGCGCGGGCCAGCGTCGGCCCGCCGATGTCGATCATCTCGATCGCGTCCTCCTCGCGCACGCCGTAGCGGGCGACGACCTTGGCGAAGGGGTAGAAGTTGACGCAGACGAGGTCGAACGGCTCGATCGCGTTCTCGCTCAGCGCCGCGACGTCGTCTTCGCGATCGGGGCGGGCGAGGATGGCTGCGTGAACGGCCGGGTGCACCGTGTTGAACCGGCTGCTCAGCATCTCGGACGACTTGGTCATCTCATCGACGTTCGTGGCCTTGAGGCCGAAGGAGGTGAGCGCCTCGGTCGTGTCGCCGCCCGCGATCAGCTCCCAGCCGAGCTCGACGAGGCCCTTCGCGAACTCTTCGAGCCCGTTCTTGTCGTAGACGGAGATGAGCGCTCGCTTGTTCATGTGATCACCACTCGACGGGAACTCTCCCGCAACCGTACTCGTCCGTCAAGACAGAGTCGGGCGGCTTGGGGCAAAAGACGGTGCTCGACGGCGTGGATACGTGCGGCCAAACTCTCGATATCGTCGTCGTCTCGAACCTCGACGGGCTCCTGCAGGATGACCGGTCCGGTATCGACCCCCTCGTCGACGAAGTGGACGGTTACACCTGTCCAGCGGACTCCATAGGCGAGCGCCTCGTCGATGGCGTGAGCGCCCGGGAAGGATGGAAGAAGCGCCGGGTGCAGATTGATTACGCGCCTTGGGAAGCGGCTCAAGAAAGCAGGTAGTCAGCACGTGCATATAGCCGGCCAGCACGACCCACTCGACGCCGTGGCCATGCAGACAGTCGGCCAGAGCCGTGTCACGAGCGGCGCGGTCGGGGTAGTTCTCTTGCTCGAAGACGGCGGTCTCGATACCCGCCTTCGCGGCGCGCTCCAACCCCATGACCCCCGGCTTGTTCGAGCCGACACAGGCGATCGGCAAGCCGTTGTCGATCAGCGCTTGCAGGTTCGTCCCCGAGCCCGAGACGAGGACTCCGATCAAGTGAACTGCACCCCCTCGATGCCCTGTACGAGCTGTCCGATCACGAGATCGTCCGGGCCCACGTCGGTTTCCGGAACGACGACGCAATAACCGATGCCGAGGTTGAAGACGCGCCGCTGCTCCTCTTCGCTCACGCCCTTCTCGTTGATCCAGTCGTAAACCGCTCCGCGCTGCCAGGAGCCGGTCTCGATGCGAGCTCCGACGCCGGGCGGAAGTATGCGGGCGAGGTTGCCGGGAATGCCGCCGCCGGTAACGTGGGCCAGCGCATGGATGTCGGCCCGCTCACGCAGTCTGCGCACCTCCTCCAGATAGCAGAGGGTCGGGGGCAAGAGCAGATCGGGGTCGTACTCATCCGTCCCGATCAGGCTGCGCACGAGCGTGAAGCCGTTCGCGTGCAGTCCGGAGGAGCAGAGCCCGAGCACGACGTCGCCGGGCTTGCAGCTCGTAGGCCCGTCGATCAGGCGCTCGCGCTCGACCAGGCCGACGCAGGTGCCCGCGAAGTCGAACTCCCCCTCGGCGTAGATGCCGGGAAGCTCGGCCGTCTCGCCGCCCAAGAGGACGCAGCGGTTGTCGCGGCAGATCTCGGCCGCGCCTTCCACCAACTCGGTCACCAGCCCCAGCTCGATCTTGCCGGCGGCGATGTAGTCGAGGAAGAAGAGCGGCTCGGCGCCGCAGGTAAGGACGTCGTTGATGCAGTGGGCTGCCGCGTCCATTCCGCCCCAACGCAGACGACCTGTCGCGCGCTGCAGCATCAGCTTCGTCCCGACACCGTCGGTCGAAGCGGCGAGAAGACGCTTCTCGTCGAGCGCGTAGAGGCCGGCGAAGGCGCCGAACGATCCGCTCGCGCCGCGTGTCTGAGTCGATGCGACGGCGGTACGTAGGCGCTCGACGATCTCTTCGGCCTTGGCCAGCGAAACTCCGGCCGCCTCGTAACTCATTCCAGCCACCCCGGCAGTGTATTAACCGGGGCCGCTGTTTGCTCGGGCGCTTCCGCGACCGCCCCGAAGCTGGTACAAACGCAGACGATGCAGATCCCCGAGGCGATCGCGTTGCGCTGTCTGGCCGGGCGTGAGCCTTTCCCCGGAACCTGGGTCGCGCTCACCCTGGAATGTGCGGAGGAGGGAACGAAGACGGCGCTCTCCTTCGCCTTCGGCCCCACGCGAGATGACGGATTCCTCTTCCTGCGCCGCGCCGACGTGCTCGCCCAGGCCCGTTATCTAGATCAGCGATTGGGGCTCGACTACGGCGATATAGAGGCGCGCTGGAGCGGTAGCGGCTGGATCTCGGTTGCCGGGGCCGCGGAGTTGAGGCACCAGCTCAGGCTCACCTTTGCCGATCCTCCGCTCGGGCAGGCATCGACGCATCGAGTCGCCGCGGCTCGAGCCCTGCGCTACCTGAACGAGCACGAGGGTGAGCGCCTCTCGGTCAAGATCGAGAGCGAGCTACCGCGAAAGGTGACGTTTGCCCAGGCGGCACCGGGGCGCGGAGACTGGCTCCCCGAGCGACTGCACGAACCGGTGCAAGAGCTCCTGACGAGGGTTGCGCGGCGCGAGCTGCCGGCCTTGATCGACGAAGGGGTGCTCGCACCCGAAACGGCGGCCCGGGTCGAGCGGGAGATCCTCGAGCACGGCGCCTCGCCGATGATTCCGCCCGATATCGCCCTGCTCTTGACCAGCGCAACTGCCGAAGGCGAAGAAAGCTGGACGATCGAGGCGCCGCTCTGGACGCGAGAAGAAGGGCCGAGCGACCTGACGTTCTGGATTCACGCCCGCCAGGACGAGAGCGGTCTGAAGGTCGAGCTGCGCGGCATCACGCTCGTCTAGCAGCACGCACAGGCGAGGCTAGGCCGGCGTCGTCTCGACGTTTACCTCCAGCTCGATCGGGAGGGCGAGCGAGACGGCGACCAGGCAGCCCTTCTCGGCCTTCCGGGAAACTTCGCGCGCCAGCTCTTCGTAGCCCGGGTCGGTCTTGATCGAGACGCGGAAGCTCATGCGCGTAAAACCGAGGGCACCGTCCTCGCGCCTGCCGACCACCCCGTCGCCGGCCACTTCGAGACCGTGCAGCGGTAAGTCGCGGCGCTCGGCGATGCCCGCGAGCGTGATCGCGAGGCACGAGGCGACGGAGCCGACAAAGAAGTCCTCGGGGCTCCAGATCGTGGCGTCCTTACCCCGGAACTCGGGCGGCGAGGAGGTCTCTATCTCCGTCTTTCCGTCGATCCGGGTTGCGACTCGAGTCTCACCGAGCCACTCCACCGTCACCGGAAAGCTGAACTCCTTGACACGCATTTCGCTCTCCCTTTTCGTCAAGTCCGGGTCGAGTTAGTAAAGCGCGCTCGCCAGTTGGCGGCGGTACTGGAGAGCAAGCGGATTGTCGACGCCGAGATCGCCGAACAGCGCGATCATGTAGCGACCCAGCCTCTGCCGGGCGGAATCGTCGCCGCCACGAACCTGTTCGAGCAGTAGCTCGAGTGCTTGCTCGTGATCGCCGGCCTCGAGCGCGGCGGCCACCTCGGGCGCTTCGCCCGAGCTCTTCAGCTCCTCCAGCACCTGCTCGGTTGCCGAGGGGCCTCCGAGTTGATCGAGGAAGCGCGCTACCGCGGCGGCCGGCTGAGCGCCGACGAACTCGGCCACGACGTTGCCGTTCTTGAAGGCCTTTACGGCCGGGATTCCGCGGATCCCGAACACCGAGGCGATGTCTTGGTTCTCGTCCACGTCGATCTTGGCCAACTCGATCGTGCCTGCGCGCGCCTCGATCTCCTGCTCGAGCACGGGCCCGAGCATCATGCAGGGGGCGCACCAAGAGGCCCAGAAGTCGACCACCACGGGCAGTTCGCGCGAGCGCTCGATCACGTCTCGCTCGAAGGTCTCGCTCGTTACATCCATTGGTTTCTCCTCAGGTTTGCTCGAAGGTGTTATGACAGTATACTATACAACTAAACAGTAGTACTATATATTCCCAATAACATGTCCCTTCCCCATCCCATTCCCGACGACCTCGTAGAGCTGATCGTCTACCGACTTCGAGCCATTGGCGAGCCGATGCGGATCAAGCTGCTGGACAGCCTTCGAGACGGCGAGGCGTGCGTGAACGAGCTGGTCGACAGCACCGGCGCCTCGCAGCAGAACGTCTCCAAGCATCTCCACGTCCTGCTCGACTCCGGCATCGTCGGTAAGCGCAAGGACGGCAATCGCACCTATTACCGGATCGTCGATCGTGGAGTGTTCTCGCTTTGCGATCAGGTGTGCGGATCGCTGCGGCGTCAGCTGTTCGAGCTCGATGCCCTGCTCGAGGGAACCGGGGAGGGGCAAGGAGGAGGTCGATGATGAGAATCAATATGGGATCGATCGATCGAATCACGAGAGCGTTCGTCGTTGCGCCGCTGGCAATCGTGATCGCCGTCCTGGTCGGGGCCGGAAGCGTGGCCGGGATCGTTTTGCTCGTGCTGGCGGGCGTGATGTTGCTCACTTCCGCGGTCGGTTTCTGTCCGCTCTACAAGTTGCTCAGGATCGATACGCGTTCGTTACGCAGGGCGCGTCATGCGCACTCCGCCTAGCCGGCGGCAGGCAAACTGAGTGGCTGGTGTGAGATCGACAACACAAAGGAGATCTGAGATGGAGAATCGAGATACGTCCGCGTCAGATCGAGGTGGACTTGTCGTTGCGGTGCCGTCGGTCGGAGCGGGCGGTCTCGAGGCCAGGCGCTCGAGCCATTTCGGCAAGAGCCCGAACTTCACCCTGGTCGAGTTGGCAGGCGGCGAGATCGAGCGCGTTCAGGTCGTGACGAACGGCTCTCACGAAGAAAGCGGGTGCCGTGGCGCTGCGCAGCTTCTGGCCACGGCCGGCGTGAACACGCTGGTCGCCGGCGGAATCGGCGCCCGGCCGCTCACGATCCTCAACGAGGCCGGAATCGACGTCTACTTCGACAGGCAACGTAAGACCGTTGCCGAAGCGGTCGCCGCGCTGAGCGCGGGAGAGCTGCAGCCGATCGAGCTCGACCAGACCTGCTCGCACCATCGGGGCAGCGAGCGCGAGCACTCCTGCTAGCGAGACGGTGCCCGTTTGCTTTCGTCCCGCGAACACGAGAGCATGCGAGCGTTCGTCATTCGATCTGGAAGGAGCCACCGGCGATGGAAGAAAAAAAGCAGGTCACCCTCGACCTGACGAAGCTGAACAAACCGAACATGGAGTTCGTCGTCTACGTTGTCGCGCTCGTCGTAGCCTGGATCGTGGTCGGAATTGCGGACAGGCTGGACGTCACCAGCTGGTTCACGTTCTTCATCGCCACGACCGTCGCCTACATTCTCAGCCGCGGCATCGCCAAGGCGCACAACGTCAAGCGAGTAAGAGCGCCGCTCTCGTCTTCGTAGCGCCGGGCCTCGAGCTCGGCGCTACGCGGGGCCCTTTTCGATCCAGACCGCCGCGACCGACATGGCGGGCGCGGCTTACTTGACGCCATCCCCCGGAAGTTTTTCGCCGCCGAAAGTCGTCATGCCCGCGCAGCGGGCGGACTTTCGGCGGTTTTCTCGAGGCGCAGCTTGATCAGCTTGCCGCCCTCGGGGATCGGTGTCGGGTAGTTGCCGTCGAGACAGGCGCGGCAGAAGTTGGTCGCGGGCCGTTGCGAGGCCGCCTGTAAGCCCTCGAGCGAGAGGTGCGCCAGCGAGGTGGCGCCGATGTGGCTCCGCACTTCCTCGACCGATTTCTTGCCCGCGATCAGTTGATCGGCGTCGCCGAAGTCGATTCCGTAGAAGCAGGGGGAGACCACCGGCGGCGAGGAGATGCGTACGTGCACCTCGACGGCGCCGGCCTCGAACAGCATGGACACGATCTTGCGCGTGGTCGAGCCGCGCACGATCGAGTCGTCGACGACTACCACTCGCTTGCCGGCGACCTCGTCGAGCGGGTTGAACTTCAGCCTCACGCCCTGGTCGCGCAGCCTCTGATCGGGCTCGATGAAGGTGCGGCCGACGTAGCGGTTCTTGATCAGTCCCTCGCTGAACGGGATGCCGCTGGCGCGCGAGAAGCCGATCGCGGCCGGCGTGCCGGAGTCGGGGATGGGCATCACCAGCTCGGCTTCGGCCGGTGCCTCGGCGGCCAGGATCTCGCCCATCCGCACCCGCGCGCCGTGAACTTCGACGTCGAGCAGGCGGCTGTCGGGCCGGGCCAGGTAGAAGAGCTCGAAGATGCAGAGCGCCGTGTTCTTCGCGGGCTCGACCGCCTGGATCTGGTGGCAGCCGTCGTCGTCGATGACCACCAGCTCGCCCGGCTTGATCTCGCGTTCCAGCTCGGCGCCGATAAGGTCGAGCGCGCAGCTTTCCGAGGCCACGACCCAGTCGTCGTCGAGCCGGCCGAAACAAAGCGGGCGGATACCGTGCGGGTCGCGGAAGGCGACCAGCTTGCCGTCGGCAAGCGCCACGATCGAGTAGGCGCCGACCAGCCGGCTCATCGCATCCGCGATCGCCTGCTCGAGCGGGCGCTCGTCGTTGGCGATCATCGCCGCGACGATCTCGCTGTCGGAGCTCGTGCTCAGACGTACGCGTTGTCGGGCCAACTCGGCGCGCAGCTCCTCGACGTTGGTGAGGTTGCCGTTGTGAGCCAGCGCGACGGTGCGGGCGCGGCCGCGCAGGATCAGCGGCTGCGAGTTCTCCCAGTGACTGCCGCCGGTGGTCGAGTAGCGGCAGTGACCGATCGCCAGCTGTCCGTGCAGTCCGCGCAGGCTCTGCTCGTTGAAGACCTGTGTCACCAGCCCCATGTCTCTCAGCCCGTAGAGGCGGCCTTCGTCGCAGACGGCGATTCCCGCCGACTCCTGCCCGCGGTGCTGCAGCGCGTGCAGACCGAAATAGGTCAAGCGCGCGTTATCGCGCTCTGGCGCCCTGATACCGAAGATGCCGCACATTCAGTTGTCCTTCGCAGTCGTGCCTTTAGCTTGCCAGGCGCGGGTCAGGTCAGCGAGCGGCTGCCCGTTCAGCGAGTCGCCGCCGGCGCTGCCGATCTCGCGCAGCGGCACTCCACTCGCTTCGAGCTGGCTCACCTGCTCGGGCGCACAGGCGACGACAGCCAGGCCGCCGCACTCGCCGAATAGCTGAACGGGATCGGCAGGTAGATTCAAATGGGCGCCGATGCCGCTGAAGATCGCGCACTCGGCCAGGCAGACGGCGAGCCCGCCCTCGCTGACGTCGTGGGCGAGCGAGAAGGAGCGGTTGTTCTTCGCGAGGAATCGTACGAGCGCCGCTTCGGCCTGGAGGTCGAGCTCGGCCGGGGCGCCGGAGACCTTGTCGTAGAGCGCCTGGTACTCCGAGCCGGCGATCGAGAGCTCGGGCTCGCCGGCGAGCAGGACGACATCGCCTTCGCGCCAGGCGTTGCCGATGCTGCGCACGTCGGGAACGAGTCCGACACAGCCGACGACCGGAGTCGGATAGATGGGCTGCCCGTCGGTCTCGTTGTAGAGCGATACGTTGCCCGAGACGACCGGTATTCCCAGCGCCTCGCAGGCCTGGGCCATGCCCTCGATCGCCTCGGAGAGCTCCCAGGCCATCTCGGGCTTCTCGGGGTTGCCGAAGTTGAGGCAGTTGGTGATCGCCAGCGGCTCGCCGCCCGAGCAGGCCACGTTGCGCGCCGCCTCGAGCACGGCGTGGGCGCCGCCGGTGCGCGGGTCGAGCCAGGCGATGCGGCCGTTGCCGTCGAGCGAGAGCGCCAGTCCGCGCAGCGACGGTCGCAATCTGAGCACGCCGGCGTCGAGCCCGGGCCGGCGCACGGTGCGCGAGCCGACGATGTGGTCGTAGCGCTCGAAGACCCAGGACCGGTCGCGGATGTTGTCGGAGGCGAGCAGCTCGAGCAGCGCCTGGCGGAAAGGCGGGGCGACCGGAGTGGGGGGCGGATCCTGCTTCGGCCGCGGCGCGAGCTCGAGCTGGTAGCGGGGCGCCTCCTCGGTCAGGAAGCGGGCCGGAATGTCACCGATCACCTCGCCGTTCCAGAAGCAGCGCAGCACGCCGCTATCGGTGACCTTGCCGATCTCGGTGCAGGGCAGCTCCCAGCGGGCGCAGACCTCCTTCACGGCCGGAACGAGCGAGGGCGTGACGGCGGCGACCATTCGCTCCTGGCTCTCGGAGATCATGATCTCCCAGGGCTCGAGGTCGTCTTGGCGCAGGGGAACGCGGTCGAGGTGGATGTCGAGTCCGAAGGAGGCGGCCATCTCGGACAGCGCCGAGGCCAACCCGGCCGCGCCGCAGTCCTGCAGGCTCTCGACCAGGTTCGACTCGATCAGCTCGACCGAGACCTCGATCAGCTTCTTGCCGGTGAAGGGGTCGCCGACCTGAACGCTCGGCCGCTTGTCGGCGTCGTCCTCGCCGAGCTCCTGGCTGGCCAGGACGCTGGCGCCGCCGATGCCGTCGCGCCCGGTCGTGGCGCCGAACATGACCACGCTGCCGACGCCCGAGGCGCGCGCGCTGGTGAGCTGCTCGCGCCGCAGGATGCCGACGCACATCGCGTTGACCAGGCAGTTGCCGGCGTAGCGTGAGTCGAAGAAGGTGGCGCCGCCGACGTTGGGCACGCCGACGCAGTTGCCGTAGGTGCCGATGCCGGCGACCGCCCGCTCGAACTGGAGGTCGTCCTGACCGAAGTAGAGACCGTCGAGCAGCGCGATCGGGCGCGCGCCCATGGCGTAGATGTCGCGCAGGATGCCGCCCACTCCGGTCGCGGCGCCCTCGAAGGGCTCGACCGCCGAGGGGTGGTTGTGGCTCTCGACCTTGAAGGCGACCGCGTCGCCCTCGCCGATATCGACCACGCCGGCGTTCTCGCCCGGACCCTGGAGCACGCGCTCGCCCGTGGTGGGAAATCGCTTCAGCAGAAGCGTCGAGTGCTTGTAGCCGCAGTGCTCCGACCAGAGCAGCGAGAAGACGGCTAGCTCGAAGTGGTTGGGCTCTCGCCCAAGCAGTTCGCAGATTCGCTGGAGCTCCCAGTCGGTGAGCCCGAGCGCGCGATGGATCGGCTGTTCTTCGATCTGCGCCAGAAGATCTCAGTGTATCCGTGCGCCTGGATGCAGCTGCGGTAGAAGTGCTTCGCTCGTGCGTGCCGCCCGCTTCGAGGGCGCCGCTCGCTTGCCCGAGCACTTCTCTCCTCGCCCGCCACCGAGCCACCCGCCCGCGGGGTCGTTCGAGGGTACCGCCGCACTCGTGTGAAATAGACACACCGAAGTGACGACTTCGTGCCAACTCCCGTCGACCGCCGTAAGAGCCGCATGGTCGTGCGGCATCTGGTCGCTGCGGTTTCGGGCCCGCGCCGGCAGGGGATAGCTTTCGGATGAACGCCTCATCCGAAGACTCGAGCAGCCGCGATACGCTCCCGGGCAAGATGACGGATACCAAGGTCAGATTACGCCGGGCCAGTCGTCAGGACGTTGAGTACATGCTCGCTCTGCAGATCGAGCCGGACGTGGCGCCCTTCCTCGCGGCCGGACGAACCGCCAGCAGCGAGGAGCTGTTGGAGGAGGTCGAGCGCTCGCTGGTCGAACCCAACGCCTTCGGCCGTCTACTGATCGAGGCGCCGCTGGGGCGAGAGTGGCGACTGGTCGGCGCTATCGGCTTCGAGCGCACGAACAAGCGCAGCCGCATCGCCAGCATCGGAGGGCTTGCCATCCATCCCGACTTCCGCGGTCGCGGTCTGGGCGAGGCGGCCGTACGCGAGCTGGCGCGTGTCCTGTTCGGAAGCCTCGGCTATCACCGGCTCGAGGCCGGCGTCTACGGCTTCAACGAGCACGGTATGTCGGCGATCGAGAGCGCCGGCTTCGTGCGCGAGGGTGTCAAGCGACGCGCCTACCGCCCGCAGGACGAGTGGGTGGACGCGGTCTGGTTCGGCTTGCTCGTCGAGGAGTTCGACGCCGAGGCATAGGTTTCCGGCGTGGAGCTGATTCACACCTGCTACCGCATCGGCGACCCCGAGAGATCGATCGCCTTCTACCAGGCGCTCGGGCTCGAGAAGCGGCGCGAGCTGCCTATCCGGGACGAGGCCGTCAACTACTTCCTCGGCGTCCCCGGGGAACCGAGCCCCGAGCTGGAGCTGACCTACAACTTCGGCGTTTCCGGCTACGAGCTAGGCAGCGGCTACGGGCATATCGCCGTGCGCGTGGACGATCTCGAGGCGACGCTGGAGCAACTCCATCGCGAGCACGGTATCGAGCCTGAACGCCCGCCCTACCGGGTCAGCGAGAAAGGTTCTCTGATCTGCTTCGTGCGCGATCCGGACGGTTACCGGATCGAGCTGATCGCCGCCTCCGGGCGCTAGCGAGGATGGTCCGAGGGTTACCTACGCTACCTCACGGCTTTGAGCGCGGATGAAGTGCACTCTCTCGCGCCCAGCTTCGCGAACAGCGCGTCGCTCTTCTCTGCGATTGCCCTGTTCTCCCGGGCGAGCTTCAGCGCTGTCGTGAAGTCAAGGTCATTCTTCTGCATGGCACCGGCTGCTGCTGCAACCAGAACGGACTCATCCTCAAGCAAAGCTACTGCCTGATCTAAGGTCCGTTGCTCTTTCCGAGGTGGACGTAGGGTCTTTAGGCTTGAGATCACATCGTGGTACAGAGGCAACGACGCCTTGAGCGACGACTGCGGGTTCTTCGCGGAGGCGATCTCCAGCTCCTTTTTGAATTCGGCGCAGACCGCATTCGCTCTTGCGGCAAACTCCGCCTTCGTGAGACGCTCACCGCCTCCGCCGCCGCAGCGCACCGAGAGCGAGCGAGCCAGAGACGACCAGCATGCCCAGCGCTACCGTCGCCCTGCTCTGCATGATCTCGGTCCTTTCAAATAGCGGATCACGTGGATCGTATTATCAGCAGTGCGTTTGTGAGTGCAGATTGGCGGCTCGACGGTTACCGGATCGAGCTGATCGACGCTCCGGGGCGCTAACAGGCTCTATACGAGCGCCGCGCTGCGCTCGCGCGCGGCATCCGCGAGCGAGGCCAAGATCAGGGCGCCGTCGGGCGAGCCGAGCAGCGGATCGACCGCGTGCTCGGGGTGCGGCATCATTCCCATCACGTTGCCGGCCTCGTTGACGACGCCGGCGATGTTGAGCGCCGAGCCGTTCGGATTCTCGCCGTGGTAGCGGAGCACGATCTGCTTCTTCTCCTCCAGCTCGGCCAGAAGCTCGTCGGAGCCGGTGAAGTTGACAGGCTCTATACGAGCGCCGCGCTGCGCTCGCGCGCCGCGTCGGCGAGCGAGGCCAGGATCAGGGCGCCGTCGGGCGAGCCGAGCAGCGGATCGACCGCGTGCTCGGGGTGCGGCATCATCCCCATCACGTTGCCGGCCTCGTTGACGACGCCGGCGATGTTCAGCGCCGAGCCGTTCGGATTCTCGCCGTGGTAGCGGAGCACGATCTGCTTCTTCTCCTCCAGCTCGGCCAGCAGCTCGTCCGAGCCGGTGAAGTTGCCGAAGTTGTGCTTGATCGGGATGCGCAGTCGCTGCCCCGCCTCGCAACGCGAGGTGAAGGCGGTGTCGGTTCGCTCGACGCGCAGGGTGACATCGCGGCAGATGAAGGAGAGCGAGGCGTTTCGGATCAGCACGCCCGGAAGCAGCCCGGCCTCACAGAGGATCTGGAAGCCGTTGCAGATGCCGAGCACCAGCCCGCCCGTCGGCGGCGAACTCGGTCACCGCCTCCATGATCGGAGCGAAGCGGGCGATCGCGCCGCCGCGCAGGTAGTCGCCGTAGGAGAACCCACCGGGAAGGACTACCGCGGCCGTGCCCTTCGGCAGCTCGGTCTCGGCGTGCCAGACCAGCTGCGGCTCGGCGTCCAGCGCCGCGATCGACCAGACGGCGTCGTGATCGTCGAGCGAGCCGAGGAAGGTGACGACCGCGATCTTGGGACGCTCGATCACGCTTCCTCCCGCAGCTCGATCTCGTAGCTCTCGATCAGAGGATTGGCGAGCAGGTCGTGCGACATCTGCTGCAGCTCGGCCAGCGCCTTCTCGCGCTCGGAAGTCTCCAGCTCGACGTCGACCACGCGCCCGATGCGAACGCTGACGATGTCGAAGCCCGACTTGGCGAGCGAGCCTCTGACCGCCTCGCCCTGCGGATCCTTGATGCCGGCCTTGGGCCGCACGTACACCGTCGCTTTCACCTCAGCACCACCTCCGGGTCTGCCAGATAGTCGTCGAATGAAACCTCGGCCAGTCGCTCGAAGGCTTGCACGTAGCGCTCGCGGGTCTCGGCGACGACCTCCGCGGGCAGCTCCGGGCCCGGATAGGTCTTGTCCCAGCCGGTCGCCTCGGTCCAGTCCCTGACCGGTTGCTTGTCGAAGGACGGTTGCGGGCCTCCAGGCCGGTATGCGTCCGCCGGCCAGAAACGGGAGGAGTCGGGCGTGAACAGCTCGTCGGCGAGCACGAGCGCGCCTTCTGCGTCGAGCCCGAGCTCGAACTTGGAGTCGGCGAGCAGGATCCCGCGCTCGGCAGCGTAGGCGGCGGCGAAGTTGTAGAGCGCGAGCGAGACCTGCTCGAGTTGGTCGTAGCGCTCCTCGCCGACCAGCTCGGCGCCCTGGGCGCGATCGACCGTGATGTCGTGACCGACCGTCGCCTTGGTCGAGGGCGTGAAGATCGGCTCGGGTAGCTTGTCCGACTCGATCAGGCCGGGTGGAAGGGCGTGCCCGGCGATCCGGCCGCTGGCCTGATAGTCCTTCCAGCCCGATCCGGCCAGGTAGCCGCGCACCACGCACTCCAGCGGCAGCATCTCGAGCCGCCGGCACTCGCTCGAACGCCCGTCTGGACGCAGCGCGAGCAGGTGGTTGGGGACGATCTCGCGCGTCTGCGTGAACCAGAAGCCCGAGATCCCGGTCAGCACGCGGCCCTTGTCGGGAATGTCGGTCGGCAGCACGACGTCGAAGACCGAGATGCGGTCGGAGGCGACCAGTAGCACGCGCTCCGCGTCGAGCGCGAAAATCTCGCGCACCTTGCCCGAGGCGAGGTGCTGCGCCTGCTCTTCAGTCACTTTTTCTCCTCTCCGAGCGCCGCGTCCAGCCGCGCGAAGACCGTGTCCACGTGCTCGAGGTAGGCGTCGTTGTCGAACACCTGCTCGAGCGACTTTCCATCCAGCCTAGCCGTCACTTCCTGATCTGCCTCGACCAGCTCGCGGAAGCTCGTCTCGCTGTCCCAGGCCTGCATCGCGTCGCGCTGGACGATGCGGTAGGCCTCGTCGCGCGGCAGCCCGGAGGAGACGAGCGCCAGCAGCAGGCGCTGGCTGAAATAGAGGCCGAAGGAGGCGTCGAGGTTGCGGCGCATCCGCTCGGGAAAGACGACCAGTCCTTCGATCAGCCAGGCGAAGCGCTCGAGCATGTAGTCGAGGGCGAAGAAGGCGTCGGGGATGACCACGCGCTCGGCCGAGGAGTGGGAGATGTCACGCTCGTGCCAGAGGGCGACGTTCTCGAGCCCCACGACCGCGGCGGCGCGAACCACGCGGGCCAGCCCGCAGATGCGCTCGGCCACGACCGGGTTTCGCTTGTGCGGCATCGCCGAGGAGCCCTTCTGGCCCTTTCCGAACGGCTCCTGCACTTCGCGCACCTCGGTGCGGGCGAGATGGCGGATCTCGAGCGCGAACTTGTCGAGCGAGGAGGCGCAGAGCGCGAGGACGTTCAAGAGCTCGGCGTGGCGGTCGCGCTGGATGATCTGGGTCGAGGCCGGCGCCGGCTCGAGCCCGAGGCGCTCGCAGGCGATCTCCTCCAGACGCGGATCGGTCGCCGCGTAGGTACCGACCACGCCCGAGAGCTTCCCTACCCGCAACTGCTCGAGTGCCCGCTCGAGGCGGTCTCGATCGCGCTTCAGCTCGAAAGCCCAAACGGCGAGCTTTAGACCAAAGCTGGTCGGCTCGGCGTGCACGCCGTGCGTGCGCCCGATGCAAACCGTGCGGCGATATTCGCGGGCCTGGGCGACGACCGCAGCAAGCGCTCGATCAAGAGCCCTCGAGGATCAGCTCTCCGGCGCGTCTGATCTGCAGCGACAGTGCGGTGTCGACGACATCCGAGGAGGTGAGCCCGTAGTGGAACCAGCGCCCCTCGGCGCCGAGCTGCTCGCTGACGGCGTCGACGAAGGCGGCCGTGTCGTGATGAAGCGTGGCCTCGATCTCGCGCACTCGCTCCGGATCGGGCGTTTTCGCCGTCGCGACGATCTTCTGCGCGTCTTCGCGCGGGATCGCGCCCAACTCGGCCCAAGCCTCCAGCGCCGCCAGCTCCACCTCCAGCCAACTCGAGAGCTTGCCCTCGTCCGACCAGAGAGCGGCCATGGCGGGGCGGGAGTAGCGCGCGATCACTATCCCTAGTTTAGAGGCAGCTCTGGCCGGCGCTCGCGTTGACCCTCGATTCGCGGCAGAGGCTCCGAGCGCGACTCGGAATGAGGCACGATTCCGGGGCGTGGTCAATAAGCAGCGAGAGATCGAGCGGGCGCGGCGGCTCCGCCGTGTCCGACGCCAGCGACAGGCGGCGGCGCTGGCCGGCGCGTTGGCGTTCGCCGGCCTGCTTGTCCTCGTTGTGCTCTTCCTGAGCGGTGGCGATTCGTTGTCGCCGACGCTGACGCAAAGCACCAATACCGAGCCTCGGCAAGAAGGTCGCGCCGGAGGCGTCGGCCGGTTCCATGTCCTGGTTGACGGATCTCGCGGGGGCAATCGACAAGGCCACGCACCTTGGCGAGAGCGCCACGCTCGATCGCTTCGCCAAGCGGGGCAAGCCGATCTACTGCGGCGGCTCGCACGGCCGTTACGTGGCGCTCACCTTCGACGACGGGCCCGGCGCCTACACACAGCTCGCTCTGGCGATTCTTCGCGCGAGGCATGTTCGAGCCAGCTTCTTCCTGATCGGTCACAACGTGCCGTCCCGCCAGGGCCTGGCGCGGCAAGAACTGGGGGACTTCGCCGCGCTGGGCGTTCACGCCTGGGTGCACAAAGCGCTCGACCAGCTCGGGCAGAAGAAGATACGCAACCAGATCGTCCGGACGAGAGACGCGATCAAGCGGGCGACGGGAGCGACGGCGCGAATCTTCCGTCCGCCCTACGGCGCCAGGAACGCCCGTGTCGACCGCGTTACGAGGCGGCTCGGGATCGTCGAGGTGCTCTGGAGCATCGACAGCGGCGACTCGCAGGGGAAGAACTGGCGCCAGATCGGGCGCGAGGTGCTGCGCAACATCCGGCCCGGATCGATCGTGCTGCTGCACGACAACCGCGGTCAGACGATTCGTGCGCTCAATCGCCTGATCTTGCCGGCGATCAAGAAGCGCGGTCTGATCCCGGTCACGATCCCCGAGCTGCTGATGCTCGATCCGCCCGTGGGTCCGTCCAGCCGGTGCTGGGCGCACTGGCGTGGGTAGCGGCAGCTAGAGCAACCCAGGGAAGAAGCGCTTGCGCACGCGGGAGAGATACTCGGCGTAGCCCGGGTCGGCCTTGCGCGAGCAGGCGCTCTTCGTAGCGCGCCTTGAGCAGGAAGAAGGGGATACTCGCCAGGGCCGGCGACGAGCGCCAGCGGGCTCGTGGCGAGCGCGCCGCCGGTCACGACCACGATGACGCCGCCGTACATGGGATGGCGGACCAACCGGTAGGGCCCGCGCTCGAGGTGGGCGCCGCGCGGGCTTGGGAAGGGCGTGAGCGCTCGGACCCAGGATGCGCCCGCTCCAGAGCATCACCGCTGCGCCCGCACCTATGAGCGCAATTCCGACGATATGTAGTGCGTATCTGGCAGGCCAGTGTGGGCCGAGCAGCGCGGCAACGATCAGCAAAGCGAAGAGAAGGATTTGGCCTCCAACCCAGAGCCGATCAGCGTTCGCTCGTGACATCAGCGATCTACAGCGCGAGAATCCGTGCGGCCAGGATGGCGGCGTTTCGCGCGCCGTCGATCGAGACCGCGGCGACCGGCACGCCGGGCGGCATCTGCGCGATCGCTAGCAGCGCGTCCATCCCGTCCATGGCGCTTTTCTCGGAACGGAGCGGAACGCCGATCACCGGCAGCTCGGTGTAGGCGGCGGCCATGCCTGGCAGCGCGGCGGCCATTCCGGCGCCGCAGATCAATACCTTCAACCCGCGCCCGGCCGCGCCGCGACAGTACTCGGCCACGGCGTCGGGAGAACGGTGCGCCGAGCGCACCTCCAGCTCGCAGGCGATATCGCGGCCGGCGAGCTCATCGAGGCAGGGCTGCATGCGCTCGCGGTCCGACTCCGAGCCGATCAGCACGCCTACCAGCGGCCGCTCAGCCATTTTCGCCGGCCTCTTTCTGGGCCGCCCCCAGCGCGATGTCGCCGCGGTAGCGCATGCCTTCCCAGCTGATCTTCTTGCAGGCGGCGTACGCTCGTTCGCGCGCCTCGGCGATCGTCGAGCCGAGCGCGCTCACATTGAGGATCCTGCCTCCGCTCGTGAGCAGCGTGTCGTCGCGCGTCGCCGTCCCGGCCTGGAAGACGACGGCGCCGGTTTCCTCGGCCGCGGCTATTCCCGTGATCGGCGACCCCTTGTCGGAGCCGGCCGGGTAGTCGGCGGCTGCAAGCACGACCGTCACGCAGGCCTCGTTCGAGACGCCGAGCTTCACATCCTCCAGCTCTCCGTTCGCGGCTGCGGCGAGCGCCTCGAGCAGGTCGCCCTCGATCCGCGGCACGATCGCTTGCGTCTCGGGGTCGCCGAAGCGGACGTTGAACTCCAGCACCCTGAGGCCCTCGGCGGTCCGCATCAGACCGGCGTAGAGAACTCCGATATAGGGGTGGCCGCGGTCGTTCAGCTCGGCCAGCACGGGGCGATGCACCTGCTCGAGAATGGCCTCGACCTCCTCCGGGCCGACGCCCGGCACCGGCGAGTAAGAGCCCATGCCGCCGGTGTTCGGGCCCTGGTCGCCGTCGTAGGCGCGCTTGAAGTCCTGCGCCGGCGCCAGCGCCAGCATCTCCTCTCCTGCGGCCAGCACGAGCATCGACAACTCCTCACCTACCAGCAGCTCCTCGAAGATGGGCTTGCCGGGGAAGGCCTCGACCTCCTTCAGCGCTCGAGCGAGCGCCGCGTCGTCGGGGCAGACGAAGACGCCCTTCCCGGCCGCCAGCCCGTCGGCCTTGACGACGCAGGGCGCGATCGGCTCCGAGAGCCCTTTCGCGGTCGGTACGCCTGCCGCGAGCATCAGCTCCTTGGCGAACGATTTCGAGCCCTCGAGCAGCGCCGCCTCGCGCCCGGGCCCGAAGACGGCGATACCGGCGTGGCGAAGCTGGTCGGCGACGCCGGCCACCAGCGGCACCTCCGGCCCGACCACAACCAGGTCGATCGCCAGCGAATGCGCCAGCGTGAGCAGTCCCTCGCCGTCGTCGGCTCGCACCGGGTGGCAGTTCCCGAGCGCGGCGATACCGGGGTTCCCCGGCGCGGCGTGCAGCTCGCTCAGCCCCGGGCTTTGGGCGAGCTTCCAGGCGAGCGCGTGCTCGCGACCGCCCGATCCGACGATGAGTACTTTCATGCCTAGGGAAATCTAAGCGTTTCCGACCGCGCCGGGGCGGATAGCCTGGGGCGGATGATCAAGCTCGCTCTTCTTCTCGTTGCTCTTGTGGTCGGTCTCCTACTGCAACGCCTGCGCTCGCAGGAGCGCTTGCGCGATCTGATCTGGATCATTAGCTTCTGGGTCGTGATCCCGGTGCTCGTGTTCGCGACCTTCCTCAGCTTTCCGCTCGACGGGAAGCTGGCCTTGGCGGTCGCAGCCGTTATCGCCAGCGTCTGGACGCTGCTCGGGCTCAGCTATCTCTACGCCCGTCTGGTAACCCGCGAGCGCGACGAGCAGGGAGCGCTCACGCTTGCCGGCTCGATCGGCAACACGGGCTTCATCGGCTACCCGCTCGCCCAGCTCGCCCTTGGTCACCAGGGGCTTTCGCAGGCCGTCGTCTACGACCAGCTTGCGTTCGGGATACCGATGACGTCGGTCTCGGTGGCCGTCGCGCGCCTTTTCGGCAAGCGCTCGGTCGATACCGAGGGCCGTTCGCGCCTGGCCGCCGTTCTGCTCAACCCGCCGCTCTGGGCACTTGCCGCTGCGCTTCTCTTGCGCGGCGTCGGCCTTCACATCCCGCACATCCACACGGTCGAGAACGGTGCCGCCGCTGTCGTCGGGCCGCTGGGCTTTCTCATGCTCGGCATCTCGCTGCCGCTGGAGCAGGTCGAGCACGACCTGCGCGAGGTAGCGCGAGCCACGGGAGCGATCGCGCTCAAGATCGGCGCCGGGCCGCTCATTCTCTTCCTCGTCGGCCGGGCCTGCGGCGCTCACATTCCCGCGACCTTCTATCTGCTCGCAGCCATGCCGCCGGCCTTCCACCTGCTCACTATCGCCCGCGTCTACGACATGCGCCCTGCGCTGACGCGCCTGATGGTCGTGGCGGGGACGATCCCGGTGGTCGTCGCGGTCGTGATCGGGTCGTTCGTCTTCTAGAAGATCGGCCGAGCCGGCTCTCCCGTGCGAAGCATCTCGTCCGGGGAGAGACCGGCACTCTTTCGCCACAGCTGGCCCTTGACAACTAACGGCGTCTCTGAACGGTGTCTGACACCGGGGGGTGGTGCGGTCTCCGAGAGCGGCGTTAGAGCGCCGGGCGCTAGCCGAGTAACGCTTCGGAGCTCTCGCCGTAGAGAACGCGCTCGCGCTCCTGGCCGGTTCCGACCAGGGCGACCGGTACCTCGAGCTCCCGCTCGACGAAGGCGATGTAGCCGCGCGCGGCTTCGGGCAGATCGGCGATCGACTCGGCTCCGTCGAGCGGCTCGGCCCAACCGGGCAGCGTCTCGAGCACCGGCTCGGCGTGGTGGAAGTCGCTCTGGTGGCAGGGGAAATCTCGCGTCGTCTCACCGCTCGGCAGCCGGTAGGCGACGCAGACGGGAATCTCGTCGAAGATCGAGAGGACGTCCAGCTTGGTCAGCGCCAGCGCCGTGAATCCGCTCAGGCGCGCCGCGTAGCGCAGTGCGACCAGGTCGAGCCAGCCGCAGCGGCGCTCGCGCCCGGTCACCGTGCCGTACTCACCGCCGGCCACGCGCACCTGCTGCTGCTCGGGCCCTTCGATCTCGCTCGGGAACGGCCCTTCGCCGACGCGCGTCACATAGGCCTTGCTGACGCCGAGCACCTGATCGATTCGGTTCGGGCCGATGCCGACACCGGTGGCCGCGCCCGAGGCGACCGGGTTCGACGAGGTGACGAAGGGATAGGTGCCGTGGTCGAGGTCGAGCAGAGTTCCCTGCGCGCCCTCGAAGAGCACGCGCTTCCCTTCCTTGAGAGCCCGGTCGACGATCAGCGAGGTGTCCTTGATGTAGGGGCGTAGCCGCTGCGCGTACTCCTCGTAGCGCTCGGCGACCTCGTTCAGATCGAACGTGGGTGCGTCGTAGACACGCTCCAGCCAGTAGTTCTTCTCGACCAGCGCAACCTCGATCTTCTGGCGCAGGATCTTGTCGTCGAGCACGTCCTGCACGCGGATGCCGATACGGAGCGCCTTGTCGGCGTAGGCCGGGCCGATACCGCGCTTCGTCGTGCCGATCTGCAGCTTGCCGAGCCGACGCTCGCTCGCCTGGTCGATGGCCAGGTGCCAGGGCATGATCAGATGTGCGCTGCCCGAGAGGCAGATCACGTCGGTCGAGTATCCGCGCGCCTGGATCTCGTCGATCTCGTTGATCAGAACTTCCGGATCGACGACGCAACCGTTGCCGATCACCGAGATCTTGCCGGAGATGACTCCGGTCGGAATCTGGCGAATCTTGAAGGTCTCGCCGGCAACCATGATCGTGTGGCCCGCGTTCGGACCACCTTGGTAGCGACAAACCAGATCTGACTCTTGCGCCAGCAGGTCGACGATCTTCCCCTTGCCTTCGTCTCCCCACTGAGCGCCCACGACGACGGTTGCAGGCACGTGCCAGAGTTTGCCTGAACGATCGGCTGGGCGGCGCGATCGAGCCGACTCGACGCTAGGCAGCCCGGCGGCCGGCGCTGGTGCGCACGAGCTCGAAGGCATGACCGTGCGGGCAGGTGACGATTTCACGCACGCGAGCTAGCGGTAGCTCGCCTTCCAGCACAGTTGCGTAGCGGCCTTCCTTGGAGGAGCACTCCGCCAGACAAGCCTCGCAGAGCACGGTGAAACGCACGACGCCGGGGCCGAGCCAGACCGTCTGCTTCACATCCGTCGTCATCTCCCCCTCCCGTCTCGAGCCGCGGAGCAGTTCATTGTCCGTTCTCGGTCGGACGTGCAAGCCCTCCGCTCCCGAAGGAGCGAACCGCTTCGCGGCCGTCGCGCTTGGTCACCCCGCCGCCAGATCCGCGAACTTCGCGTAACGCTTGAGGAACGAGAGCTTGACCGTGTCGGTGGGGCCGTTTCGATGCTTGGCCACGATCACTTCGGCCAGTCCTTGCTGATCGGACTCGTCGTTGTAGTACTCGTCGCGGTAGATGAAGCCGACGATGTCGGCGTCCTGCTCGATCGCGCCCGACTCGCGCAGGTCGGAGAGAATCGGGCGCTTGTCGCTCCGCTGCTCGACCGCCCGCGAGAGCTGCGAGAGAGCGACGATCGGTACCTCCAGGTCGCGCGCCAGTACTTTCAGATTGCGCGAGATCGCCGAGACCTCCTGGACGCGGTTCTCGACCGAGGCGCCGGAGGTCATCAGCTGCAGGTAGTCGACGATGATCAGCCCCAGCTTCGGCTCCCGCACCTTCAGGCGCCGGGCCTTGGAGCGGATCTCCATCATCGTGATCGAGCCCGTGTCGTCGACGTAGATCGGAGCGCGGGCGAGCTTGTCGCAGGCCGCCGTCAGGCGAGGCCAGTCCTCGGGCGAGAGCTTCCCCGAGCGCAGCTTCTGCGACTCGACCTTGGCCTCGCTGCACATCAGGCGCTGGGTCACCTCGGCCTTCGACATCTCGAGCGTGAACAACGCCACCGGGATGTTCAGGCGCACACCCATGTTGGCCGCCATGCAAAGCGCCAGCGCCGATTTCCCCATCGACGGGCGGGCGGCGATGATGACCAGGTTCCCCGGCTGGAAGCCGGAGGTGATGCGATCGATGTCGCGGAAGCCCGAGGCGACGCCGGTGATCTCGACGCCCGCTTCGTAGAGCGCCGTGATTCGCTCGAAGCTCTCCTTGAGCAGTTGCTCGATGTGACTGAACTCGCTCGAGACGCGGCTCTGCGAGATGGCGAAGACGATCTGCTCGGCGCGGTCGACGAGGTCGGTCACCTCGCCGGGACGGTCGTATCCGAGCGTCGCGATCTCCTGGCCGCAGGTGATCAATCCGCGCAGGATCGCCATCTCGTGGACGATGCGTGCGTAGTGCCCGGCGTTGGCGCTCGCCGGAACCAGGGCCGCCAGCTCGTGGATCCGCGAGCGCCCGCCGACTTCCTCCAGCTCGCCGAGCTTGTCCAGCTCGTCGGTGAGGGTGATCGCGTCGACCGGCTCTCCCCTTCCGTAGAGGGCGAGCGCCGCCCGGTAGATGCGCCCGTGGCTCTGGCGGTAGAAGTCCTCCGCCCTGCAGATCTCCGAGACCGCACCGATCGCGCCGGGCGCAAGCAGCATCGCGCCGAGGACGTACTCCTCGGCTTCGACGTTCTGCGGCGGAACGCGCGCAGGTTCGACGAGACTGACGGCAGCGGACGTCACGCGCTCATCCTCGTCTCGACCGCGGAGCCTGTAAAACCCTTGCGGTTATCCAGAGCTTGTTGAAAAGAGACATGTCTTAAGTGGCCGGAAAGGGAAGTAATACCAGAACACGTGTTCGCCTTCTATTCTGCACGAGCGAGCTGTTACCCACAAGCCGGCCGCGAGTTATCCCCGGACGAAGGGCGTTTTGGGGAGAACACGTCGCCTCGGGGGATAACAATTCGGCCGCATTTTGCGGAAGTTTTGTTCGTCGAAGCCTGTCTCGCCGATAGCTCCGCTTCAGCGGAGCAATCGGGAAAGACGGCGGTCGGCGAGCTTGCGCCCACCCGTCTGGCACTTCGGGCAGTAGAAGATCGTGTGCTCCTCGAAGGCGATGCGCGCTATCGGTGTGGCGCAGACGTGGCAGGGTCGGCCCAATTTGCCGTGCACCCTGTAGATGTCTTCGCTCGCCAGCCCCCGCTCGCGAAGCTCGATGCCACGCTCCAGCTCCGAGTCGATCGCCTCGGCGAGTCGTTTCAGCGCGTCGGGATCGAGGTCGCCCGCGACGGCAAACGGCGAAAGGCGGGCCGCATGCAGGATCTCGTTGGCCCAGGCGCGCCCGATGCCCGTCAACACGCGCTGATCGCGGAGGAAGCCGTGGAGCCGGCGCCGCTCCCCCTCGCAGAGGCCGGCCAGCGTCGCCGGCTCGAGCCCTAGCGCATCGGGCCCGAGATGAGCGAGCTGTTCCTCGGCCAGCTTCGGTGTGAGCAACCATACGCCGGCGCGCTTGCGCTTTCCCGGCTCGGTCAGGATCAGCGCGGTCCGGTTTGAAAAGACGAGCCGGAAGGCCGGCGTTGACCGGTGCGGCGCCTGCGCCGAGACAATGCGCAAGCGGCCGGCGCTCATCAGGTGCACGACAACCACGAGCTCGCCGTCGTCGGTGGGGAAGAGCAAGCGCTTTCCGCGCCTCTCCGCGCCGGCGAGGCGGCGGTTTTCAAGCGCTCGAAGCGGCGGCTCGGCTGTCTTCAGGGTTGCGACGTGGATCGGGCCGGCACGCTCGATCGGTGCGGCCGAGACCGGCTCGTCGAGCGAGCGGCGAAGGGCTTCGACCTCGGGCAGCTCGGGCACTTCCAGTTGCGAGCCTATCGCTTCTTCCCTGCTAGGCGGCGGTTGCCAAAAGACGTGTTGACAAAAACGCGAAGATCGGTTTTCTTGTGCGGCGTGCCCGGACAGCTCCGGGTCGAAGTTGAAAGAGCCGAAGCCAGAGCGGTCGGCTCCTTTCGTATCCAGACGCGGAACCCATCCCAGCGCGAGAGAAAGCCGAGGTCAATGCTCACCGTCGAGATCGCCCTCCCGGACGTCGAAGAGCTTCACCGACTCGCGCAGGAGGGCCAGGAGAAGGGGTTCCTTTCCTACGACGAGATCACGGTCGCGCTGGAGGACGTCGAGATCAACAAGGAGCAGGCCGAAGACTTCTACACCTACCTGATCGATCACGGCATCGATCTAACCCCGGGCGAGTCCTGCAAGCATCTGCCCTACGAGCAGCCCCTGGTCTTGGAAGAAGGAACGAAGGCGCCCCAGCTCGATCTCTCGGTCGAGCCCTCGCTCGATTCTCTTCGCCTCTACCTGCGCGAGATCGGGCGCGTACCACTTCTCAGCGCCGAGCAGGAAGTTGCACTGGCCAAACGGATCGAGCGCGGCGACATGAGGGCCAAGATGCACATGACCGAGGCCAACCTGCGCCTCGTCGTCTCGATCGCCAAGAGCTATCTCGGCCGCGGACTCTCCTTCCTCGATCTGATTCAAGAGGGCTCGCTGGGACTGATCCGCGCCGTCGAGAAGTTCGACTATCGCAAGGGCTACAAGTTCTCGACCTACGCGACCTGGTGGATTCGCCAGGCGGTGACCCGCGCCATCGCCGACAAGGGGCGCACGATCCGCATCCCGGTGCACATGGTCGAGAAGCTGAACAAGGTCGTGCACGTCGAGCGCCAGCTCGTGCAGCAACTCGGCCGCGACCCAAGGCCCGAGGAGGTCGCCAGGGAGCTCGATCTGGAGCCCGGGGAGGTGCGGGAGATAATGCGTATGGCCCAGCATCCGATCTCACTGGAGAAGCCGGTTGGCGAAGAGGAGGACTCCTCGCTGGCCGACTTCGTCGAAGACGAGCAGGCCGAGTCGCCCTATGACAACGCCACCCTCTCGCTCCGCTGTGAGAGCATCACGGCCGCGCTCGACGCCCTATCCGAGCGCGAGCGCCATGTGATCGAGCTGCGCTACGGGCTGAACGGCCAGCGCCCGCGCACCCTGGAAGAGGTCGGGCGTGCCTTCGGAGTGACACGCGAGCGCGTGCGCCAGATCGAGACCATGACGCTGAAGCGGCTCGAGTCGCTACCCGAGGCGCAGGCGCTCCGGAATTGCACTTAATCCGCGGAAAGTCGGCCGGCGAAGCCGGCTAAAACTTTCCGCGGTATGAGCACGGTGTTGTACGGGTCGGCGCGCCTTCGGCGCGTGTGACTCGTCTGCTCCTTAGGAGCGGGGCGGGCTGACCGCTGATGTGGTCCGTGCTCGCGGCGTACTTTCCGGGGGATGGCGTTGGGTGAGCCGCAGCCGCGCATGTCGCCTGCGGCGGCTGAAACTAGAAGGGGAAGGGCTTGCGTGCCAGGGCGCAGAGAACCTGAGCCGTGACCCAGGTTGGAGTCGTTACGTAGCGGGCGTTGTAGCGGAAGCTTCCGTCGCTGCGCTGGAGTTTCAACAGGTAGCGGAAGGGCGCCTTGCCGGGGTCTGAGCGGGCGGCGAGCAGGGCCTGGATTGCCCAGGCTGTCGACTGGGCGTCTGAATCGGCGGTGGGAGAGACGGAGAAGCCGCCGTCCTTGTTCTGGCAACGGCGTATGTAGCGGACGGCGCGTTTGATCGAGGCCGAGCGGGCACCTGTACCGCTCGCGCGCAGGGCCTCGATCGCCGCCGCGGTGTCGCTTACGTCGGGACCGGCGCGCGAGCTCCAGCTCCAGCCGCCGTTCTCACGTTGGGCGCGCAGGATGTAGCGCGCGGTCGCCTTAACGGGATTGCGCCCGGCCGCCTTCAGCGCGATCACGCCCCAGTAAGTGGAGTTGAGCGCCGGGCCGATTCGGCCATCTGCGCGGCGGAGCTGCTCGATCTCGCCGGCGATCTTGGCGACGTCCTGCCCGAGCGCGGTCTGAGCGAGCAACGTCAGTTCCAGATCGGTCGCTTGTGGCGCCGGCGCCTGAGCGAGGTAATCGGCGGCTCCCTGCAGTTTGGCGGAGGCTTCACCGCTCGCCTTCAAGCCGAGCACCGCCCAGGCGGTCAGCCCGGCGCTCGAGGAGGCGCCCGGCTCGGCGAAGCCACCGTCCGACTGCCGGCGCGCGAGCAGGTAGGAGGCGCCGCGCGCGAGCGGGCTCGCCGCCGCGCAGGTCGAAGCAAGCGTCAGCGCCGCCAGCAGAGTCGAAAAGAAAATGGGCGAACGCCGTTTCACGAGGCGGCGAGGTTAGCAGCGAACGGGGTCGGAACGGCACGCGGCGCAGCTCGAGACGCGAATCGATAGTTTTTGCGACTCGTTCGCAGTTACGTCGTGACGGAGGAGATCGAGTTGACCACCACCCACCGCAGCCCGGCTCTCACTGCCAAGACCGTAGAGGCGGCCGTCGAGGTACTACGCGAGCGCGGGTTGAGAGTCTCGGCCGCCCGCAGGCTCGTGCTCGCGGCGCTGTACGGTGCCGAGGCACCTGTTTCGGCGGAGCGCATCGCCGAGGGCCTGGAAGGACGCCTGCCCCGCTCCGACCTGGCCTCGGTCTATCGCAACCTCGAGACGCTCGAGGAAGAAGGGCTCGTTCGTCATGTCCACCTCGGACACGGGCCGGGGCTGTACGCGCTCGCCGCCCCCGAGCACGAGTATCTCGTATGCGAGTCCTGCCAGGCCGTTCGCTCGGTCGCCAGCGAGCAGCTCGAAGCGGTTCGCGCCCAGGTGCGCGAGCAGTTCGGCTACGAGGCTCGCTTCGCCCACTTCCCCCTGGTCGGGCTCTGCCCCGACTGCATCGTCGAACGCGATCGCGACCCGGACAAGCGTGCACATTCCTGACGGCTACCTGAGCCCGACCACCTGTGCGGTCGCCGGCGCCGTGATGGTGCCGGTGATCGGCGCCGCCTGCGCCAAGACGCAAGAGGTCGTCAAGGAGCGCCACGCGCCGCTCCTGGCGCTCGGCGCCGCCTTCAGCTTCATGGTGATGATGTTCAACATCCCGATTCCGGGCGGAACGACCGGGCATGCCGTCGGGGCGGTGTTGATAGCGATCTTGCTCGGGCCCTGGGCGGCCGTGATCTGCGTCAGCGTCGCCCTGGCGATCCAGGCGCTCTTCTTCGGTGACGGCGGCGTGCTGGCGCTCGCTGCCAACGCCTTCAACATGGCGTTCGTGATGCCCTTCGTCGGCTACGGCGTTTATCGCCTGCTGACGCAGAACACGTCACTCACATCCAGGCGGCGAGCCCTTGCCGCCGGCATCAGCGGCTACGTCGGCATAAACGTGGCCGCCCTCTGCGCCGCGATCGAGCTCGGGCTGCAACCGACTCTCTTCCACTCCGCAAACGGAACGCCGCTCTATGCGCCCTTCCACCTCTCGCAGACGATTCCGGCGATGGCGCTCGCGCACCTGACGATCGCCGGCGCGGCCGAGCTGATCATCACGCTGGGAGTGGTCGCCTACCTGCAGCGGGCCAACCTACCGCTGCTTCGGATCAATCACCCCGGCGTCGTCGACACCGACGAGGAGCTGGCGCCCGTGCGTAAATGGCCGGCGCTTCGCTGGGCGCTGATCGGGCTTACGACGATGATCGTGCTCTCGCCGCTCGGACTGCTCGCCCCCGGCGGCGCCTACGGCGAAGATTCTCCCGGCAGGCTCGATCTGGGCAAGTACGGCCTGAAGGCGGTTCCCAGCGGTCTCGATAAGTACAACGGCTTCTGGAAGCACACACTGCTTCCCGACTACGGCTTCTCGTCAGGCAGGCACGCGAATCTCGCCTACGTACTCTCGGCGATCTTCGGCGCTCTCGTCGTCGGGGGCGTGATCTTGATCGTCACCGCGGCGATTCGAGCGCTTTCGCGGCGAACGGAAGCCCGAGCGGAGGTCACGTGACAGGTAGTGGTTCGGCGCCGAGCTGGTTGCTCGTCGACGCGGGCGACCCGCCGCCGCTTGCCTGTAGCGGCAAGCGGCGGCGCAGCGGTGCGATCGCCAAGACGCTGGGTGGCCTGGTCGAGCTGATTCGAGGGGCGCTCGCGAGCGAGGAGATCGCGGCGCGCCGCGGCCTGCTCCAGCGTCTCGATGCCAGGGCGAAGTTGCTCGGAATGCTCGGGCTTCTGATCGCAACCGGGTTGGTACGGCATATCCAGGTGCTGCTCGCTCTCTACGCGCTCACTCTTGTCCTTGCCGCCGCGTCGCTGATCAGCCTGGGCTGGTTCATCAAACGGGCTTGGCTTTTCGTCCCCATCTTCACCGCCGTGATCGTGGCGCCGGCGATGCTCAGCTTCGTCACGCCGGGCGAGATTGTGCTGCCGCTCGGGAGTTGGTTCGGTCACGAGGTCGGGCTGACTCGGCAAGGCCTGACCTCGGCGGGGTTGATCGTCTGTCGGGTGGCTACCTCGATCTCGCTGGTGGTGTTGTTGACGCTGACGACTTCCTGGACGCGCCTGCTCGCGGCGTTACGGTCGCTGTTCGTGCCGCGCCTGCTGGTTCTCGTGCTCGGTATGGCGTACCGCTACCTGTTCGTCCTGCTCGACTCGGTCGTCGAGATGGCCACGGCGCGACGGGCGCGGACGGTCGCCGCCAGGCGCGATCGACACGGCGAGAGGGCGATCGCGAACTTCTCGGTCGGCGCGCTGTTCGGTAGGGCGCACAGCCTGAGCGAGGAGATTCACCAGGCGATGCTGGCGCGCGGCTGGCGCGGCGAGGTCGTATCGCTCGAGCGGTCGCGCATCGGCGCAGCCGACGTCGCCTCGCTCGTGGCCTGCTTGGCGCTCGCGATACTCGTCGTCGGAGGGGATCGTGCGCTCGGGCTCTGAGCGGCCGAGTGATCGCGCCCGCATCGCCGCGATCGGGAATTGGCACGAAGGCGGCACGATCGCGCCGAACTTCCTCGCTACCGTGTCACGACCCCGCGGGTGGGTGGACCTGGCGGGGGGCGGAGTATCGAGATGAGCGCCGCACCGCTCCTCAGCGCCGAGCGCCTCTCCTACTCCTATCTCGAGCGTTTCCCGGCGCTCGAGGAGCTGTCGCTGGAGGTCGCTCGGGGCGAGCGGCTGGCACTTCTCGGCGCGAACGGCTGCGGCAAATCGACGCTGCTCAAGATACTGGCCGGGTTGATCTTTCCCGACCGGGGCAGCTACCGCGCTTTCGGCAGCGAGGTGAGCGAGCGTAAGCTCGAAGATGAGCAGTTCTCGCGCGGCTTTCGCGCGCGCGTCGGCTTCGTCTTCCAGAACAGCGACTCGCAGGTGTTCTCTCCCACGGTGCGCGAAGAGATCGCGTTCGGACCTCTCCAACTCGGTCTCGAGTCGAGCGAGGTCGAGTCGCGGATCGAGGACGTGGTCGCGCTGCTCGAGCTCGACGGGCTGATCGACCGAGCCCCCTATCAGCTCTCGGCCGGGCAAAAAAAGCGAGTTGCCATCGCCTCGATACTGGTGATGAACCCCGAACTGCTGCTCTTCGACGAGCCGACGGCCGGCCTCGATCCGCGCAGCCGGCAATGGCTGCTCGAGTTGATGAGCGAGCTGGGAGAGGCGGGAAAGACGATCGTCTTCGCAACCCACGATCTGGCGGAGCTGGAGTGGATCGCCGATCGCTGTCTCGTCATCTCCGAAGACCATCGGCTGCTCTCGGGCGGAGCGCCGGCGGAGATCCTCTCCAACAGGGAGCTGCTCTTGCGGGCGAATCTCATTCACGAGCACACCCATCAACACGGGGCGCTCCTGCACAGTCATTCGCACGAGCGCGGTCATCACGGTTGAGAATCGCCTGGTTTCGGTTCGAAGCCGCGCCGAAAATCGGTTACTAGGAAGGCGGACTGTCGCTCGCCTTCCTTCGAGCAAGTAGGTTTCCAGCCGTGATTCGCGCCTTGCTCAGGAGTCGTATCGGGCGGATACGCGAAGCGTCGGCGAACGCTCTGATCAAGGAAGCGCTGCTCGCGGCGCTGCTCGCCGGTTCTCTGACAGCGCTTTTCGCCTGGTTGGGCCCGCCCGGAAACGATCTCGCCGCCCACGTATATCTGCGCTGGGAGTTCCTCCAGCACGGGCTGGTTTTCTGGAACAACTACTGGTACTCGGGTCGCTACAGCTACATCACCTACAGCCCGCTCTACTATCCGCTTGCCGGTCTGATCGGCATTCGCCTACTGGCCACGGTCACGATCGCCGCTTCGGCATTCGCCTTCTCGATCTTGTTGGGCCGGCAGTGGGGTCGTAAGACGCGCTGGGCGAGCCGCTGCTTCGCCGTGCTCTGGGCAGGAGTCGTCTTCTCGGCCGCCTTCCCGTTCGCGCTCGGAGTGACGCTCGCGCTCTTTGCCATCTGGGCGCTTCAGGCTCGCCGCCGCTGGCGCTTCGGCGTCCTCTCCTTTCTGACGATGATCGCCAGCCCGCCCGCCTTCGCGTTTCTGGCGCTGGTAGTCGTGGCATTCGGACTGGCCGGCCGCGGGATGGTTCTGTCGCGGCTGCTACGGCCGACGCTGGTACTCGCGCTCTGCTCCGTGCTCGGGCTTCTCGCCTGGCGAGTGTTTCCGAGCGCCGGCCGGTACCCGTTCCAGCTCACGATTCTGCTCGAGATCACGGCTTTCTGTGTGCTCGGCGCCGCTCTCACCTGGCGCGTCGAAGAGGCGAGACTGCTGCGCTGGATCTTCCCGCTCTATTTCTTGGCGAGCCTGATGGTCTTCGCTCTGCCGTCGGAGTTTGGCTCGAACGTGGGGCGCCTGCGGCTGTTCGCGCTTCCGATCGGGCTCCTCATCTTCTCGCTCAGAGACTACGAGCCGCGGCTGCTCGTCGCCCCGGTGCTTGCCCTCGCGCTTCTCTGGAATCTCGGTCCGATCGTGGACGGTTTCAACAAGGGGCGCAGCGACCCGACCGACGAGCGGCAGTACCTGGCGCCGGCGATCGAGTTCCTGCGCGAGCGGATGACGCCCTCCTACCGCGTCGAGGCGGTCGACACAGTCAATCACTGGGCGGCGGCCTACCTCCCGCAGGCCGGTATTCCAATCGTGCGCGGCTGGTTTCGGCAGGACGATTACCCGCAAAACGCGATTCTCTACAAGCACCCGAACGCGCGCTCCTACCGCGCCTGGCTGCGTGGTCTGGGCGCGCGCTACGTGGTTCTGACCGGTGCCCCGAGCGACTACAGCTCGCGTTACGAGGCGGCGCTGATCCGCAGTGGGCACTCAGGTCTGAAGGAGGTCTTCCGCTCGGTCAATCTGACGATCTACGAGGTCCCGCATCCCCGCTCGATGATTACCGGCCCGGGAAGTCCTCGGGTGCTCGCGCTAGGTGCGTCCAAAATTCGTCTCGATTTGCCCAGGCGCGGCCATTACCGGCTCGCCGTGCAGTATTCGCCGTACTTACACGCTACCGGGGCATGCGTGCGTAAGCGCGCCGACGGCATGACGGAGCTCGTAGCTCGTCGGAGTGGCGTGACCGAGCTGGAATTCGATTTCGACCTGGACCGAGCGCTCGAGCAGCTCGGCAACTCTCTTGAAACCCCTTGCTCGTAAGAGCTCGTTTCAATTGACGACTCGCTGGGGTGCTTCATTTGAAACGCGCTCCTAGGGCATGGCGGCTGGGCTGAAGGCCCGGTCGGGTAGTTCCGTCGCCCCGACAGAGTGTTCCAAGTAAGGTTCGCGGCGCTTCTGCCGATCATCCTCAGTGGTTCTGTCGCGCGGCTTTCGTATACACCGAGGAGGGGGTTCTTTTGTTCGAGCGTCTTGGGCGCTATGTCGTCGCCCATCCCTGGCGGATCATCGCCGTCTGGGTGATTGCGGCGGCGATCATCGTGCCGTTCGCGCCTTCGCTCGGCAGCGTCTCGACGTCTGACCAGACGAGTTTCCTACCCGGCTCTTACGAGTCGGTGCGGGCCGAGAAGCTCGTTCAGAGAGCCTTCCCTGATGCGGGCGGAGCCTCGGCGATTTTCATCGTCGAACGGATTGACGGGAACTTCCTGACGCCGAATGATCGGCTCGAGATCGGTTCGCTGGCCGCCCGCCTTCAGAGGGCGCGGATTGCGAGTGTGGCTCGCGTCAGCACGGGTTTGCGTCTCTCTTCGCCGAACGGCAAGGCTCAGCTCATCGACGTCGCCTTCCGGGGCTCGTCGCAGGATCAGTCGGTGCAACAGGCGGTGGGAACGCTACGCGCGGGTGCCGATTCAGTCCTCGAGGGAGGCTCGTTGCGCGCCGGGCTCACGGGCGAGGCCGCGATTCAGGTCGACTCGAGCAGCTCGTTCGGCTCGGCCCAGAAGGTCGTCTTCGTGGCCACGATCCTGCTCATCCTGGCGATGCTTCTGGCGGTGTTCCGTAGCCCCATCGCCGCGATCTTCCCCCTTGCCTCGATCGGGCTCGTCTATCTGCTGACCACCAAGACCTTGGCCTCACTGGCCAAGCTGATCGGCTTCCGACTCGATGATTCGACCTCACCTCTCCTGATCGTCGTTCTGTTCGGGATCGGAACCGACTACATCCTCTTTCTGCTCTTTCGCTACCGCGAGCGCCTCGGCAAGGGCGACGATTCACCGACCGCGATCACTCACTCCGTACATAGGGTCGGTACCGCCATCACCTCCTCGGGTCTAGTTGTGATGGCGGCCATGCTGGCGCTCGTCCTTTCCGACCTCGGATCCTTCCGCAACATGGCGCCCGGCTTCCTGCTCAGCGTCGGAACCATGCTCGTCGCGTCGCTGACGCTGGTTCCGGCCGTGTTGAGACTGCTCGGCCCGCGCGTCTTCTGGCCCTCGAACCGATGGCGCCGCGAACGGCCCGGACGCGTGTATCCGGCGCTCGGGCGTCTGATCTCTCGCCGTCCGGCGCTGACCGCGACTCTCTCGGGCGCGCTTCTGATCGGTCTCGCCTCTGGACTCGTCTACTTCAAGGCGAGCTACGACGTCACCAGCAGTCTGCCCTCGAACACGAAATCGGCGCAGGCGATCACCAGTCTGAACAAGGCCTATCCCCCGGGGGCGCTCAGCCCGACCCAAGTCTTGATTACGGGTGGGAAGCGACTCACCAGGGCCGACCTGACGGCGATCACAGCGCGGGTCATGGGCGTCAGCGGCGTGGCCGCGGTCACCCCTTCGGGCTTCAGCCGCGACCGGCGCACCACCGAGCTCGACGTGAGCGTCCTCGTCAATCCGAGCTCGCAGATAGCGATGTCACTCGCGTCCGGCCCGATCAGGGAGGCGGCGCAGGCCGCCGCGGGCGCCGGTAGATCGGTCTTGATCGGCGGCGAATCGATGTCGCTCTCCGACATAAGCCGCGCGAGCAACCGCGACTACACCGTCGTCTATCCGTTCGCGGCCGGCTTGATCTTGCTCATCCTGGCCCTACTGCTGCGCAGCGTGATCGCGCCGATCTACCTGCTGCTCGGAGTGGGGCTCGGCTACGCGGCCACGCTCGGGGCATCGGTACACGTCTTCCAGGGGCTGCAAGGGCACTCGGGGTTGCTGTTCATGATGCCCATCCTCGTGTATCTGTTCGTCGTCGCCGTCGGCACCGACTACAACATCCTGCTGACGACGCGCCTGAGAGAAGAGATCATCGGCGGAGCGTCGCCGCGGCGCGCGGCCGCCCTCGCCGTCGAGCACGGAGGCCCGACCGTCGCTTCGGCGGGAATCATTCTCGCCGGTACCTTCGGCTCGTTGATGCTGACCGGCGTGAACCTGCTCTCGGAGATCGGGTTCGCGGTCGCCTCCGGCATCTTGTTGGTTGCGATCGTGATGGCGAGCATCTTCGTCCCCAGTGTCGCGACCTTGCTCGGTCACTTGATCTGGTGGCCCGGTCATCAACCCCGGCACCGGCTACGTGGGAAGGCCTGACAGCTGATCGCAGTCGGAGTTCGTGGCGAAACCGGCTCGTCGCCCGCCGGGATTCAGATCTCCGCGGCTCACGAGCTTTCGCGGTCGGTGCGGTGAAACGGGTTTCAGAAAATCGAAAATGGCTAGGTACGTCTCGTCCCGAAATCGATGTGTTTGTGAGAGGCGTCAATGACGAGATTCCGCAAGAGACGAAAGCGTGCAGAAGGCGGGAGCGCTGGGGGCAAGTCGCACGCTCACAAATGGAGCGATCAGAACGAGCGCGAAATCTACGAAGCGGGTCCAATCCTCGGTCGGGCGTACAGGGAAACCCGTCGACCCCTCGCCTGACCGGATCAGGCCAGGCCATAGCAGTGCCCCGATTCGTCTACTGACAGGCAGATCTCGATCACGCCTCCGGCGTGGAAGGTGGCTTCGGAAAGCCGATCAGGCGCAGAAATAGCTCGAGCGATTGCTCGGGGCCCGGCCAGAGCTCGCGGATCGCTTGCTCGTTGCCGCCAAGCAGGTGGCGGATGACGAAGGCCAGGACGATCGCGTCATCCAGCTGCCCGATCACCGGGATGAAGTCCGGCACGAAGTCGATCGGCAGCGCCAGATAGCCGGCCGCAATGACCAGTAGGAGCTTGCGCCGCCGCGGCACTCGCGGGTCGTTGGCGAGGCGCCCGACCAGGACGATGCAGTCGGGAATGAAGCCGGCAAGCGCCCGCGCCTGCGTGCCGCGACCTGCACAGACCAGGAAGAGGACGACGACACCCCAGACGAGAGCCAAACCCCCGACCAGCGAGATAGTCCAGAACTGCCAGCTCATCAAGCGGACGTTAGCCTGCCACCGTCGCGATTCGGCGATGGTTGGCCCCGGCGGATGGCGGTGTCGGTATCAATCGACAAACGTTGGGAGGAAGATGCGCCGGCTCGAACCGGCGCCGAGCTGCTCTTTGCTTTGCAGTCCGGGGCGAGTTTTTTCCAGCGAGCCGATGGGTAAATCGAATCCGTGTCGAAGCGGTTTCTTCCCAGCGCCGCGATCGTTGCCTCGCTGATCGCGGTCGCCTGTGGGGTGGCTTTCTCGATCGGCTCGTCCCGAGCCGGCCTCGCCGCCGGTTCTGTCCCGAGCGGCCATGACTGGACGCGCTTCAACTGGGACGCTCGCCGTAGCGGCGCCGTGTCAGTTCCAACCGGGATAACCGCAGCGAACGTATCCGGGCTGACGCGACAGCAGATACGGCTGCCCGGTACCGTCGACTCGTCCGCCATCTACCTGCACGGCGTCGATGTCCGGGGCGCGGCCCACGATGTCTTCTTCGTCACGACGACGTACGGGATCACGTTGGCGATCGACGCCGCGAGCGGGTCGATTCTCTGGAAATGGACGCCCCCCGGTTACGCCGGCTGGGTCGGCTCGTACCGGATCACGACTGCAACCCCGGTCGCCGATCCGAGCCGAATGTGGATCTATGCCGCCTCGCCTGACGGTCGCATTCAGAAGCTATCCGTCGCCGACGGGCACGCCGCCTGGCGAGTCTCGATCACCAGGCTTCCGCAGCGCGAGAAGATTGCCTCAGCTCTCAACTTCGCGAGCGGGCACGTGATCGCGACAACCGGCGGTTACATCGGCGACCAGCCGCCCTATCAGGGGCACGTCGCAATCGTAAGGGCGACGAATGGAAGGTTGCTGCAGGTGTGGAACTCGCTTTGCTCCAACCGGCGCGGCTTGATCGCGCCCAGCTCGTGCGCGTCGAGCGACTCTGCGATTTGGGGTCGCGCCGGCGCGGTCGTCGTGCCCGGCAGCGGCAACCTGCTCGTTGCGACCGGCAACGGAAACTGGAACGGCAGTACCGATTGGGGCGACTCGACGCTGTTGCTGACGCCCCTGGCGACCAAGTTGATCGGTAACTACACGCCGTCGAACACCGCGCAACTGAACGCGACCGACCTCGATATCGGCTCGACGTCGCCGGCGCTCCTCAGCTCGAACCGCATCGCACAGGGCGGCAAAGACCGCCAGATCCGGCTCTTGAGCATGAAGCGGCTGCGAGGAACCGCGCCGCACAAGCGGCGGCGAGCTTCAACTCGTTGCGACTCCCTCCGGCCAGGAGATGTTCACCGCGCCGGCGGTGTGGCGGACGAAGACGGGCGTCCGGATGTTCGCTGCCGACGGCAGTGGGACGGCGGCGTGGACGCTGAAGGGAAGCAGCCTGCGCCAGGTCTGGCGCAACGCAAACGGCGGCACGAGCCCGATCGTCGCCGGCGGTCTGCTCTGGGTCTACGACCCGGGCGGCGGGCTGCGCGTCTACGGGCCCAGCACGGGGAAGCTCGTGACGACGCTCCAAGCCGGCGCCGGCCACTGGAACAGCCCGATTGTCGTAGACGGTCGAGTCGCGCTTCCCGAGGGCAACGCAAACGATCACCAGACCAGCGGCGTGCTCGACATCTGGCGCTGAATCGAGCGGCGAGACACATTACGAACGGTTTAAGGCGCAAGGAGGGGATGAAATGACAAAGACGATGACCGGAGCTCATATCACCGAGGTCGGGAGGGTGATGGTGCCGGTGACCGACCAAGATCGAGCACTCGAGTTCTACGTCGGCACGCTCGGCTTCGAGAAGCGAGCCGATACGCCCTACGGGAAGGGAGACCGTTGGATCGAGGTGGCGCCGCACGGATCTCCAACCGCGATCGCACTCGTTCGACCGCCCGAAGGGATGCCGATCGGGATCGACACCAACATCGCCCTCACGAGCGAGGACGTAGACGCGACGCACGAGTATCTGCGCTCGCAGGGCGTCGACGAGGATCCGGAGGTCATGAGGATGGGAGATCCCATCCCGCCGATGTTCTTCTTCCGCGATCCGGACGGGAACAAGCTCCTGGTCGTCGAGCCCGAAACCGCTTAGCCGCGAGCGCTTACGTTCAGAAGGGGCTCGCCGGCGATGTAGCGGCGGAGCTGCTCGCCGGCGAGCCGGTAGGCGCGAGTCCGCGAGCAGGTCACCGCGCCGGCAACGTGGGGGGTGATCAAGACGTTCGGCGCGCGCCAGAGCGGATGCTCGGACGGGAGCGGCTCGGGATCGGTGACGTCGAGAGCGGCGCGAATGCGTCCCGCGTTTAGCGCTTCGATCAGCGCGCCCGTGTCGACGATGGCGCCGCGGGCCGCGTTAATCAGGAGCGCTCCCTCCTTCATCCAAGCCAGGAACTGCGCGTCGATCATTCCCTCCGTCTCCGCGTTGAGCGGAACCAGCACGACGACCGCGTCGGCTTCGGGTAGCAGGCGCGGTAGGGCTTCCGGCGGCTCGGCGTCGGCCCGGGCATGCCTGGCGACGCCGACCACGTGCACTCCGAACGAAGCCAGGCGCGCGGCAAGCGCGCGACCGATCGAGCCGTGGCCGAGGATGAGAACGGTCGTGCCATCGAGATCGTCGATCGGCCCGACCGACGAGGGGCCGGTCGTGAACCAGTTGCCCGCGTTTGCGTCCCATTCGGCTCGCCGCTGCAGCTCGCCAAACTCGGGCAAACGCCATCGCAGCGCGAGCAGCGTCGCCACGACCCATTCAGCGACGGCAATATCGTACGCGCCGCTTGCGCCGCACACCACGACGCCGTCCGGAACGAGTGGAAGCAGCGAGTCGACCCCGGCCGAGATCGACTGCACCACGCGAAGATTCGGCAGTTGCTTGAACAGCGCCGTTCCGCCGCGTGCGAGCTCCGGCCCGAACACGACGAACTCGACCTCGGCATCGGGCTCGGCGACGAGCTCGACGCCTTCAGGCAGCGGCTCGAGCTCCCGGCGGTGTGGCAGATCGGCGACGAGAACCTTCAGATCAGTCTCCTCCCTTCGAGCAACCTTCGCAGTGTCGCATGCCATCACGGCGCGACTCGTCACGATGTGCCCTCGCGTCAGCCCGCGAAACGCGAACGCACCGAGTTCCCAGGATCTTCGATTACCGCGGCCGGCCGGCGCTTACTTCCGCTTGCCTCCCGGCGTTGAAACTACGAGAGGAGCTTCTTTTTCGCGCTGGCGAATTCGGCGTCGGTGAGCGCGCCGCTGTCGTGCAGCGCAGCGAGCTGGGCCAGTTCGCTCGCGTGCGAGGGCGCCGGCGACGCTGCAGCGTGTTCCGCCTCGGTCGCGCCATCGAAGCTCTCGCGGCGACGTCCTTGACGACCGCAGACGCCGTCGCACCCTCGGAGCCTCCGCCGGGGAATTCGACGATTGTCTGGCGGCGCAGGGCGATCACCCCGACGGCGAGCAGACCGCCGAGGATGAGGATTCCCTGCCATGTTCGCAGCGAGTGCGTCCCGCCCCAGAGGATGAGCAGGATAAATGCGAACCCGACGACACTCCAGGCGATCCCGGGCTTTTCGTTGAGTACGGGTGCCATCCAGCGGCGAACAGCGGTCGCGGCGCGCATCGGACCGGCGAGCACTGCGCCCAGCACAGCGACCAGCCCGTAGAGGACGAATGCAATTCCGACCTCGCGGAGAATCGAGCTCAAGATCTGCCACACGTGGCGAGCCGGCTCCTGATACGCGGCCGGAGCCAGGGTATCGATCACGTAGTTACCGGTGAACCGGCGCAGCGCGAGCACGACGAATCCGACGAACACGAACGCCCAACCGATGTCGCGCAGCGTCTTTCGCCGCGCACCGCGCGCGATATACAGCGCCGCCGCGTACATGAGAAACACGAGCACGACGAGCCAGATGCTGACCAGACGAATCGCGCGCACCCCCGTCTGCGCGGCAGACAGCTGATCCGAGCGCATGACCGTGATCACGCCGGTGTCCGGCGGAAGCTTTTCCAGCGCAGAGGCGGGAAGGCCCAGGTTCGGGCCGACGTCCTTGACCAGCGCGCCGAGATCGAGTGTCACGTTGCCGTTTCCTGTCGAGATGCCGGCTCCGGTCTTGTTCTTGAGCACATTGACGAGCTTCTCGTGCGTTACGGTGCTCGACTTGATCCAGAGCGACTGCACCCGCGGCCTCGTCAGGAGCCTCTTCACCGCGTCTGTCGCCGGCTGGCGGAGAGCGGCCGAGACGGGCGCCGCGAGCGGCTTCAGATTGTTCGGCAGCCGCTCCGAGAGCGCGCTGGGTACATCGACGTTGTCGTAGAGCGAATTGACGAGATACACCGAGACGGCGTCCTGGACGGCCGGATCCTGAATCAGCTGCGTACTCGCTTTCGACCACGTTTTGTCGTCAAGCATCTGGCGGTTGATCCAGGTCGCGAGAATCGCCCCGAGCGCGAGCACCGAGGCGAGGACGATCAGAGTCCAGACCGCGGATTTTCTGCCCCGGCCCATGGGGGCGCCGGCCGCGTTCGCGGCATGTACCGGCGAAGCCTCCGCTTCGCGGTCGGAGGCGGCGGCGTCGCTACTCGAGCGAGTGCGTCGAGGCATACGAAGACCGCCTATATGCGGCTCTCCAGCTCGTTCGGCCGGGTGATGATGTATGCGAGCACGCCGATCAGCGGCAGGAAGATGATCAGGACCAACCACAGCGCCTTCGCCCAGCCGGAGGTGTCTTGACGACGAAAGTTGTCGATCAGAGTCATGATCACGACCGAAATCCAGAGTACCCAGGCGAAGAAAATGATCATCAACCAGATCGCGTTGAGCAACGGGAAGTCTGCTAACAGCATCTATCTCACTCCCTCTACGGTCATCGTGTGCGCCGCGCGAATCGCGGCGTCGCCTGCGAATATATGACTCTACGGAGCGCTATACAAGGTCATATCCCGAGAGGGCGAACTAAAACCCCCCAGGCGCCCGCCCGCCGTAACTGATCCTCGGCCGCCGCCACCGCTCCGATGATCCCCACGGCGCGCACGATTTTGGCGCCCGCCGCCACGACACGGGGAGTGCCGATCGTCGGCGCTATGGGCACGAGCGCCCAGCACCTTTCGAGGTCGAGGTCGGTCTCCTCGGCGGCGCCGAGATGAACCAGCCACGAGACCGCCGATCCGTCGACAGCGGCGAGCGCCGCGATCTGAACCAGCTGAAACGTCTCCAGGTCGAGGCCTTGCTTCGGAAGAGTACGGCTCCTTGAGGTCGGCGACTCCCGTCGGCCCGAAACTCCGTTCAATCGCAGAGGAGGGTGCTTTCGAGCCTGCCGCCCGTTGCTATGGGCCGTGTTTCGCCTCCCCCGGATGACCCGTTGCATGGGCCGGCCTCGTCCGCTACGTTTCTCGGAATCGAGCAGCGGGAGCTCGGGGAACGGCCCGAACGAGGAGGGGTGTGACATGGCGACTGAGAAGTCAGCTCTCACTGGACTCGAGCCTCGCTCGTTCTGGGGCCACTTCGAGACGTTGACGAAAACCCCGCACCCGTCACGCGGAGAGGAGCCGCTGATCGAGCACGTTCGCCAGTGGGCCGCCGGCCGCGATCTCGCGCTGCGCCAAGACAAAGCGCGAAACCTGGTCATCAGCGTCCCGGCAAGCGTCGGTCGCGAGTCGGCTCCTGTGGTCGTCCTGCAAGGCCATCTGGACATGGTCTGCGAGCGCCGGCCGGACAGCCCGAACGACCCGGCCGAGGGCAGAATCGAGCTCGTTCGTGACGGCGAATGGTTGACGGCGAACGGCACTACACTGGGCGCCGACGACGGCGTCGGGGTCGCGGCGATGATGGCGCTCGTAGAGGACGAGTCGTCTCCTCACGGGCCGCTGGAGCTGCTGATGACAGTGGCCGAAGAGGTCGGTCTCGAAGGGGCGAACGGGCTCGATCCGTCGCTCGTCAGCGGCTCGATCCTGGTCAATCTCGACAGCGAGGAAGATGGACGCCTGACCGTCGGCTGCGCCGGCAGCACCGACACCTGGATCTACCTCGAGCAGCGGCGCGAACCGTGCGCCGCCGACGCTGTCACGCGCTCGGTTATGGCCAGCGGCGGGCTCGGCGGGCACTCCGGCACCAATATCGCCCAGGGCCGCGCCAACGCGATCAAGGTGCTCGCGCGCGCGCTTCGTGAAGCGCACGCCGCCGCCGGCTTCCGCCTCGTCTCGCTCGACGGCGGCAAGAGCCGCAACGCAATCCCGCGCGACGCCGTCGCGATCTGCTCGGTGCCGTCGGAGCGGGAGGGCTCGTTCCGGCGCGCAATCGAGACCGCGACCGCCACGATCCGCGACGCCTATTCCAAAACCGACCCGGCTGTCAATGTCGCTATCGGCCCGGCTGATCCGGCGACCGACGCGTGGACTAAAGCCGGAACCGCAATTGTGCTCGACACCGTTGCGCTCGTTCCAACCGGCCCGCTGGCGATGAGCCCCGATTTCGCCGGCCTCGTGGAGACGAGCACATCCCTCGGCGAAACGATCACGGAAGGGGAGAAGCTGACCCTGCACAGCCTGACGCGCTCGTCTAACGACTCTGCATTGCCAGACGTCGTCGCCACGCTTGACGCGGCGGCGCGGCTCGCGGGCGGCAGCCTCGAGAAAAAGCACAACTACAACGGCTGGCGGCCCAACCTCGACTCTCCCGCCCTGGCGGCCGCGAGCCGCGTTTACGAAGGCCTTTTCGGCAAGGCCCCGATCGTCACCGCGGTCCACGCAGGGCTCGAGACGGCCGTGATCGGCGACAAGGTCGCAGGCCTGGACATGATCTCGTTCGGCCCGCAGCTCGAAGCGCCGCACTCCCCGGACGAGCGCGTAAGCATTCCTACCGTCGAGCGCTTCTGGCAGCTCCTGGTGGGCGTCGTCGATGAGCTGTCAAGATCGGGAGGTGATGGGCAATGAGAACCTGGATCGTCATAGCCGCCGTTGTCGTCGGCGTCATCGCTCTCTGCGGGTTTGTAGCCGCGACTGGGAACGGGCGCGATCACAGCGGCGACACCGTTCGCGCAGCGAGCTGGGCCAATGACACCTGCGGCACGGTCGGTGCCTGGGAAGGCGAGCTCGAAGCAATCCGCGACGAGCTGAGGCTCAGCAACCTGGGCGCACGTCGCAGCGACGGTGGCAGCGGCGATTCGGTCGAACAAACCATCTCCCTGCGCTCAGCCGTCGATCGTGCGATCGCGGCAACGAACAACACGCTCCAGGAAGGGTTGAAGCGCGCCGGCGTTCCGGATGCGAACCAGGGCGATCAGGCCTCTCTGATCCTTCGAGACTGGGCTCAGCAGACTGAGAACAACCTCCGCGTCGCGAAGCAAGAGCTGAAGCAGAGGCCGACCTCGCCGAGCGACGCTTTTTCCGAGCTCGCCGCTCCCGTCCAGGCGCTTGCCCGCTCCGCGGTCGACGGTCGCGCGGCCTTCAAGCAGGTCGCCGCGCTCGATCCGGCGCTGGCGGACGCCCTCAACGGCAGCCGGAACTGCAGTGACCTGACCAAGGAGAAGCCATGAAGAGGATCCTGATCATCGCGACTGCCGGCGCGGTACTCGCGATCGCCGGCTTTTCCTCTGTCTCCGTTTTCGGCGCCGGTGCGTCCTCGGCGGCGCCCGCCGCCACGGTGGCCGCGACAACGGCCGGCACGACCGCGACCACCGCTACGACGTCCACGATTCCCGCGGCAACGACCACCACGCCGGCCGCGACTTCGACCTCGACCGAGGCGGCGTCCACCACGACCAGCGGTAGCGATTGGCTTCTGATCGCGATCGAGGGCCTCCTGGTCGTCGGCTTCATCGCGCTCGGCGTTCGCATGGGCGGGATAGGCCTCGGTTTGTGGGGCGGCGTCGGCACGCTCGTCCTCGTCTTCGTATTCGGGCTCGATCCCGGATCGCCGCCGTTCGATGCGATGCTGATCATCGTGGCGGTCATCTCGGCCGCCGCGGCCATGCAGGCTGCCGGCGGTGTGGACTACATGGTGATGATCGCGACCCGGGTGTTGCGGGCCAGACCGCAGTCGATCAACTACCTAGCTCCGTTCGTCTCCTACGTGCTCTGCATCCTCACGGGCACGAGCAACACGTTCTACTCGATCATCCCGGTGATCAACGAGGTCTCGTACGCAAACAAGATCCGGCCCGAGCGCCCGCTGGCCAGCTCGACGGTCGCCTCGGCGATGGGCATCACATCCAGCCCCGTTGCCGCGGCGATGGCGACGATTCTCCCGCTCGTCGAGGTCTACGGCTACGACCTGATCGACGTGCTCCTGATCACGATTCCGGCGAGCATCATCGGCGTCATCGTCATGTCGCTCGTGATGAGTCGCCACGGAAAGGACCTCAAGGACGACGCTGAGTACCAGAGGCGGCTCGCCGCCGGAGAGGCGCAGCCGCCGGCAGAGGCTGCCGAGATCGAGTTGATGCCGTACGCCAAGCGCAGCGTCGCAATCTTCCTCGGCGCCGTGCTCGTGATCTGTCTGTTCGGTCTCTTCGAGGGCTTGCGACCGACGGTCACCTCAGAGGACGGAGGCCTCGTGCCGCTGTCGGTGACGCCGATCATCCAGATGGTGATGCTGGCCGCCGCGGCGCTGATCGTGCTGCTCACGAAGATCAAAGCCGCCGACGTTCCGGGGACGGCGATCTTCAAGTCGGGGATGGTGGCGATGATCGCCCTGTTCGGGATCGCCTGGATGGCGGACACGTTCATCGCGAACAACGAGGACGCGATCGTCGGGGCACTCGGCAGCCTGGCCCAGCAGTGGCCGTTCACGATCGCGATCGCGATCTTCCTGGTCGCCGCGCTGACGACGAGTCAGTCGGCGGCGACGCGAACTATGGTCCCACTCGGACTCGCGCTCGGGATCGGCGCCGGCTACATGATCGCCATGTGGACGGCGGTCATGGGCGTCCTCTTCCTGCCCGCGAACGGTACGCAGATCGCGGCGGCCGAGGCCGACACCACGGGCACGACCACGCTCGGTAAGCGGGTGATCGACCACTCCTTCCAGCTGCCGCTGCAGGTCGCATGGATCACCACTGCACTTGCCGGCATGGCAATAGTCGCGGTCTTCCACTGATGCCTCTGGACGACCTTCCCGCATCCAGTACCGAGGCGCCCGGGCTGAAGTCGACGACGCCGACCGAAAACCGCGAGATGAGTGTTCGCGGCGCCGCCTTCCTCGGCATCGGCGCGATGGTCGGCGCCGGCATCTTCGCGCTGCTCGCCGAGGTGGGGACGGTCGCGGGTTCCGCGGTGTGGCTCTCGTTCCTGCTCGCGGGCATCGTCGCCTCGCTGCTCGGCTATACGGTCGTGAAGCTCGGCGTCCGCTACCCGTCCTCCGGTGGGTTGATCGCCTACCTGCTCCAGGGGTTCGGGAACGGGCGCCTGGTGGGCATCGCCTCGTGGCTTGGCTACTTCGCGGCGATCGTGATCGTGTGCTCGATGGTCGCGGTCGCCTTCGGTAGCTACGCCAGCTCGCTCTTCATCGGCTCTAACGCCGCCGGGGGTTGGGACAACCTCTTCACCTCGGCGGTCGTGCTGGCGATGGTCGGTATCAACCTGATCGGCGCCAAGTTCGTCGATCGCGCCCAGTCGCTGATCGTTGTCGTTCTGCTGGCGGTATTTGCCGTCTTCATCGCCGTGACGATCGTCGACATCGACCCCAACCTGCTCGCGTTCAGCAGCTATCCGCCGTTCTCGGACATCGTCGCCAGCGTGGCGCTCACCTTCTTCGCCTACCTCGGCTTCAGCGTGATCACCTTTGCGGTCGGAGATCTGCGCGAACCTGCGCGCGAGCTCCCGAGGGCGATGTACGTCGCCCTCGGTGTGACGACGCTCACCTACGTGCTGATCGCGCTGGGAGTCTTCGGCACGCTTACCGTCGCTGAGGCCACCGGATACGGTGAGACGGCGATCGCCGAGGCTGCGCGCCCGGCGTTAGGCGACGCCGGGTTCACGATCATGGCCGTCGCTGCGTTACTGGCGACCGCGTCGTCGGTGAACGCGACCTTGTACGCGTCGGGAGGGCTGACCGGGATGCTCGCTGAGGTAGGCCAATTCCCGCCTTTCTTCGGGCGCGGTTCGCGGCTCGGAGCGCACGCCGGCTTGTTGATCACGGCAGCGCTCGTGCTCGTTGTCTCCAATCTCGTCGACCTTTCGGCGATCGCATCCGTCGGCAGCGCTTGCTCGCTGGTGATCTTCCTGCTCGTGGGCATCGCCGCCTACCGGTTACGGTCAGACACGGGCTCTCGTGCGGCGATAGTCCTTCTGGGCATTGCGACGACCGCTATCGTCCTCGTCTTCTTCGCTGTCGACACCGTGCGAAACGCACCGGAGACCTTCATCGCGATCGTCGCGATCGCACTGCTCGCGGTGGTTCTCGACTTCGTCTGGAAACGGCTGCGGCCGTCGCCGACGCCGTCGTCCGCCGAGTAGTAACCCCGAAGGAGGGCCGGCACGGTAACGCGCGTTTGAAATACGGCCCGGGTGGCAGAAAAATCGAGCACACTCGCCGAGGCTCCTCGGCCGATCAAGGAGGATAACCGTGCAGAAGGTCTCGCCCTTCCTGTGGTTCGATGGTCAGGCCGAGGAGGCGGCGAACTTCTACGTCTCGATCTTCGAGAACTCTAGGGTCGTGGGCGTTTCACGCTTCGGCGACGCGGGGCCGGGACAGGCCGGATCGGTGATGACGGTCAGCTTCGAACTGAATGGAGAAGCGATCACGGCTCTGAACGGCGGTCCCGAGTTCAGCTTCTCTCCCGCCATCTCCCTGCAGGTGGAATGCGAAACGCAGGACGAAATCGATCATCTCTGGGAGAGGCTCACAGAGGGCGGAGAGCCCGGGCAATGCGGCTGGCTGATCGACAAATACGGGCTCTCGTGGCAAATCGATCCAGCTATTCTGGGCGAGCTGGTGGGCGGCCCCGACTCCGCCGCGTCGCAGCGGGTCATGGCCGCGCTGCTCGAGATGAGAAAGATCGACATCGCGACGCTGCGGCGGGCGTACAAGGGCGAACGAAAGACTCAAACCGAGGCAGCCTGATCTCGTCGCAGCGGCCGCGATCCGCCGGAATACGGGCACGCGTCGCCGGATCTCCAACCTAGGAGTCCCCGCACGGACTCGAACCGTGGACCCCCTCCTTACCATGCGCTGTCGGCGGCGGTTGGTTGCGAACGACGGCAACCGTATTTGCTTGTTTCGGCCTTTCCTCGGTTGGAGCATCTGCCACTGCTTGCAACTGGTCGCCCCCGCCCGGCTCCAAAACCGCTCTATGTTCGGCGAGTGGGACGGAGGAGTAGGCTCTCGGTACCGCCAGCGTGGGATGGGCGGCTGCGGTAGAGAATCTCGACCATCCACAAGCACCGTAAGAGGGTAAGTAAGCCTTGGCAGACATCTTCGTCTCTTACTCGCGTAAAGACATCGCCTTCGCCCGGATCCTGCATCAAGAGCTCAACGCTCGCGATCTGGAGACGTGGATCGACTGGCAGGACATTCCTCCGAGCGCAGACTGGCTGGCCGAGGTCTACGAGGCGATCGAGGCCGCCGATGCTTTCGTGTTCCTGGTCAGCCCAACCTCTGTCGACTCGGAGGTCTGCAGTAGCGAGGTCGCCCATGCGATCGCCCATCACAAGCGCCTGATCCCGATCGTCCTGGACAACGTCGACCCGGCGGTGCTGCCGCCTGAGGTCGCCTCGATCAACTGGATCTTCTGCCGCGAGCAGCGCGAGTATCAGCAAGCTTTCGACAACCTCGTGGAGGCGGTCAGGACCGACCTCGACTGGGTCCGCGCGCACACGCGCCTGCTCGTCAGAGCCCGCGAGTGGGAGAACAAGAACCGTGATCACAGTTACCTGCTCCGCGGCCACGACCTGAACGAGGCCGAGAAGTGGCAGGCTCAAGCCGCCGGCAAGGAGCCGAGCCCGGCCGCGCTTCAGCTGGAGTACATCCTGGCTAGCCGAAAGTCGTCGAGCCGGCGGATGAGGACGGTGCTCGCGGCGGTCGGGTGTGGGCTCGCCGTCGCAATCGCACTCGGGCTCGTGGCGATGGTTCAGCGCGACAGCGCCGTTCAGCGCCAGCGAACCGCCGCCTCTCGCGAGCTGGCGTCATACGCTCAGGCGCAGCTCAGCGTCGACCCCCAGCTGAGCTTGCTGCTCGCGTTGGAGGCAACGCGCAAGGCGCACACGGAACAAGCCGGCGCGGTTCTTCGCCGGGCCGTTCTGGCATCAGTTGCGCCGGCGGTCTTGCGCGGACACCAGGGCAAGGTCGAAGACATCGCGTTCAGCCCGGACGGACGCGTGCTGGCGAGCGCCGGCGACGACGGCACGGTGCGGATCTGGAACGCCGCGCGGCGAAACCTGCGGGCGGTTATCAAGGTAAACCAGACCGGCACCGATGCGGTTGCTTTCAGCCCGGACGGACGGTTGCTCGCTACCGCCAACTTCGATGGCACGGTCGGCATCTGGGATTGGGCGGCGGGCAAGTCGCGGGCTGTGCTGTCCGGTAACAGCGGCCTCGTCGGAGATGTCGCCTTCAGCCCCGACGGTCGTCTGATCGCGAGCGGCGGCCAAGACGGTGTGGTGCGCGTCTGGGACTGGTCTGCGGGCGTGAAGAAGGCGGAGCTCCGCGGGCACAAAGGCAATGTCCGCGACGTCGCTTTCAGCCCGGACGGAAACGAGGTGGCGAGCGCCGGCGATGACGGCACCGTGCGGATCTGGGACTGGGCGACGGGTAAGGCGCGGGCGGTTATTCACAGCACCCCCATTCCGGGCGAAAAGGTTGCGAACCCGATCTCTGGCGTTGCTTTCAGCTCGAACGGACGACTCATCGCGGTCGCCGATCCGCAAGAGATACGTGTCTGGGACTGGGCCCGAGACAGAGTGCAGAGAGTGGTCACGACTTACCCTCACTCCCCCGGCGGCGGAATAGCCTTCAGCCCCGACGGACGCTTGATCGCAAGCTCGGACTACGACGGGACGGTGCTGCTGCTCGACTGGGCGAAGGGAGGTACGCTTGCAGTTCTGCGGGGGCACCAGGGGCCGGTCGAAGACGTCGCCTTCAGTCCCAACGGGCAGCTGGTCGCCAGCGCCGGCGACGATGGCACGGTGCGGTTATGGGATTGGAGGTTGGGGACAGCGCGAGCGGTTCTGACCGGGAAAGCGATCGGTGGCGCCACCAGTGTTTCTTTCAGCCCCGACGGGCGACTGGTCATGAACTCAAGCGAGCTCGACGGCACGGTTCGGATCTGGAACTGGGCCAAGGGAAGTCAGCGAGCGGCACTTCATGGCGGGGGACCTATTGCCGTCGACGCGGCCTTCAGTCCGGACGGGCAACTCGTAGCGGTTACCGACACGACAGATCTCCGATTTTGGAACTGGGCCCAAGACAAGGTGCAAGCGCTCCAAGCGACAACTCTTGCGGTGGGGGGAGATACCTATCCGCCCAAGAGCGTCGCCTTCAGCCCGAACGGAAAACTGGTTGCTATCGGGGACATGATCTCCGGTACGGCGAGGGTCTGGGACGGGTCGCAGAAACGCCAGCTAGCGAGCCTGCGCGGGGGCAAGGGTGATGTCGACAGCGTCGCCTTCAGCCCGGACGGGCGCTTGGTCGCGAGCGCGGGAGCCGACGGAGCGGTTCGCGTCTGGGACTGGGCGAGCGGGAAAGCGCGGGCGACGCTGCGCGGGCACCGGGGCATCGCCTATGAGGTTGCCTTCAGCCCCGACGGGAAGCTGATCGCGAGCGCGGGCCAGGATGGAACGATTCGGGTCTGGGACTGGGCCAAGAGCACCACGAGGATTATCCTCTCCGGGCATCGTGGTGACGTCTACAGCGCTGCTTTCAGCCCCGACGGGCGGCTGATTGCAAGCGCCGGCGTAGACGGCACCGTGCGTGTTTGGGACTGGGCATCCGGAAGCCTGTGGGCGGTGCTCCGCGGACAGGAGGGCGACACCGCTTCTCAACCCGTCTTCGGCGTTGCTTACAGCCCGGACGGGAAGCTGATCGCGAGCGCCGGTGCGGACGGCACGGTGCAGGTCTCGGATTGTTCGGTCTGCGGCTCGCTCGACGACGTGATCAAGCTCGCGGAGGTGCGTGCCGTGCGCAGCCTGACTCCGGAGGAGCGAGTTACCTACCTCCACCAGGCGCCGGCGAAGTAGCGGCTTCCGCGCCGAACAAGCGCTTTCACGGTTGCCCGGCCAGGTGCTCAACATGCACCTGGCTCAAGGACTACTAGACTCAGCGTGGCAGATGCCCCCCGGAAAAACCACCAATAACACCAGGCGCGTAGTCGTCGCCGGCGACGTGACGATGGACTGGAACCTCGCGCGCAGGCGCCTCGATCCCAAGGGCGTCGTCTGGAACGCCGACGACTGCACGGAGGTCTACGGGCAGCTCGGCGGCGCGGCACTGCTCGGGGATCTGATCGCGGAGCTGGCGGAGACGCTGCGCGGAGAAGAACCTGCAGGTCGAGGTCGATCGCGCGCCCGCGCCCGAGAGCGAACCTCTTCCCGGCGACCCGCGCCTCGATCATTCCTACGCCATCTGGTCGCAGTTCCCGCGCAGCAGCGGCGATCGCGCCAAGACGGTCTGGCGAGTGGAGGAGTTCCTCGGGCTCGACCGTGCGCGCGACCTCGCGGCCTCGAGCCAATGTAAGAAGGCGGCCGCCGATCCGCCCGAGGCCGATCTCGTCATTCTCGACGACGCCAATCTCGGCCTCCGCGCGAGCCCGGAGTGCTGGCCGAAAGCGCTGAAGCTCGCGCAGAAGACAGGCCGGAAGCAACTCCCGTGGGTACTGCTCAAGATGGCTCAGCCGATCGCGCAGGGCGAGCTCTGGAAAAGCCTGCTTCGCGACTGCGCCGAGCGCCTGATCGTGATCATGACCCTCGACGACCTACGCCTGAGCGAGGTCAAGATCAGCCGCGAGCTCTCCTGGGAGCGGATCGCCGGCGATCTCGCCTCGGAGATCCTCCGCCACCCGGCCGTGAACGGGCTCGCGTACTGCGCGCACGTGGTCGTCTCGCTGCAGACGGGCGGCGCCATTCTGCTCTCGCGGCGCGGCGAGCTCGGTAATCAGCTGGACAGGCTAGAGCGCCCCGATTGCTACGCGATCTTCGACCCCGAGGCGATCGAGGACAGCTGGGTCGAGCAGCACCCCGGCGCGATGATCGGCTACACGTCCTGCCTGGCCGCCGGGATCGCGCGCGAGCTCCTGCTCGATCCCGAAGCGCCCGACGTCCGAAGCGGCGTCGGCAGAGGCCTCTCGGCTGCGCGCGCGCTTCATCTGCGCGGCTACGGCGGCGAGGGAGGCGGAAAAGACGACCGTGCCGGGCTCGCCTTCCCGGCGCGTGAGATCGCCGCAAAGCTCGCCGGCGAGGAGAACGAGTTCCAGCTCGCGCAGATCGAGCAGCCGACGCCGGAGTCGTGGTCGATCCTCGAGTCGCGCCACCCCGAGGGCCTCGACGCGATCGCCTTGCGCGTTGCGCGGGAGGGGATCGAGTCGGTGCTGAAAGACGTTCCGATCGCCCGCTTTGGTCCCTTCGTCACGGTCGACCGGGGCGAGATCGAGGGCTTCCGCAGCATCCGGGCGCTGATCCGCGAGTACGACCGCCAGAAGGCGCCGCGGCCGCTCTCGATCGCGGTCTTCGGCCCGCCGGGGTCGGGCAAGTCGTTCGGCGTCAAGGCGGTGGCGAAGTCGACGTTCGACAAAGACCGGGTCGCTTCGCTCGAGTTCAACCTCTCGCAGATGAACGGCCCCTCCGACCTGGCCGACGCGCTCCATCAGGTGCGAGACGCGGGCCTGAGGGGGAAGCTCCCCTTCGTCCTCTGGGACGAGTTCGACAGCGACGCCGGCGGCGAGCATTTCGGCTGGCTGCGCCACTTCCTCGCCCCGATGCAGGACGGATCGTTCCAGCAGGGGCAGATCGAGCACCCGATCGGCAAGGCCATCTTCGTCTTCGCCGGCGGCACCAGCGCTCGCCTCGCCGACTTCGCCGGCAACTCGAGCGACGAGTTCCGCCAGGCCAAGGGCCCCGACTTCGTCAGTCGCCTCAAGGGCCACGTCGACGTCGTCGGCCCCGACCCGCGCGGCGGCGACCCCGAGGCCGATCCGTATTACCGCATCCGGCGCGCGATCCTGCTGCGAGCGATGCTCGGGGGCCGGAAGACCCTCTTCAAGGGCGGCCGGCTTCAGATCGACTCCGGGGTGTTGCGTGCCTTCCTCGAGGTCAGCCGCTACCGCCACGGCGCCCGCTCGCTCGAGACGATCATCTCGATGAGCACGCTGAGCGGGAAGAACCGCTTCGAGCGCTCTGCGCTTCCGGCTGCCGAGCAACTCGATGCGCACGTCGACGCAAGAGATTTCCTTTCCCTGGTCGAGCGCTACGTCCCCGAGGGAGACCTGCTCGAAAGCCTGGCCGAGGCGGCGCACCTCAGCTACTGCAAGGACATGCTCGCCCAGGGCTACTCGTGGAGCGGCTCGCCCGGGTACCTGGCGGAGCACGGGCTGAAAGAGCTGAAGCCGGCCAAGAAAGGCCCGCATCAGTCCCTGGTCGACTACGACAGCCTGCCCCCCGACGTCAAGGAGCAGAACCGCGGCAACGCCCGCGACCTGGCCCGCAAGCTCGCCTTCCTCGGCTACTCGTTGCGCGCGGATGCGCCGGCCGGAGCGCCCCCCGTCGTCCTGGATCGCGCCGACCCGCGTGTCGAGCAGCTCGCCAAGGAAGAGCACGAGCGCTGGCTGCGAGCGAAGATCAGGGCAGGTTGGCGCCGCGGCCCGCGAGCCGACGAGAAGCGCACTCATCCCTGCATCTGCTCCTGGGAGGAGCTCTCCGAAAAGGAGAAGCAGAAGGACCGCGCGCTCGTGCTCGGGATCCCCGAGATCGTCGCCGCCAGCGGGATGACGGTGGCCAAGGTCGAGGAGACGAAAGAGCTGACGATCGGCATCTGCGGTCATCGCTCTCTCGCCGAGCCCGAGAAAGTCGTGGCCGGGATCGAGCAGGCGTTGCAGCGGATCGAGGCGGTTTTCCCCGGCCGCCCGCTTCGGATTCTCTCGGCGCTTGCCGAGGGCGCCGATCGTCTCGCTCTCGGCCCCGCGCTCGAGCGCCCCGGTTCGAAATTGGTCGCCGTGCTCCCGCTCGAGAAGTACGACTATCTCTCCGACTTCGAGACGAGCGAGTCGAAGGACGAGTTCCTGCGTCTGCTTTCAGGCGCTGACAACGTGGTCGAGCTACCGCCCTGCGCTGATCGCGATCAGGCCTTCGCGACCTCCGGCGACTACATCAGCGAGCACGCCGACGTTCTGATCGCTGTCTGGGACGGCCGGGAGGGTCAAGGTCAGGGAGGAACGGCCGGCGTGGTCGCCCGGGCTCGCGAGCGCACGCTCCCGATCGCCCGGGTTCACGCCGGTAACCGCAGGCCCGGCACGCTCGAGCCGACCTCGCTCGGCAGCGAGCAGGGCAGCGTCAGCTACGAGAATACTCTCGAGAACCGTTTGCTCTCGGGCGTCCCGATTCAGTGGTGTCGGAGCGGTTCATAGACGGCGCGCGTTGCACGCCACATGGTGTGCTCTCGGCTGATCGCCTCCTCGGCATCGGCGACTTCCGCCGCCCACGACTTCTCGTCAGTCACGCCCCTCAGTCGCGCCCCGATCAGCGTGAGCTCATGGGAAGCCAGCGTGTACGCGCGAGCGATCGACTCGTGCTGCTTGACCGCGAGCCAAGCCACGCTGACGCCGATGACTGTCGAAACGACGCTCGCCATGTCGATATGGATGATGTCGAAAGCCTTTAGCACAGCGGCGAGCGCTCCCGCGAGCTCCACCGCGATAAGGGCGACCCTCCACGCTCCGGTCCGGCGCTCGTTGTGGTGCGCCTTGGCTGCGTACCAGCGCTGCTGGTCGAGAATACGGTTATGCAGGTAACTCTCACGGCGCTGGTTGAGTGACCGACCGCGAAGCTCGGAAACAGCTCCCGAGACGACGGGCTCGGAGCTTGGAATGATGTTCGTCGTCGGGACGTCATTCAAGAGCTCGGCGAGTTGCTCCGCGAAGTAGTCGTCTGCGTTTTCCAGCCCGATCGGGAACGGAAGGCCGCCGACGGCGAAACGCCAGGTCAGCGTCTTCGCCGACTCGGCGAGCGCGCGCGCGTCGTACCAAAGTCGTTCAGGGTGTTCGGCGATAAGCCAGATCTCCACGCCAAACGCAGTGACGAATGCCGCTGCCGCGGCGATGCTGAGGACCTCGACCCCATCGACAGGCAGCAGATACCCGAGGGCACCGCAGACCGCAGCGGCGACGGCGAGGGAGAGTCTCGAGCAGGTTGCGTGCAAGAACCGGCGTTGACCGCGCAGCGAGATCGAGTCGGCGTCGCGAAAGAGCTGCGGAAGATCGTCGGCGGTGAGTGTTCGATCAACCATGTCGGGATCATCTCATCCATTCAGCGACGAGACGTTGACAACGGCCGTACGCCGTCGCCACTCGGCCTGGGTCACAGTCATGAAAGGCCGAACGCGCTTGCGCCGCCGCTATTCAGTGCTACTATGTACCAGGTAGTCAGTCACACTGAGTAGGAGGATGGTACGTGGGCAAGCAGATGACGGAGATGCTCAAAGGCACGCTGGAGGGCATCGTTCTCGCGATCCTCTCCGGCCGGGCTGCGTACGGCTACGAGATCACGGCGTGGCTGCGGGATCAGGGCTTCGCTGACATCGCCGAGGGCACCGTCTACGCGCTCCTCATCAGGGTCGAGCAGCGCAGCCTCGTCGATGTGGAGAAGGTCCCGTCCGAGAAGGGGCCGCCACGCAAGGTCTATTCCCTCAACGCCCAGGGACGGAAGTACCTCGAAGAGTTCTGGGGGACCTGGAGCTTCCTCGCAGAACGGCTCGAACAGCTCCACGAAGGAGGCAGATAGACATGGCTGCAAGGTGGATCGAACTGGTCACCGGGTCGCTCGAGCAGAAAAAGCAGTACAAGGAGTACAGGGCCCGCATCGAGGCCCTACCCGAGCCGTACGGTGCCGTCGCGAAGGCTCTCCAGCGGTACTTCATGGTCTACGGGGGCATAACGGACGGCGAGACCAGCGTCAAGATGTTCGGCGACTTCGCCGACCTCTGGGAGCGTGCCGCGGCCGACGGCACGCCCGTCCGCGCGATCGTCGGCGACGACCCGGTGGAGTTCGCCGAGACGTTCGCCCAGGCCTACACCGGTAAGCAGTGGATCGACAAGGAACGCGCTCGCCTGACCAGGGCGATCGAAGACGCGGAGCGAGGGGGGCAAGAATGACCAGCGACGCAGCAATCCACGTTCGGGGTCTGGAGAAGTCGTACAAGGAACTGCCTGTGCTGCGCGGTGTGGGCTTCGACGTGACACGGGGCAGCATCTTTGCTTTGCTCGGCTCCAACGGGGCCGGCAAGACCACGGTCGTGAGGATCCTGTCCACGCTGCTCAAAGCCGACGCGGGGACGGCCAGCATCAATGGCTTCGACATCGCCACGGAACCGGCGAACGTGCGGGAGTCGATCAGTCTCACGGGACAGTTCGCCGCCGTCGACGAAATCCTCAGCGGACGGGAGAACCTTGTGCTGGTCGCCCGGTTGCGGCATCTCGAGGAACCGGGCACGATCGCGGATGAGCTGCTCGAGCGTTTCTCGCTGGTCGATGCGGCCGCGCGGAGGGTGTCGACGTATTCGGGTGGCATGCGTCGCCGCCTCGACATCGCGATGAGCCTGATCGGGAATCCGCCTGTCATCTTCCTCGACGAGCCAACGACCGGGCTCGACCCGCAGGGGCGCATCGAGGTGTGGCAGGCCGTCAAGGACCTCGCCGGGCACGGCACGACGGTGTTGCTCACGACGCAGTACCTGGACGAGGCGGAACAACTCGCCGACCGGATCGCGATCCTCCAGGAGGGTCGGATCATCGTGAACGGCACCCTCGGCGAGCTCAAGCAGCTGCTCTCGCCCGCCAAGGTCGAATACATCGAAAAGCAGCCGACCCTCGAGGACGTCTTCCTTGCCATCGTCGCTGACGACGGCGAGGACGGCGAGCTGGCGATGACCGCAGCGTCGGCACGGACAGAGTAAGGAGCAACGATGACCAACCATTTCTTCAGTGACACCGCCGTCCTGACAGGACGATCCCTGCGCCACATCACGCGCAGCCCGGACACCATCATCACGACCACGATCATGCCGATCGCCTTCCTGCTGCTGTTTGTCTACGTGTTCGGCGGCGCGATCAACTCAGGGTCGGATTCGTATGTGAACTACCTGCTGCCCGGCATCCTGCTGATAACGATCGCTTCGGGCATCGCCTACACCGCGTACCGGCTCTTCACGGATCTGCAGAGCGGCATCTTCGAGCGATTCCAGTCGATGCCGATTGCACGCTCGTCCGTCCTGTGGGCGCACGTTCTGACCTCACTGGTCGCCAATCTGATCTCGCTCGTGGCCGTCGTGCTCGTCGCCCTCCTGATGGGCTTCCGCTCGGGGGCGGAGGTACCGGCATGGCTCGCGATCGCCGGCATCCTGATCCTGTTCACCCTGATGTTGACCTGGATCGCCGTCATCCCCGGCCTCACCGCGAAGTCCACGGACGGCGTGAGCGCGTTCTCCTACCCGCTCATCTTCCTGCCGTTCATCAGCTCGGCATTCGTACCCACCCACACCATGCCCGGCCCGGTACGCGCCTTCGCCGAGCACCAGCCCGTCACGTCGATCGTCAACGCGATCCGTGACCTCTTCACACAGCAGACGGTCGGCACGGACATCTGGACCGCACTCGCCTGGTGTGTCGGCATCCTCATCGTCGCCTACAGCTTCGCCATGGTCACTTACCGCCGCCGGATCTCCTAGGGCCCACCGCTGCCTCGGCGCGTGAGTCCACCAACCCCGGAACTCGGGAGGGAGCAGCCGCTTCGATGAGCTTCTGCACGAAATCGGGGGACCCTGGCTCGCTACACGACGCTGCTGACGCTCTTGCGCTTGGCACCGCCGCGCTGGTCACTCGGCAACCCGCTCGAGCGATGTGACCTGCTGTGACTCCGGTCTGCCAAAAATCCCGGGCTCCTGAGATGTTGGGGACAGATCTTGGGGGCAGGTTGAGGGACGCTCGAGCGATGTACGTACGCCGTCGAGGCATGAAAAAAGGCCATTTGCTGGCCTTTTGTGAAGCCCTCTCACGGACTCGAACCGTGGACCCCCTCCTTACCATGGAGGTGCTCTACCAACTGAGCTAAGAGGGCAAGAGCCGGAATTGTACCGCCGCTCCGGCTGGGCTGAATCGGCGCCGGCGAGCTCCCCCAACCGAGCCGAGCTAGCGAGGATTCCGCTCTTCGTTTTCGCGCTCGTCTCGTCGCTTCCGGCGCTCGCCGCGGAACCAGAGGAGGGCTATGCCGCTCATGAGCAACAAGAAGACGGCGAGGCCGACGAAACCGCTCTTTTCAACGATCTTGATCGCGCGGCTGAGGTTCGAGCCGACCAGCAAGCCGACCGTCATCACAGCGGCGACCCAGACGGCGGCTCCGAGCGCGTTCGCGGTCAAGAAAGAGCGCCAGTGCATGCGCGAGATCCCGGCGATCGGGCCGGCGAAGATGCGCAGGATAGCCACGAAGCGGGCAAGGAAGACAACCAGCCAGCCACTCCGTCGCTCGAAGAACGACTCGGCCTTCGCGACGCGCGCGGGATGGTAGAAGCGCCGGATTCCCGGCAGCATCCAGAAGCGCTCGCCGTAGTGGCGCCCGAGCGCGTAGCCGATATTGTCGCCGACGACGGCCCCGGCCCAGGCGCAGAGCGCAACCTGCCAGGGAACGAGAGTTCCTTTTCCGGCCGCCACCGCTGCGATAACGAGCACGGTCTCGCCCGGGATCGGGATCCCCATCGACTCGATCCCCACGCCGAGGAAGACGAGCGGTAGCCCGATCGCCTGCAAGAGCTGCTGGATCGTGTGGACGAACATGGAGAGTCTCGCCCGTAGTCCGCTTCGCTCAGCGGCTCCTCCAGTAGGCCGACGCGGCCGGCCAACAGGTCGCTTACGCGGCTGAGCGTGCGAGCCCGGAGAGGACAGTGTTCCCCACACGGCTAGAGGATCGTGCGCTCAGCGGCGTCAGGCGGCTCCACAGGCCGGTAGCGCCCGGCCGGCGGAGCCGCCGGCCGGGAAGCCAGACAGGAAAGAATTGCTCTCGCTTACTCGGGGCGCGGCTGAGCGTGCGAGCCCGGAGAGGACAGTGTTCCCCACACGGCCTCGTAGAGGATCGTGCGCTCAGCGGCGTCAGGCGGCTCCACAGGCCGGTAGCGCCCGGCCGGCGGAGCCGCCGGCCGGGAAGCCAGACAGGAAAGAATTGCTCTCGCTTACTCGGGGCGCGGCTGAGCGTGCGAGCCCGGAGAGGACAGTGTTCCCCACACGGCCTCGCAGAGGATCGTGCGCTCAGCGGCGTCAGGCGGCTCCACAGGCCGGTAGCGCCCGGCCGGCGGAGCCGCCGGCCGAGTAAGCGAGTGGGGGAGGGAGGATTCGAACCTCCGTAGGCTGAGCCGACGGGTTTACAGCCCGCTCCCTTTGGCCGCTCGGGCACTCCCCCGCGGAGGGCCATTCTACCCGCGAAAGTCTGACGACTTTCGCGAGAGCACTAGATAAGGCCAAACATGCGGCTTCGCTCTAACCGTCGAAAGTCGTCAAGCCTCCCAAAGGGAGGCGGACTTTCGACGGTTAGAGGACGCTCCCTTTGGCCGCTCGGGCACTCCCCCGCGGTCCGCCAGCGAAAATCTAGCGATTTTCGCTGGCGGACCGGCGTAGGTCGCTCGCGCCGTTGGCCCGGTCGCCTCTGTCTCTCACCGTCGCAAGTCGTCATGCCTCCCAACGGGAGGCGGACTTTCGACGGGAAAGGCGGCGGACTTTCGACGGGAAAGGCGGCGGACTTTTCGCGCGACCACTAAGCGCCGGCCGTTTTGTGCCCTAAAGCGCCCGCCCTTTTGTGCCGATGCAACGGCGGATGGAACTTGATGACCTGCTCACCCGTGTTGTGGAGATCGGGGGCTCCGACCTTCACCTCAAATTGGGTCAGCCACCGATCGTTAGGCGCGACGGTGAGCTCGGCGCGCTCGACGGCTTTCCGCCTTTGGGGCCGAAAGAGCTGAACTCCATCCTCGAGACGCTGACCAGGCATCTTCCCAGCAAGCTGCAGGAGTTCCGTCAGACGGGCGAGCTCGATATGGCCTTCACGCATCCGAGCCTGCCGCGCTTCCGCGTCAACGGCTTTCGACAGCGCGGCGCCATCTCGTTTGCCTTCCGCGTGATCCCACGCGAGATCCCGACCTTCGAGCAACTCGAGCTACCGCCGGGTGTGGCCAGCCTCGCCAGCTACCACCGCGGCCTCGTGCTCGTCACCGGCGCGACCGGAGCGGGTAAGTCGACCACCCTTGCGGCGATGGTCGATCACATCAATCGCACGCGCCGGCAGCACATCCTCACGATCGAGGACCCGATCGAGATCCTCCACGCCGATCGGGGCTGCATCGTCAACCAACGCGAGATCGGCCTGGACTCCGCCTCCTTCGGACAGGCGCTACGTCGCGCCCTGCGCCAGGACCCGGACGTGATCCTGATCGGCGAGCTGCGTGACCGCGAGACCGCCGAGACAGCACTGCAAGCTGCCGAATCGGGCCACCTGGTCATGTCGACGATGCACACGATCGACGCCGCCGAGACCGTCTCGCGCCTCGTGGAGCTGTTCCAAGAAACCAAGCAGGCGCAGATCCGCTCGATTCTCGCCGGCGTGTTGCGTGGCGTCGTCAGCCAGCGCTTGCTGCCGCGTATCGGCGGCGGGCGTGTCGCGGCGGTCGAGGTGATGGTCACCAACGCGCGCATCGCCGACCTGATCCGCGAGGGCAAGGGAGAAGAGATTCCCGATGCGATCGCCGACGGCGCCTTCTTCCAGATGCAGACCTTCGCCCAGTCATTGATCTCGCTCGTGCTCGAGGGCAAGGTCGACAGGGAGATCGCCGCCAACGCAGCTTCGAACCGCCACGACTTCCTCGTTCAGATCGATCACGCGACCAAGAGCCAGGCCGCCGGGGAGCAGGGAGAGGATACGGCCGACGGCGCTCCGGTTGGACTCGGGCCTGCGCTTGCGGGAAGTGCGGGAGCCGCGTCGCCCGACGCGGGGTCGCTCAGGGTCGCCGGTCCGGACGGATGAAACGCGCGCTGGCGGGCGCTCTGCTTGCGTTCGCGCTCTGCGCCGGAACCGCGAGCGGCGATACCTTCACCGTTGTTCCCTCGCCCAGTTCGGGCTTCTCTCTCGCCGGCGGTCTGCCGAGCGCCCAGGTACCGAACGTCTCGAGCTCGCTCGTTCTCCCGCTGGCCTGGACCGAGCATGCCGGCGACGAGACGGTGGTCACCCCCGCCCAGCTTCGTGGAATCTGGCAGTCGGCCGGCGCCGCTTACGGCATTCCCTGGTCGGTGCTGGCCGCGATCAACAAGATCGAGTCGAACTTCGGTCGCAATATGGGCCCCAGCTCGGCCGGCGCGGTCGGCTGGATGCAGTTCATGCCCGACACCTGGCTGCGCTGGGGTGCCGACTACGACGGCAACGGCGTGGCCGATCCCTGGAACGCGAAGGATGCCGTCTTCTCGGCTGCGCGCTACCTGGCGGCCGCGGGCGGGGCAAGCGACGTCTCGCGGGCGGTGTTCTCCTACAACCATGCCCAGTGGTACGTGGACGAAGTGCTCTCGCTGGCCCGCTTGCTGGCGGGCGACAGCTCGCTCAGCTTCTCGCTCGACGAGCTCCAGGTGAATCTGGAAAAGGCTGAACGTCGAGTCGCCGCGCTCAATCAGGAGATCGCGCAGACGCGAGCGCAGGCGAATGCCATCGAGCGTCGCGCGCAGCGCATGCTCGCCGCCGCCGAGACGGTCGAGCTGATCGTCGCGCGCTCCGCAGCTCGCGAACGGGCGGCTCGAGTACAGGTGCAGGCCAATACGATCGAGGCGCGGCTACCGGAGTCTGAATACAGGCGCTCGACAAGGCGAAGAAGAGCCTCGCGCAGGCGCGCGCCAGCTCCCAGCCGCAGTCCTTCAACTCGGGCACCGCGGTCTACCTCGCCAGCCCTCTCTACCAGAACGGCTACGTCTTCCCGGTCGGCGGCGGTCCGAGCCGCATCTCGGTCGGGCACACCCACCACGACTATCCCGCGGCGGATATTGCAGCGCCGGCCGGTTCGCCGGTCTACGCGCTAGCAGACGGCACCGTTGTTGATGCCTGGCGCAGCATCGATCCGCTCTGCGGTATCGGTCTCCGCTATCGAACAGACGACGGCCAGACGTGGGCTTACTGCCATCTCTCCTACATCGAGCCCGCGGTCGTGACCGGCACGCCGCTGACCGCCGGGACGCTGATCGGCCTCGTCGGCTCGACGGGGCACGCGACCGGGCCGCACCTGCATCTCGGGCTGATTCCCTCGAGTAACGGCTATCCGCAGGATCAGCCCTGGTTCCAGGGGTTCGCCGGCATCGCCTTCCGCTGGCAGGACGCGGTGACGCCGCCGGTCTCGATCGTTTCCACGGCGCTGACTTCCGCGCCGGTGTTCGCCGTCGTGAACGGCTCGCCCGGTGGCGAGATGGCGGCGAGCACCTGGACCGGACTCCGCCCAAACGGTGTCTCCGTTGCCGGCCTCCGATTCGAGCTCGGACCCGAACGTCGGCGAAAGCTCTCTCTTCGCGGCGGCTCCCGGCGGTTCCGCAGCACCGAGGTCGTCAGTGGGCGCCGGACAGGCCTCGAGTGGGCAGGGTTCGGCGATTCCGTTCAGTAAATAGCCCTTAGCTCAACTCGAGCTGGCATCCTGTCGAAATGAGGCTGATGGGAGTTCGGATAACGCTCGGCCGCGTCGTGACGCTGATCGTCGTCTGCGCGCTTGCCTCGATGGCCCTGGCCATCCTCTTCACCCACAGCGACTCGTCGGAGTCCAAGAGCCGGGTGAAGATCACGGCGCCGCCGACCAAGGTGGTGCCGGGCGTGGTCGGGCAGCTGTACGTCTTCGCCGAGAGCACGCTGCAGGAGCACGGATTCGGCTGGAAGGTCGCCGGCCCGGTTGACGGCTGGTCAGGCGTTACCGTTGCGAGCCAGGATCCCGTTGCCGGCACCGAGGTCGTGGATACGGGCGCCCCCGCCGTGACCCTGCGCCTGGCGAAGCCGAAGGGCTACGTCACTCAAGGCACGCCGGAGAACTCTTCGCCGTATAAGAGCACCGAGATCTTGCTCCCGGCCGCCTCGACCGGCACGAGTCAGACGACAACGAGTGCTCAGACGACGACGAGCGCGAAGACGACCACGAAGGCGAGCACGACCTCGACCGCGACAAAAAGCTCGACCTCGACCGTCACCACGACGACTTCAACGAAGCGACGCCGTCGCAGACGCGCCCGCCCGCCTTCACGATCCCCGGGGCGAAGCCCGAGCCGCTCGACGAGATACCGCTCCCGCAGCGAGCGAAAAACCTGAGCACCTGGCTCGACTCGCACCGCCAGGTCAGCGCGGCGAACGAGCGCTACTGGCTGTTCCAGCACGCCTGGATCGTCACCGGGGCAAAGTTCGGCTGGTGGCACGGAGCGCAGGCGCTCGAGACGCTGATCGCCGTCGACAAGCGCGTCGAGCAGCTCTGGGGCGTCGGCTCGAAGAGCGAAGCCGAGGCTCGCGCCGCGCTCGAGTTCGTGCGTGCGCACGGCGGCTGAGCGAGAGTCAGGCGGGCCTGGTACTACGAGGTTGGAACCGGCGCCGGTCGTAGTTCGACTTGCATCTCGCGGAAGAGCACGGTCTCGATTCCGTTGAGCAGCGGGAACCAGGGCGGAATCAGCCACCTGAGCGCGTCGAAGTTCTGGCACCCCGGTGCCGTGGACGGGGCAGGCCGGCGCCGTTCCGTCGTCTGTGATGCGGTAGGTGTGGCTGATCTCGTAACCGCCGGTGCCCTGGATACAACCCGCGTTGCTGCCGTAAGTAGCCGTTCCGACGAACGTCATGTAGCTGTCGTTGCCTCTGTCGGGGCCGATCTTGCAGGCGTAGTCGCCCCACGATCCATCCACGGCCATCGTCGCGGCGCGCCACCAGAGAACGTTGGGCGCGTATTGCGCCAGCCAGACGTTGCCCTGGGCGATCAGGCCCAGGACGTCGTCGTCGGGTCCGCCGATGCCGTTCGAGGCCGTCTCGGAGGCATAATGAACGTTCCCGGCGATAACGATATCTTGGTTCTGAGGCGACGGTCACCCGCCCGTTGACCTTGCTCGTCTGAGCGCCGGTCGAGCTCGTCTCGTTGAAGCCGTTGATGGCGTTAGGCCAGGAGATGATCGCGTCTTGGCCGGTGTAGATCGCGCCGTTGGGCGGGAGGACTCCGTTGTAGCACGGGACCGCCCAGGCCGATCCCGCCCGAGTCGATCGAGACCCTCTCGTGGACGCGTGCACGTGAGTGATACCGGTGCCGGAGTTAGTACAGGTAGCGCTTGCGCAGAACGAGGTATTGGTCGTGCCGAGGTAAGTGAACTTGTCGATTTGCCCGGATGAGTTCGGGCCGACGCAGATGGCTCCAGAGCTCAGGGAACTCGGCCGTGCTGCTGTCACGTTGATGGTTCTAGCGTCCCACGGCCACTGAGCCTGAAACCTTCAGGTCGCCTCCGCAGAACGGCTGGTTGGCTTCCGGAGCGCTACTGTTGATGCACTTCCAGACCTGGACGTTACCGTTCGAAGAGAAGTTGAAGCGCCAAGCATTGGCGCTCGCATCGTCGAAAGCTGTCCCGTAACCAGTCGATGCCGAACCGGCCCTCAAGTTCGTGTTCAACACGGCATTGCTCTGGACCTGGGAGACCGAGGCGAGCAAGTCGCTGAACGAGAGTGGGTCTTTTAATACGTCACGGATCTCCGGGTGATTATCATCGTAAATCCGCCCTGGGAGCACGACGTTCGGCGGATTGGGATTACCCGTTTTCACGCGTACCAGGGTCTCGGCCATCACATTGCCGTAAAAGGTCGCGCCGCAGACCCAGATGTCTCCGGTGCTGTACATCCTGCCGTAGATCGTGCTCGCCCAACACACGCTGCCGTCCATACTGGTCATCATGAACTGAAAGTCCGCCGGGGTCGTGCGCCGGACGTGCACCTCGATCGTGCGTTTAGGCGGCGCGTTTGCCGACGTATCGCACTGCAGCGGGGTTGCAGTCGGATTGACCACCTTGCACCCGGTCGAGACGACGTCGATGTAATTGGTGCCGGGATTGCTGCCGATTGCCGCGTAGGGCGGCGTGATCTCCAAGTTGTACGCATAGCCGCGAACAGCGGTCGTGTTGACGGACGAGTCACCGATCCCGGCGGTGACGACGTTCTTTCTGTTCGGGTAAGTCCACGTGGCACCCGCCGTCCAGGCCGACGCCCCGCCCGGGAGGCACGAGGTGGGGGACGTGCTCTGGCTGACGAGCGCCAAGGTGCTTTCGTTCCGCCGCGTCGATTCGCCCCTGGCAACGCAGTGGTCGTAGTACTGCGAGTCGTCGGTCAGCTTGGCGATGTAGTCGTTGATTCCCGCTTCGGCCGCTTGGAAGACGGCGTCGGCAGTTACCGCCCTGGCGGCGCGATTGGACTCGCTTGTCACCTGATCGATCAGAGTGACCGAAAGGACGGTCAGCACCATGATCATCCCGAGGACGGTTGCCAGGGCAATACCGTCTTCGTTCGCCAGAAACTGGGCCAGTCTTTTCATTCTGCATTCCACCTCACGGTCGCGACCGCTCCGTAGTTGAACTTCTCACTGCTCCCGACCGGAGACACGACGGCTCGCATGACGATCGTCTTGACCGTTGCCGCGCTGGTCGGGGTCTCGCACGACCACGTTATTAGCTCCGGCGACGTCGCGTTGCTCGGGTCGATCGCCATGTTTGGAGGCGACTGAACGCAATACTTGAAGATCTGACCTTGGGCCCATCCCCCGTTGTCTATATCGCCCGTCGCCGGCGCCTGGACGATGGCAACGGACTCGATCGGCCCCGTGTCACCCGGGTCGATCGGGTTCCCGTTGGCATCGTACGAAGTGACCATCGTTATCTGCCGCTGCAATCGCTGGCCGTTCAGCCAGTATCTGATCCTGCGCAAGTGACTCGGCAGCATGCGATCGGGAGAGTAGAAAGCGATAGTGCCTGCGTCCTTGACGAGGATCGGAGGGGTTTTACCGCCTGTGGTCGCGTTGCGCAGACCTGCGACGAGCTGATTGAGCTCGGCTCGCACCTCGGTCTGCGTGATGTTTTGAGCTTGCACCTGCGAGCTTCGCCTGACAGTGGTGCTCATGGTCATGGCGAACATCGCCGAGGTGATACCCAGTAGTCCGGTCACGACCACGAGCTCGAGCAGCGTGAAGCCACGCTCGTTTTGAGCGATATGAATCCATCGCTTCCATCGACCGCCGCCTGGAGGCGAAAGAGCGTTTCGTTCGGTAAAAGACCTCACATTGCCTCTCAGTAGATCAAGACGCATAGGGAGACGTCACCCGTAATCACACTGTTGGGCAACGCGCCGGATCGCGTACCCTTCTGAGCTCTGATGTCGTAGGTCTCGAGCGGGACGCCGGTGAAGCCCTTGATTCCAAGCAAAGGCCCCGAAGTTCCCGTCGATCCTGTGAAATTGTGACCGGTATCGCTCGGGTTGGGCAACCACACGATTCGTACCGTCGCGCCTGATTGCAGGGATCCCGAGGGGCCACAGGAGTTCCTTTTCACGGTGACCGTGACGGTCGCGACCTGCGGCGGCACGTAGGCCGGCAGCGTCACGTCGAACGACGATGTGTAATCGCCGGTTGTGTATCCGGCCGGTACGGAGAGTCCCGTCGCACTTTCATGGCGGTCGTAGGGCGAAGTGGTTGCGACATCTATCTGGTAATCCGCCCCCGGGACGACAGGCTCGCCGAAGAGAGTGTCCACCGGTCCGACGATGCCGTTCGTGGTGTGGAATTGCTCCGAGCCGCGAGGCGAGGAGATGGTCACCGTCGCCTCGCCCGCTGTGTAGAGACTCGGGGGACTGTTCCCATCGATGATGCGCACGGTGATGCTGCAACCGTGGTAGAGGCGGATGGTCGTGTTCGTCGTCCCGCTCCGAGCAAGTGCGAGGTGGCCGGCGCTGGCCGGATCGGTTGGATCGCTCGGCGGCCGATCTTCGGCCAGAACCGTGTAGCCGGTCAGCGCAGCAGCGACGTCGTAGTAGCCGGGCGTGGCGCCGGCTGGAGTTTCCTCCAGCCCTTGGAAGGTGGCCTGGCCGAAGGTCGGCGTGCCGACTGTCGAGTCGGTGACGTCGCCCGCGCTGAACGCCCCGTTCCATGTCTTCGTAAGGTTGATCTGCGCGTCCCCAAGCAGATCGTGCGTCCAGTAGTCCTGAGCCGTGACGTTTATCAGGCTGTTGTTCAGGCCGCCCGAGTAGGCGCGGGTCGACGACGAGAGGTAGGTGATCGTCCTCGCCATCTCCTTGCCGTCAGCCCGCGAAACTATGACTCGCACCTGCTTGTAGTTGGCGGAGTGAATGTAGCTCGCCGGGATCGGGTCGGCCACGTACTTGATGCGCGTCGTCAGCACATATCGGAGCCCGGTTACCCACTTCGTCTGAACTGCCTGCACCACTCCGCCGGGGTTTCCACCGTCGATGCCGGCGTCCCTGTAACTGAGCTGGCGGATGTACTCGACCTGCTGCTGCGCCAGTTCGAGCGCGATGGTCGTTGGCGCGCGGTCCGTCGGCTGCGGTGGCCGAGGTGATCACGCCGATCAGTCGAGGTGCTGACGATGCCGAAGATGGCGATCGCCATCACGGTTTCGACCAGCGTGAGGCCAGCCTCGCGCCGAGCGGCGCGGAGCAGCCTGATTCCTGATGCACTTGATCCAGTCCACCTGAACGTACTTTCGGCATATCCGGGCAATACCTCGTCCCCCAATGTCGCTATAACGGGGTACCGATTTCAGGTTTTCGGTGTTTCAGCTCCAAGACCCGCTTTCGGGCCCGCTTGGAAGGGGTGAGAGGGGCGCGAGCGAAAAGACAGGCAGCTAGCCTTGGCGCGAAAGCGCCCCGAAGAACAGGAGCCCGGCGATACTCCGTCAGCCGTCCGATTCGATCGAAGCGCCAGCGATGAACATCAGCCATTCCGATCCTCATGTTCCTCCCGGGGCTCGCGCTCGGTAGCTTCCTCAACGTCGTCGCCGCACGCGTGCCGCTGCACGAGTCGATTGTTCGCCCGGGCTCGCACTGCATGAACTGCGGCCACGCGATCGCCTGGTACGACAACATCCCGCTCGCCTCCTACATCGTTCTACGCGGCCGTTGCCGCAACTGCGGCTCCTCGATCGGGTTGCGCTATCCCGCCGTCGAGCTCGTGACGGCGCTGCTCGTGTCGGGCTGCGTCTGGAAGTTCGGGCTTCACCTGGAGGCGCTGCTCGCCGTTTTCTTCTGCGCGGTGCTGGTTGCCATCTCGGCCGCTGACCTCGAGCACCGCATCGTGCCCAACGTGATCGTGCTTCCGGCCGCCGCGATCGTGCTTGCTGCCCAGACGGCTCTTCATCCTTCGGTCGAGTGGACAATCGCCGCTTTCGCGGCGGCGGGCTTTCTGCTCTTGACGGCGCTGCTCTATCCGGGCGGGATGGGGATGGGCGACGTGAAGCTGGCCTTTCTGCTCGGCGCGATGCTCGGCCGTACGGTTGTCGTCGCGTTCGCCGTCGGCATGGTCAGCGCGCTCGTGCCCTCGATCTGGCTCTTCATCCGTCACGGTAAGAAGGCGCGCAAGATGAAGATTCCCTTCGCGCCCTTCCTGGCGTTCGGCGCCGTTGTCGCGCTCTTCGCCGGCGGAGCGCTGCTCGACGCCTACCTGTCGCTTTTCTGATCTTCCCCGGTCGGGATCTTCGGGCTCGCGAAAAGCCTGCAAGCGCGCGTCGAATGGGTGATCGAATCGCCCATCTGCATCACTCGCGGCGGTGTCAAGTAGTCGCCTCGCGCTGCCGATAGCCCGTTCGAGGGATAGATGGCCGAAGAACGCCAGTCCACGAAGAGTGGGGGTAAAGCGAGCGCGCGCAGCAGCGCACGCCCGTTGGCCGGCGCGCGGCAGATCAACGAGCTCGTAGAGCTCCTGGGAGATCTGCTCGAGGCGACCGGGCTAGTCACGCCCGACAAGCTCGCCGAGGCGCGCAGCGATGCCGGATCCTCCGGCTCGCTCATCGCGGCGCTCACAGAAAAGGGTGTGATCTCCGCAGAGCGGGTAGCTGAGGTTCAGGCAGCGCACTTCCATTTACCGCTGATCTCCCTTCGCGACGTGAAGATCTCTCCCGACGCTGTCGCCTCGATTCCGATTCACACTCTCGAGCGAGTCGTGGCGCTCCCGTACAAGCTTTCCGGCGAGCGTCTGCACGTAGCGATCGCCGACCCCTCCAATGTCAGCGGCGTAGACGAGCTGAAACTGGCGACGCGCTACCAGATCGAGCTGGGTATCGCATCGCGCGACGAGATCCTCGACGAACTCCAGGGATTGCAGCGCGCCAGCGAGACTCTCAACGCCCAGTCGGCGGCGCTGGAAGACGTCGAGGTAATCGAGGAGGGCGCGGATCTCGACGACCTCGAAGCCGACGACGGTATCTCGGACGCGCCGCTGGTGCGGCTCGGTGAACGCGATCATCTTCCAGGGCGCCGAGGACGGGGCGTCGGACATCCACTTCATGCCCGAAGAGGACGCGCTCGTCATCCGCTACCGGATCGACGGCGTGCTGCAAGAGGTTCAGCGCGTCCCGCGGCGCATGGCCTCGGGCGTCACGACGCGCCTCAAGGTGCTCGCCAAGCTCGACATCGCCGAACGGCGCAAGCCGCAGGACGGGCGCATCTCTCTGAACGCGAAAGCGGCGGGCCGGATGCTCGACATCCGCGTCGCGGTACTGCCGACGGTCGAGGGCGAGTGCGTCGTGATGCGCCTGATCGACAAGTCGAAGAAGGCGCCGACGCTGGAGGGCCTCGGTCTGGCCGACGACATGCGCGAGGAGTTGGAGCACGTGGTCAAGAAGCCGACCGGCACGCTGCTCGTCACCGGGCCGACCGGTTCCGGTAAGTCGACCACTCTGTACGCGGCCTTGCACATCGTCGCTCAACCCGCGGTCAACGTGATCACCGTCGAGGATCCGGTCGAGTACCGGCTGCAGGGCATCAACCAGGTTCAGATCAACACCAAGGCCGGTTTGACCTTCGCCGCCGTCCTGCGCTCGATCCTGCGTGCCGATCCCGACATCCTGATGGTCGGGGAGATCCGTGACCCAGAGACGGCCAAGATCTCGATCGAGGCTGCTCTCACCGGGCACATGGTGCTTTCGTCGCTGCACACCAACGACGCTCCGAGCGCGCTCACGCGCCTGAACGAGATGGGCGTCGAGCCCTTCCTCACCAGCGCCGCCGTCTCGGGCGTTCTGGCTCAACGCCTGGCTCGAAAACTTTGCACCAACTGCGCCGAGATGTACTCGCCTTCGGTCGGACGAGATGATCGCGGCGAACGTCTCGCCCGACAAGGCGGCGCGGCTCGACGGGATGGCCTTCTATCGCAAGGTCGGCTGCCCGCGCTGTAACCAGACGGGCTACAAGGGACGACTCGGCGTGTTCGAGTTCCTGAACATGAGCGACGAACTGGCCGCCTACTCCGCCACGAAGCCTTCGCATGAGGAACTGAGAACGCGCGCGATCGATTTGGGCATGCGCACGATGTGGGACGAGGGCATGGACAAGGTCTCTCAAGGACTGACTTCGATCGAGGAGCTAGCTCGTGTCGTTGCGACCTAGACCTCAGCGCTACAGTGTGCGTGTTAAGCCCTCGAAATCGGGCGCCAGTGATTGCGGAGGCGTAAGCAGTGCCCTTCCTTCGGCGTAGACAAGAGAATGAGCCTGATACCCCGGCCTCGGAGGTTGCCCCGACGGCGCCCGAATCTCCCCCGGTCGCGCCCGCCTCTCAGTCCGTGCCGGACGTGCCACTTCTGAGCGAGCCTCTGCAGACGCCGCCCGAAACGCCGGTCGAGTCGCAGTTTCAACCCGTGGAGGGCGCCGACGAGATGCTCGACATGCCGCTCGGGACGCTCATCTTCCGCGCCGGCTTGATCGCCCCACAACAGCTCGAGGACGCGCTTGCCGAAGGGCTTCGCTCGGGCAAGCGACTGGGCGAAGTGCTGCTCTCGCGCGGCTGGCTGAGCGAGGAGGATCTGAGCCGGCTACTCGCGGGGCAGAAGGGCTTGCCCTACGCTGATCTCGAGAAGATCGCCGTCGATCGCGAGCTGGCGCAAGCGATGAGCTACGACGACGCGCGCAGCGAGATGGCGCTGCCGGTCGTGGCCGAATTCGGCTTGCCGGTCGTCGCCATGGCCGACCCGGACGAAGCGGCAATGGACCGGCTGCGAGCTCAACTCGGTCCCGAGGTTCGCTTCGTCGTCGGCGCTCCGAGCGTGCTCGCGCGCCTCATCGACGAGGTGCTTGGCGGCGCTCCGGCTCCGGGGCTGTTGGTTGCGCCGACCGCAGACGAACAGATTCGGCCGATCGAGCCTGCTGCGCCCGAACAGAACGAGCCGATCGAGCCCGCTGCGGCCGAGCAGTACGTGCCGGACGAGCCTCCGGTCGAACCTGTACCGTCGGAGACCGAGCCGGCTATTACCGAGTCGGCGGCGCTCGATTCGAGTGCCGAGGCGCTTCCCGCGCCCGTTCCCGATCTCGAAGCGCAGGAGATCAGCCCGATCATCTCCGCAGGGGATGTCGAGTATCCGACGTTCTCGGAGTACCAACCGATTCCGGAGACCGAGGTCATCACGGGGCCAGACGAGCAACTTCCCGCGGAAGTGCAGATGGGCGATTTCGGTTACTACGACGATCCCTCGCTGCTGGAGGGAAACGCCTGGCAGGCCGGAGAGACCGGGCCGAGAGCAGCGGACACGGCGGCAGAGAGCGCCGACCCGAGCGCCGAACAGTACGTGGAACAGCCGGCCGTTGAGGCCGAGGCGCCGACCGAATACGTCGAGCAGCCGGTCGAAGAGACCGGGGCCACGACCGAGGAGGCCGAAGTGGCGAGCGAAAACACCGGGCAACCAGTCGAGGGAGCCGAGACACTGGCCGAAGAGGCCGAAGTAGTCGAGCAGCCGGTCGAAGAAATCGCGGCGCCGTACGAATATCTCGAGCAATCCGCCGGGGAGACCGAAGCGCAGGACGAGCAAGCCTGGCAGGAGCCCTCTCCAGAAGCGGCTCCGATCTCGACCGCTCCTGATGCCGAAGAGCCAGAGTTACCGGCAGAGGTCGCGGGCGCGCCGTCGGGCGGAGACGACCAGGCTCTGCCGACGACACCCGCCTGGATGCGCGGCGAGGTCAACGTGATCACCGCCGAAGTGGCTGTCGAGTCGGATACGCCGGCTGCTGCCGAATCTTCCGCCGAAGCCGCTCGGATAGAGTCGGAGGCCATGGAACCCGGTACCGAGCCTCCGAGTTGGGCGAGTAAGCCCGTCGAAGCGGCCAAAGACATCTCCTCCGAACCGAGCGACACCACAGAGGGCACACGCTCTCGCGGGCCCGATAGCGGCGGGTGCGAACTGGTCATCCGCCTGGCAGACGGCGACCGAATACCGATCGGGTCGTTCGACACCGTCGAGGATGCCCACGCGAAGGCGGCGGAGGTTGTCAGGCAGTTCGGCGAGGTGAAGGAAGGCGGCTGGCCCTTTATCGGCGGGCGCTTCCTGCGGCCCGAGACGATCGTCTCGATAGACATCGAGCAGCAGCGCGGCTCCGGGTGGGGCGGCTCCAACTCGCGCGGGCGCGTGTTCTCCCGCGAGGAGAACGAATGAGCCCGTCTCAGATGAAGCTTTTTCGCAGCCGCGCCGCGGCGCCTGCGGACGCTCGAATGCTGAATCTGAGGGGGGAGCTAGCTGACTTCGCAGCCGAGGTACTCGAGCGCCAGCAGCGCTTCCTCGATATATGCGGCCGCTTCGTCTTTGCTGCCGAAGTGGTACGGGCCCGGGTGCAGTGGCTCGACGCGCAGGCTATTCGTCGGATAGACGTCGCACTCGACCACGAACTGCTCGTCGCGCTCGAACAGGCGCAGGATCACGACGCGGCGTCCATCTTTCTTGGCGTGGCGATGGAAGCTCTCCTTGGCCCCCGCCTTGCCACCCTTCTTCGAGCCGCCCTTGCCGCCCCGACGGAGCCCGTGTTCGTCGGCGAGGTCGCTCACGAGGCGCAGGTGGTGAGCTGGAGGCTCGCGGCAAGGCGGGTCGCGCTTGCGATCAGCGCCGAGTTCTTCAGTTCGATCGACTTGGCGGCCGCCTGATCGTTGTTGCGGATCGCCGCCGCCTCCGAATGCATATTGGCTGCAATTTGCTTTACGTCGGAGATGAACTGAGCGAAGTCTTTGGCGGCGCTCTGGGTGGTGTGTACCGCGCTCAACGATTCGGCTTCCTTGGTGAGTAGGATCGCAGCGTTATCCAACGCGGCGGCTGCCTGGTTCCGACCCGCTGGGGTGTTTAGATTGGCACTCTTGACATTGGCCTGAGCTATAGAAAGCGGAACCGAGAAGCGCCGGCAGATCGTATTCGCATCGCCCACCCAGGGCTCGGTGTTCGGGAAGACGTTGTGAGCCGCCTGCGCGACCACCTGGCTGTCCGCGAATCCCAGCAACGTGAATACGAGTTTTCGGCCCCGCTCGTAAAAGAGCACCTCTGGGCTGGACGTTGCGCCGGGAACCAGCACCGCCAGTTGCCGCGCGATCTTCTCGTCGAAGACGTTGAAGGCGACGAAACCCGCGCCGGCTTGGGCCGCACCCGCCTTGGCCTCGTTCATGGCCTGCATGTCTGTTACGACGTTGTCGGCGTAAACCGAGACGACGACAAGAGGATGAGACACGAGCGCGGCGTCGAGCGCGGCGACTCCTTCAACAGGCTGCTTCTTCGGCTCTCGCTCTTCGGCTTGGCGCTCTGCTTCGCAGTCGTCTGTGCCGACGCCGTCTTGCTCAGCGTCGTCTGCGTGCCGGCTGTGTCACTTGCCGCGCCCGATCCGTTGATGAGCAGGTAGGCACCCCCGCCGGCCAGGAGAATTACAGCCAATACGGCCAGGAAACGTACGCGAGGACTAAGGACCGGCTTCATCGGGTTTTCTATCGGTTCTTGGCGCGGGCAACATTAGTGTCAACGCGCGCCCTTAACGACGCGGAATCGCGCTCGCGCGATGACGAAGCGCCCGTCTTTGAGATGGTTGATGCGGTCGGAACGTACGACGATATTCGCGGACCTGATTTCCGCGAAGTCGTATCGAGACTTTGCTCGGGCGCCCGGAAGCGAGTCTGAAGCGATTCGCTCCCCACGGCGTCATGACGGTGATTTGCTCCGATCCGATCCTGGGCGGGGCCGCGAGCTTGATCACGAGTGTTCCGCGTAGGTGCCCGCTTGCATCGGGCCAAACGGTTGTCGAGCCCTTAGGTGTAAGCCAGTCGTCGAAGTAAAGGCCCTTGCTCATAAGCGCGAAGCGAGCTGCAGCATGAGGTTGCCAGAGATCGAAGGCCAACTCGTTCAGTAGACGGTGAGCGTCCTGAAGCTGCGCTTGCGATGCATAGTTGCTGACCAGAAGCGGCCCTCGCCAGGGTCTTCCCTCTACCAGCAGCTGTCCGTCCGCCGCGATGGTCGCTTTGCGGTGCCCGAAAGCATCGACGATCTCTGCACCGGGAAGGTTGATCGGGTCGCCGATCGACCGGTTCCAGAACATGAGCTCATTCGCGAGTTCGCGCGGCGTCCCGACCGTTACGACCAGCCCGACCGGTCTCGATACTAGGTCATCGATGCGATTGAAATCCATGGGAAGGTATGTGCGCGCGGCCACCCCGCTTTGCTTGTTCGTCTGCAACGTGCCCAGCGCCGAGAAACTTCCGGCGAAAGCGATCGCGCCGATGATCGCGATCGGCATCAAGAACCGTGGCCAAAAGAACGCGAGCGTTCCCAGAAGCAGTAGACCGATTGCGGCCGTCGTTAGAAACAACGCGGCACTGCCGGGTTCATATTTTCGCTGCAACCAAAGCACTCCGAGCAGGAAAGGCGAGCCCGCTACGCGGTCGGGTTGGTCGTATGCCGTTAGCGGGAAGCGGAGGAAGACGATCAGAACGACAACTGCCACGCTCGATACCGCCAGGGCGAGACGGCGTCCTCGCTCGATTGCTAGCGCAAAGGACGCGCCGAGCGCCGGCAGGATCGCAAACAGGTATCGCTCCTCGACCTCCGTTGTGATGTTGCTCGCAAAGAGCGCCGCTTCGATCAGAAGCGATAGGAAGAACAACAGGACGAAAAGTGAAAATGCGCGCTCGAGGCGCCGCCGGGGCCGCGCCAGACAGACTGCCAGTCCCACCAGGGCCCCGGGCACCACCGCCGCGCCGACGGCGAAGGCTAGAACGAGCAGATCGATCGAGACCCAGCGAGCTGTGCTTAGCGGCCGGATCTCGAAGTTGAGCACATGTCCGTAGCTGCCCAGCAAGCTGGGGAGCCCGACGCCGACGAGAATCGCCGCTAGTGCCGCGACGATCGTCATGCAAACGATCAGGTGGCGGCGTAGCAGCCCATAGATCCCGCGCGGATCGAGTAGGGCCCAGGCCAGGAGAAAGACCGGGACGAGCACGACGTACTGGGTGCGAGCGAAGCCGGTGAGCGCTGCGCAAGCGAGAAACAGCGCGAGTCTTCGAACGGTTGGTTGGTCGAGTGCGCGTATCCCGGCGAGCAGCGCGCACAGGCAGAGCGTGTAACCGAGAACGTCGGTGCTGATGTACGAGGCCAAGACGAGCCCGGGCAGCGCCACGGCCAGCGCCGCAACCCCAAGCCGAGCGGCTCGACCCAAGCCCAGCTCGCGCGCGAGAAGAAAAGAAGGAATTGCGGCGAGCGATGCGATCAGAGCATTCAGTGCCTGAGTGAGCTTGTACACCAATACGGGATCGCCAAACGCCCAGAGCGGAGCGCTGAGCAGCGGGAAACCGAGCGAAGGGTAGTGCGCAAGGTGCCCGCGGATCAGCGGCTCGTGCTCGAAGGCGAGCGAACGAGAGAGCTCGGAGTAGATGTACTCGTCAGGGACGAGCACCGCCGTTGGTCGCCCGAGCCCGCCCAACAAGCGCAACGCAAAGCTCACCCCGACGAGTCCCGCCAGGGCCAACACTTCCTTTTGCTTGATCCACCGCTTCAACAAGGGATTGTTCTCTTCGCTCGCCTGTCTTCCCGCCGGCGAAGAGGGAAGAAAAAGGGGCGCCGTTCGGCGCCCCTTTGACGATTGCTTGAGAACGGGTCAGGCTAACAACCGCCCGCGCTTATCGAATGGGTCTGATCCGTGTGATACGGGAAGCCTCCAACCGTGGCCTGGACGCAGTAGGTCGTAGCCGTCAGGTTTTTCCAGGTGCTGTCGGCGTCGAGCTTGAGCCCGGCGTCGATCGACTTGAGCGCGACCGTGCTCATGGTCGCGTAGGTGTTGTTGTCCTGGTAGAAGGCCTCGATGGAGGAGATCGCGGAGCGGACGTTCGCCTGCGCGGCAGACTTGTTAGCGCGATCCTTGAAACCCATATAAGAAGGCACTGCGATCGCCATCAAGATACCCAGGATGACGATGACGACCAGGAGCTCGATGAGGGTGAATCCCTCTTCCTTCCCGGTCAAACGCTTACGAATGAGATCTGCCATGTGAACTTGGCTCCTTGTGGATGCTGGCAATGACGTTGACTGAGGAGCGATCGGCAGAGACACCGGCAGCCATTAGCCCCAAATGGGTGAAGTTCCCTCACTCACAGCGGGCTACCCGCGAGTAATCTCGAGTCTGGGCAGAAGCATTCAAGAAACGCTCGGTGCCTGCCGATACGACCGCCGTGGCAGTGAACCCGCACCCCTCGGGCCCGTCTATCGACCGGCTGCTCCAGCACGTCGTGGCGAACGGCGCCTCCGACTTACACCTGACCGTCGGCTCCAAGCCGACCGTGCGCGTTCACGGCACTCTGAAGAGGATCGACGAAGAGCCCGTCATGACGCCCGAGATGACGCGCGAGATGTTCTACCGCATTCTCTCTACCGAGCAGCAGAAGCACCTCGAGATCAAGCGCCAGCTCGACCTCGCCTACTCGGTGCCGGGGATGGCTCGCTTCCGCGTCAACATCTACTCCCAGCGCGAGAGCCTGGCCGGCGCGTTCCGCCTCATCCCGACCGAGCTGAAGACGCTCGAGGAGCTTGGGCTGCCGCCGCACCTGCACGAGCTGACCAAACGACCTCGCGGAATCATTCTCGTCACCGGGCCGACCGGCTCGGGCAAGTCGACGACGCTGGCGGCGTTTATCGACGAGATCAATCGCACGCGCTACGACCACATCATCACGATCGAGGACCCGATCGAGTTCCTGCACCGGCACAAGAACTGCATCGTCAACCAGCGCGAGGTCGGAGCCGACGCGCTCTCTTTCGGCGACGCACTGCGCGCTGCGCTGCGCCAGGACCCCGACGTGATCCTCGTCGGCGAGATGCGCGACCAGGAGACAATCGGCATTGCGCTGACCGCGGCCGAAACCGGCCACCTGGTGTTTGCGACGTTGCACACGCAGAGCGCGCCGAGCACGATCGACCGCATCATCGACGTGTTCCCCGGCGAGCAGCAGGATCAGGTGCGCATGCAGCTTGCACTCTCGCTCGAGGGGATCATCACGCAAACCCTCTTGAAGACCGTGGACGAGCAAGGGCGCGTGCCGGCGCTCGAGGTTCTGATACCCGATGATGCTGTACGAAACCTTATTCGACAGGGGAAGATCGAGCAGATCTACTCCTTCATGCAGACGGGTACGAAGCGCGGCATGGTGACGTTGGAGCAGTCGCTCGGCGACCTGGTATCGAAGCACCTGATCTCGGTCGAGCAGGCAGTCTCGCGCTCGACTCGCCCGGATCAGCTGATTGGGCAACTGGAGCGAAGTGGGATTCAGACCGAGCAGGCTTCCACGGGCTTCGGCGATGCATCGGGATCCGGCCTGCGCGTTGCAGGAACTTAGGTCTTCGTGGAGGAACGTGAGGAGATGACGGGGAGCGAAGGAAAACAAGAGGGCGATCGTCTGCCTGAGCAGGCTGGGCCGCCCACGGCACCGCCGCCTGCCGGCGCACAGCCTCCTCGTCCGCCCGCGGCTCCTCCGGGAGCGCCCGGCCAGGCTCGTCCGGTAGCTCCGCCTCCCGGCCCGCCCACAGCAGCGCCCGCTCCCCCGAGTGGTCCGCCGCCTGCCGGCGCACAACCTCCTCGGCCGCCCGCGGCTCCTCCGGGAGCGCCCGGCCAGGCTCGTCCGGTAGCTCCGCCTCCCGGCCCGCCCACAGCAGCGCCCGCTCCCCCGAGTGGTCCGCCGCCTGCCGGCGCACAACCTCCTCGGCCGCCCGCGGCTCCTCCGGGAGCGCCCGGCCAGGCTCGTCCGGTAGCTCCGCCTCCCGGCCCGCCCACAGCAGCGCCCGCTCCCCCGAGTGGTCCGCCGCCTGCCGGCGCACAACCTCCTCGGCCGCCCGCGGCTCCTCCGGGAGCGCCCGGCCAGGCTCGTCCGGTAGCTCCGCCTCCCGGCCCGCCCACAGCAGCGCCCGCTCCCCCGAGTGGTCCGCCGCCTGCCGGCGCACAACCTCCTCGGCCGCCCGCGGCTCCTCCGGGAGCGCCCGGCCAGGCTCGTCCGGTAGCTCCGCCTCCCGGCCCGCCCACAGCAGCGCCCGCTCCCCCGAGTGGTCCGCCGCCTGCCGGCGCACAACCTCCTCGGCCGCCCGCGGCTCCTCCGGGAGCGCCCGGCCAGGCTCGTCCGGTAGCTCCGCCTCCCGGCCCGCCCACAGCAGCGCCCGCTCCCCCGAGTGGTCCGCCGCCTGCCGGCGCACAGCCTCCTCGGCCGCCCGCGGCTCCTCCGGGAGCGCCCGCGCGTCCACCGCTACCCACGTCGACGGCGGTTCCGCCCGTTTCGGCTACTGGAGCGGCGGTCGCCGGGCAGCCTGCCGCTCCGCCTCCGCCGGTTTCCTCTCCGCTGGAGGCGCTGCGCGCCTCGGTCAGCGAGGACGTGAGCAGCGAAACGGTCGAGAAGAAGGTTCCCTTCTACAAGCGCGAGATCTCCTTCGGCGGCAAGAAGAAGAAGGAGAAGAAGGCAGCGGCCGCCGAGGCTCCGCCGGCTGTTTCGGCCGCGCCCGTGGCGATGCCAGAAAAGAAAGTCCCCTTCTACAAGCGCGAGATCTCTTTCGGCGGGAAGAAGAAGGACGCCGAGGCAGTCGCGCCTGCGGTCGCTGCCGAAGTAGCGGCCGCCGAGATCGCCGAGGCTCCGCCGGCTGTTTCGGCCGCGCCCGCTGTCGCCGCGCCCGTGGCTACGCCGGAGAAGAAAGTTCCCTTCTACAAGCGCGAGATCTCCTTCGGCGGTAAGAAGAAGAAGGAAGCTACGGCAGTCGCGCCTGCTGTCGCTGCCGAAGTAACGAGCGCCGAGATCGCCAAGGCTCCGCCGGCTGTTCCGCCCGCCCCCACTGTCGCCGCGCCCGTGGCTACGCCGGAGAAGAAAGTTCCCTTCTACAAGCGCGAGATCTCCTTCGGCGGTAAGAAGAAGGAAGGTGCGGCAGTGGCGGCGGCCGCCCCTGTTGTTGCGCCTGCGGCTACGTCGGAGAAGAAAGTTCCCTTCTACAAGCGCGAGATCTCCTTCGGCGGCAAGAAGAAGGAAGCTGCGGTAGTCGCGCCGGCTGTCGCTGCCGAAGTATCGGGCGCGGAGGCCGCCGAGGTTCCGCCGGCTGTTCCGGCTGCGCCTGGTGTTACGCCCACGGCGGCGCCGGCGAAGAAGGTCCCCTTCTACAAGCGCGAACTCTCCTTGGGCCACAAGGCTCCGACCTCGGCGTCGACGGGCAGCGCGCTCCGCCAGAAGGCTCTCGTGGGCGTGAAGATCGGAGCATCGGGGATCTCCGCCGCGCGCGTCGTGCGTAACGGGAACAAGCTCGAGTTGCTCGATCTAGCGCGCGAGCCGCTTCAACGCGGCGTTGTGGTCGCCGGTGAGGTGCGTGACGCGCCCACTCTTGCCGCGGCGCTTACGAACCTGTTCAACGCCCATAATCTGCCGAAGAAAGCCGTCAGGCTCGGAGTCTCCAACAACCGCATCGGCGTTCGCATAATCGACGTGTCTGGCGTGATGGACGCGAAGCAGCTCGAGAACGCGATTCGTTTCCGAGCCCAAGAGGTGCTTCCGATCGCCTTAGAAGACGCGGTGCTCGACTACCAGCAGCTCGACGAGAGCGTCAATGCCGACGGTGAGCTCGTCCGCCGCATTCTTCTCGTGGTCGCTTATCGCGACTTGATCGACCGCTACGTCGTGGCCTTCAAGGAAGCCGGTGTACGCCTGGTCGGGATCGATCTCGAGGCGTTCGGTCTACTTCGAGCGTTGATTCCCGAGCAAGCCGGCGAACGGTCCGATGCCGCTCATGTCGTCGTCTCGATCGGCCACGAGCGATCGACCTTCGCGGTCTCCGACGGGCACATCTGCGAGTTCACACGTGTGCTCGAGTGGGGAGGCGCGACGCTCGACGTCGCTATCGCGCGTCAGCTCAATCTCGCCCCGTCTGAGGCCGAGCCGGTCAAGCAGTCGCTCACGCTCGACGACTCCGAACATCCGCTCCTTCCCGGCGTGACGCAGGAGCAGGCGACCACGGCGGCCGACGTCGTCCGACGCCAGCTACAAACATTCGCGCGCGAGCTTGTCTCCTCGCTCCAGTACTACCAGAACCAGCCCGATTCGCTGGGCATCGGTGACATCGTCATCACAGGTGGAACGTCGCTCCTGCCGGGCCTGGCCAGCGAGTTGCAGCGCCTCATCGGCGTAAGCGTGCGGGTCGGAGATCCGTTCGAGCGGGTGACGCCGGGCAAGGGAGTTGTAATCGACGGGAACCAGCCGGCACTCGCGGCCGCAATCGGTCTGGCGATCGAGGATTGAGCTAGAGGACGGATCACAATGCGAGCGGTCAACCTTCTACCCAAGGACGCGGAACGTGCCAGGCGCACGACTCCCGATCCCGCTCTGCTTGTAGGAGTTGCCGGCCTCGCAATCGTACTGGCGGCCATCTTCTCCATGTACCTGAGTGCGAGCACGAAAGTTCAGAACAAAACAAACGAGCGCGATGCTAAGGCGCAGAGCTATCAGACGCTGATAGAGCACAATCCGCCGCCGAAAGTAATCCCCATCCAACAGGAGGTAGCGTCGCTCGTAAGCTCGCGGATAAGCGCGGTCTCGAGCGCCCTCTCATACCGGGTTCCCTGGAGTGACATCCTGGGCCAGATCGCTCTCGTCATGCCATCCGGCGTCAAGCTGACCTCGCTCACGGCGACAACGCCGGTATCGGCCAACGCTCAGGTCACCACGAGCGCGGCCGGGACGGCACCCGCAAACAATCTCAGCCTGAACGGTTGGACCTACTCCCAGGAGTCGGTGTTCCTTCTGATGACGCGGCTGAAGATTCTCTCGCCTCTAACCGGCGTGACGCTCCAATCGAGCACGATCAACTCGGGGGCTAAGCCTGTGACATATTCCTACTCGATCTCGGCGCAGATAAGAGCGCCTGGAGCGCCATCATGAGCCCGGCGCCGAATCTGAAGAAAACGCCTGTTGCGGTCAGGCTCGCTGTTGTGCTGGGCGGTCTGATCTTGCTCGCAGCTTTCGGCTACTTCTTCCTCATCGTGCCGAAGAACAACGAGTCCAAGACGCTTACTAAGGAGATCGTGGCACTCGACCTAAAGATTCAAGAGCAGACTCAGGCGGCTACTCAGGCTGCCGGGCTGTCGAAGATCCAAGTTGCCGACTACAACAAGCTCAAGACGGCCATGCCGGACGAGCCAAAGATGGACGAGATCTATATGCAGCTGAACTCGCTTGCTGAAGATACGGGTATCCGATTCGACAGCCTGCAACCGGGAACGGCCGTCGATGCCAGCGAGTTTCAGGTGCTGCCGCTCTCGGTGACCTTCCAGGGCACTTTCGATCAGCTATGCGATTTCCTCTACCGCCTGCAATCGTTGGTGCTCGTAGACAACCACGAGTTGGTCGCGGAGGGGCGACTGTTCAATGTCGATCAGGTTGCGTTCGCCGAGGGCGACGACGGCTTCCCGCGGATCAGGGCGACGCTCACGATCGATGCCTATGCCTTCGGCCACCCGACCGCGACTGCCACAAGCACCACCACGTCAGCAACCTCGACAACGGGTACGACCACGACCTCGTCGACCACGACCTCGTCGAGCGGGGGCACAACGACATCGGCAACCGGTGGGGGGTGATTCGGATGGCCACGAAACAGCGCGCGGACAAGCAAAAGGAAAAGGAAAAGAAGGAAAAGATCATTCTCGGCGTCCTCGTCGGGCTGCTGGTCATCGTAGGAGCCCTCGAGCTACCGAAAATGCTCAAAAGCGGCGGCTCGAGCGACGCGGCGGCGACTACCGCGCAGACGACTTCCACCTCGCCGGTCGCGACCTCGGCGAGCGGAACTGCTGCTGCCGGCCCGGTCACGGTCGGCTCGCTTCCCAACCCGAATTCTTATGTACCTAGTTCGGGGCAGTTGAGCGAGTTCAGCCTCTTCAGCGGTGGAGACCCGTTTGGCAGTGCCACGACTTCGGGATCTACTACGTCGTCCGCGACGACCACAACCACGCCGAAGGCCTCCTTCGCCGCGGCGAAAATAGCTGTCAACGGCTCCGCCGAGGTCGTGCTTCTGAACGGAACCTTCCCGTCCGTGTCGCCCGCATTCGTTCTCGATTCGATCACGGCGAAGCAGATCCAGATCAGCGTAAGCGGTGGATCGTTCGAGAGCGGTCAGGCGAAGGTGACGATCAAGAAGGGCATAAGCGTGGCGCTCGTGAACACCGCCGACGCGATGAGATACGAGATCAAGTACATCGTTCCGTTCACCGCGGATCAGGCGGCAGTCTCGATCGGCACCACGTCAACTAGTGGCACTTCGAGTGGCACGACCAGTGGCACTGCGGGCGGTACGACGACGAGCTCGACGATCAGTAGCACCACGGGGTGAGGCAGTCCGCGAGCGACCTTAAGTGCGCTCCGGAAGTTGCCGATAGAGCTAAGCGATGGCGGCCTTCGCATACAGCGCGATCAACGCGCAGGGAGTGATGAGCGTCGGCGAGCTCCAGGCGACCGACCTCGAGCAGGCGCGCGAGCAGCTTCGCCAGAGGGGACTGCTCGCTGAGCGCCTGGATCGAATCGCGGAGGCAAGCGGAGCCGCCTCGGCGTCTCCTAGCAAGAAGGTCACGGCGAAGGCGTTGCAGGTGTTCTCGCGTCAGTTCGCGACGTTGATCTCCGCCGGCGTCAGCGTGGTCGCGGCGCTCGTGATTCTCGAGGAGCAAACCGAAGATGACAACCTTGCGGTTGTTATTGCGGACATACGCGCCAAGGTCGAGCGCGGTCTCCTTCTCTCGGAGGCCATAGGTTCGCACCCGAAGGTCTTCGACACACTTTTCGTGGCGATGGTCGAAGCCGGCGAGGCGGCTGGTGTGCTCGACACCGTGCTCGATCGCGTTGCGGTCCAGATCGAGAAATCGGAGGCGATCAAGCGGCGGGTGAAGAGCGCGATGATCTATCCGACCCTCGTACTTTGCTTTGCCACCCTGGTTCTAATCGGGATGCTGATGTTCCTTGTCCCCATCTTCGTGAACATGTTCAAGCAGAACGGCGGCCAGCTTCCGACTCTGACGCAGTACATCGTGAATGCCTCGGACTTCCTCAAGGCCGATTGGTTCATTGTCTTCCCGGTTATCGGCGGTGTGATCTACGGCCTCATCCGATTCAAGAAAACGCAACGAGGACGGGACCTCTGGGACTCGCTTGTGCTCAAGGTGCCGATGCGGATCGGCGCCACTGTCCTGAAGGTCGCGATGGCGCGGGTGTCGCGCACTCTCGCGACGCTCATCGCCTCGGGAGTCGACATCATCAAGGCGATCGACATCACGGCTCACACGTCCGGGAACGCGGTCGTCGAAAAGGCACTGCTCGACGTGGAAGCGAGAGTGCAAGAGGGCATCCCCATCGCTCAGCCGCTGCTGGAGAGCTCGGTCTTCCCGATCATGATCAGCCAGATGGTCAAGATCGGGGAAGAAACCGGAGAGTTGGAGCTGATGCTCTCGAAGGTCGCCGATTTCTACGAGGACGAGGTCGACGCGTCGGTTGCGTCGCTAACCTCGATCATCGAGCCCGTGATGATGCTCGGCGTCGGCCTCATGGTCGGCGTGATCGTCATCTCGATGTACCTGCCGATGTTCAAGATGCTCCAGACGATCAAGTAGTGCGCAAGCAAGCTGCGCCCAGATCGCCGGCGAGCCGACCAAGGCATCGTAACGGCCCAGGAAATTGAGAACGCCGTGACACGGCCTGAATATCGTCGCCGGCTTGACCCCAATCCCTACTGCTACGCTTCGCCGGCCGTTAACCATCACGAGCGGTTGAGGGATCTGGCCCGACGAAACCGCCGCAACCGGAGCTTCGGCTCGACAGGTGCGAATTCCAGCCGCAAGCCGGACCGTCCCGGGCCGAGGAGCGGGAAGATGGAGAAACGGAGCGCCCGCCATACCGGCGGGAGCAAGAAGGGCCTCCGGGACAGGAGGCCTTTTTCGTTCCCGGGACATTTCCAGGTATGGAGGGAAGGAGTAGGAAATGAGTGAATATCGAGCCGAGACGCTGGCCCTGCATGCGGGCCAGGAACCGGATCCAACCACGGGCGCCCGCGCGGTGCCGATCTACCAGACTACGTCGTACGTCTTCGACGACACCCAGCATGCGGCTGATCTATTCGCGCTGAAAGTACCGGGCAATATCTACTCCCGGATCATGAACCCGACTTGGGCGGTGTTCGAAGAGCGCGTGAATACACTCGAGGGCGGTGTCGCCGCGTTGGCCCTCGCCTCGGGGCAGGCCGCCAATACGTACGCCGTTCTCAACATCGCCAGAGCGGGCGACAACTTCGTATCGGTCTCGACGCTCTACGGCGGCACGTACAACCTGTTCGCGCACACGCTGCCTCAGTACGGGATAGAGGTGCGCTGGCTCGATCCCGACGAGCCCGAGAAGCTGGCCGAGCTGGTGGACGACAAGACGCGGCTCGTTTTCGCCGAGACGATCGGGAACCCGAAGCTGAACGTCGTCGATCTCGACGTCTGGGCCAAGGCCGCGCACGAGTTGGGCCTGCCGCTCGTAGTCGACAACACGGTGCCGACGCCGATCCTTTGCCGGGCATTCGACCATGGCGTCGATATCGTCACCCACTCGGCAACCAAGTACATCGGCGGTCACGGAACCTCGATCGGTGGCGTCCTGGTCGACTCCGGGAACTTCGACTGGGCGAAGCACTCCGAGCGGTTCCCGGGCCTGACGAAACCCGACCCGTCCTATCATGGAATTGTCTGGGCGGATGCCCTCGGGCCGGCCGCCTATGTCGGCCGGGTCAGGACAGTGCTGCTCAGGAACACCGGTGCAGCGCTCTCCCCCTTCAACGCCTTCCAGTTCTTGCAGGGCCTGGAGACACTGCCGCTGAGGATCGAGCGGCACTCCGAAAACGCACTTAGCGTCGCGCAACACCTCGAAGCTCACCCCGGCGTTGCCTGGGTGAGCTACCCGGGCCTGAAGTCGAGCTCGTACAAGTCGATTGCCGACCGGATCTTGAGCGGCGGCTACGGCGGGCTTGTCACCTTCGGGATCAAGGGCGGTCGCGAGGCCGGAACACGGTTCATCGAGAGCCTGAAGCTGTTCAGCCACCTGGCCAACATCGGCGACGCCAAGTCGCTCGCCATCCATAACGCCAGCACGACCCATGCACAGTTGAACGAAGAGGAGCTGGCGGCCGCCGGCGTCACTCAGGACACGGTGCGCCTATCGGTCGGGATCGAGCATATCGACGACATCCTGGCCGATCTCGACCAGGCGCTCGACGCCGTCCGCGAAACCGGAAAACGAAGGGCGAAGGCGAAGATAACGAGCTAGCGATGGCAGGATGTAAGACGTGACTCACGAGACTCTGGGATCCGGCGCTGGGATGGGAGCCAGCGCCGGACTCGTTGAGACGCGGCACGTTCGTCTTTTCGACGAGAAAGATCCATTCGCGCTCGAGTCGGGCGAAAAGCTCGCTCCGGTCGACGTCGCCTACGAGACTTACGGCGAGCTGAACGCCGAGCACTCCAACGCGATCGTCATCTGCCACGCCCTCACCGGCGACGCCCACGTCGCCGGTCATCACGGCGAGTCGAAGACGGAGGGGTGGTGGGACTCGATGATCGGCCCCGGCAAGCCGGTCGACACCAGCAGCTACTTCGTTGTTTGTTCCAACCTGCTCGGCGGCTGTTCGGGCACAACCGGACCGTCCTCGATCGATCCGGCGACGGGGAAGCCTTACGGGTTGCGCTTCCCCTACTTCAGCGTCCGCGATCTGGTCGAGGTGCAACGCTCGCTGCTGCGAACACTCGGAATCGAGCGTCTGTTTGCGGGCATGGGCGGTTCGCTCGGCGGGATGCAAATTCTGCAGTGGGCGCTCGACTATCCGCAGGAGATAAAAAACGCGCTGCTGATCTGCGCCTCGTCGCGCCTGACGCCCGAGAACATCGCTTTCTCCTCGGTCGCGCGCAACGCGATCATGCGCGACGCCAACTTCCAGGGCGGCGACTACTACGGCACCGACCGCCAGCCCGACTCGGGTCTCTCGGTGGCCCGGATGCTCGCCCACATCACCTACGTGTCGGGGCAGGCGCTGGAGAAGAAATTCGGACGCGAGCGCCGCGATGCCGAAGGGCCGACCTTCGGCATTGACTTCCAGATCGAGTCCTATCTCGATCACCAGGGAGAGAAGTTCCTCAAGCGCTTCGACGCCAACACCTACCTCTATCTCTCGCGCGTGATGGATTACTTCGATCCCTTCGCCGATGAAGAGGCGGCGGTCGCGCGGCTGCGCAGCAACCCGACCCGCTTCCTGGTGGTCAGTTTCGACACCGACTGGCGCTTCTCGACAGCCCACTCGCTCGAGATCGCGCGGGTACTCGAGCAGGCAGGTTGCGATTTCCTGCGCGAGGAGATCGCCTCGCCCTGGGGTCACGACTCGTTTCTGCTGCCGGTGCCGGCCTATCACGAGCTGGTACGGGACTTCCTCGCCGGCAAGCGCTAGCGATCCCGCCCCCTTGAGCGGTTGGTGGCCTCGGCGGCGCGGAGATCGGAGTCGAGACACCGGGCCGGTCACTCGAGGTCGCGCACCGCTTCGTCAAGACCAGCTAGACTGGGGACGGCGGCGGGTTAGGCCGCTATTCTTTCGCGCTCAGAAACCCTTTAAGGACATGGCAAAGACCGGAGTCAGAGTCGCTGTTACGCTCGCCTGCACGGAGTGCAAGCGGCGCAACTATCAAAGCGAGAAATCGAAGCGGAACTCGCCCGACCGGGTCGAGTTCAATAAGTACTGCCGTTGGTGCGGGAAGCACACCCTGCACCGGGAGACCCGCTAGCGGGGAGGAGGCGATGGCTCGCCCAACCCGTCAACAACGCCGCGCTCGCCGTGCCGAGCGCTCCGAGTCGTCGCTCGCCGCGCAGACTCGAGCCTCCCGGCAGACGTCAACGATCCAGGCGCAGAAGCTCGGCAGCGAGCCCAAGGCCGAGCGCCCTGGCCGCTTCCGCTTTATCGGCGAGTCCATCGGCGAGCTGAAAAAGGTCGAATGGCCGGGGCGGCAGCAGCTGATGCAGGGTACTTTTGTCGTGATCATCGCCTGCGCGATTGTCGGCGGTTATCTGGCCATCTGCGACGTCGCATTCAAGCATCTAGTCCAAGGCGTTCTGCTGGGTTGACGGGAGAGTCGAGAGCATGTTCCTCTGGTACGTGATCAATACCTATTCCGGGCACGAGAACAAGGTCAAGGCCAACCTCGAGCACCGGATCATCTCGATGGGCCAACAGTCGCGCTTCCGTCGCGTCGTGGTGCCCACCGAGAGCGTGATCGAGACCAAGGACGGCCAGAAGGTCCAGGCCGAGAAGCGTGTTCTGCCCGGGTACGTGCTTGTGAACATGAACCTCGACGACGAGGCCTGGATTCTGGTCAAGAACACGCCGGGCGTTACGGGCTTCGTGGGCTCAGGCTCGAAGCCGGTGCCGCTCTCCGAAGGCGAGATAGAGCGCATCCTGCATACCGGCAAGAGTCAGGGCGAAGGCGCCCGCCCGCGCGCCCAGGTCGAGTTCTCACTCGGCGAGTCGGTCAAGATCACCTCCGGTCACCTCGCGGACTTCGACGGCGAGATCGTAGACGTCAACCCCGATCAGCAGAAGCTGAAAGTGCTGGTCAACATCTTCGAGCGGCAGGTGCCGGTCGAGCTGAGCTTCGAGATGGTGAAAAAACTCGATTAATCCCGTGCCGGACTTCAGTCTGGCTCGGGCCTGCAATTCAGAACAAGCCCACGCCGCAGAGAAAGAGAGCAGTCAGTAGTCCGGCCCGGAGAAACGCCCGGGCGGGACGTTCAATCCGGTAGCATCCGCTGCCGCGACATCAGTGATCCGGCTCGGTCCGGACGAGCGATCAAGAGAAAGACAGTAAGTGGCCAAGAAAGTCCTGACGTTAATCAAGCTCCAGATCCCGGGCGGTCAGGCCAACCCGGCTCCTCCGGTCGGTCCCGCGCTGGGTCAGCACGGGCTCAACATCATGGACTTCTGCAAGGCTTTCAACGCCAAGACGCAGGCCGACAACGGCCGCATCATCCCGGTCGAGATCACGGTCTACGAGGATCGTTCCTTCACCTTCATCACCAAGACGCCGCCGGCTGCCGTCCTGATCAAGGAGGCGCTGCGACTGGAGAAGGGCTCGGGCGAGCCGAATCGGACCAAGGTGGGAAAGCTGACCCGAGCGCAGCTGCGCCAGATCGCCGAGACGAAGATGCAAGATCTGAACGCCAACGACGTCGAGGCCGCAATGCTGGTCATCGCCGGCACCGCGCGCTCGATGGGAGTCGAGGTCGAGTCGTGAGCGGCCGCGGCAAGCGCTACACGAGCGCGCGCACCCAGATCGACCGCGAGCGTGTCTACTCGCCGCTCGAGGCGATTCGCATGCTCAGGGAGTTCGCCGAGGCCAAGTTCGACGAGACGGTCGAGGTTCACTTCCGCCTCGGTCTCAACGTCCGCCATGCCGATCAGCAGTTGCGCGGTACGCTCATGCTCCCCAACGGAACGGGCAAGAATGTTCGCGTTGCGGTCTTCGCCGAGGGCGAGAAGGCGAAGGAAGCCGAGGAAGCCGGCGCCGAAGTGGTCGGCTCCGCGGATCTGGCCAAGCGCGTGACGGAGGGCTTCACCGATTTCGACGTTGCCATCGCCACGCCCGACCAGATGGGGAACGTCGGCAAGCTCGGGCGCGTCCTGGGCCCGCGTGGTTTGATGCCGAACCCCAAAACCGGCACGGTCACGTTCGACATCGCCAAGGCCGTGCGCGATGCGATGGCCGGCAAGGTCGAGTACCGCACCGACCGAGGCGCCAACGTGCACGTCTCGATCGGAAAGCGCTCATTCGGCGAGCGAGCGCTGCTCGAGAACTACGCCACGCTGGTCGAAGAGATCATGCGCGCCAGGCCTGCCGCCGCGAAGGGCCGCTACGTACAGGCCATCACGCTGGCGACGACCATGGGCCCCGGCATCCACGTCGACACGACCAAGGTCAGAGAAATAACCGACGAGCTCGAGGAGGAGCAAGCGGTTAGCGCTTAGTCAACCAAGCCCGTCGCCAAAGACAGCTGGCAGCTCTGCGAGCAGAAGACCAGCCCAGGCGGCCCGGAACGGCTATTCGCCTCTCTCCGAGCTCGCCTAAGTGCGGGCTCGATTTGCGAAGAGGAGGTGATCAGATGCTTAAAACCGAGAAGGAGCGCGTAATTGCCGAGCTGGCCGAGCGTCTCAGAGAGACCGAGACACTGGTTGTCACCGACTACCGCGGCCTGACGACGAGCGACCTCGCCGAGCTCCGTGCCCAGCTTCGTAACCACGGCGCCCGCTTCAGCGTCGTGAAGAACACACTCGCGAAGCGAGCCGCCGAAGAGGCCGGAGCGACGAATCTGCTCGAGCTGTTCGAGGGGCCGACGGCAATCGCGTTCCTGGAGTCGGACGGCGATCCGGTGGGCGTCGCCAAGGTGCTCGGAGACACCGCCAAGGCGACCAAAGTCCTGACCATTCGCGGCGGAGTTCTGCAAGGCTCCGAGATTCGCGCCGAGCAAATCGCGGATCTGGCCAAGCTGCCTTCGGCAGCCGTTCTGCAGGCGCAGCTCGTCGCTGCGATCGCCGCGGCGCCGACGGCCATCGTCGGCCTGTTCACGGCTCCCTTGCGCGATCTAGTCGGAGTACTGGACGCGCGCGTCAGGCAATTGGAATCCCAAGCTCAGTAATCAGGAAGGAGTAGTACACGTGCCAACCGATACCGCGAAGCTCGTAGACCAGCTCGGCAAGATGACTGTGCTCGAGCTGGTAGAGCTGAAGAACTCGCTCGAGGAAGCGTGGGGTGTCACCGCCGCGGCACCGGTCGCCATGGCGGCCATGCCGGGCGCCGCGTCGGCCGGAGCCGACGAGGCAGCGGAGGAGAAGACGGCGTTCGACGTCATGCTCACCGCGATCGGCGACAAGAAGATCCAGGTTATTCGCGTCGTGCGCGAGGTTGTTCCGGGTCTCGGTCTCAAAGAGGCCAAGGATCTGGTCGAAAGCGCGCCCGCCGCGATCAAGGAAGGCGTCACCAAGGACGAGGCCGAGCAGATGAAGGCCAAACTGGAAGAGACCGGGGCTACGGTCGAAGTCAAGTAACTCTCAGGGCTCTGGGCGGCTCCGGTCTCTTCCAGCGTCCGCTCAACTCCGGTGCCAGACTTCGGTCTGGCGCCGGAGTGCAATTCGGAAAGAAGTGCGCGCGGCTAACTCGAAGCGCCGTTTGTTGTCTTCTGTCCCCTTGACTCGGCGTGGCGCCGAGTTATAGTGGGCCGGTCAGGCGGTTGAAAAAACTGCCCGATGCCTCTTGCGGAGAGAGTCCCTTTTTCGCTACCGTTCAGAGTTGCGCCACGTTCCGCCTGTCCGCATTTCGTCTTAGACGCCGTTAAGGGAGGCTGTCTCATTGATAAGCACCGTTGCCGCGCCTCGCGTGCGTAAGAGTTTCTCACGCCTCAAGCACGTTCTCGACCTCCCCAATCTCATCGATATTCAAAAGGCTTCGTTTGACTGGTTCTTGAGCGATGGCCTCAGGGAGACGATCGACGACATCTCGCCGATCGAGGACTACACGGGCACGCTCGCCGTCGAGTTTGCCGACTACCACTTCGCCGAGCCGCAGTTCTCGATCAAGGAGTGTCGCGAGAAGGACCTGACCTATCAGGCTTCGCTCTCGATGACCGTCCGCTTCGTCAACAAAGAGACGGGCGAGATTCGCGAGCAGACCGTCTTCATGGGCGACTTCCCGATGATGACCGAGTGGGGCACCTTCATCATCAACGGTACCGAGCGCGTGATCGTCACGCAGCTCGTGCGTAGCCCGGGCGCCTACTTGATGGAGCCCAAGGATGCGGCGAAGCAGGTCTTCATCGCCAATCTGATGCCGAGCCGCGGCTCCTGGCTGGAGCTCGAGATCGACAAGAAGGGCATCTGCTACGCCCGTATCGACCGCAAGCGCAAGCTACCGATCACCACGCTCCTACGAGCGCTTCCGGCGGAGGATCCGACCACCGGCTACAAGCTCGACACGAGCTCGAACGAAGCGATTCTCGCCTTCTTCAACGACTCGCCCTACATCCAGTACACCCTCGAGAAGGATCCCTCTACGCGCGAGGAAGAGGCTCTGATCGAGGTCTTCAAGAAGCAGCGGCCGGGCGAGCCTCCCACGCTGGAGAACTCGCGCAACCTGCTCAGGGCGCTCTTCTTCGATCCAAAGCGCTACGACCTGACCAAAGTCGGCCGCTACAAGCTCAATCAGCGGCTTGCCGTCGGGGTGCCCGACGATGTGCGCGTACTGACCACCGAGGATATCGTGGCTCTGGTACGCAGGCTGATCGAGCTGCCGGTCAAGCTTGGCCTCGATCATGAGGCGAAAGACCTCGCCGCCGAAGCAGCTTCGATGAACCGTGACCCGATTCGTGGCGAGCTCGACGAATACGAGCACTTCGGCAACCGTCGCCTGCGCACGGTCGGCGAGCTGATCCAGGAGGCCTTCAGGGTCGGCCTCTACCGCATGGAACGTGTCGTGCGCGAGCGCATGACCACCGAGGACGTGGACACGATCACGCCGCAGACGATCATCAACATCCGGCCCGTCGTGGCGGCGCTGAAGGAGTTCTTCGGTTCCTCGCAGCTCTCGCAGTTCATGGACCAGACCAACTCGCTGGCGGGCCTCACGCATCGGCGGCGACTGTCGGCGCTAGGCGCCGGCGGCCTGACGCGCGAGCGGGCGCCGATCGAGGTGCGCGACGTGCACACGACCCACTACGGGCGCATGTGCCCGATCGAGACGCCTGAAGGCCCGAATATCGGCCTGATCGGCTCGCTCGCCTCGTTCGCGACCATCTCGGAGTTCGGTTTCATCCAGACGCCCTACCGGCGGGTTACGAAGGGAAAGGTCTCGGACGACATCGTCTATCTCGACGCGGCCGAGGAGATGCAGTACACGATCGCCCAGGCCAACGAGCCGGTCGATCCCAAGACCGGGAAGTTCGTCAACGACATGGTGCTCTGCCGCTCGCGCGAAGGCGAGGCGGTCACCGCTGCGCCCAAGGACATCCAGTTCATGGACGTCTCACCGGCCCAGCTCGTGAGCGTGGCGACGGCGCTGATCCCGTTCCTCGAGCACAACGACGCCAACCGGGCGTTGATGGGCGCGAACATGCAACGGCAGGCCGTGCCGCTGATGATCACACAGGCGCCGCTCGTCGGCACCGGGTTGGAGCACCGTGCTGCCGTCGACACCGGCGACGTCGTTCTGGCGGCTCGCAGCGGCACGATCGTCGACGTTGACGCCGAGAAGGTTGTCATCGAGGCGCGGGGGGGCGAGCAGGACGAGCACGTGATGACCAAGTTCATGCGCTCGAACCAGGGCACGCTCATCCACCAGAAGCCGGTTGTCAAGCTCGGCCAGAAGGTGAAAACCGGCGAGGTGCTCGCCGACGGTTCCTCGACCGATCATGGCGAGCTGGCGCTTGGTGCGAACCTCCTCGTGGCCTTCATGTGCTGGGAGGGATTCAACTTCGAGGACGCGATCGTCCTATCCGAGCGGCTGGTCAAGGAGGACGTGCTCTCCTCGATTCACATTCACGAGTACGAGGTGGATGCGCGCTCGACCAAGCTCGGTGACGAGGAGATCACGCGCGACATTCCCAATCGCTCGGAAGACTCGTTGCGCAACCTCGACGAGCGCGGCATCGTCCGCGTCGGCGCCGAGGTCGGCTCGGGCGATCTGCTGGTCGGTAAGGTGACGCCCAAGGGCGAGACGGAGTTGACCGCGGAGGAGAAGCTGATCCGCGCCATCTTCAAGGAGAAGGCGCGCGAGGTCAGAGACACCTCGCTCAAGGTTCCGCACGGCGAAGGTGGCGTCGTGATCGACGTCAAGACCTTCTCGCGCGACGCCGGCGACGATCTTTCGCCGGGCGTGAACGAGCTCGTGCGCGCGTATGTGGCCACCAAGCGCAAGATCTCCGAGGGCGACAAGCTAGCCGGACGCCACGGCAACAAGGGCGTCATCGCCAAGATCGTCCCCGAGGAGGACATGCCATTCCTCGAGGACGGTAGGCCGGTAGACGTGGTTCTCAACCCGCTAGGTGTCCCCAGCCGTATGAACATCGGGCAGGTGCTCGAGACGCATCTCGGCTGGGCGGCGGCCCACGGCGTCTTCTCCGACGAGACAGACGGCGAAGGATCGCCGGCGATCGGTGGCCGTCAGACCGTGTCCGGGCGTATGCAGGTGATCGCAGCGCCCAATCCAAGCCCGGTAGCCACGGCCGTCTTCGACGGCGCGACCGAAGAGGACGTCGACCAGGCGCTGACGAAGTGGGCGAAACGGGGCGATTCGGCGATCACGATGGTGGTCGATCCGAAGCGCCCGGTCGGTCGCCACTGCTCGGGCAAGGTACGCCTCTTCGACGGCAAGACCGGCGAGCCGTTCGAGCAGAAGGTGACGGTCGGCTTCATGTACATCCTAAAGCTCCTGCACCTGGTGGACGACAAGATCCACGCTCGCTCGACCGGCCCGTACTCGCTCGTCACCCAGCAACCTCTGGGTGGCAAGGCGCAGTTCGGCGGCCAGCGCTTCGGCGAGATGGAGGTCTGGGCGCTCGAGGCCTACGGAGCGGCTTACACGCTGCAGGAGATGCTCACCATCAAGTCCGACGACACCGTCGGGCGCGTCAAGGCCTACGAGGCGATCGTCAAGGGCGAGAACATCGCCGAGCCCTCGATTCCCGAGTCGTTCAAGGTGCTGCTCAAGGAGATGCAGTCGCTTTCGCTGGACGTGAACGTGCTCTCCGAGGAAGGGCAGGCGGTCGAGGTGAGGGAAGAGGACGACGAGCTACTGCGCGCAGCGGAGGAGCTTGGTATCGACCTCTCGCCCGGCTCGCTCAGAGCGGCGGCGAGGCCGCCGACGGCCGAAGAGGCCGAAGAGGGGCAGGAACGCGTCGACGAGGCGGGCGAGATGTCGCTTCCCAGTGACGAGGTGCTCGGCGATCTCGACGAGGTCGAGCCCGAGCCCGAGGCCTCCGAAGTGACCGTCGAGGAAGAGGGTGCCTGATGGCGGGCGAGACGAAATTGCAAGCAAGACACAGAGAGAGCGGGGGAACGAAGTTGCGCACCCTTACAGTGGCCGCCCATGCGGTCGGAGGTAGGCGGAAATGATCGACATCAACGAATTCGACGCTATTCGCATCGGGCTCGCGTCGCCGAAGCAGATCCGCGACTGGTCGCACGGCGAGGTGACCAAACCCGAGACGATCAACTACCGCACGCTAAAGCCCGAGCGCGACGGCCTCTTCTGTGAGCGTATCTTCGGCCCGACGAAGGACTGGGAGTGCTACTGCGGTAAGTACAAGCGGGTTCGCTACAAGGGGATCATCTGCGAGCGCTGCGGTGTCGAGGTGACGCGCCAGAAGGTGCGCCGCGAGCGCATGGGCCACATCGACCTGGCCGCGCCTGTCTCGCACATTTGGTTCTTCAAGGGCGTCCCGAGCCGTATCGGCTACCTGCTCGACATCGCGCCGCGCGAACTCGAGAAGGTGCTCTACTTCGCGGCCTCGATCGTCACCTCAGTGGACACCGAGAAGCGAGCGGCCGACTTGGCCGACCTCGAGGACAAGGTTCGCTCCGAGTCGGAGCGCGTCAACGTCGACCGCGACGAGGCGCTGGCGGCGCTCGAGGGGCGGCTCGCGCGTCGGCGCGAGTACTTCAAGACGAGCAAGGAGCGCGACTTCGACGAGGACGACGACTTCTGGACGCGCGGGCTCGGCAACTGGTCCGAGGAGGCGGGGCTCCCCGCTCTTCCGGATGCGCGCGAGCTTGTCTCGGGAATTTTCGTCGAGCTCGTCGACGCGATCACCACCGAGGATTCGAAGCGCATTCGCGAGCTGGTTCGCAACGCGGCTATCCGCGACGACAGGCGTCTGAGCTCGCGCGAGTTGGACGCCGTCGGAACGGCTGCGGCGCAGATCCGAGCGGCATTGGAGCCGCTCCGCGGCGCACTCGCGAAGGCTGCGGGCTCGAAGAAGGGCGCGCTCACCAAGCACCTGAACAAGATCACGACTGCGCTCCTCGCCGGCTCGGAGCTGAGCGGGGAGGACGCAGAGCTGACGGCGAGTATCGACGCCAAGACACTTGAGCGCTCGCGTGAGCTCGGGAACGGGCTGCTCGCGGACGTGCTCGTTCAGGCCGAGCCCGACGCCGATCAAACGGCTTTGCGCGAGCTGGCCAACGACCTCTGCCTCAAGACCGACGGGCGCATCCAGAAGGAAGACCTGGATGCGGTCGTGCAATGGTCGCTGAAGGTGCGCGAGATGTACCTCGATATCGAGGCTCGCCGCCAGGACACTCGCGAGGCGGCTGTGGACGCGGTCAACCGCCTCGAGCAGACGTGGCTTCTCTTCCGCGATCTGGAGCCGAAGATGATCGTCAACGACGAGCAGCTCTTCCGCGAGCTCAAGGATCGATTTGGCTCGCCCTACGGCTTCGGGATCTATTTCCGCGGTGGAATGGGCGCCGAAGCGGTGCGCGACTTGCTCAAGGACCTCGACCTCGACGCCGAGGCGGCTTCGCTCCGAGACACGATTCGTACCTCCAAGGGCCAGAAGCAGCAGCGGGCGATCAAGCGGCTCAAGGTCGTGAACGCCTTCATCACCTCGGGCAACCGTCCGGAGTGGATGGTGCTCGAGGCGGTGCCGGTCATCCCACCCGAGCTGCGCCCGATGGTGCAGCTCGACGGCGGCCGTTTCGCCACCAGCGATCTGAACGACCTCTACCGGCGGGTGATCAACCGCAACAACCGCCTGAAGCGTCTACTCGACCTCGGTGCGCCCGAGATCATCGTCAACAACGAGAAGCGAATGCTGCAGGAGGCCGTCGACGCCCTGTTCGACAACGGGCGCCGCGGTCGCGCCGTCACCGGGCCGGGCAACCGCCCGCTCAAGTCGCTCTCCGACATGCTCAAGGGCAAGCAGGGTCGCTTCCGCCAGAATCTGCTCGGTAAGCGCGTGGACTACTCGGGCCGCTCGGTGATCGTGGCCGGGCCGAGCCTGAAGCTTTACCAGTGCGGTCTGCCCAAGCTGATGGCTCTGGAACTGTTCAAGCCGTTCATCATGAGCCGGCTGGTCGAGCGCAAGAGCGTGCAGAACATCAAGGCGGCCAAGAAGCACGTCGAGTCGATGGTGCCCGAGGTCTGGGATGTGCTCGAGGAGGTCATCGCCGAGCATCCTGTGCTCCTGAACCGCGCGCCGACGCTGCACCGCCTAGGCATTCAGGCCTTCGAGCCGGTGCTGGTGGAGGGCAAGGCGATCCAGGTTCATCCGCTTGTCTGCCACGCCTTCAACGCCGACTTCGACGGTGACCAGATGGCTGTGCACGTTCCTCTCTCGGCGGAGGCTCAGGCCGAGGCGCGCATCCTCATGCTCTCGTCGAACAACATCCTCTCGCCCGCGAGCGGACGGGTGCTGGCGACGCCGACCCAGGACATGGTGCTGGGAATCTACTATCTCACCTACTGCGAGACCGACCTGCGCGGCAAGAAGTCCGAGGATATCGATCCACGGCCCAAGCGCTTCCAGAACGAGCAGGAAGTGGAGTTCGCGCTCGACTCCAAGCAGGTGACGCTGCAGCAACCGATCGAGTACCGCTGGAAGGAAAACCTGATCCTGACCACGGCCGGTCGGGTTGTCTTCAACGCCGAGGTCGATCGGGCGCTCGAAGAAGCTGTGCACACGGAGGTCGAGGGGCCGCTGCACGAGTTTCTGAACATCACGCAGTCGAAGAAGGAGCTTGGCGACTTCATCGCCGAGCTGGTCGATCGCTACGGCGCGCACGCGGTGGCGGCGACGCTCGACACGATCAAGCAGCTCGGCTTCCACTACGCGACGCTCGCCGGCATCACGATCTCAAAGAACGACATCGTCATCCCAACCTCGAAGGAGCAGATCCTTAGCGGCTACGAAGACCGCGTCGCTCAGGTCGAGGCGCAGTACGGGCGTGGTCTGATCACCGAGGAAGAGCGGCACGAGTCGATCGTCAACATCTGGACGGAGGCGACCGACAGCGTGGCCGACGCGATGGAAGACACCCTCTGGGAGCTCAACCCGGTCTTCATGATGGCCAACTCCGGCGCCCGCGGCTCGTTCAAGCAGATCCGCCAGTTGGCCGGTATGCGCGGTTTGATGGCCAACCCGAAGGGCGAGATCATCGAGCGCCCGATCAAGGCGAACTTCATGGAGGGCTTGTCGGTGCTCGAGTACTTCATCTCGACGCACGGCGCCCGCAAGGGGCTTGCCGACACGGCTCTTCGCACCGCCGACTCCGGCTACCTGACCAGGCGTCTGGTAGACGTCTCGCAAGACGTGATCGTGCGTGAGGACAACTGCGGTACGAGCGAGTTCGTCGACTTACCGATCTATCTCCCCGACGGGCAGAACAAGAACCTTGGCGGACGCGTCCTGGCGGCGGATGTCTGCCGTCCGCTCAAGGATGGCAAGCCCGGAAAGATCGTTATCGCCGAGAAGGGCACCGTGCTGAGCAACCCGACCCTGCGCATGATCATCGAGGAGTACGGCGATCATGCCGCGACGGCCACTCTGCCGGTTCGCTCGGTGCTCAAGTGCAGCAGCGAGTTCGGTGTTTGCCAGGCGTGCTACGGCATCTTCCTGGCGACGGGCACGATGTGCGAGATCGGCGACTCGGTGGGCATCATCGCCGCGCAGTCGATCGGCGAGCCCGGTACGCAGCTGACCATGCGCACCTTCCATACCGGCGGCGTCGCCGGCGCAGACATCACGCACGGCCTCCCGCGAGTGGTCGAGATCTTCGAGGCCCGCAACCCCAAGGGGGCGGCGCGTCTGGCCGAAGTCGCGGGCAGAGTAGAGGTCGAGACGACAGATCGCGGGTACCGCGTGCTCGTTCACTCCGACGGTCTTGACGACAAGGGCGAGCCGCTGCAGCCGAAGGAGTACTCGTTCCCGCGGCGGAGCCGGCTGCTCGTCGCCGACGGGCAGATCGTCGAGGCCGGCGATGCGCTCAACGAGGGCTCGCTCTCGCCGACCGAGCTGCTCGAGCTGAAGGGCCCGACTGCTACCGAGCTCTACCTGGTCGGCGAGGTGCAGAAGGTCTACAAGTCGCAAGGCGTCGACATCCACGACAAGCATGTCGAGTTGATCGTGCGCCAGATGTTGAAAAAGGTGCGGGTAGACAACTCCGGCGACACCGACCTTCTGCCGGGACAGCTGGCCGATCGTTCGATCGTCGAGAAGGAGAACGCAAAGGTCAGTGCCGAGTCGAAGGAAGCGGCGACCTTCGATCCTCTGATCCTCGGCATCACCAAGGCATCGCTGGCGACCGAGTCGTTCCTCTCGGCCGCTTCCTTCCAGGAGACGACCAAGGTGCTGACCGATGCCGCGATCGAGGGCAAGATCGATCGCCTGGTCGGTCTCAAGGAGAACGTGATCATCGGCAAGTTGATCCCGGCGGCAACAGGTCTCAAGCGCTATCGAACGATCGAGATCAAGCCGGCCGAGAAAGTGCCGGTGGCCGCGTTCGTCCGCCCGGAGACGGGAGAGCAGCTGCTGGCCGAGCTCGAGGAGATCGGCTCGGACGCCGGCGGCGGGCTCGGCACGCTGGAGCCGGAGGACGAGCCGGAGACGCAGGCATCCGCCGACGTCGATGGGGATGGTCTACTCGGCGAGGAGTAGACGCCGCGAAAGGGCATTTTGCTGAAAGGCCGCGGACAGAGTTCCGCGGCCTTTCTTCTTCGCAGGCGTTCGCGCTGTGCGGAGCGCCCATCCCGGACACGCGCGATTCGCTACAGTGTGCATCTGCTTGCTCGCGCCGATTCTGGGGCGGGCGAGCGAGCGGCGGCTGTTTGACGCTGTAATCGGCCTCCGCTAGCATCCGCAATCCGGTTGGCGGGTGATCGCTCGCCGGCCTTTGCTGTGTAAGAAGGCAGTAAGACGAACTTCTATGCCCACCGTAAATCAGCTCATTCGTAAGGGTCGCGTCTCGAAGAAGGCGAAGACCAAGACGCCCGCGCTCCGCAACGCCCCGCAGAAGCGCGGCGTTTGCACGCGCGTCTACACGACCACTCCGAAGAAGCCGAACTCGGCTCTGCGCAAGGTCGCGCGCGTCCGCCTGACGAACGGCATGGAGGTCACCACCTACATTCCCGGCGAGGGCCACAACCTGCAAGAGCACTCGGTCGTGCTGATCCGCGGCGGGCGTGTCAAGGATCTTCCGGGCATTCGCTACAAGGTCGTTCGAGCTGCGCTCGATACGGCCGGCGTCGGCGATCGTCGCCAGGGTCGTTCGAAGTACGGTGCCAAGAGGCCGTAGGTAACGATGCCGCGTCGCGCTGAGATAAAGCCCCGCACGATCGAGCCCGATCCGGTCTTCAACTCCCGCCTGGTTGCCCAGGTGATCAACCGGGTGATGCGCGAAGGTAAGCGCTCCCTGGCCGAGAAGGTCGTCTACGACGCGCTCTCGATCGTCTCCGAGCGCACCGGGCGACCACCGGTAGAGGTGCTCGAGCAAGCAATCAAGACGCTCACGCCGGTGCTCGAGGTACGCGGTCGCCGGGTCGGCGGCGCCAACTATCAGGTTCCCGTCGAGGTTCCGCCGCGGCGCGCACGTACGTTGGCTGTTCGCTGGCTTGTCACCTTCGCTCGCCAGCGCCGTGAGAAGCGAATACCGGAGAAGCTAGCGGGCGAGATTCTCGACGCGCTCGAACAGCAGGGCGGCGCTTTCAAGCGCAAGGACGATATCTACCGAATGGCGCAAGCCAACAGGGCTTTCGCGCACTACCGCTGGTGATGGCCACCGTGACGAAGACGAGCACTACCACGGGCCTCGAGAACGTGCGCAATATCGGCATCATGGCCCATATCGACGCCGGCAAGACGACGACGACCGAGCGCATCCTTTACTACACGGGTCGCACCCACAAGATGGGCGAGGTGCACGAGGGCGCCGCGACCATGGACTGGATGGCCCAAGAGCAGGAGCGCGGCATCACGATCACGTCGGCGGCGACGACCGCCGAATGGCGCGGTTTTCGTGTCAACATAATCGATACGCCCGGGCACGTGGACTTTACGATGGAGGTGGAGCGCAGCCTGCGCGTTCTCGACGGCGCGGTCGCCGTTTTCGATGCCGTAGCGGGCGTTCAGCCCCAGTCCGAGACAGTCTGGCGTCAGGCCGATCACTACGACGTGCCGCGAATCGCCTTCATCAACAAGATGGATCGCACCGGCGCCGATTTCTTTGCCTCGGTCAAGTCGATGGTCGATCGCCTGGGAGCGGTTCCCGTCCCGGTGCAGATCCCGATCGGGCAAGAGGACAAGCACGTCGGCGTCGTTGACCTGGTCGAGCTGCGCGGGGTCGTCTTCAATGACCCACTGGGCGAGACCCCCGAGTTCATCGAGATTCCGGCCGAGTTGGCCGAGCAGGCGCACACCTATCACCACCTGCTGATCGACAAGGTGGCCGAGTTCGACGACGAGCTGATGGAGGCCTACGTCGAGGACGAGGAGTCGGTAACCCCCGACATGCTTCGTCGCGCGCTCAGGCGCGGCACTTTGGCCAATCGCGTAACCCCCGTGCTGCTCGGCTCCGCGTTCAAGAACAAGGGCGTCCAGCCACTGCTCGACGCGGTCATCGACTATCTGCCGAGCCCGCTGGACGTTCCGCCGGTGGTCGGTATCGACCCCAAGAGTGGCGAAGAGATGGAGCGCTCGGCCTCCGAGGACGAGCCCTTTACGGCGCTCGCCTTCAAGGTCATGTCTGATCCTTTCGTCGGCAAGCTCACCTACTTTCGCGTCTACGCCGGAACGGCCAAGACCGGCCAGCGCGTGCTCAACGCCTCTAACGGCAAGACCGAGCGCATCGGCCGCATCCTGCAGATGCACGCGAACCATCGCGAGGAGCGCGCCGAGATCGGCCCTGGCGAGATCGCCGCCGCGGTGGGGCTCAAGTTCACGACTACGGGCGACACGCTGACGGGCGAGAAGGCGCCGATTCTGCTCGAGACGATGACCTTCCCCGCTCCGGTCATCTTCATTGCTATCGAGCCCAAGACCAAGGCCGATCAGGACAAGCTCACTAACGCCCTCGCGCGTCTAGCTGAGGAGGACCCGACCTTCCGCGTTCGCCAGGACGAGGAAACCGGCCAGACGATCATCGCCGGCATGGGCGAGCTGCACCTCGAGATCATCGTCGATCGGCTGATGCGGGAGTTCAACGTCGAGGCCAACATCGGCAGGCCGCAGGTCGCCTATCGCGAGACGGTCTCGAAGCGAATCGAAAAAGTTCGGGGCAAGTTCGTTCGTCAGACCGGCGGCTCGGGCCAGTACGGCGACGTCGTCATCAATCTGGAGCCGGCCGCCCCGGGCGAGGGCTACTCCTTCACCGACAAGATCGTCGGCGGGAAGATTCCCAAGGAGTACATCTCCTCGGTCGACGCCGGAATTCAGGAAGCGATGGCCGCGGGCGTGCTGGCGGGCTTCCCGGTCGTGGACGCCAGCGTCGAGCTGATCGACGGCTCCTATCACGAAGTCGATTCGAGCGAGCGCGCATTCAAGATCGCCGGCTCGATCGCTTTCAAAGAGGCGATGAAGCGCGCCAATCCGAAGTTGCTCGAGCCGACGATGGCCGTCGAGGTCGAGACTCCCGAGGATTACCTCGGCGATGTAATGGGCAATCTCAACGCCCGCCGCGGCCGCGTTGAGGAGCTTCAGCCGACCAAAACCGCCCAGCTGATCAAGGCGAGCGTACCGCTGGGCGAGATGTTCGGCTACGCTACCGATCTTCGCTCGATGACACAGGGTCGGGCGACTTTCACCATGCAGTTCGACCACTACGCGGAAGTTCCCGAGGAGCTTCTGCATAGTATGTTGCGAGACCGAACCAGCTAAGGATTCTCCACCAGTCAGACAAGGACGTTTTTCCGGAGGAAAAAACATGGCAAAGCAGAAATTCGAGCGCTCCAAGCCGCATCTCAACATCGGCACCATCGGTCACATCGACCACGGGAAAACGACGCTGACGGCGGCCATCACAAAGGTCCTGCAGGAGCAGGGACTGAACACCACTTTCCGCTCTTTCGACTCGATCGACAATGCGCCGGAAGAGCGCCAGCGCGGAATCACCATCAACACGGCCCACGTCGAGTACGAGACGCCTAACAGGCACTACGCGCACGTCGACTGCCCCGGGCACGCCGACTACATCAAGAACATGATCACGGGGGCCGCCCAGATGGACGGCGCAATCCTCGTCGTTTCGGCCGCCGACGGCCCGATGCCGCAGACGCGTGAGCACATCCTGCTTGCACGCCAGGTCGAGGTGCCCTACATCGTGGTGGCTCTCAATAAGGCCGACATGGTCGACGATCCGGAACTGCTCGAGCTGGTCGAGATCGAGGTACGGGATCTCCTCACGAAGTTCGAGTTCCCCGGCGACGACATTCCGGTCATCACGCTCTCGGCGCTCAAGGCGCTCGAAGGCGACCCGGAGTGGACGCCCAAGATCAACGAGCTGATGGAGGCGGTAGACGCCTACATTCCCGAGCCCGAGCGCGACGTCGACAAGCCGTTCCTGATGCCGATCGAGGACGTTTTCACGATCACAGGCCGCGGCACCGTCGTGACCGGCCGCATCGACCGGGGCAAGATAAAGAGCGGCGACGACGTCGAGATCGTCGGTATCCATCCCGAGGTCACCAAGACGGTTGTCACCGGCCTCGAGATGTTCAACAAGACGCTCGACTACGCCCAGGCCGGCGACAATGCGGGCGCGCTCCTGCGCGGTGTCAAGCGCGAGGAGGTCGAGCGCGGACAGGTGCTCGCCAAGCCCGGCTCGATCACTCCGCACACCCACTTCAAGGCGCGCGTCTACGTCCTCTCGAAGGACGAGGGTGGGCGCCACACGCCGTTCTTCGACGGCTACCGCCCGCAGTTCTATTTCCGCACGACCGACGTGACCGGGTCGATCAAGCTGCCGGAGGGCCAGGAAATGGTCATGCCGGGGGACAACACTGACATGGAGATCGAGCTGATTCAGCCTATCGCCATGGATCAGGGCCTGCGCTTCGCGATTCGCGAAGGCGGACGCACGGTGGGCGCCGGCGCAGTCACCGAGATCATCGAATAGGGAGTAATAGGAAGCGTTGAACGAGGGAGAGGTCGAAGCGGTGCCGGATCGGCGCTCGGAGATCTCTCCCATTAACCAGGAGCCGTAGGCTTGCCACAGCACAAGATCCGAATTCGCCTCAAGGGCTACGACTACCAGCAGCTCGACAAATCTGCCTCGCAGATCGTCGAGACTGCTCAGCGCACCGGTGCGACGATCACCGGGCCTGTTCCCCTGCCTACCGAGCGCAATGTCTATTGCGTGATTCGCAGTCCTTTCAAGGACAAGGATTCGCGCGAGCATTTCGAAGTGCGGACACACAAGCGCTTGATCGACATCCACTCACCCACGCCGAAGACGGTCGATTCGCTGATGCGACTCGACTTGCCGGCGGGCGTCGACATCGAGATCAAGCTCTAGGCGGACGGGAAGAGACAGTGAAAGGGATAGTCGGTAAGAAGCTCGGAATGACCCAGCTTTTCGATCCGGAGAGCGGAGTCGTCACGTCGGTGACCGTGATCGAGGCCGGTCCCTGTCCGGTCGTACAGGTTCGTAAGCCCGAGACAGATGGCTACGAGGCAGTTCAGCTCGCTTTCGAACCGGTTGCCGAGCGCAAGATCTCGAAGGGCGAGCTCGGTCACCTACGCAAGACCGGCGCCGGCGCGTATCGGCACCTGGTCGAATTCCGCGGCCCAAGCGACCTGAATGGTGGCGACACGGTCACCGTCGAGATTTTCCAGCCCGGCGACAAGGTCAAGATCGCGGGGATCGGGATCGGCAAGGGCTTCCAGGGCACGATCAAGCGCCACAACTTCGCCGCCGGCCCCAAGTCGCACGGCTCGCACAACATTCGCAAGCCGGGCTCGATCGGAGCCTCGGCCTGGCCCGCGCGCGTCATGAAGGGCATCCGCGGGCCTGGACGCATGGGCGGCAAGCGCGCCACGCAGGTCGGCCTGACGGTGCACGAGATCGACGTCGAGCGAAATGTGATCATGGTCAAGGGCTCGGTGCCCGGCCCGAAGAACGGCATCGTCGAGATCCGCGAGGAGGCGAGATGAGCCCCAAGCAGGAACTCAAGGCTCCGCTTCTCAAGCTCGACAAGGCCGCGGGCGAAGTGGCGTTGAGCGAAACCGTGTTCGCAGCCGAGGCCAAGCCACACCTCCTTCACCAGGCGGTGCGAGCCGATCTGGCAGCGGCGCGCCAGGGCACGCGCGGAGCAAAGAGCCGTGGAATGGTCGCCGGCGGTCGCTCCAAGCCGTGGCGTCAGAAGGGCACCGGCCGGGCACGCGCAGGAACCACGCGAGCACCTCACTGGACCGGCGGCGGCGTCGCATTCCCACCGGTTGCGCGTGACTTCGGCTTCAAGGTCAACCGCAAGGAGCGTCGCGCGGCGCTCGCGGGAGCACTCTCGGAGCACGCCCGTCGCGGCTCGATCGCCGTCGTCGACGGCGCCGCGTTGAGCGAGCCTTCGACGAAGAAGGCGCTCGAGCTGCTCGCCGGCTGGCAGCATGAGCTCCCGCTCCTGATCGTCGTCCAGCCCGACGAAGAGGCGCTCGTGAAGAGCGTCCGCAACCTTCCCCGCACCGTGGTGGTTCGGGCGAGCGAGCTGGAAGTCGCGGCGCTGGTCTGGGCGCGCTCGTTGCTGGTCAGCGAAGCCGCTCTACCTCTGGTTCAGACCAAGGCCGAAGCAGCTCCGCGCAAGGGAGAGTCGAAGTGAAGCTGGATCCGACCCAGATCTTGATCGCGCCGGTGGTCTCCGAGAAGAGCTACCACCTGATCAACGCGCGCCAATACTGCTTCCGCGTACACCAGGATGCGCACAAGTTGCAGGTGCGCCAGGCCGTGGAGGCGCAGTTCGGAGTCGAGGTCGAGGCGGTCAGGATCGTCTCGGTGCCGTCCAAGCCGAAGCGACGCGGCATGAGCCGCGGCCGCCGACCGGGCTGGAAGAAGGCCATCGTGAAGCTGCGCGAAGGCCAGAGCATCGAGATCTTTCAAGGCGCCCAGGTTTAGCAGAGAGGATCGAGCGAGATGGCAGTACGTAGATATAAACCAACCACCCCGGGACGCCGTTTCATGTCGGTTGCGACCTTCGACGAGGTCACCAAGACGACGCCCGAGAAGAGCTTGCTCGAGCCGATCAAGAAGAAGGGTGGTCGTAACGTCTACGGTCGCATCACCACCCGCCATCAGGGCGGTGGCCACAAGCGCCGCTACCGCCTGATCGATTTCAAGCGGCTCAAGGACGGTATTCCCGCCAAGGTCGCCGCGATCGAGTACGACCCCAATCGCTCGGCTCGAATCGCTCTGCTCCACTACGTCGACGGCGCCAAGGCCTACATCCTGGCTCCGGCCGGCCTGATCGTCGGAGCGACCGTCGAGTCGGGCCCGAGCGCCGACATCAAGCCCGGGAACGCCCTGCCGATCGCCAACATCCCCACCGGCACGATGCTTCACAACATCGAGCTGAAGCCGGGCAGGGGCGGCCAGATCGCGCGCAGCGCCGGGGCGAGCGTTCAGCTGGTCGCCAAGGACGATCCGTACGGCGTGCTGCGTCTCCCCTCGGGCGAGATGCGCCGCGTACCGCTCACCTGCCGGGCCACGATCGGTCAGGTCGGGAACGTCGACCACTCCAACATCACCGGCGGCAAGGCGGGACGCAGCCGTTGGCGCGGAATACGCCCCACCGTGCGTGGATCGGCCATGAACCCGGTTGACCATCCGCACGGCGGCGGCGAAGGCAAATCGAAGGGCGGGCGCCATCCGGTGACTCCGTGGGGCGTGCCCACGCTCGGCAAGCGCACCCGCCGCAAGCACAAGGAATCGAACAAGTTGATCGTCCGTCCGCGCCGGCGCGGCAAGGAAAGAAGCCGCTAGCCCGCCGGGCGCAGGCATCAAGCGAGAGAGGGAATTGAAGCGTGAGTAGATCGTCGAAAAAAGGGCCGTTCGTGGAAGAGCGCCTGCTGGCGCGGATCAACAGCATGAACGACTCCGGCAGTAAGCAGGTCGTCAAGACCTGGTCGCGTGCCTCAACCATCTTCCCGGAGATGGTCGGGCACACGATCGCCGTATACGACGGGCGCAAGCACGTACCGGTGTTCATCGACGAGGCAATGGTCGGGCACAAGCTGGGCGAGTTCGCTCTCACGCGCACCTTCCGCGGTCACGCCGGCGACCGGCAGGCGAGGGTCAAGAGAAGCTGAGACGAGCGAGATGGCAGAGACGCAGACACAGACAATCCCCGAGGTGCGGGCCCAGGCGAAGTGGGTTCACTGCTCGGCGCGCAAGGCGCGACTCGTGCTCGACGGGATTCGCGGCCGCAGCGTGCCCGAAGCACGAACCGTTCTCGCCTTCTCGACCCGCGACGTCGCACGCGAGATCGACAAGGTGCTGCGCTCGGCCGTCGCCAACGCCGAGAACAATCACGAGCCGCCGCTCTTCGGCGACGATATGATCATCTCGGCCTGTTACGCGGATGAGGGCCCTTCCCTGAAGCGCTGGAAGCCGCGCGCTCGTGGCCGCGCCGATCGAATAACCAAGGGGACCTGTCACATCACGATCAGGCTGGCGCCGCTGGCGGAGCAAACGACAACCGCGTCGTCCCGGCCGGCCGCGGTGACCGGAACACCGGAGCCGGCGAGGCGCGCGGCGAGCAAACCCGCGTCCGAACCGCCGTTGGAGGCGGAGAGCGCGGAGCTCCCGGTGGAAGCGGCACCCGCCGATAGCGCCACCGTGACAAAGGGCGAGGAGGCCGCCGCCAAGCCGAAGGCGCCCAAGAAGGCCGCCGCCAAACCCCGGGCCAAGAAAACCGACAAGGGCGAAGCCAAGCCGAAAGCGACGAAGAAGCGCAAGCCTCGGGTCAAGAAGGAAGAGGAGTAGGTATGGGTCAGAAGATTCACCCGGGCGGTCTGCGCGTCGGCGTCATCCAGAACTGGAAGTCGAACTGGTTCGCCGGTCCGAAGGAGTTCTCGAGCTGGTTGATCGAGGACGTCCAGATCCGTGATCACATCTACGGCAAGCTCGCGCACGCCGGACTCTCGGACATCCTCATCCGAAAGGACAAGCAGCGCGTGACCGTGGACATCTATACGGCACGTCCGGGCATCGTGATCGGCAAGTCGGGCGTCGAGGTGGATGCTCTGCGCCGCGAGCTGCACGCCATCACGCGCAAGAACGTTCACATCAACATCAACGAGATCAAGCGCCCCGAGCTCGACGCGAAGCTGGTGGCTCAGTCGGTCGCAGAGCAACTCCAGAACCGAGTCAGCTTCCGCCGCGCCATGAAGCGCGCGTTGGCCTCGGGCATTCGCTCGGGAGCGCAGGGAATCAAGATCGCCTGCTCAGGGCGACTCGGTGGCACCGAGATGAGCCGCTCGGAGAGCTACTCCGAGGGCCGCGTGCCGCTGCACACGATCCGCGCCGATATCGACTACGGCTTCACCGAGGCGCGCACGACCTTCGGTCGCATCGGCGTCAAGGTTTGGATCAACAAGGGCGAGATCATGCCCGAGGGTTATGAAGGTCTTCAGGGCGGTCGCGAGTCGCGACTGGGCGAGCAGGATCAGGCTCGGCGCCGGGGCTCCGGCGGCGGCGAGGGGCTTGCCGGCGGTCGCGACGGCGGTCGCGGGCGCAGTGTCGACCGGGAAGGGCTCGGACCTGTGCGCAAGAGCCGGCGTTCCGGCTCGCGCGGCCAAGGGCGTCCCGGCGGCAGGCCGCGCCCCGACGCCACAGCCAAGCCGACCGAGGCGGCGCCGCAAACTGCAGCTGCTGTCGAAGAGCCCGTAGCTCCGGTCGAGAAGCCGGAAGTCGTAGCCGCGAAGCCCGAGGTCAAGGCAGAGAAGCCAAAGACCGCGGTCGAGAAGCCGAAGCCTGCAGCAAAGAACGCTGCGCCCGTCGCCGAGGAGAAGAAGGTAACCGCTGCCAAGGCGAAGCCCGCGGCCAAGAAGGCTGACGCCGTAACGGCTACCAAGAAGGCTGCGGCCGCCAAGGCCAAGCCGGCCGACGAGAAGCCGGTACCCGCCGCTAAGGCAAAGCCGGCCGCCAAGGCGAAGCCCGCTGCCGAGGAGACGAAGACGACCGCCGCCAAGGCCAAGCCGGCCGCCGCCAAGGCGCCCGCAAAGAGCAAGGCGAAGGCCTCCGAGACCGAGACTCCGACTAAGCCTGCCGCCAAGCGATCGCCGCGCAAGAAGTCAGAGACCGAGACCAAGGGTGACGGCTAGTGCTACTTCCGCGTAAGACCAAGTTTCGCAAGATGCACCGGGGGCGGCGTCGTGGCTATTCCAAGGGTCAGACGACCGTGCAGTTCGGTGACTACGGGCTCAAGGCGCTCGACGCCGGCTGGATCACGAACCGGCAAATCGAGGCTGCCCGTATCGCTATGACGCGCAAGATCAAGCGCGGCGGCAAGGTCTGGATCAACGTCTTCCCCGACAAGACCTACACCAAGAAGCCGGCCGAGACGCGCATGGGCAAAGGAAAGGGGTCGCCTGAGGGATGGGTCGCCGTGATCAAGCCCGGGCGGGTCATGTTCGAGCTGTCCGGGGTCGCGGAGCCGCTTGCGAAAGAGGCCCTGCGACTGGCGGGTCAGAAGCTTGCCGTCAAGACGAAGATCGTCGCGCGGGAGAGTGGTCCATATGAAGGCTAAGGAAATACGCGAACTGAGCGACGCGGAGCTAGAGCAGAAGCTGACCGACACGCGCCAGGAGCTCTTCAATCTTCGCTTCCAGTCTGTGACGGGTGCGCTGGAGAACCCAGCGCGGATTTCGCTCGTGAAGCGTGATATCGCGCGCATCATCACGATTCGTGTTGAGCGCCAGGCGGCGCTGGAGAGGCAATAGATAGATGGCAGAGAACCCAGGCAATTCGAGCGAAGACAAGGTCGAGGCAGAGGCCGCGAACGAGGCCGCCGAGCAGGCCGCCGAGGTGACCGAGCAGGCCGCCGCGGCTGCGCCTGAGCCGGAGGCAGCAGAAGCCGAGGCTACGCCCGAGGCCGAAGCAACGCCCAACGCTGCGCCCGAGCACGAAACTGCGCCTGAAGAGCCCGCGGCCGCAGTAACCTCCGAAGCGGAGCCCGAGCACGAAACTGCGCCTGAAGAGCCCGCGGCTGAAGCAACCTCCGAAGCAGAGCCCGAGAGCGAAGCCGCCCCGGAAGTGCCGGCGACCGAGCCGACACCTGCGGCAGAAGCCGCTCCGGAAGCAGCGGAAGCCGCGGACACATCGGAGCCGCCGAAAGCCGAGGCCGCGCCCGAGCCGGAGGTCAAACCAGAGCAACCGGCCAAGCGAACGCGCCCGCGCCGTCATATCCCTCGCAGCGAGCGCCGTCAGCGCCCGGTAAAGGTACGCGCCGCGACACCCGCCAAGAAAGGCGCTCGCAAGCCGCTCGTCCGCTTGCCCAAGCCGGAAACAGAGCGCGGAAATCGTCAAGAGCGTCGAGGCGTTGTGGTCTCCGCGGCGATGGACAAGACGATCGTCGTCAAGGTCGACACGATCAAGGCGCACACCAAGTACCGCAAAGTAGTGCGCCGCTCGAAGAAGTATCACGCCCACGACGAGGAGAACGCGGCCAAGGTCGGCGACGTCGTTCGCATCGTCGGGACGCGTCCTCTGTCGGCCACCAAGTCCTGGCGCGTCGTGGAGATCGTGGAGGTCGCGAAGTGAGAACGGAGGCGACCAGATGATTCAGCAGGAGTCGCGTCTTCGCGTGGCCGACAACACCGGTGCGCGGGAGATTCTCTGCATTCGCGTCATGGGCGGCTCGCACCGTCGCTACGCCCGCGTGGGCGACATCATCGTCGCCACAGTCAAGTCGGCAACGCCGCAGGGTCAGGTCAAGAAAGGCGATGTCGTCAGAGCCGTCGTCGTGCGCACAAAGAAGGCCTACGCCCGCGAGGACGGCACCCAGATCGCCTTCGACGAGAACGCGGCCGTGATCATCGACAACCAGCGCAACCCGCGTGGAACGCGCATCTTCGGCCCGGTTGCCCGCGAGCTGCGCGAGAGGAATTTCATGAAGATCGTCTCCCTGGCACCAGAGGTGTTGTGATGACCGTCAAGCTCAAAATCAAGAAGGGTGACCTGGTCGAGATCTTGAGCGGCAAGGACAGCCAGAAGGAGAATCCCAATGACCGCCGAGGCCGCGTGATCGAGGTACGCCCCCGTGAGGGCCGCGTCGTCATCGAGAACCTGAACATGATGAAGCGTCACACTCGCCCGAGCGCGATGAAGAACGCCAGCCGCATGGGCAGCCCGCAGGTCGTGCCCGGCGGGATCATCGAGAAGCCGGCGCCGATCGACGTCTCAAACGTGATGCTCGTCTGTCCGGTCTGTAACCGGACGACGAAGGTTGGGATGAAGGTAGTGGAGCGCCACGGTGAAACGCACAAGGTGCGCGTTTGCCGGCGTGAAGGCTGCGGTCAGGAGATCGACAAGTGAGCCCCAAGAAGAGCAACGATTACGCACCTCGGCTCAAAGAGCGCTACGAGAGCGAACTGCGCCCGCAGCTCAAAGAAGAGCTGGGCCTGAGCTCGATCATGCAGGTGCCCCGGCTCACGAAGATCACGCTCAACATGGGTGTCGGCGAAGCCAAGACCGACATGAAGGTGCTCGACTCGGCGATCGAGGAGCTGACCATCATCGCCGGTCAGCGCCCCCAGATGAGGCGAGCGCGCAAGTCGATCGCGGCCTTCAAGCTTCGCGAAGGGATGCCCGTCGGAGCCAAGGTGACGCTACGAGGAGCCCGCATGTACGAGTTCCTCGACCGGCTTGTCTCGGTGGCGCTGCCGCGCATTCGCGACTTCCGCGGGCTCGACCCGGGCTCGTTCGACGGCCGCGGTAACTACTCGCTCGGCGTCCGCGAGCAGATCATCTTCCCCGAGATCAACTACGACGACGTCGTTCAGGTCCGCGGGCTTGACGTCACGATCACGACAACGGCCGAGAGCGACGAGGCGTCGCTGGCGCTCCTACGCGGGCTCGGCCTGCCATTCGCCACAGAAAGAAGGGACCGTGGCTAAGAAGTCACTGGTAGTCAAGCAATCCAGGTCTCATCGCTTCAGCACGCGTCGGTACTCGCGCTGCCAGCGCTGCGGCCGCCCGCGCGCGGTGTTCCGCAAGTTCAAGCTCTGTCGCATCTGTTTGCGCGAGCTTGCACACGAGGGTGTCATTCCTGGGATGACCAAGAGCTCCTGGTAGGAGGGTGCGACCGTGCAGACCGATCCAATAGCCGACATGCTGACCCGTATCCGCAACGCCAACAAGGCGCTGCAGGAAGAGGTGCGCATGCCGACCTCGCGCATGAAGGAGTCGATTGCGCGCATCCTCGTCGAGGAGGGATACGTTCGCGACCTTCGGATCGAGAAGGGCGAGAGCTTCGACTCGCTGGTCATCGAACTCAAGTTCGGGCGCAACCGCGAGCGGGTCATCAGCGGCCTGCGCCGTGTCTCGCGTCCCGGCCGCCGCGTATATGCCAAGGGCGATCGCCTGCCACGAGTACTCGGTGGCATGGGCACCGCTATTCTTTCCACCTCCAAGGGCCTCGTCACGAGCGGCCGCGCTCAAGAGGAAGGCATCGGAGGCGAGGTCATTTGCTTTGTTTGGTGAGAACCGACGAGAGCCCGGCGGGTTGCCGGCGAATGAAGGGCGTTTGTTGAAGTGAGTCGTATTGGGAGAAAACCGATCGAAGTTCCGAGCGGAGTCACCGTCACCATCGCGCCTGGACGCGTTGAGGTGAAAGGTCCTTTGGGCGCCCTTTCGCAGGTCGTTCCGCAGCGGATGAAGATCGAGCAGGAGGGAGGCCAGGTCGTCGTGACCAGGCCGACCGACCGCGGCGAAGATCGGGCTCTGCACGGCCTCACTCGGACGCTCGTCGCGAACATGGTCGAGGGAGTATCGAAGGGCTACTCGAAGCAGCTCGAGATCCAGGGAGTCGGCTACCGCGCGGCGCTCAAAGGGAAAGACCTCGAGCTCGCCGTCGGCTTCTCGCATCAGGTGGTCATCAAGCCACGTGAAGGAATCGATTTCGAAGTCCCCGTCCCGACCCAGATTATCGTCAAGGGCACCGACAAGCAGATGGTGGGCCAGACGGCCGCCGAGATTCGTGCCGTACGCCCGCCCGAGCCCTACAAGGGCAAGGGCATTCGTTACGTCGGCGAATACGTGCGCCGGAAGGTTGGTAAGCGGGCATGAGCACGCTTACGACACGCGAGGCCCGCATTCGTCGTCATCGACGAGTGCGCAGCAAGGTTTCCGGTACCGCCGAGCGGCCGCGCTTGGCTGTCTTCCGCTCGAATCGGGGTATCTCGGCCCAGCTCGTGGACGACGAGCAAGGACGCACGCTTGCCGCGGCAGCCTGGACGAGCTTGCCGAAGAGCTTCAAGGGCGACAAATCGGCTCAAGCAGCCGAAGTTGGCAAACGCCTTGCGGCGAGCGCAAAGAAGGCCGGGGTCGAGACCTGCGTCTTCGATCGCGCCGGCTACCTTTACCACGGTCGTGTCAAGGCGCTCGCGGAAGCGGCGCGTGAAGGAGGACTCAAGTTTTGAGAAACGCAGAATCATCCGAGCCGCGTGAGCTGAAAGAGCGCGTGATCGAGATCAACCGTGTCGCCAAGGTGGTAAAGGGCGGCCGGCGCTTCTCCTTCACGGCGCTGGTGGCAATCGGCGACGAAATCGACCGTGTCGGAGTTGGCTACGGAAAGGCGCGCGAGGTTCCTCTGGCGATCACGAAAGCCGTCGAGGACGCCAAGAAGAACATCTTCACCGTGCCCAAGCACAACACCACGATCACCCATGGGACGATCGGGAAGTTCGACGCGGCGCGCGTGATGCTCAGGCCCGCCAGCGAAGGCACCGGCGTCATCGCCGGCGGCGGCGTGCGAGCGGTGCTCGAGCTGGCCGGTATCCATGACATTCTCGCCAAGAGCCTCGGCACCACGAATCCGATCAACATGGCCAAGGCGACTGTGAATGCTCTCAAGAGCCTGCGCCGACCGGAAGACGTGGCGCGCATTCGCGGCAAGGCCATCGCCGACGTGCTGCCGCCGCGAAAGCCCGTCGAGAAGACGGAGGCGCCCGCCTGATGGCTCGTCTGCGCATCACCCAGACCAGGAGCGTCATCACTCAAAGTCCCCGGCACCGGGGCACGCTGCGAGCGCTCGGGCTCGGACGTATCGGTCGCTCGGTCGAGCGCGAGGAGAGCCCGGAGCTTACCGGCATGCTGCAGAAGATCAGCCATCTGGTCAAGGTCGAGGAAGCGCGATGACGAGCGAGCTCAACCTCTCGAACCTTTCTCCGGGCCAGCCGCGCAAGTCACGCAAGCGCGTCGGCCGTGGCCAGGGCTCCGGTAAGGGCCGCTACTCTGGGCGCGGGCTCAAAGGGCAGAAGTCGCGTGCCGGCTCGCACAAGATGCGCGCGGGTTTCGAGGGCGGTCAGATGCCGCTGGCCATGCGCCTCCCCAAGCTGCGCGGCTCGACCTCGAAGGACGCCATGCCTGTCGGCCCCTTCCGCACCGAGACTCAGCCGGTCAACGTTCGCGATCTCGAGGGCTTTGCTGCCGGAAGCGATGTGACCCCTGAGCTGATGCTTGCCCGGGGGCTCGTCTCGAACACCCGCATCGACATCAAGGTGCTGGGCGACGGCGAGCTGACCAAGAAGCTGACCGTCACGGCCCACCGCTTCTCGGCCAGTGCGAAGGAGAAGATCGAGCAGGCGGGCGGTACGGTAGTGTGCCTGCGCGAGCAAGTCGTCAAGCCAAAGCCGAAGAAGCGCGCCAAGGCGAAGCCGGCGCCGAGCGAAGAGGAAGCTCCGGTCGAGGCTCCGGCCGCCGGGCCAGAGGAATAGCGAGGTCGCATGCTCTCCTGGCTCGCCAACATCTGGAAGGTTCGTGAGCTTCGTAAGCGCGTCCTCTTCACGGCGCTGATCCTTGCGCTCTACCGGCTCGGCTCCTGGATGCCGGCTCCCGGTGTTGATTCCGCTCAGATCAAGCGGGCTTTCACGAGCCAGAGCGGCACCGTTCTGAACCTGCTCAACCTGTTCTCGGGTGGCGCGCTCTCGAAGTTCTCGCTCTTCGCGCTCGGGATCATGCCGTACATCACGGCCTCGATCATCATGCAGCTGATGACCGCCGCTGTCCCCTCGCTCGAGCGAATCCAGAAAGAGGGCGAGTCGGGGCAAGCGAAGATCACCCAGTACACGCGCTATTTCACCCTTTTGCTGTCGTTCGTCCAGGCGGTTGGCTACACGTTCCTCTTCCATCGTCAGGGCGTTCTACCGGGGACTCCAGGGAACTTCGCGCTGATCATCCTCACGCTCACAGGCGGCTCGATGCTGCTGATGTGGATGGGTGAGCTGATTACGAAACGGGGCGTTGGAAACGGCATCTCCTTGCTCGTGTTCGCGTCGATTATCGACGGTCTTTACGGTGGCCTCAGCGTCTGGATCAACGGCAACTCGAGCGAGCGGCTTTTCTTCCCGCTACTGGTGCTCGGCGTCATCCTGGCGGTCGTCTTCGTTCAGGAGGGTCAGCGCAAGATTCCGATTCAGTACGCGAAGCGCGTAGTCGGTCGCCGCATGACGACCGGCGGCTCGACCTACATGCCGCTGCGCGTGAACATGGCCGGCGTCATTCCGGTCATTTTCGCCGCGGCACTCATGTCCTTCCCGCCCACGATCGCGCTCTTCTTCCCCGGCACATCTCACTGGATTAACACGCACTTCAAGGCGACAGGCGCCTTCTATCTCGCCCTCGAGACGGTGCTGATCATCGGCTTCACCTTCTTCTACACCGCCGTTCAGTTCAACCCGGTCGATCAAGCCGACAACTTGCGCAAGAACGGTGGCTACGTCCCCGGTATACGGCCAGGACCGCCCACAGCGCAGTACTTCGATCGCGTGCTGACCCGCCTCACGCTCCCCGGCTCGCTCTTCCTTGCCGCGGTCGCGGTGTTCCCTGTGCTCGTGATCAAGTACTTCGGCTTCTCGCAGTCCAGCAGGCGCGCGCTCGGCGGTACCTCGATCCTGATCGTCGTCGGCGTCGCTCTCGACACCATGCGCCAGATGGAATCGCAGATGATGGCGCGTTCCTACGAAGGGTTCTTGAAATGAGTGAATTGAGCATCGTGATGTTGGGCGCTCCGGGCGCCGGCAAGGGCACGCAGGCGCTGCGTATCGCCGAGGCGCACGGGATCCCGCACATCTCGACGGGCGAGATGCTGCGCGCGGCGATTGCGGCCGGCTCGGAGCTGGGGCAGAAGGTGAAGGAGATCGTGGAGAGCGGTGCGCTCGTCCCCGACGAGCTCGTAGTGGAGGTCATTCGCGTCCGGCTGTCTCAGCCGGACGCGAAGGGCGGCTTCGTGCTCGACGGTTTTCCGCGTACGATCGGTCAGGCCGAGGCGCTCGACACGCTTCTGGCCGAGCTCGGTCGCCCGCTCCAGATCGTGCTCGAGCTCGAGCTCGCGGAGGACACCGCCGTGAAGCGCATGCTCGGGCGCGCGGCCGACGAGGGCCGGGCCGACGACACCCCCGAGGTGATCAAGAACCGGTTCGAGGTCTATCGGCGCCAAACCGAGCCGCTCTCAAACTACTACCGCAGCACGGGGATACTCGTCGTCATCGATTCCTCGCCCGGTATGGACGAGGTGTTCGCCGAGATCGAGCGCGTGCTCGACGGCGTGGCATGAGCTCATTCCGAGACGAAGACCCGTCGGCCGCTCGGGCGATGGAGCGCTTTGTCCGGAGCGGAGTTCTTCGGTGATCATTCGCAAGTCACCGTCCGAGATCGAGCGGATGGCAGAGTCCGGCGAGCTCGTCGCCCGCACGTTGGCCTTGATCGGGGAGGCGATAGCGCCCGGTGTCACCACCGCCGAGCTCGACACCCTGGCCGAGGAGTTCATCCGCTCACGCGGCGCCGAGCCGACCTTCAAGGGCTACCGAGGCTATCCGGCCTCGATCTGCACCTCGCCGAACTCCATGGTCGTGCACGGTATACCGGGCGCATACAAGCTCGTCGAAGGGGATGTTCTCTCTGTAGACGTCGGCGTGACATTGAACGGCTTCGTCGGCGACGGCGCCTTCACGTTCCCCGTCGGCGAGACCGATCCGGCGGCGCGCAAGCTCCTCGAGACGTGCCGGTCGGCGCTTGCGGCGGCAATCGCGCTAGCGTGGCCCGGGGGCAGGCTCAGCGACATCTCGCACGCCGTGCAGATGACAACCGAGAACGCCGGGTTTTCGGTCGTGCGCACACTGGTTGGCCACGGCGTCGGTCGTGCCATGCATGAAGATCCGCCAATCCCCAACTTCGGCGAACCCGGGCGCGGTCCGGAGCTGAAAGCGGGGATGACACTGGCGATCGAGCCCATGATCACGGCCGGTTCGCCGGACGTGTACGTACACGAGGACGAATGGTCGATATCCAGCAGCGACGGCTCGTTGGCGGCGCACTTCGAGCACTCGATTGCAGTCACCGAAAGCGGGCCGCTCATCCTGACCGAGGCGCCGGAACTCGATCTCGCCCTGATAGCTGGGCTTTCTGCGAATTGAAGACGGTCGGAAAGTGCGACAAAACGGCCGTAGCTGCTACGATTGCCTGCCGCGGCGTAGCGCGTTGGAGTGCGTGCGCTTACCGCAGGTATCACCGCGCTCAGCTGAGCGCGGTTTCCGTGAGAAGGATGGCAAAGAGCGAAGAGAAAATCGAGGTCGAAGGCGAGGTCATCGAAGCGCTTCCGAGCACGATGTTTCGGGTGCAGATAGATGGCGGACACAGCGTGCTTGCGACCATTTCGGGAAAGATGCGTAAGCACTACATACGAATCCTCCCCGGCGACAAGGTGAAGGTAGAGCTCTCGCCCTACGACCTGACACGCGGCCGGATCACCTACAGGCATAGGTAAGGAAAATGAAAGTTCGTCCCTCCGTAAAACCGATCTGCGAGCGTTGCCGCGTCATCAAGCGTCACGGTGTCGTCATGGTGATCTGCTCCAACCCTCGCCACAAGCAGCGGCAAGGGTAAGGGGGCTAGCCGATGGCACGAATTGCTGGCGTCAACCTGCCGAACCAGAAACGACTCGAAGTCGGGCTGACCTACATCTACGGAGTGGGGCGCTCGACATCGCTCAAGATCTGCGGCGACCTGGGGCTTTCGCCCGACACCAAGGTGCGCGATCTCACCGACGAGGAAGTCACGAAGCTCCGCACCTACATCGACGAAAACCTCGAAGTCGAGGGCGATCTGCGGCGTGAGCGCCAGCAGGCAATCAAGCGCCTGATCGAGATCGCCTGCTATCGCGGCATTCGCCATCGCCGCGGCCTGCCGGTCAACGGCCAGAGGACAAAAACCAATGCACGCACGCGCAAGGGCCCGAAGAAGCTGATCGGCAAAGGCAAGAAGGGGAGATAGTTGGCACCTCCGAGAAAACCGACCCGCGGTCGTACCCGCCGGCGAGTCAAGAAGAACATCGCTATCGGCCAGGCGCACATCAAGACGTCGTTCAACAACACGATCGTCGCGCTGACCGATCGCGAAGGCGCCGTTATCGTCTGGGAATCGGCCGGATCGGCCGGCTTCAAGGGTTCGCGCAAGTCAACGCCGTTCGCAGCGCAGGTAACGGCCGACTCGGCGGCGCGTAAGGGGATGGAGCACGGGCTGCAGAAAGTCGAAGTCTTCGTCAAGGGGCCCGGTTCGGGTCGCGAGACGGCCATTCGCTCGCTCCAAGCTGCCGGGCTCGAGATCCTCTCGGTGAAAGACGTGACACCGCAGGCTCACAACGGCGTCAGGCAGAAGAAACGGCGCAGGGTGTAACGGCCATGGCGCGGAACCTAGGGCCAAAATGCAAGCAGTGCCGTCGCGAGGGGCTCAAGCTCTTCCTCAAGGGCGAGCGCTGCCTGACCGAGAAGTGCGCCGTCGAGCGACGCAGTTATCCGCCGGGTGAGCACGGCCGCGGCCGCATCAAGCAGAGCGAATACCTGCTGCAGCTGCGCGAGAAGCAGAAAGCACGTCGCTACTACGGTCTGCTCGAAAAGCAGTTCCGCGGCTACTATGCAAAAGCCGCGCGCGGATCGGGCATCACCGGCGAGACGCTGCTTCGCCTGCTCGAGACCAGGCTCGACAATGTCGTAACGCGCCTCGGTTTTGCGTCCTCGCGCTCGCAAGCCCGTCAACTTGTTCGCCACGGGCATTTCCAGGTGAACGGGCGCCGCGTGAACATCCCCAGCTATCAGCTCAAACCAGAGGACGTGATCATGGTCAAGCCGGGCTCCGACGCCGAGTCATTGATCAGAGATGCCACCGATCTCACCGCCTCGGTGCCGGGCTGGATGCAGGCCGATCACGAAGGCCTTACAGGAACGATTCTGCGCTTGCCTGAGCGCGAGGAGATCGACACGCAGGTGCAAGAGTCGCTGATCGTCGAGCTCTATTCGAAGTAACCGACCGGGACACGTTTTAGGGAGAGGGAAAGGAACGGCAACTTGGCTACTCGCACGAGCCTCATGGAATTTCAGGTTCCCAAGATCGTCCACGAGGAAGTGGACGAGCGCCGCGGCATCTTCGTGATCGAGCCACTCGATCGCGGCTTCGGCTACACCTTCGGGAATTCACTTCGGCGCGTGCTGCTCTCATCGCTGGAGGGCGCCGCCGTCACCTCGGTCAAGATCGAGGGAGTCGCACACGAGTTCACCACCATCCCGGGTGTTCGCGAGGACGTGACCGACATCGTCCTCAACCTGAAGAACCTGATCTGTCGCCTCTACGGCGAATCGCCTGAGATCGAAGTACGGCTCTCGAAGAAGGGGCCCGGTCCGGTCACGGCCGGCGATCTCGAGGCGCCCGCCGATCTCGAGCTGCTGAACCCCGAGCTGGAGTTCGCCCATCTTTCTGATCGCGGCAAGCTCGAGCTGACGCTGACGATCGGGCGTGGGCGCGGTTACGTACCGGCCGAGCTAAATCGTGGGCCCGAGCACACGATCGGAGTCATTCCGGTCGACTCGATCTTCTCACCGGTTCGGCGCGTTTCCTACGACGTCGAGGCCGCTCGCGTCGGTCAGCGCACCGACTACGACAAGCTTCGCCTCGATATCACCACCGACGGCTCGATCGACCCGCGTGAATCGGTCGCGCAGGCGGCCGAGATCCTCATTCGCCAGCTCGCCATCTTCACCGATGTGGAGAAGATCGAGGGGCTCACTCAGGTCGCCGCCGCCGAGGCCACACCCGAAGCGACGGTCGCGCACGGCATGGAGAACTTCCCGATCGAGGAGCTCGAGCTTGGGGTTCGTTCCTACAACTGCCTCAAGCGCGTCGGCATCGAGACAATCGGCGATCTCGTATCGAAGACCGAGATCGAGCTGGGTGCGATCCCGAACTTCGGGAAGAAATCGATCGAAGAGGTCAAGGAGACGCTCGCAGCTCACGGCCTGAACCTGCGCGGCGAGGACTGATCGAGCACCATGCGGCATCAACGCAAAGGCAAGAAGCTCGGGCGCGATTCTGCTCACAGAAGAGCGATGTACGCGAACCTTGTCTGCTCGCTGATCGAGCACGGTCGCATCAAGACGACGGAGGCCAAAGCCAAGGCCGTCAAGCCGCTAGCCGAGCAGATGATCACGCTCGGCCGGCGGGGCGATCTGGCGGCTCGTAGGCTGGCCATCTCCAAGCTCCGCTCGGTCGACGCGGTGCACATCCTCTTTACCGACGTCGCGCCGCGCTTTATCGATCGCCCCGGTGGCTACTCGCGCATCGTCAAGATCGGGCCAAGGTCGGGCGACGCCGCCGACATGGTCTATCTCGAGTTCGTCGATTACGTGCCCGGCGCGAATACGTAGTAGCGCCCACGAAGACAGCGCCCGCGGTCGTCTATCTGGCTTGCTCCGCGCGGTCGTAGTTGGCACCAATTCGGCACTTATAGGAACGCCTTTTCGTTCTTCCGGACAGTACTGTGTCACGACCCCGCGGGCGGGTGGCTCGGTGGCGGGGCGAAGAGAGAAGTGTTGGGGCACGGCCGAAACGTCTCAGCTACGCGCGCTACCTTCCGCGGACAACGGCTGAGCGTTGAACGATCGACCGCGAGGAAACCTCATTATCCCGGGCGGCTAGGCTGTTCGCGTGCTGCTCCTGACAGCGATTCTGCTCGCGATATTCGTTCTACCGGCGCCCTGGAACGGGCTCGTGCTGGTCTTCGGCCTTGTCGCCGAGGCCGGCGAGGCGGTCTTGGGAATCTGGTACTCGCGTCGGCGAGCGTCCGCCGCCGCCGAGCGGATGGTCGGCGCCACGGTCAAAGTGACCGAGCCCTGTCGTCCGCACGGTCACATCAGCTTCAAGGGCGAGCTGTGGGAGGCTGTCTGTGCCGAGGGGGCTGATACCGGCGAACGGGTGAAGATATTGGCGATCGATGGTTCAGCGTTGATCGTCGAGCGATCGTGAGCTCGTGACTCATCGGGCCGGAGAGCTGATGATCAGGCACGGTGAAGGCAGCCCAGCCGCGACGCTGGGGAGTGCGCGGCGATTTTCGCTCCTCCGGTCTTGTTCCGTTACTGACACGCCCGTCTTTCCTGAATAGGATCGACACCGGGGAGGGAGGAGTGGCGGCCTCCCGGCCGACGATCGCTCGAAATGTGTGTAGCCGCCGCAGCAGACGGGAACAACCCCCACCGTGGTCGACTACGTCATCGTGGGCGGGGGCCGCGCGGGCGCCGCTGCCGTCGAAGGAATCCGCGAGCTGGACAGTTCTTGCTCGATTCTGCTCGTCGGCGCCGAGTCTAATCTCCCGTACGACCGCCCGCCTCTGACCAAGAAGCTCTGGTTCGGCAAGAACGAGATCTCGGATCTGTTCATCCATGACCGCGCCTATTACGAGCGCGCGGGTGTCGAGCTGGCCGACGGTGAAAGAGTCACCGAGATCCATCCGGGCGACAAAACGATTGTCACCGACCTCGAGCGCAATGAGCGTTACGGGAAGCTGCTTCTTGCCACGGGCGGAACGCCGCGCCGCTTGCAGATCCCGGGCGCCGATAGCGAAGGCGCCTACTACTTCCGCACGCTCGACGACTACATCGCGCTCAGTCGCGCCCCGGAAGGCAAGTCGGTCCTCGTCGTCGGGGGCGGCTTCATCGGCGCGGAGATCGCGGCGGCGCTGAGTGTGCACGGCGCGCAAGTGACGATGATCTTCCCCGCTCGGCGAATGCTAGGTCGCGTCTTTCCCGAAGCGCTCTCCGACGCGACTCAGGAGCGCTACGAGAAGCGCGGCATCCGTATCCTGAACGGCGACAAACCGATCTCGTTCGCACCCAGGGGTGGCTTACTGGCCGTCGAGACGCGCCGAGGCGCAAACCAGGCCTACGACGCGATCGTAGTCGGAGTCGGGATCGAGCCGGAAACAGGGTTGGCCCTCTCGGCCGGGCTTGCCGTAGAGAACGGTATCCAGGTGAACGAGCTGCTCCAGAGCTCGGATCCCGATATCTTCGCCGCTGGCGACAACGCCAATTTCCCCTATCTTGCGCTGGGCAAGCGAATGCGCGTCGAGCACTGGGACAACGCCGTCGCGCAGGGGAAGGCGGCCGGGCGCAACATGGCGGGCGCAGGAGAGCAGTTCGACTACATGCCCTACCTCTACTCCGACCTGTTCGACTTCGGCTTCGAGGCGGTCGGAGATGTCTCCTCGTCGCTCGAGACGTACGCCGACTGGCAGGACGAGAACGAGACCGGCGTCATCTACTACCTGGAGGACAAGCGCGTGCGTGGAGTGATGCTCTGCAACGTCTGGGGCAAGGCTGAACGAGGCGCGAGCGCTGATCCAAAGCGGTGTCCGGGTGAGCAAGCGCGATCTACTCGGCGCTGTCCACGCATAGAGGAGGGGGATAGATGAACAAGCAGGCGCAGGGAGAGCTGCTATCGGATCACGAGGTGGCCGAGCTGATGGTTACGGCGCCGGATTGGACGCTGGGTGACGACCTCATCTCGCGCAAGTTGAAGTTCGAGAACATCCGCGAGTCGATGGCGTTCGCGGAGAGAGTCGTCAATCTCGCAGAGGAGCAGGATCACCATCCCGACATCTACATCTCGTACAACTACGTGACCCTCATGCTCTCTACGCACAAGGTCGGCGGATTGACGAAAAAGGATTTCCAACTTGCGGAAGCCATAGATCGTCTGATCTGATCTCTGCAGCATGGAAACGGCTGCGAGAAGACTGGCGGGGAGAAACGCCCTCGTCACGGGCGCGGCCAAACGCATCGGTCGCGCAATCTCGCTGGCGCTGGCGCGGGAGGGCGCAAACGTCGTCGTCCACTATTCGGGCTCCGAGAGGGACGCTCTTAAGCTCGCTGCGGCGATCGAGAAGCTGGGCGCGCACGCCGTGGCGCTGCGGGCCGACCTCTCCGACCGGGGCGAACTGACGAGTCTTCTCGATCGCGCTCATGAGGCGCTTGGGACGATCGAGATCCTCGTCAACAACGCGTCCATCTTTCCTACCGATACGCTCGAGACGGTCGATCTCGAGGGCCTGGAGCGCAATCTCGAGATCAACGCCTGGGCGCCGCTCGTGCTCACCCGCGCGTTCGCCGCCCAGACCGAGCGCGGCTACGTCGTCAATCTGCTCGACTCGCGCGTCTCGGGCTTCGACCACACGCACGCCGCCTATATCCTGAGCAAACACGTCTTGAGCGCGATCACGCGGACGACTGCGATCGAGCTGGCGCCCGGGATCGCCGTCAACGGGATAGCGCCAGGGCTGATCCTTCCGCCCGTCGGGAAGGATGAGGAATACGTCGATCGTCTGGCGCAAACGGTGCCGCTCAAGCGCCGCGGTACTCCCGACGATATCGCCGCCGCGGCGATCTTCCTCGTCACCAGCGAGTTCATCACCGGTGAGACAATCTATGTGGACGGCGGGCGCCATCTCAAGGAGTATTCGGGTGATGGACCGGATCGTCGTTAGTGACCTCGTCTGCCGCTGCGTGATCGGCGTGGAGGAGTGGGAGAGGCGCGAGCCCCAAGATGTGCTCGTCTCGCTCGAGCTCGCGGCCGACCTGTCGCCGGCCGGAAAGAGCGACCAGATCGAGGACGCGCTTGACTACCGTGCGCTCAAGAAGAGAGTGCTGGTCGAGGCCGAGGCCTCGCATTTCCACCTGATCGAGGCGCTGGCCGAGCGGGTCGCCGAGATCTGTCTCGAGGACGAGCGGGTGGAAGAGGTACAGGTACGGGTCGAGAAACCGGGCGCGCTCCGCTTTGCGCGCACGGTCGCGGTCGAGATCAGCCGGCACAAGTGAGCGCACCGGCCTTCATCGCCGTCGGCTCCAACATCGACGCCGAGCGTAACGTGGAGGCGGCGCTCGAGCTACTCGGCCGCCGGGTACGAATCGTCGCCGTCTCGCACTTCTACCGAACGCCCGCTTTGGGGGCGGCGGGCAGCCCGGATTTTCTGAACGGCGTCGTCGAGATCGAGACCGAGCTGGAGCCGCGCGAGCTGAAGCAGAGCGTTCTGCTCGAGGTGGAAAGCGAGCTCGGTCGTGAGCGAGGCGCCGAGAAGAACGCCCCGCGCACGATCGACCTCGACCTTGTTGTTCACGGTGACCTGGTGTGTCGAGAGGAGGGACTTTTGCTGCCTGCCCCTGAGATCTTGGAGCGCGCCTTCATCGCTCTACCCCTGCTCGAGCTCGAACCGCAGCTCGTCTTGCCGGGGACGGATCGCCCGCTCCGTGAGCTCGTTGCCGGGCTATCGTCGGGTGAGATGGTTCCGGCGGAGTTGTTCAATGCTCGCCAGCGCCGGGTAGATCGATCTGGGAAGGAGAGCGCGTGAACAAGGAGAGAGTGCAAGAGTTGATTCACGAGCTACTGATCGAGCTCGGCGAGGATCCCGAGCGCGAGGGCCTGGATCGTACTCCCGCACGGGTCGCGGCCACCTATGAGTTTCTCACCTCCGGCTACGAGGCCGATTCTAAGGAGCTGATCAACGAGGCCGTCTTCAGTCACGAGGCCGACCAGATGATCATCGCTCGCAACATCGACGTCTACAGTCTCTGCGAGCACCATATGCTGCCCTTCTTCGGCCGCTGCCACGTCGGCTACATTCCCGACGGCACGGTGCTGGGCGTCTCCAAGATCGCTCGCCTGGTGGACATGTACGCGCGCCGCCTGCAGATTCAGGAGCGCCTGACCGAGCAAATCGCCTGTGCCATCAACAAGGCGATAAGTCCCCGCGGCGTCGGCGTAACGATCGAGGCACGCCATCTCTGCATGGCCATGCGCGGCGTCGAGAAAACCGATTCGCTGATGGTCACTTCATCGGTGCTCGGTTCCTTCCGCGCGTCTGAGGCGACCAGGGCTGAGTTCATGGCGCTGATCCGGCAGTCGCAGTAACTACGGCACGGTTCTCGAGTCGCTTTTGTGACTCTCTTGATACGGCGCGTTTCACACGCGTGCAGGTTTCGCGAATAGGATCGACACCGGGGAGGGAGGAGTGGCGGCCTCCCGGCCGGTGAACACGACGAAATGGAGGCGCGGTAAGGATGCAGACACTGGAAGCCATCCACAAGCGTTGCAGCCTCAAGCTGCATCTGTCCAAGAAACCGATCGAGACGGAGAAGCTAGAGCAAGTGCTCGACGCGGTCCGGCTCGCCCCCTCGGCCCGTAACCTTCAGCCCTGGCGCCTCGTCGTCGTTCAGGATGCCGCGATGATCGAGCAGCTCGCCGCCGAGGCCTTTACCGAGTCCAATCAGATGGTGAGGGAAGGATCGACTCTGATCGTCGTTTGCGCGAAGGAAGAGGACGACGTGACCGCGGACGGCAAGCCCTACTACCTCTTCGATCTCGGCCTGGCCGCCGAGAACCTGCTCCTGGCCGCCACTGACCTCGGTCTTTGCACGCACCCGATCCTCATGTTCGACGAGGGCGAGGTGAGAAGGATCCTCGAGATTCCGCCCGAGTACCGCGTCGTCATCACTACGCCACTGGCGTATCCCGCCGAGGCGAGCTACGACGAGGCGGCCGTGGCTAAGCTGAGCGAGCGCACGAGAAAGGGTCTCGAAGAGATCACTTGCTACGGGAAGTGGGGCAGATAGGGTTGCGCTGACGACGGTAGTTAGGCTGAGCCAAGGCAGAGCGAAATCACGAGGGAAGAGGTCGAGATGGCGGAGATAACCAAAGAACAGCTGGTCGAGCTGCTCAACAAGGATCTCGGGCTCGAGTACACGGCCTGCGTGCAATACACGCAGCACCAGGCGGTGTTGAGCGGCGCGATGTACCAGTCGATCCAGAAGGAGCTGATCATTCACGCCCAGGAGGAGCTTGCCCACGCCACGATCCTGGCCGACCAGATCGACTACCTGGGCGGAGTTCCGACGGTGGAAGTGCCGGCGCCCATGGTGTCGCCCGACAACGTGACGATGCTCGAGCAGGATCTGGAGGGCGAGAATGACGCGATCGCGCGCTACAGCGCCCGTATCAGGCAGGCAGAAGCCCTCGACCTGTACCACCTGGCTCAGCAACTGCGAGGCATTCTCGCCGTCGAGCAGGAGCATGCGATGGACCTCGGGCAGGCTCTCGGTAAGTAGACAAAGTCACGGGCCGCGGCTCCCGCGGACCGAGGCGTCGCCTCGAACAACGCCGGCGCGGCGCCGTACGCCGATAGAGCAGTACAGATTTCGTCCGAGGACGCCCTGACTACGTGGGCGGTGCTACACCCGAACGCCCCTGAAGGCGAGCGCCGAGCTCGGTGATCGGGCGGTCGTTAGGATGGATGAGATTCCGACCAGTGAATAACCGCAGGAGGCCTCGGCATGGTTGAGAAGGAGCTCGCCCTCAGGCTCATCCAGGGCAAGTATTGGCACCATGAATTCGAGATCATTCCCGGTGTGCGGACGCACGGCGCCTACGACCCTGCCGGCTTGTGGGACGAGCTCGATTTACCGCTCGACATGAGTGGCCTTAGGCTGGCCGACGTCGGCGCCTCCAGTGGGTATTTCAGCTTCGAGGCTCGTAAGCGCGGCGCCGAAGTGGTGGCGTTCGATTTCCGGCATAAGGACAACTCGGGCTTCGGGCTGGCGCAGTACATCAACGGCATGAGCGAGATCGAGCACCATCAAATAAACGTTTTGGAAATTACTCGCGACAAGTTCGGTCAATTCGACATCGTGCTCGCGCTTGGTCTTTTCTACCACGTCTCCGATCCATATATGGCTCTGGCTAATTGCGCAGCCCTGTCGCGGAAACGCCTGTTGATCGAGTCGTACTGTATTGATAATCAGCTTCCCGGCAAGCTGGCTTTGGAGCCGGTGATGCGGTTTCTCCCCGATCCTGAGCGCTTCCCAGAGCAAGGCCAGCCCAACACCGATCGGAGCAATTTCTGGGGTTTTACCGCCACCTGCCTGCAGCGAATGTTGGAGGACATCGGCTTTGCGGCACTGAGGAGCAACGTGCGCGAAGACCGTGTATTTATCGACGCCGCACGTACTACGTTCGACGACGCGGAGACGCGTCTGGGCATCGCCTACCGCACGTTACCGCCGATACCCCTTGCCGGAAACGTCGATGATCCCGACGCTTGGACCACTTTCTAAAGGCCCATAATCGACCACACCGGTCACATCCGCCTCGCACCGGCGAACAGTGTCGACTTCGGTAGGAGGCCGGCCGCGCGCGATAGGCTCAGGCGCCTAGGACGTCGCGAGACAGATGCACGTTAGGCTCCGCTCGTGCGCCTGAAGCTGACGATCGAGTACGACGGCACCGCCTTCCACGGCTGGGCCGTCCAGCCCGGGCTGGAGACCGTGGAGGGCGAGCTGCGCAAAGCACTGGAGCGGGTCTTTCCTGGTTACGAAAGCCTGGCTGTCGCGGGCAGAACCGATGCCGGCGTGCACGCGTTAGGCCAGGTGGCGAGCGTTGAGGTCGAGACGGGGCCGCCACCCGAGCGCGCCGCCGCGGCGCTCAACGCGGAGCTTCCGCCCGAGCTGGCGGTGATCGGGGCAGAAGACGCGCCGGCCGATTTCCACGCTCGCCATTCGGCGCTCTCGCGCAGCTACCGCTATCGCATCTACCGTCGCCGTCTGCCTTCTCCGTTCGAATCGGGGCGCAGCTGGTGGATACCGCGTCCGCTCGACGAAGAACTGCTGGCCCGCTCGGCCGACCTATTACTCGGCGAGCACGATTTCCGTGCCTTCACGCCAAACGAGACACAGCATCGGGTGTTCGTACGAAACGTTATCCGCGCGGGCTGGTTTCAGCGCGACGAGGCGCTCGAACTGGAGATCACCGCCGACAGCTTCCTCAGGCATATGGTGCGTTCTCTAGTGGGAACGATGATCGAGAAGGAGCCCGAAGAGATCGCGGCCTTGCTCGATGGGCGCCCACGCAGCGAGGCGGGTAGGACCGCGCCGCCCTGGGGCCTGTATCTCGAGTCGGTCGAGTACTGAATAAAACTGCCAGCACTGTCCCCCATCGCCCATCCGGTGTCAGGACACCCGCGGTGCGGCGGCTACGATGGCCACCGATGTTTCTGAAAGCGGCCCTCTTCGATCTGGACGGCACCGTCATCGATACTGGACCGCTGATCGCGGAGTCGTTCCGTCACGCGGTTCGCACCGTGCTCGGCAAGACGATCAACGACGAAGAGATGCTGGCTTACGTCGGCGGTTGGAGCCTGCGCGAGCAAATGTGCAGGCTCGCGCCCGACCGCGCCCAGGAGCTGGTCGAGGCCTATCGGGCCTACAACGAGCCCCGGCACGCCGGGCTCGAGTTCTGCGCCGGAATGCACGAGCTGCTGGTCGAGCTTCGCAGCGAGGGAGTCCGGCTCGGACTCGCCACTGCGAAACGCCGCTCCACCGTCGAGATCGCCTTTCACTATCTACCGCGCCTGGAGGGTCTCTTCGACGCGGTCGTCTGCGCCGAGGACACCGAGCGCCACAAACCCGATCCAGCTCCGCTTCTGCTCGCGCTGGAGAGGCTGGGGACGAACGCGAGCGCCGGAGCCTACGTCGGCGACTCACCCTTTGACGTAGAGGCCGCGCAGGCGGCCGGCCTGCGCTCGATCGCGGTTACCTGGGGCGGAATCCACGATCAGCAGCGCCTGAGCCTGACAGGTCCCGATGCGCTCGTTTCATCCACGGCCGAGCTCGCGGCCGCGCTCGAGGTTTCTCCGGCCTAGGCCGCGGCTAGATTTCCTCTGATGGCCGGCGCGTCCGACAAAAAGCGCGTCCGCGAGTTGCGGGCGCAGATCGAGCAGCACAACTACCGCTACTACGTGCTCGACGACCCCGAGGTCTCGGATGCCGCCTACGACCGCCTCTTCGACGAGCTGAAGGTGCTGGAGACGACTCACCCCGAGCTCGCCAGCCCGGATTCGCCCACGCAGCGCATCGGCGCGGCGCCCTCCGAGCGCTTTCAGAAGCTACGCCACCTGCAGACGATGGGGTCGCTCGAGAAGGTGACCAAGGGCGACGACTGCTCAAGTGGGCCGAAGACGTCCGTCGCCGTCTCGACTCCGACGAGCCGCTCGCCTTCGTCACCGAGCCCAAGATCGACGGCTCCGCGATCTCGCTCGTCTACGAGAACGGCAGCTTCCTGCGCGGCGCCACCCGTGGCGACGGCGAGGTGGGAGAGGACGTGACCCGCAATCTGCGCACGATCCGCTCGATTCCGCTCACGATGCGCCTGGCCGCCGGCGAGCAGGCTCCGCCTCTGGTCGAGGTGCGCGGAGAGATCTACCTTCCGCTCACCGGTTTCAGCCGTCTGAACGAGCAGCTCGCGGCCGAGGGCCGAAAAACCGCGCCCAACCCCCGCAACGCCGCCGCCGGCTCGCTGCGTCAACTCGACCCGCGCGTCACCGCCTCCCGGCCGCTGGCGATCTGGGTCTACGGCATCGGCGTCGGCGAGGGGCTCGGGCTCGAGACGCATTGGCAGGCGCTCGACTGGTTGCGCGAGCACGGCTTCCGTGTCAACCCCGGCGCCGAGCGGCACGAGTCGATCGAGTCGGTTCTCGCTGCTTGTGAGGAATGGGAGCGCCGCCGGGCCGAGCTCGACTACGAGATCGACGGGCTTGTGATCAAGCTCGATTCCTTCGCTCAGCAGGCAATTCTTGGCTCCTTGCAGCAGCGCCCGCGCTGGGCGCGCGCCTTCAAGTGGGCGCCGACGACGGCTCAAACCGAGCTGCGCGGGATTCACGTTCGCGTCGGACGGACGGGAGCTCTCAATCCCTGGGCCGAGCTCGAGCCGGTGGAGGTGGGCGGAGTCACCGTTTCGACGGCCACGCTGCACAACGAGGAGGACATCACACGCAAGGACATCCGCGAGGGCGACACGGTGATCGTGCAACGCGCCGGCGACGTGATCCCGCAGGTGGTGGGGCCGGTGCTGCCGCATCCGGCCGGAACGAAGCCCTTCCGGATGCCGGCCCGCTGTCCGCTCTGCGACACCGAGATCGTCAAGCCCGAGGGTGAGGCGATGCACCGCTGCCCCAACCGGGCCTGCCCCTCGCGCGGGCTGGAGACGCTGATCCACTGGGTGCAGGCGGCGATGGACATCGAGGGCATCGGCGAGAAGTTCGTGCGCAAGCTCTGGGGCGAGGGGCTGCTTCGCTCGATGCCAGACCTCTATCGCCTGCGCGTCGAGCAGCTGACCGAGCTCTCCGGATACGGGGAGATCTCGGCGCAGCGAGCGATCGATTCGATCGAGAGCTCCAAGCAGCAGCCCTTCTTCCGCGTCCTCTTCGGGCTCAACATCCCCTACGTCGGCTTCGTCACCGCGCAGGCGCTCGCTCTCCACTTCGGCTCGGTCGAGCGGCTGGCCGCGGCGACCCGTGAGGAGATCCAGGCCGTCGAGGGAATCGGCCCGGTCGTCGCCGAGGCGGTCGCGGAGTGGTTCGCCGACGAGGAGAACACCCTTCTCGTGGCCGAGCTCGGCGAGCTGGGGCTGCGACTGGAGTTGGGCGAGGAGGAGCGCCCGGCCGAGGGACCGCTCACGGGCAACAGCTACGTCATTACCGGCACGCTCGAGCGCTTCAGCCGTGCCCAGGCCCAGGCGGCGCTGGAAGAACGTGGCGCCAAGGTGAGCGATTCCGTCTCGGCCAAGACGACGGCCGTGATAGCCGGCGAGAACCCCGGCTCGAAGCTCGAGAAGGCGAGACGGCTCGGCCTGACGATCCTCGACGAGCGGGGCCTCGACGAGCTACTGCGCGGCTAGAACGGTGACGAACCGGTCTTGCGCCGCACGCGCCCGGGCCGCCGCGACCGGGCGTCCGTTCTGCAGGATGACGAAGGCGTAGCGGTCGCGGACGTAGCCCGAGAGCGCCGAGGCGGAGTCGGTCGTTCCGGTCTTCGCGAAGACGTTGCCGAACGCGGGTCGTAACCGCAGGCGGTGGCTCAGTGTGCCGACACGCCCTGCAATCGACAGAGAGCCGACGAACGGGCTTCGCAGGCTCGTATCTCCCCAGGCAAACACGAGCAGCCGGGATAGGGCCGCGGCGGTGAGCCGATCGTTCAGCGACAGCCCGGAGCCGTCGGCGATTCTCACCCCGGCAAGCGGAATGCCCGCATCCGACAGCACGCTTGTCACCGCCGCGGCGCCGTTTGCCGTCGTCCCCCGCCCGTTGTCGTACGCGCCGACCTGCTTGAGCATCAGCTCGGCGGTGTAGTTGTCGCTCTCTCGATCCATGAAGCGGAGCAGCTTCCAGAGTGGGGGCGACTCCACCGAGGCGATCGAGAGCGCCCCTGCGGCTGCCACGCCGGTGCGCGTAGTGCCTTTCACCTTCACGCCGATCGAGGCGAGCTTTTCCGAGAACACACGCGCGGCGACGAGCGGCGGCGATGCGCTGGTGACGCCTCCGCGATCGACCGAGAGCGCCGAAAGCGGCGCGCATTCATTGATCAGGAAGAAGCGCTTCCAGCCCGGCGCGGTTCTGCTGCGGTCGAAGAAGCTCTCGTCGGCGACCAGATCACCCGAGACCGAGCGGATGCCCGCGGCGCGCACCTGTCGCGCGAGCCGTTTCAGGTCGCCCGTCGATAGATCGGGGTCGCCGTGCCCCTTCAAGACCAGGTCGCCTACCCACGTGCTTCCTTGTTGCTCGCCCTCGCCGAGCACCTCGGTCGAGATGGAATACTCCGGTCCGAGCAGCGTCAGCGCCGCCAGCGCGATGGGTAGCTTCTCGTTCGAGGCCGGCGCCAACGAGCCGCTCGCATGTCGCGAGAAGACGACTTCGCCGGTCGCCAGATCGACCACCTCGGCCGCCCGCTGCGCCGAGGGGATCTTGGCGCTCGCCAAGGCGGCGTTGAGCTTCGCGACCAGTTCCGCTCTGGCCGCCGCGTTCTTGCCTGCCGCCCGCGCGGCCAGCGGCGTCGCCTCGAGGGCGGTCGAGCCGCAGAGCGCCAGGCCGAGCGCAATCATGAGCGTCAAGGCGGCCAGGCGAGTAAAGACGTATCTCAGCCCCATTCGCCGTCAGAGGATACGCCCTCCCCCGGGCGCGAGTCCGGTTAGAGGATCTGTGATGGTCAGCGTTTGCCGGCCGTAGGAGGACGCCTTGGCGCAACTCGCCACCCACAGGTCGATGGTGAGCCCCTTGACCGCCGATCCGGTATCGGCCGCGACGGCGTTGCCGTAACCGGGAACGTAGACTCGCGTTCCGAGCGGGATCACGGACGGGTCGGTGGCCATGATGCCGGGCCCGACCGGTAGACCGCTGGCAGTCGACCCGCGCAGGCAGTAGCAGGTGGCCGACACGGTCAGATGTTGCCCTTCGCGACCGAGCCGCCCGTGGAAGGGGATAGTCGTGCCGGAGGTAGTGGTGCGTCGTGTTCGTCGCGGTCGATTGATTCTCCGTCTTGAGCGATGTCGTCGCCGCTTTCGTAGCCTGCGTGGAGAGATTGGTCAGCTGACGGCTGGTGAGCGCTCGTTGACTCGAGAGCCTGTGAATCGTGTTTGCCCGCGCCGAGCGAGCGGCCTCCAGGCTCTGAACGCTCGCCTCCGCCGCGCCGCGAAGCCGCTCGAGCGCCGCCCGGCGGCGCGCGAGGTCGGCCTTCAGATGCAGGAGCTTGGTCTGCGCCTGCCGTGCCCGGCGCAGAATCAGAGTCTGCTGGCGGGCGATCTGCCGGATCGTCTCGAGTCGGGTCACAGCCTCGTCGATCGACCGGGCGCCGAGCATGATCGCGATCGGGTCGTTGAGGTCTCCCGACTCGTAAAGCGCCCTCGCTCGCTGGCCGAGGTTGCGTTGAGTGACGGCGATCGCTCGCGACGCCAGGCGCAGTTCCGTGCGCGTAGAGGCGCTCTCCCGCTCGAGTCGTGCTTTCTCCGAATCAAGAAGCGTGATCCGGGCTTTCGCTCGCTCCAGCCGGGTCTCGATCGCATAGAGCTCGAGCAGAGCGTCGTGAGAGCGGCGCTCGAGTTGGGTGCGTTGCGCACCTAGTGAGGAAGCAGGCGGACTACCGGGCGCGCCGGTTCCGGCCGCCGGTAGTGCAATACCGATCGATACCGCCGCGCACGAGGCGAGCGCTACCAGTCGCAGCGTCTGTCTGCGTGCTCGCACGAGGCGCGGACCGTAGCACAGTCGCCCTTACCGTGAGCGGGTTTTCGGCGTTGCAGGTAGGCTTTCCGAGCCACCCTTGTTGGTTGCAGGTATCCGGACAGCTTGCTAGGGTGCTGAACTTGAACGGGCCGGAACCCCGGCCCCGCTGTCCCATAAGCAGCCCGTGAACGGCTTTTCTAAAAGACAGCTCGTTACGCTCCTCGCAGCCGTACCGGTTCTGGTCGGCGTCTTCGTGCTGGCCGGAAGCGCTGCCGCCACGCCTACGGTCGGCTCCAAGCGCGCCGACGCCCAGCGGGCGATGGAGCAGATCAACCAGATGGACCGGCAGATGGAGATAGTCGGGACGAAGTGGCAGGGTGCGCAGTACCACCTGCATCAAACCACCCATAAGCTGGCCGTCACGAAAGTCTCGCTCAACCTCGCGCGCAAGAGCCTCGGCGCCGCTCGCCACGCTCTCGCCAAGCGCGTCATCTCCGTCTACATGGAGCAGGGCGACGGGAGCAACTCGACGGTCGCGATTCTCTTGCAGGCGACGAGCCTCCAAGACATGGTCGATCGAATCGACGCGCGCCAGCGCATCTCCGATCACGACTCCCGAGTCGTGAAGCAGGTCAAGACGCTGCGCGACCAGACCGCCTCGGAGGCTGCCTCGCTCGAGAGGCTACAGGGAAAACAGCGGGCTTACGCTAGCCAGATCGCGGCGCAGTGGAGCGAGCTCAAGCGGAAGAAGGCCGAGCGCGAGGCCTACGTAAGCAGCGTCAAACGAGAGATCGCCTCGCTGATAGCCGAGCAAAATCGCCAGGCGCAGCTGGCGGCCGCGCAGGCGCGTCGGACGATCGCCAACTACAACTCTGCGGCCCCCACGACTTCCTCCGGCGTATCTCCCGGTTACACCGCCCCCGCCGCATCGTCGGTCGGCGCGGCGGTCGTGAACGCAGCCATGTCGAGGCTGGGCGCTCCGTACGTTTGGGGCGCCGCGGGCCCGACCACATTCGACTGCTCCGGCCTGGTGGTCTGGGCCTTCGCCCAGGCTGGCATCAGCCTTCCTCACTACAGCTACAGCCAGATGGCCATGGGAGCCCCCGTTGCTCCCGGCGATCTCCAGCCGGGCGACCTCGTCTTCTTCTACGGCGGCAGTCACGTCGGCATCTACGTCGGCGGCGGGAATTTCATCCACGCGCCGCATACCGGCACGGTCGTTCAGGTCAACAGCCTGGCCTCGCACGGGTCGCTCACTGCCGCCCGCCGGATCGGTTAGCCGACTCGTGTAAAAACGTAGGTAAGCCGGCACCGGCGCGCCGGTATTCTGATTTCTGTTTCGTTCGGGCACGGTCGAGCAGGGCGTTGCCCGGCCGTGGGACGATCCGGCGGTTACCGACGAGGCGCCGCTGCGCCCAGCGCCGCGAGTTGCGCCTGGAACAGGTACTTGTCGATCTTGCCGTGATAGATCGGCACGCCTTCCCTCATACAGACGCGGATCACTTCGTCACGGTCGATCCCCATTTCCTTGGCGATCTCCTCGGGCGTCAGGTGGTTGGCCATCTCGCTCCTTTCGAAAAAGAAAACCCGCCTGTGCAAACGCACCAGACGGGTCTATCCATTCCTCCGCAAATTATGTGTGGCGGCCATCAGGCGCACCGCCGAACCGAGACACTCATTAAGAGCAGCATAGAGCGTTCGCGCGACGGAGGCAACGGGTGACCGGAGAACCCCTCGACGGAGTGAAGGAGAAGGTCGAGAGCGCTTCGTTTCGCCCGGTTTCTAGACGGGATTCGGTAGCTCGACGAACTCCCAATCGATGCCGAAACGCTCGCTTATCACGGTCGCCAGTGCCTGAATACCGAGTCTTTCGGTCGCGTAGTGGCCGGCCGCGACGAAGTGGATGCCGAGCTCGCGGGCGGCATGCAGGCTCGGCTCCTTGGGCTCGCCGGTGAGGAAGAGGTCGTAGCCCTCTCGGGCCGCTGCGAGCAAGCTCGGGCCGCCGCCGCCGGTGACTATCGCCACCGTCTTCACAGGCTCGGGCCCGTGCAGGAAGGCGAGAGGCTTGCGTCCCAGCTTCTCCTCCACCCGCGCGGCGAACTCCTCGCCCGAGAGCGACTCTTTCAAGCGACCGCCCGTGCCTACCTCTTCGAACACGCGCTCGGGCTCGATTCCCAGCTCGCGCGCCAGCAGCACGGAGTTACCGATCTCCGGATGGGCGTCGAGAGCCAGGTGGTAAGCGACGAGCGAGAGATCGGCGTCGAACAGCGCCTTCAGCCGCCCCTTCTGGCGCCGGTCGATCACCAGCTCCTCGCTCGTCCAGAAGAGCCCATGGTGAACGAGCACCATCTGGGCGCCGCGCTCGCGCGCAGCCTCGAACAGCTCGCGCGAGGCCGAGACGCCGCAGACGATCTTCTCGACCTCGCTCGATCCTTCGACCTGGAGCCCGACCGGCCCGTAGTCGTGAAAGCGGTCTACCTGGAGCAGCTCGCTCGCAAAGGCGACTATCTCGTCACGCTTGGCCACGCCCAGATCATAGAACTAGGCAGGAACCGCCTCCTTCTCCTTCTCCTTCGTCTTCGCGGCGCCCGCCTCTTTGTGATGCGGCTTGGACAGGAACTGAACCCGGCTGGCGGTGACCTCGACTGCGCTGCGGCGCTTGCCGTCGGGGTCTTGCCAGGAGCGGCTGCGCAGGCGACCGTCGATTGCCACCTGGTCGCCGCGTGCGAGATACTCTGCGCACAGCTCGGCCTGTCGGTTCCAAGCGGTCACCCGAACGAAATCGGCGCCCCCGTCCGCGCTCTCGCGATCGACCGCGAGCAGGAAGCTGGCCAGCTTGCGCTCCTCCGCCAGCTCCTTCAACTCCACGTCGCTTGCCAGGTTTCCTACCAGGGTCACGCAGTTCACTTACTCCTCCTCTCGTTGTCAACACGGGCAACGTAAAGGAGAAAGCCAGACGAGAAGCACACGGAACACCCGCGCTCCGTGTCGAGTCTGTGACGGAGTAGCTAACGTATGGGGCGCTCGGGGTGTGGCGCAGCCTGGTAGCGCGCTCCGTTCGGGTCGGAGAGGTCCCCAGTTCAAATCTGGGCACCCCGATGAAGCGGCCGGAAATCTGCGATTTCCGGCCGCGAGAGCTTCGTGGAGTTGAGCGCGCCTGACGGCGCTTGCTCAACCTCTGCTCCTATAGGCGGGGGCGGGCTGACCGCCCGTGTCCTCTGGGGCTCGAGACGTGTTGGGGACGGCCGGGGGTGAGCCGCGCCCGCCATGTCGGTCGCGGCGGCGTCGCGGAACTCGGCGCGGAGTGGGCGCTTGAGCCCCGCGAGGGGGTGGTTGAGAACGCTTTCCCACCGACGAAAGTCGCCAGACTTTTGTCGGCCAAGGCGCGCCCGCCATGTCGGTCGCGGCGGCGTCGCGGAACTCGGCGCGGAGTGGGCGCTCGATCCCCGCGGGGTTGATGACCGAATGCCTCGATTTACCGTCGTAGGAGCCAGCAATCGTGGGTAGCGAGCGCTGGCGGGGCTATCCTGCGCAGGTGTCCGATCGAGAGCCGCCGTGAACGTCAGCGCCGTTCTGTTCGACGTCGACTTCACGATCTGCCGGCCGGGACCGGAGCTGCGACCGAAAGCCTACGCCGAGCGCGGTCGCGCCTTCGACCTGCGACTCGACCCCGTTCTGTTCGAGCCGAGCAGGCGATCGGCGCTGGCCGAGCTGCAGCGTCATCCCGAGCTCGTGCACGAGGACGAGCTGTGGATCTCCTTTAGCGAGCAGATCATCCGCGGCATGGGCGGCGCGGGCGACGGCGTGCGCGCGCTCGCCGAGGCGATGGTGCTGGCCTGGGAGCAGGCCGAGCATTTCGAGCTCTACGACGACGTGCTGCCGACCTTCACCGAGCTGCGCCGGCACGGTCTCAAGCTCGGTCTGGTCTCGAACACGGCCCGCGATTTGCCCGCCTTCGTCGTCCATCACCGGCTCGACGTCGATGCGGCGATCGACTCCCGCGAGCACGGAAAGACAAAGCCCGACCCCTCGATCTTCTCGGCGGCGCTGGCGGCTCTCGCAGTCGAGCCGGAGCAGGCGGCGATGGTCGGCGACTCGCCCGAGGACGACATCGCCGGAGCGCGGGCGCTCGGCCTGCGCGCCTACCTGCTCGATCGCGGCGGTGACTACCCGGCTTTCCCCGGGCGATTGAGCGGGCTCGGCGAGTTGCCCGGCGCGCTGGGATTGCGCTGAGGGGAGAGATGCGGTCGGCCCCCGGGCTCGGCCTGCGCCCGTGAGCCCGCTTCACAACCACAAGATCGGGGCGAGTCGTCCAACGATGCGTTGCGGAGCGCGCCGTAGTGGGCATTTAGCCTCTCGTCCCGCAGATACACTTGCGTGCTCAAAGTAAGCGCCGTCGCCTCTCGAACATGAGCCCTTCCGAGCACATCTCCCGGCCTACGAGCCATCCGCGCAGCCGACATCGAAAACGTAGGTCGCGGCACCCGTTGGCGCTCGTCGCCCCCGCGCTCGTCGCGCTCTCCTTGCTCGTGCTCGTCGGCTATGCCTTCGCGGGGTCGTCCGATCGAATTGCATCCGGGGTCAAGATCGCCGGCGTCGACGTGGGCGGCCTGACCTCGGCCCAGGCACGCCAGAAGCTGGAGAAGGCCTCGGCGAAGCGCTCCTGGGTGCCGGTCAAGTTCCTTGCCAAGGACAAGCAATTCGAGGTCGCGCCCGCGCAGCTTGGCATCTACATCGACTGGGGCGCGGCCATTGCCAAAGCGCGTCGAGACGGCGACGGAGTGGGTCCGCTGCGCGGCTTCAAGCGCCTCGAGATGCGCCTTCTCGGCAATCGAATCAAGCCCCCCAGCAAGCTTTCTGCGCCGGCTCTGAAGAAGCTTCTCAAGATGATCGCGACGAGCGTGGACAAGCCCGCGCTCGAGCCGTCGCTCGTCCTAGACGGCTCGCAGCCGAGGGTCATCCCCGGGCGAACGGGTAGCGCGCTGGACAGGACGCAGGCTGCCGACATCGTTGTCAAGACGCTCGAGTCGCTCTCGCGCGGCACCGTCGTACTACCGGTGCGTACGCTCACTCCCAGCGTCAGCCGCAGCGATCTCGTGCGCGTCGCCGGCCAGGTTCGCACGGTGGCCTCGGCGCCGGTGCTGCTCAACCTGGGAGGCGTTGCGCTGGAAGATCCCTGCGCCGCAGGTGAAGAAGATGCTCGTGTTCCCGCACGACGGCGAGCGAAATCTGAGCATCGGCGGGAAGGAGGCCAAGGTCTTCCTGGACACGCTCGCAAAGCAGCTCGATCGGCCCGCCAGGAACGCCACCTTCGCGATCGCCGGCCGAAGCATTCACGTCGTTCCCTCGCGCATCGGTCGCGTGCTCGACCAGGAAAAGACCGCCGGCGCGATTCTCGCCGCGGCGCTTCGTCCGCGGCAACCGGCTCGCCTCTCTGGTTCTGAAGACCACTCAGCCAACCCGGACGACCGAGCAGGCCAAGGCGATGGGCATCAAGGGGCTCGTCGGCTCCTACGAGACGTCGTTCACCGGGACGGCGAACCGCATCCACAACGTTCAGCTCGTGGCCAAGCTGATCGACAACAAATACCTCGCTCCGAACGCGGTCTTCTCGTTCAACAAGACCACCGGACAGCGCAGTGCGGACAAGGGCTTCCTGACCGCGCCGCAGATTGTCAACGGCCAGCTGGTCGACGGCCTGGGCGGAGGCATCTGCCAGGTCTCGACAACCGTGTTCAACGCCGCCTACGAGGCGGGTCTCAGCATTCTGGAGCGGACGAATCACGCTCTCTACATCAGCCACTACCCGCTCGGGCGGGACGCCACGGTCAACTGGCCCAGCCCCGATCTCAAGTTCCGAAACGACACCGGTCACTGGCTCCTGGTTCGCACCTTCTCCAGCTACAGCACGCTGCTCGTCGCCATCTACGGTACGCCCCAGCACCGAAAGGTCGTCTCCGAGGCGGCGCCGCTCAACGTCACGGGCCCGCCGCCGCTGAAGAAGATCCTCGATCCGAATCTGGCCGTCGGGACAAAGGTGGTGGACGTTCTGGGCGAGTCCTCGTACTCGACTCACGTTCGCAGGCGCGTCTACTTGCGCTGACGGCAAGCTGCTGTACGACAACACCTGGTACTCCACGTATCGATCGTCGCCCAAGGTCGTGCGGGTCGGAACCAAGACGCCCAAGAGCAAGGGGAACGGGAAGACCGGGACGACCACGACCGCGACCGACCACGACCACGACGGCCACGACCGCGACGACCACGACGACGACCACGACGACCACGACCGGCACCCCGCCGATCGACACGACCACGACGACCGGCACCGGCTAGCGGTCTAGACGGCTAGAAGGCGCCTCCGTCCTGCTTGCCGGGCAGATACGTCGAGGGGCAGATGAAGCGGAGAGCGTGGGCGAATCCCTGCGCTCGCTGAAGTTCGCCTTCGGTCTTTGCATGCTCCGCGGCGAGCTGCTGGTCGAACATCTCCGAGAACAGCTTTCTCGCCGCTTCGTGGCGAGCTTCCGCGCTAGGAAACTCGTCTCTGATCACGCTCAGCTCGCCTGCGTCCAACCAGATACCGCCGCACTTCGGACACTCGTCGACGGCGATCTTGCGAGCGACGCTCTCGAAGTGCCGCAGCATCTCTACCTGCGGCCCGCATTTGGGGCAGCTGCGCCGTTGATCGAGATCGATCGAGAGCGAAGGGTCGCGGGGTATCTCGAGCAGTGCCGCGCCGGCCGATTCGCTCTGCTCGTCTAGCTTCGCGAGCTCGAAGTGGTCGAGCCAGATTCCGGCGCAGCCGTTGGCGCAGGCATCGACCGTGATCGGGCCGGCGGTCATCGTCGTCAGTTCACGGCCGCAAGCGGGACAGGTCATCTGATACGTCCTTTCTGACTCGACGGGGCTCCGTCACTCGAGAGCCGTGTTCGACTCGACGCCTCTGATCGCCTCTTTCAACCAGCGTCGGCATCCGAGTCGGTCGAAACGTGCGCGAATCGACGAGTGCGTGCAGGCTCGAGCCTTCGGCCAGACGCTCGCCGTCTCGCTCGACGACGTACTGGCAGCGGAAGCGAGCGCCACGAACATCAAAAATACGCGCCCAGACTCGCAGCTTGTCGTCGAAGCGGGCGGGAGTGAAGTAGCGAACGTTTATCTCTACCACCGGCGACTCGATTCCCTCGTCGCGGAGCGCCTGGTAACCGCCGGCGTGCTCCGTGAGGTAGGCGACGCGGGCGGCCTCGAACCAGACGAGGTAGGCGGAGTGGTGGGCGACTCCGGCCGCGTCGGTCTCGGCGAAGCGGACGGTCACCTCGGTGAAGAAATGGAAAGGCAAGATGTAGGAACTCTAGGGCCTATCCGGTTGGGCATGTAGGAGTGGCGGTGCATGCCGAGAAAGACGGGCGGGTGTCTTGGTTTTGATGCCTGGTGTCATCCGGGGGTTGACCGCCCATCTCAAACTTGCTATATAGCGAGATATGCGATCGGGTAACACCGACCTCGAGAAGCAGGTCGAAGCGCTTGAGCGATCCCTTCGCGCGCTGGAGTCCCGCATCGACAGGCTCGAAGAGGAGAAAGACGCCGGCGCCCGAGCCGATAGTTAGCGCTGAGCCGGTAGTCCCGGCAAAGCGTTTCGATTGGGAGCCGAAAGAATCATTCGCGGCGAAGCCGGCCGAGCCGGCGCCGCCGGCCGCCCGGCAAGAACGCGAGCTCGACCTGGAGCAACTTCTTGGAGGCCGGCTTCTCGCCTGGGTCGGTGGTATCGCGGTCGTCCTCGGAGCCGTTTTCTTCGTGACGATGGCCATTCACCGCGGCTGGATCGGGGAAGGCATGCGCGTTTTGCTCGCTTTCCTCTGCTCGACGGCGTTGCTTGGCGCCGGGGTTTGGCTGCACGAGCGAGAAGGACGAACGCAGGCCGCGAAGATCATGGTCGCGGCGGCAATCGCCGCCCAATACGCAACCCTGACCGCGGCAACTGCACTTTACGACCTGGTCTCGCCGCTAGAAGGCTTTCTCATCGCAGGTCTCGTCGGGATCGTGGCGAGCGTGATCGCGGTTCGCTGGGATTCTGTTCAGATCGCCGGGATAGGCATCGTGGGCGCGCTCTTGGCGCCGGTTCTCGTCGATGCCGGGACGTCTGTCGCGGCGCTCGTGTTCATGGTGCTGGCCTTGATGAGCGCGATCGCGGTCGTGATCTGGGAACGCTGGCCCTGGCTGGCGACGATCGTCTACTTCGTCAGCCTTCCACAGCTGCTGCTCTGGATCCACGACAGCTACGAGCACCATCTCTATCGCGCTCTCGCGGTCCTGCTCGGGTTCTGGCTGCTCTACATGGTGGCGGCGATCGGATACGACCTACGCGTTGCGAGCGAGCGCCTGCGCGTGTCGAGCGCGATGCTCGCGTTCTCGAACGTCGTCGTAACCTCTGGTGTCGGCTATGGGCTCCTGAAGTCGCAGGTCTCGGGCAATGCCGCGACGACCTGGGTGCTGGTGATGGCCGCGATACATGTCGTGCTGGGGTTTGCCATCGCCTGGCGCAGGTCATCGGCGAGGGAGATCGCGCTGCTGGCTGCGGCGGTCGGGATCGCGCTCTCTGCCATCGGACTTGCGCTCGCGCTCGACGGGCCCGCGCTCGTCAGCTGTTGGGCTGTTGAGGCGGTACTTTTGGCCTGGCTCGCCGGGCGAACCGAGAGCAAGCGGGCGGTCGCCGCGGCAATCGCCTTTCTCGTACTCGCCGGCGCTCGAGCGCTCGAATACGAGCGATTCCGGATCGAGCACCAGATCACCGGGACGAAGGTCGATGCCACGGCCGTCGTTGCCCTCCTGGTCGTTGCCGTCGCGGCCGTCGTTGTGGCGCGGCTATTTCCCCGCCGGGTCTCCGGGAGCACCGCGCCGGGGCTAGGTGCGGTCTCTTCGCTTCCCTTCGATCGGCTGCGAGAGACCGCGACACCGATTCTCGACGCCGTCTCGATCGCCTTCGTCGCGATTGCGCTCGACGTGTTGTTCAGCGGCTGGGAGCTTCCGGTCGCCTGGGTCACGCTCGCCTGTACGCTCGTGTTGATCTCGAAGAAGCTCGCCTCGCCGATCTACTTACCCGCCTCGGCGCTTCTACTGGTACCGGCGAGCCTTCATATTCTTTTCTTCGACGTTCCGCCGCGCGTCGCTCTCGACCGCGGGCTCGATCACGTTGGGCTTCAGTTCGTTGCCCTGCTCTTCGTCGTAGCAGGTTGGGTCGTGGTCGCGCGCTCGCTTCGCGTGCCCGGTCTCGACGAGGAGGAGGAGAACTCCGTGCGCGCTCTGGTCGCCATCGCCGCCGCGGTCTCCGCGCTCTATCTCGGCTCGGCGCTGATCGTGACTGCTCGCACCTTCCGGCGAGACGGGAGGGACGCAGATCGGCCAGATGCTGCTCAGCATCTTCTGGGCCCTGTGCGGCTTCGCCTGCCTCGCCTACGGGCTCGTGCGCGACGACGCGTGGGCTCGTCGCGGCGGTTTCTTCCTGCTCGTGCTGGCGGCGGGGAAGGTCTTCATCTACGACCTTGCCTCCCTGGATCAGATGGCTCGCGTTGTTTCGCTGATCGGGCTCGGCTTGCTGCTGCTTGCGGCGACCTTCGTCTACCAGCGACTGGCCGCGGCCGGAAAGAAAGAGGGGAGTGGCGAATGAGGCGCGCGATCACAGCTTTGATCGCGCTTGCGCTTCTTGCGCTGGTTGCCGCCACGGCGGCCGGGGCGGAGCAAACGATCGATCCGCAGCAGTTTCGTTACCAGCGGACGCTCTCGGGCAAAGCCGGTCATCCACTGCTCGTCAAGCTCGACGCGCCTCTGCTCGGGCACGTTCGGCCGGATCTGAGCGACATCCGCGTCATCGACGAGAACGGGGCCCAGGTTCCCTGGCGCACCGTACCCGAAGTCGCCACGCCTCAGCCGGTATCGATTCCGCTGATCGACGTTGGGCGCGAGAGGGGCGTCCTGGTAGCCCTGCTCGATCTCGGGACCGATCGCCGCGTCGTCAATCGAATCAACCTGCAGATACCGGGGTTGAATTTCGTCAGCAAGGTCGAAGTGCGGGGGAGCGACGACCGGGTGAGCTTCCGGTCGCTCGGAAAGACTCTCGTGTACGACCTGAGCGGCGCTGAGCACTCGCGCTCGACCGTGGTCACCTTCAGACCCAGCGATCTTCGCTACCTGGAGCTGCGTGCTCGCGGGTTGCCGGGAATAACGTCCGCGACCGTCGGCCGAGGCGATGTAAAGCAGTTCTATCGCGTCTGGAAGCCCAGCACGTCAGTTCGTAAGGAGCGAGGCAAAACGACCATCGTGACGCTCGATCTCGGTTATCGCCTGCCTGTGGCACTGCTCGACGTTCGAGCCGCGACACCCGTGTACGAGAGACCGCTGGAGATCCTCGGGTCGAGTAACGGCTCCTCCTGGCTCCCGCTCGCAGACGGACGTCTGTTCCGATTCGGTGGCACGGCGCAGGATCCGATCGAGATTGACGCTCAGGCTCGCTTCCTACGCTTGCGTATCGCAAACGGTGACGATAAGCCGCTGGGGGCAATCGCGGTGCGCGCGCTCGCCGATCGGCAAACGCTGTATGTCAAGGGCGGGTTGTCAACCGCCTACCGAATTCTTTACGGTGCACGCTCCCGCACGATTGCGGCGCCTGATTACGACCTGGCCAGAGTGCCGCGCTCGGCGTTACGCCTCGATCAGGCTGTTCGGGGGCGCCTGGGCGCAGAGCGCGCGCTCGCGGAGGCCTCGACGCCGGCGAAGTCGTTGCTCGATCGCTATCCCTGGCTGATCGAAGTGGCGCTCGCGCTCGTTGCGATCGCCTTCGGAGCCGCGGGATTCTTCGTCTTCCGCAGCAAAGCCTAGACGCGGTGCGTCAGGCAGCCGCCCGCCGAAGCGGTCGCTCCGAGAGGATCTCGTGGCATTCGCCGCAGAGCGTGCGCTCGACCTCGTAGGGCACTCCGCCCTGCTGCCCGAGAGCACGGACTGTGACGCGCCTGTGTGTGTGACCCTTCTTCTTCTCCGTAGCTTTCATGACTTGATCCAGATCACTGAGACTACTGTTGCTATCGGCGGGACAAGGGGTGCAGTTGAGCCTCCGATCCGTACTTTCTTAGACGATTCGCTGCGGTGAGGGTTTGCGCTGCGAAACGGGGATCGAGCCTCGAGCGACGTCGACGATCAATCGAGTGGCGAACAATATGAAAACTGCGGTCACATCCCCCGTGCTTTCGTCTGGAGCTACAGAGATCCGGACGCGGCCCGACGAGCCCTGCTTGGAGAAAGACGAGCTGGCCGCGGTGAAGGCTGAGCTGGAGCAGGTGCGGGCGCAGCTCTACGGCGTGCTCGAGGGCGCACGGGCTGCCTTCTCGGCCGAGGACGGTATCGTGCGGGCGCTTACCGAGGCCGAGCAGATCGACGAGGTTGCCGATTCCGTGCTCGACGTTCTCTGTGAGGCGTTCGAGTTCGATACGGCGACTTTCTGGCTGCTCGACCCCGAGGACGGCAAGCTCTGCGCCATAGCCCATCGCTCGTCCTCGACTCGCCGGGGACGATTTCTCGAGGCGAGGATTCGCGCTGCGCAGCTGGCGCTGAACGAGGGAATCGCGGGTCGCGTGTTTGTCGAGCGAAAGGTCTTCTTGAGCGACGATGCGCCGTCGGTCTCCGAAAAAGAGCTGGGCATGCTGCTGGAAGATGACAACCTACGCACTGTCTGCGCCTTCCCGATCATGGGCGCGCTTACTCCGCTCGGCGTGATCGAGCTGGAAAGGCAGGAACCGCTCGCCCCCGATCAGGCGATCGAATCGGCGGCGCGCGTCATCGGCGATCGCTTGGGCGCCTTCATCGAGTCCAGCCAGCTCCGCTGGCGTTACTTCTCGCTCGTCGCCGACGTCAACCGCAGCGCCCGCAAGGGCTCGGACGCGGCGGCGGAAGTGATCCCGCTCAGGCACGTCGCCTAGTACCGCCTGGCACCTAGAATCATCGTCTTGCGCAGGATGTTGTTCGTCTGTCTTGCCGGGCTCGTCGTGCTGGCGATCGGCCTCTTGGTGCGATCGTTTTCCGGCGGCGGTACTGACCGGTCGGCCGGCGACGGAGCGAAGCCGGCGACCGTGACGACTCGTAGTTGTCGAGCGGGGGAGGTTGGTCTCGGCTCGCGCCGCGTCTCTTACGCGGCCTTTGTTCGCACGCATACAGACGTCTACCGGAGGCCGGGCGGCGCCCGGTTGACCGCTCTGTCACGCCAGAGCAAGAGCTTCGTCGCGACAAACCGGCGCGGCGTGCCGACGGTCGTCGCCGCACTCAGCGAGGTGCGCGCGAGCGACTGCCGGGCAGCGCTGGTATCGGGTTCGGCTCTCGGGCAAGCCGGGCGTCTCGGGCGCGAAGGAGGGCTACGTTCCGGCAGCTGCCGTCGCGCTGGCCGAGGTGCACGCACGCGTGCTCGTCGATCTGTCGCGTCGTCGCTTGACGCTGTACGAGAACGGCGTTCCGGTGCTACGCGCCGCGGCGGCCGTCGGGGCTCCTTCGACCCCAACGCCGCGCGGGCGCTTCCTCGTGCGAGAGCGCATCCGCATCAGGGATTCGAGCGGCGCCGATGGGGCCGCCGCGATAGCGCTATCCGCCTATTCCGAGAAACTGATCTACTGGCCGCAAGGAGGGCCCATCGCCATCCACGGCACGAATGACCCCGGCTCGATCGGCAGGGCCGTGTCGCACGGCTGCGTGCGCCTCGGCGCCGATGCGCTCGAGCGGGTGTTCGAAAAAGTGCAGATCGGTACGCCGGTCGAGATCGTTTCGTAGGGCCGGGCCTCGGGGCGAGCCTCTCAGGCAATGCGTAGACTTCGGCTCACGACCAGCTGACGAGCCGGAGCGATGGCCTTCAGGCGGCTGAGTATCAGCGAGGATGATGCGACAGCTTCGTCGCCACCTGCGGGATACCCAGAAGGTCCTACCGACCTCCGCGGGCCAGCTACGCTCCAGCTAGCGCTCATCAGCAAAGCCAGGAGGAGATGCAAGGTGCCTCAGAGTACGCCGGAAATCGTCACCAAGCTCGCCGACAGAGGCGAGGAAGCGCTGCAGAAGCTCGCCGGGTCGCCGGCCGCGCAGAAGTTGCTCGACGCCCTGACCGGGCTGCGAGACCGCATCGACGAGCTGCAGCGGCGAGTCAGCGGCGTGGAAGACCTCGAGAAGCGCGTCGTCCAGCTCGAGAAGCAGCTCAAGGCTCAGCAGAAGCCGGCCGCGAAGAAACCGGCCGCGAAGAAGCCGGCCGCGCGCAAGGCGCCGGCGAAGAAGCCGTCGAAGTAGCCGGACGCTCAGTCTCGCCGCGGGACGCGCAGGCGTAGCGCGCCCGGAATCAGCTCGAACTCGACCGGGGTCGTCCCCGGCTGCTCGCCGTCGAGTTGAATCGGCAGCGGCTCTTCGGCCTCGATCGAGACGTGCCGGCCGCGCAAGACGTCCACCTTCGGATGGGAGAGGTGAGTCCCCCGGTAGGTCTTGTGCAGGTTGCGAACCAGGTCGGCCTTGCTCAGGTCGCCGAGGATGAGCACGTCGAACAGCCCGTCGTCGGGGACGGCGTCGGGACAGAGCTTCATCCCGCCGGCCTGGTAGCGCCCGATCGCCGCGATCACCTCGTGCATCTTTCCCTCGCGCTCCTGGTCGTCGACGCGTAGCGCACGTTGCAGTTGCGCCAGCGCGGAAAGACCGAGACGACGGCCAGGGCGTAGCTGCCGCGCGGGCCGAGCCCCTTCGTTCCGTCGTCGACGCGGCGGGCGATCGCTCCGCTGATACCGGCGCCGGCGGCGTTGGCGAAGTACTGCTGCGTCCTCTTTCCGTCCCAGGCGTGAAAGCTCGCCTTGCCGATGTCGAGCGAGCGTAGGTCTCCTTCCAGCGCGACGTGCGCCGCTTCTGCCACCGAGTGCGGGATCGAGTGCTCGCGCACGAAATCCGAGCCGGTTCCGCGCGGGATCAATGCCAGCTCGACCTTGCTCAGCTGCTTGCCGAGACCGTTCACGATCTCGTTCAGCGAGCCGTCTCCGCCCACCAGCACGAGCTTGCGCGCGCCGCCCTTGACCGCCGCGACGGCGAGCTCGCCCAGCTGGCCGGGATCCTCCGAGATGAGCGCGTCGCCGACGAGCCCCGCTTCGGCGGCCTGGTGCGCGATCTCGGGCCAGCGCCTGGCGGTGGAGCCGCCGGCCGAGGCGGGGTTGACGAGAAACACGGTTTCGCTCATCGCGCTCGCAAGCTTAGAGCCTCCGCCCGGCCAGTACGCCGCACCGAGAACGGCTCTGGGTGTCAGGATAGGGACGTGGCGAGGCTCCGCACCCCGTCGCTGACCCAGATCCTGGCCTTCTGCGCCGAGGATCCGGTCGAGCGCGTCTTCCTGGAAGACCTGGCCCGACGCGGGCTCGGGCGCTTTCTCGCGGCGCCCAAGAACGGCCCGCTCGAGGCGCTCTGTCACATCGGCATGAACATCGGGCCGGCGGGCCTGGGTTGCGGCGTCTTCGCGCGGCGGGCGCTGGCGAGCGACGCGCGCATGATCGTCGGCTCAGACAGCGCCGTGAGCGAGCTCTGGGATGACCTTTCGCGTCATCTTCCGCCGCCGCGCCGAGACAGCCCCAAAGAGCCCGTCTACGAGCTGCAAGAGCCGCCTGCGCCGGGCGACAGCGGCCTGCGCCTGGCGACGAGCTCCGACCTCGATCTGCTGCTGCCGGCCTGCGCCGCCGCGCACGAGGAAGAGCTGGGCATGAACCCGCTCGAGTACGACCCGGTTGGTTTTCGCCAGCGCACGCGGATCCAGATCGTCTCCGGCCGCTCCTGGCTCTGGAGCGAGAACGGGCGCATCCTGTTCAAGGCCGAGGCCTCGGCCTGGACTCCGTCCGCGCTCCAGCTCCAGCAGGTCTGGACCGACCCGGAGTTGCGCGGGCGCGGCTACGCGCGCCGCGCGCTCGGCGATCTCTGCCGCTTGCTGCTCGAAAGTACGCCCCGAGTCTGCCTCTTCGTGCGGGCCGAGAACGAGCGGGCGATCGGGCTTTACGAGTCGGTCGGGATGCGGCAGGTCGGGCTCTTCCGCAGCATCGTTCTGTAACGGGCGGGACGGAGGAAGGAGCGCGGCGGCTGCGAACTTTTCTGCGCTATGCGGCGATTGGCTTTGCTGACCCTGCTCGCGGTTGCGACGGTGCTCGTGGCGCCGAATCCGGCGCTCGCGGCGGGTAGCCCGAAGATCGCGGCGATACAGGCGGCGCTCTGGCAGCGGGGGCTCTATCGCGGGAATCTGAGCGGGATCATGAACCGCGCGACCGTGCGCGGAGTGAAGCGCGTGCAGCGCTCGGCCGGGCTGGTCGTGGACGGCATCGTCGGGCCCAAGACGCGGCCCTTCCTGGGCAAGCTCGGCTCGCCGGCGCTCGGTAGCCGCATCCTGCGTCGCGGACGCGTCGGCGCGGACGTCCTCGAGCTCCAGTTTCTCCTTGCCGAGCACGGCTTTCCCTCCGCGCGCTTCGACGGGGTGATGGGCGGGCACGTGGTGGCTGCGTTACGTCGCTTTCAGCGCTACGCCGGGCTTACGGTGGACGGGCGCGCCGGCGGGAGAACGCTCGCCGCGCTGGCGCAGCCGCCTCCGCAGGCACCCGTCGGCGTACTCGAGCGTCCGCTGGAGGCGCCCATCTCCAGCACCTTCGGCCCGCGCCTCGATCGCTTTCATGCCGGTATCGATTTCGCCGCCGCTATCGGCACCCCGGTGCGAGCCGCGGCAGCCGGCAGCGTCGTGCTCGCCGGCCCGGGCGGGAACTTCGGGCTGCTCGTCGTGATCGCGCACAGCGGCGAGTTGCGCAGCTACTACGGCCATCTCTCGCGCGTCGAGGTTGTTCCCGGCCAGCGCGTGACGAGCGGAGCTCGAATCGGGCTCTCGGGGGAGAGCGGCGACGCGCGCGGTCCGAATCTGCACTTCGAGCTGCGCCTGAGAGGCGCTGCGGTCGACCCGCTTCCCGCGCTGCGCTAGCGTGAGCACATGCAAACCGCTCTGATCGCCCGTCATGCCGAGAGTGAGTGCTCGGATCGAGGCATCGTCAACGGCGAGCCGAACAGCCGCTGCCCGCTGACCGAGCGCGGGCAGGAGCAGGCTCGCGCGCTCGGCCGCTCGTTGGTGGGGCGCGAGATCGATCTCTACGTGACGAGCGAATTCCCGCGCGCGCGCCAGACGGCCGAGATCGCTCTGGCCGGGCGCGAGCCGCCCTGGCTCGAGCTGGCCGAGCTGAACGACATTCGCGTCGGCGCTTTCGAGCAGGGCCCGCTCGAGCAGTACACATCCTGGGCGCACACGCACGAGCCGGATGACCATCCGGCCGGACGAGGCGAGAGCAGGAGCGAGGCCGCGGCGCGCTTCGCACGCGGTTTCCGAGTCGTTCTGGATCGCACGGAGCCGGTCGTGCTCGTCGTCACGCACGGTCTTGCCGTCAGATATCTACGCGAGGCGGCCGCCGGCCGGGGCTTCCGGGCCCATCACGTTCCGGTTCCCTACGCGCGCCCGTTCGAGTTCGACGCCGCCGAGCTGGGTCAGGCGATCGACCGGCTCGAGGCCTGGCTGGAGGATCCGAGCTGGAGCGAGTAAACGGCGCCCGAACTCGGGCGGGAGTACTTCCCTAGGGCTTCGTTCGGTGGCGGGAGCCTGCGACAATCAAGGTATGGAGAGCGCACAGCATCCGCGAGCGAGTCGAGCAGCTGATCCGGGCCGAGAACCTGATCGAGCCGGGCGGCGAGGTGCTCTGCCTGGTCTCGGGCGGCGCCGACTCGACCTGCCTCTGGCACGCGCTCGGGGCGCTCGGCTACCGGGTCAGCGCTCTGCACGTGAACCACCACCAGCGCGGCGAGGAGTCGGAGGAGGACGCGCGCTTCTGCCGCGAGGCGCTCGGCGCCGAGGTGGTCGAGGCCGGCGCGCCCGGGATGAGCGAGGCCGAGCTGCGCGACCTCCGTTATGCGTGCGGCGCCGGGCGGCTGCGCGCGACCGGGCACACCGCCTCCGACCAGGTCGAGACGATCCTCTACCGGATCGTCGCGAGCGGGAGTGTGCGCGGAATCAAGCTCAAGCGCGAGGACGGCGTGGTGCGACCGCTGCTCGGGCTCTGGCGAGAAGAGACGCGCGACTACTGCCGCGCCGAGGGTCTCGGCTATCGCGAGGACTCGAGCAACCCCGACACGGTGCGCGGCGCTATTCGCAGCGAGATCCTGCCGGCGCTGCGCCGCCTCCATCCGGCCGCCGACGAGAACATCCTCGCTCTCGCGCGCGAGCGCCCGCGCCTGCCGCGCGGGCTCGAGCAAGCGCTGCTCGAGCTTCTCAGTTCGCAGCAGGGCTCGAAGTCGGTCGATCTGAGCCCGGCGCTCAAGGCGGTACGTGAATACGATCGCGTTTTCGTCGAGCAAGGGCCGCTGCCGCTCGAGGGCAAGATCCGCTTCGGCCCCTGGATTCTCGAGTCCGGGCAGGAGGGATTACAGGTACGCTGCTTCAGGCCCGGCGATCGCCTGGCCGGGCGCAAGAAGAAGATTCAGGACGTGTTCGTAGACGCCAAGATTCCCCGGCGGTTGAGGCGCGTTTGGCCGCTCGTGGCCAAGGGCAAGGAAATCGTCGTGGTGCCGGGGATCGTGGCGGCGCCGGGTTACGAGAATGCCGTACGAGCAACGAGGGAAGATGAGCGGTGAAGCTTCTCGAGCAAGGAGAAAAGCGGCTGTGAACGATGCGCCTCGCTACCTCGGTGTGGGTGAAGTCCTGGTCTCGGAGGAGCAGCTGCGCGGGCGCGTCGCCGAGCTGGGCCGCGAGATCGCCGGCGACTACCAAGATCGCGACCTCCTGCTGATCGGAGTGCTCAAGGGCGCCGTCTTCTTCATGGCCGATCTGATGCGCGAGCTGCCGTTTCCCTGCGAGGTCGATTTCATGGCCATCTCCAGCTACGGCTCTGCGACCGACTCCTCGGGCGTCGTCCGCATTCTCAAGGACCTGGACATCAACATCGAGGAAAGGCATGTTCTGATCGTCGAGGACATCATCGACTCCGGGCTCACTCTCTCCTACCTGATGAGAAACCTGCGCTCGCGCGCGCCCGCCTCGCTGGAGGTTTGCGCTCTGTTCGTGAAGGAATCGGCGCAGAAGGTGCGCAAGTCGGTGCGCTACGTCGGCTTCGAGATCCCCGATCGCTTCGTCGTCGGCTACGGGCTCGATTTCGCCGAGCGCTACCGCAACCTTCCCTACGTGGCGGTGCTCGACGATTCGTTGCTGCCCGAAGGACTGTGAAGCAACCTGTGGCGAGTCTCGTCTGCCCACCCCTGATCGCCCCCTCCAGAGCGACCCAACGGGGGCTGAAAAGGGAAGGACTACTGCTACGCTCCGAGTAGAGGTTTATCCATGGGCCGGTTCTTTCGCAGCGCGCTCTTTCCCTTGGTCCTGATAGTCGGGGCCGTATTTCTCGTGTCCCAGCTCCTGCCGAGCTCGAGCGGCTCGAAGACAAGAAGCTGACCTATTCGAACCTGATCCAGTACACCAAGGAGAACAAGGTCCAAGAGGTCAACTTCAACCCCAACACGCAGCAGATCAAGTTCGTACTCAAACCGACCAGCGGGTTCCCAAAGGGTCAAACCGGCAAGGTCAACTACCCGAGCCCGCAGTCCGAGGCCGAATTCGAGAAGATTCTCCAGGAGCACCGCGTGCTCTACAACTCGAAGGGCACCGGCTCCTCGGCCTGGATCTCGATTCTGATCGGCTTGCTGCCCTTCGTGCTCTTCTTCGGGATCTGGATCTTCCTGATGAATCAGCTCCAGGGCGGCGGCTCGAGGGTGATGAGCTTCGGCAAGAGCCGCGCCAAGCGCATGACGCCGGATGCGCCGAAAATCACCTTCCGCGATGTCGCCGGGGTGGACGAGGCGGTCGAGGAGTTGCAAGAGATCAAGGAGTTCCTCGAGAATCCGAAGAAGTTCCAGGCGCTCGGGGCGCGCATTCCCAAGGGCGTTCTGCTCTACGGGCCGCCCGGAACCGGCAAGACGCTGCTGGCCCGCGCGGTCGCCGGTGAGGCCGGGGTGCCGTTCTTCTCGATCTCCGGCTCCGACTTCGTCGAGATGTTCGTGGGCGTCGGCGCCAGCCGCGTGCGCGATCTGTTCGAGCAGGCCAAGCAGGCGGCTCCCTGCATCGTCTTCATGGACGAGATCGACGCCGTCGGGCGGCACCGCGGCGCCGGGCTGGGCGGCGGCCACGACGAGCGCGAGCAGACTCTCAACCAGCTGTTGGTCGAGATGGACGGCTTCGAGCTGAAGGACAACATCATCTTGATCGCGGCCACCAACCGGCCCGACATTCTCGACCCGGCCCTGCTCCGCCCCGGCCGCTTCGACCGCCAGATCGTCGTCGACCGCCCCGATCGCATCGGCCGCCGCAAGATCCTGGAGGTGCATTCCAAGGGCAAGCCGCTGGCGGCGGAGATCGACCTCGACACGCTCGCCGCCGGCACGCCCGGCTTCACAGGCGCCGATCTGGCCAATCTCGTCAACGAAGCCGCGCTGCTCTCGGCTCGCCGCGGCCGCAAGCAGATCGGCCAGGAGGAGCTCGAGGAAGGGATCATGCGCGTGATCGCCGGCCCCGAGAAGCGAACGCGACTGCTCTCCGAATTGGAGCGAAAGATCACCGCCTATCACGAGATGGGCCACGCGATCGTCGGCTACTTCCTCAAGCACACCGACGAGATCCACAAGATCTCGATCATCAGCCGCGGGCAGGCGCTCGGTTACACGATCTCGCTGCCGCGCGAGGATCGCTACCTGACCACGCGCGCCGCGCTGATGGATCAGCTCGCAATGTCGCTCGGTGGTCGCGCCGCCGAGGAGCTCGTCTTCGAAGAGGTCACCACCGGCGACGCCAACGACCTCGAGAAGGTCACTGCAACAGCCAAGCAGATGGTGATGCGCTACGGCATGAGCGAGAAGCTCGGCCCGCGCGTGCTCGGCCACTCAGCCGACATGCCCTTCCTCGGGCGCGAACTGGGGCACGAACCGGACTACTCGAACGAGATCGCGCGCGAGATCGACGACGAGATCAGGATCATCATCGAACAGGCGCATCAGACGGCGCTCTCGGTGCTGCGCGAGCACGACAGCGATCTGCGGCGAATGGCCGATCTGCTGGTGGAGCGGGAGACGATCGACAAGGAGCAGTTCGAGCGCCTGCTGGCCGGTGAATCCGAGAAAGACGTTTTTACCGACTCCACTACTACGCCCGCGGCCAGCGGCGAACCGAAGAAGGCTCGCAAGCCGCGCCCGAAGACCAAGCCCTATCCGGTCCCCGGCGCGCTCTCGAAGCCGCCGCCGCCGGAAGGCGCCAAGGGCTAGCAGGCCGTCCGCTTGGCGTACGCTGTCGGCGTGCCCGGGCTTCCGATCGAGCAGAGGTTCCCGCGCCCCGCGGTGATGGGGATCGTCAACGTCACGCCCGACAGCTTCTCGGACGGCGGTCTCAACTTCGCGCCCGAGGCGGCGATCGCCTCGGCTCGGCGCATGCTCGCCGAGGGAGCGGCGATCGTCGACATCGGTGCCGAATCGACCCGGCCGGGCGCCGAGTCGGTGACGGTCGAGGAGGAGTCTGCGCCGTGTCGTGCCGGTGCTCGAGCAGCTGGACGACGTGCCGAAATCGATCGACACGAGCAAGGCCGAGGTCGCTCGTCGCGCGCTCGAGCTGGGGGCCGAGCTGGTAAACGACGTCACCGCGCTGCGCGGCGATCCGGAGATGGTCGAGGTGGTGGCCGAATCGGGCGCCTACCTGTGTTTGATGCACATGCTTGGTGAGCCACGCACGATGCAGGACGAGCCGCGCTACCGAGACGTCGTCTCGGAGGTGGCCGACTTCCTGGAAGAGCGGCTCGCCTTCGCCACCTCGCACGGAGTGCGCGAGGATCGGATCTGCCTCGATCCCGGATTCGGCTTCGGCAAGACGGTCGCGCACAATCTGGCGCTCGTGCAAGCGACTCGATCGTTCTGCTCGCGCTCGGGCGCCCGATCTTGATCGGCTTCTCGCGCAAGCGCTCGCTCGGACGACTGCTCGGCGACGCGGAGGCCACGCGAGGAACGACGGCAGCCTCGATCGGCGCGGCGCTCGCGGCCTTCGAGCGTGGCGCGAGCATCTTCCGCGTGCACGACGTGCGCGAGCACGTCGAGGCGCTGACGATCGCAGCCGCGATCGAGCGCGGCGGTGCGACAGAGAGCACTTGACGGAACTTCGGTGCCAGGCACGGTGCCAGGCACGCGGAACGTCCGCTTCGCCCGAAAGACTGCGAAATGCAGGTAATTCTCACTCGTATCGTCTCATTGGGACTTGTCCTGGTGCCAGGCACCGGGACGAGTCTGTTCGGGACCTTATGCGGGGCGAGGCTAGGATCGCCTCATGACCAGAGCGTACGTGGGGCTGGGGGCCAATCTCGGCGATCGGGAGAAGATGCTGCGCCTCGCGCTCGAGCGCCTCGCCGCCGAGCCGAGCATCGAGCTGGTGGCGGCATCGACGCTGCGCGAGACCGAGCCCGAGGACCTGCTCGATCAGCCCCGCTTTCTTGAACGGCGCCGCCGCTATCGAGACCGATCTCTCACCGAGACAGCTGCTCGCGCGCCTGCAGCTGATCGAGTGCGAGCTCGGCCGGCGCCGCGCCGGTCCGCGCTTCGGTCCGCGAGTGATCGACCTCGATCTGCTTCTCTACGGATCGCGAGACCGTCGAGCGAGCCGGAGCTCGAGCTACCCCACCCTCGTCTGCACCTGCGCCGCTTCGCGCTCGAGCCCCTGCTCGAGCTCGACCCCGAGCTGGAGGTGCCGGGCCAGGGGCTGGTGAGTGCCTTGCTCGCGGGGCTAGACTGACAGTGCGATGTCACACCTCGACGATCTGGACGAATACGAGGCCGAGCTCGAGCTGCGGCTGAAGAAGGAGTACACGGCCGTCTTCGGCCTCTTCCGCTACTGCGTCCTCACCCCGGATGTGACCTACCTCTGCAACAAGCTCGAGGTCGAGCAGGCCAGCCAGCCGAGCTATCCCTACCTGCACCTGCGGATGGAAGACGTCTGGGTCTGGGACAAGAACCGCCCGGCCCGCATCATCCCGCGTGCCGAGGTCTTCACCTCGGGCGACGTGACGATCGAAGAGCTGAACACGGGCGAAGGCTCGCAGCTGACCGCCGAGGCGCTAGCCGAGCGGATCGGGGAGCAGCTTCAATCAGACGACGATCTTTAGGCGCTGGGAATGCTCCTCGCCGTCGATGTCGGTAACACGCAGACCGTCCTCGGTCTCTACGAGGGCGAGTTGCTGAAGGAGCACTGGCGAGTCGCCACCGAGGCACATCGCACGGGCGACGAGCTGGCGTCTCTCTACCGCAATCTGATCGACTTCAAGGCGGTCTCGGGTATCTGTCTGGCCTCGACCGTACCCGGGCTTGTACACAGCTACGAGGAGCTCGCCGAGCGCTGGCTCGAGCGCGAGCTGATCGTGCTCGGTCCGGGAACGCGGACGGGCATCGCCATTCGCTTCGACGATCCGCGCGAGGTCGGCCCGGATCGCATCGCCAACGCGATCGCCGCGCTCGAGCGCCACGGTGCTCCCTGTATCGCCGTCGACTTCGGCACGGCCACCAACTTCGATGCCATCTCGGCCGAGGGGGAGTACATCGGCGGCGTGCTCGCGCCGGGAATCGAGATCTCGATGGAAGCGCTCTTCGCCCGCGCGGCGCGGCTGCGCGAGGTGGATTTCGCCGAGCCGGCGAACGTGATCGGCAAGAGCACCATCGCTGCGCTCCAATCCGGTCTCGTCTTCGGTTTCGCCGGTCAGGTGGACGGCATCGTCGAGCGGATGCGCCTCGAGCTCGACGGAAAGGTCAAGGTGATCGCCACCGGCGGACTCGCTGAGCTGATCGTGCCGCACTGCCGCACGATCGAAGAGGTGGACGAGTTTCTCACCCTCGAAGGATTGCGTCTCATCTGGGAGCGGAACCTCTCCGGCTAGCGCCGAGAGAACTAGCTGGCGTTCTGAAGAGCGGCGGCAAGCGGGCCGCCTCGCCGCGTCCGTGTGGGCATCGAACGCCGATCCGGTCGGGCTTTTCGACCGCTAGAAAGCGGCTGGCGATCGCGGGCAATCCCACGCTGGCGAGCGGAGCGATTGCGGGCGAGATATAAAGGGCGGATGCCGACTCGGGATCCGCGCCAACCGAGTATGAGCGCCGGGGCTCCCGAGCAGGCTAGCCGACGGGGGCGGTCGAACCGTCCGCTGAGCCGGCTCTTTCCAGGCGGCCGCCTCGATCTGGCTCTCGCTTTGCCGCCGCTGGTCGTGCTGGCGCTTCTGCTCTTCTTCGCCGCTGATCAGGGCGGATTCCCACCCTTGCTCTGGTATCCGGTCGCGCTGGTTGTCCTCTGGCTGCTCGTGATCTGCTCCGCCGATGTGATGTTCTCGCTCGAGTGGCGTGATTGGCGAACCGGGGCGCTGGTCTTCTTCGCGCTCTTCACCGTCTGGAGCTTCTTCTCGATCGCCTGGGCGACCGTGAAAGGCGATGCTTGGGACGGCGCCAACCAGACCCTCCTCTACTTCACCGTCTATGTGTTCTTCTCGCGCTGGTCGACCAACGTCAGGATCGCGAGTCTGCTTGCTTCGCTCTACGCAGTCACGGTGGCCGCGATCGGTTTTGTGGTCATCGAGAATGCGCTCCACGGCGGGCATCCGGCGTCGATCTTCTTGGGCTGGCGGTTGGCATCGCCGATCGGTTACCAAAACGGCGAGGCGGCGCTGTTCTTGATTCCACTCTGGCCCGCTCTGTACCTCGCTTCGCGCAAAGAGGTACCAGCGCTTGCACGTGGATTGCTCGCGGCCACGGCGAGCTTGCTGGTGCAGATAGCCGTGCTGGCCCAGAGCCGTGGCTCGATGTACACGTTCCCGATCGTCTTCCTCATCTTCGTCGTCCTCACGAGCGGTCGAGGCAGGGCGCTGGTCACGGCTCTCGTCGTGCTCGCGGCGTCGGCGTTCAACCTGAGCGCGCTGCTCGGAGTCTTCCGGGCGGGCGATCGGGGCGACCCTCTGGCGCCGGCGCTGGCGCAGGCGCGGAACGGGATGATCGTCGTCTTCGTTTGTCTGCTCGTTGGTTGGACAATGGTGGCAGCGCTCGACCGACGTGTGTCGCTTGCCGATCGCACTGCGCGCTGGCTGGATCGAGGGGCGGTCATCGGGTTCGGCCTCGCGTTCGTACTAGCGAGCGCGATCGCTCTGAGCTCGGTCAACAGTCCGATCAACAGCGTTCAAAACGCATGGCACAACTTCACGACCGGAGCCGCTGGCGGCTCGGGCTCGAGTCACTTCACCTCGCTCTACGGCACCAATCGCTACGACTTCTGGCGCGTCGCCGGCAACGAGTTTCGCGTCCACCCGCTAGTCGGCGTGGGAACGAACAACTTCGCGACCGAGTACCTGAGCTCGCGCCGAAGCGATGAGGAGCCGACCGATCCCCACTCGATCGAAATGAAAGTCTTGGTGCAGACAGGGGTGGTCGGTTCTGCACTCTTCCTCGCCTTCCTCACGTGCGCTCTTCTTGCTGTACGGAGGCGGGGTGTCGATCCTTTCAGACGAGGTTTGGCCGCCTCGCTCGTGGTCGGGTTTTCATACTGGCTTATTCATGGCTCGGTCGAATGGTTCTGGGAAATACCGGCTCTGACGGCTGCCGCTCTGGCGTTCTTAGGCCTAGCGGCCGCGGTATCGGTCGATTCACCCAGCCGAAAAGCGGTTGTACGTCGCCCAGATCGTCGGCTGTTGGTCGCAGCGCTCGCGCTGGTCGCGATCGTTATATCGGCTAGCTACTGCGCTCCCTGGCTCTCGGAGCGGTACGTCGACAACGCTTCGCGGAGCTGGCGCGCCGCGCCAGCGCAGTCCTATCGGATGCTGGATCGGGCTCGCGCGCTCGATCCTTTGAGCGACCAACCCGACTTGGTCGCGGGCACCATCGCCGAGCGCCAGCGCGACTACCAGCGTATGAAAGTTGCCTTCACGCGGGCGCTCGCGCGCAATCACGCGGGTTGGTACGCGCGTTTCGAGCTGGGGATCGCCGAGTACCTGACCGGAAACCGCCGAGCGGCGCTAGACCAATTGGAGCACGCTAGAGCGCTCGATCCTCGCGAGCCGATGATCCGCTCAGTTCTGCGGCGCGTTCGCGCGCGCGGGAGGATCGATCTCACGGCGATCGATCGAATCTTCCTCGAGCGCACGCTCGCGTACGGTCTAGGTGAGCCGTAAGGGTTTTAACTGCTCGCGTTGCGGGAAGGTTGCCGACGTAAACACCAGATTGACGGGAAGAGATTACGCCACTAGGCTGAGGGAACCCGTTCGAGTGATACGGGAGGTGAACAACGTGAGGTTGAAAGCGATATTCGGAATGCTGACCGTGGCGCTAGTGGCGGCACCGTCCGCTTTAGCTGTTCTCGGATCAGCTCAGCACCAGTACGGCGGGCGGGCAGGCGTTTTAGGGGCGCAGGTTCAGTCAGCAAATCAAGCTGCGACAGTTTCGTCATCGGGATCGCTACCTTTCACGGGTCTCGATTTAATGCTGCTGGTGGGCGGCGGGATGCTTCTCCTGCTTACCGGCATTGCGCTCTACTTGGTTTCGCGCCCGCGCGCTTCCGCGTAGATCGTGTTTCGGCCGCTTCGGGGTGTTGGGGGCACCTCAGGCGGCCGGGGATGAATTGGGATCGCAGCGGCTTGTAGCTAGAGTCGAAACAAGCGTCTACGCCCTCGTTTACTGGTCCGCGGGCGCTTCGGTATAGGTACGTCCTGCACGATCGCCGTCGGTACGTCATGAGTTAGCCAGCGAGCGAGCTCAGGGTCGCGGAGTGCCGCCGCCGCCGTGCTCGTGCCGACCCTTCTCAATCCAGGCCAGTGCGCATCACTGGCGATCAAGTGCGCGTGCCTGGCAGCGATCAGTTCTTGCGCGCTCTTTCGGTTACGGCGGCCCAGACGCCCGTCGACGGAAGCTGCCGTTAGCTGTACCAATGCTCCGGCTGCGACCAGCGGCGCAATGCGGGTGGGATCGGACTGGACTTCGGGGTTTCGCTCAGGGTGAGCCAGGACCAGCGTGATCTCGCGCCGCTTGAAGTTCCAAATCTCTGCTTCGAGCGAGAGCGGCCAGTCGAAGTAGGGGAACTCGACCAGCAGATAGTGTGGGTTACAGGCCAGACTGAACAGGCGCAGCTCCTCGTCGCTCAGCTTTTTCAGCTGAGGAATCGCGATCTCGGCGCCCCCGAGGACTTTCAGCGGAATGTTCTTCTCGCGCAGGGTCTGCCTGAGTTCTAGAACGAGCCGTTCCATCGTTGCGCCGGCTGTGGGGAAATCGTCACGTACATGCGGCGTTGCGGCGATGACCGTTATGCCGTCGCGGACTGCGGCGAGAGCGATCTCGACGCTTTCCTCGAGCGATCGCGAGCCGTCGTCGATGCCCGGAAGGATGTGGGAGTGTAGATCGACCACGCTCTCCAATCTACAGGGCTGGTCCATTTCTTCGACGTGTGGTCGGCGCTTCGGCGGTCGTCGTCGCCTCATTCGGGAGTGGCACCGAGCTCCGCGGCGAGCTGTTCGGCGCTCGGAGCGGCAGAAAACAAGAGAGCCTCGGCTGCGCCGAGCGTCGCGGCGTCCACGAGCTCTCTTCGCAACTGTCTGGGGAACCGCCCGCGCCGCAGATACCAACCGTAGAACTTCCTGAGAAAGCTCTGGGCGCGCCTTTCGCCCAGCTCGCGCGCGACCTCGCGCATGAAATGGATCAGCTCGGCGGCTACCTCCGCCTGCGACGGCATTTGCTCCTCTCCGCTCGAAATCTCGCGCAAGAGCCAAGGATTGCCCTGCGCCGACCTACCGATCATCACCGCGGTCGCGCCGGCGGCGAGTAGTGCGCGCGCCCGCTCGCAGGAGCGGATATCGCCCGAGGCGACGACGGGAATCTCCAGCAGCGAGGCGAGCTCGGCCGTGAGCGAGTGATCGGCGCTCCCGCCGTACATCTGTCGCTGGGCGCGGGGATGGAGCACGAGCGCCCGCGCTCCCGCGGCGGCGAGCCGGGGCCCAAGCTCGATGCACGTTCTCGAACCGAGCTCTATTCCGCTGCGCAGCTTGACGGTGACCGGGACCGAGACCGCCGCCGACATCTCCTCGACGATTCGGCAGGCGAGATCGGGTTGTTCGAGCAACGCAGCCCCGGCCCCGCTGGTCATCACCTTGCGCACCGGGCAGCCGAGGTTGAGATCGACGAGATCGGCGCCGGCCGCCTCGGCCATGCGCGCCGCCTCGGCCGCCTGCGCCGGCTTGGCGCCGAAGATCTGCAGCGCTATCGGGTGCTCGTCGGAGTCGATTTGCAGGTAGTCGCGTGTGCGCCGGCTCCCGTGCTCGAGACCCGCGGCGCTGATCATCTCCGACCAGACCAGCCCGGCCCCGAAACGTCTCGCCTGGCGCCGGTAGGCTTGCACGCTGACGCCGGCCATCGGTGCGAGAGCGAGCCGTGAAGGGATCTTTAGAGCCCCGATCTGCCAGTTTTGGTGGAGGTCGTGTATCACGGCACTATCCAGCCTAAGTAAAAATCCTTGACTCGCGGCGCCGGTAGCGGTACCATGCGCGCCCGCGCTGGCGAAATGCCACGCTTTTTCTTTTATTACGCGCAGGAGGCGGCGGTGAAGGAAGTCATTCTCACTCCCGAGGGGTACGAGAAGCTCAAGACGGAAGTCGAGTATCTCTCGACCGAGAAGCGGCGCGATGTCGCCGAGCGGATCAAGGTTGCGCGTGAGTTCGGCGACATCATGGAGAACGCCGAGTACGACGACGCCAAGAACGAGCAGGCGATGCTCGAGCACAGGATCGCGCTGCTGGAGCAGCGGATGCGCGATGCGCGCGTCATCGATACGAGCGAGGTAACGGCCGATGCGGTCTCCGTCGGAACGCTCGTTCGTCTGCGCGATCTCGAGGCCGGCAAGACGAGCGAGTACCAGATAGTCGGCTCCGCCGAGGCCAATCCGGCCGAGAACAAGCTTTCGAACGAGTCGCCGGTGGGCCGCGCGATCATGGGCCGCAAAAAGGGCGAGACGGTCGAGGTCGTCGCTCCGCGCGGGACGCTGAGGTTCAAGATCATGTCGATCAAGGCCGCGTAGCGAGCGCTACGCGCGCGAGTGCCGCGTGGCGTTTGAGGACGAAGTGGAAAAAGCGCTGGACGAGCTGCCGCCCGAGCTCGCGGTCGGTTTGCGGAATGTGGCCGTGCTGATCGAGGAGAAGCGTCCCGACGAGCCTGGCTTACTCGGCCTCTACGAGGGTGTTCCTCTGCCTGAGCGCCGCTCCGGCGATCCGATTCAGCCCGACACGATCAAGATTTACAGGGAACCGCTCGAGCGGCTGTATCCCGAACCGGATGAGCTCAGGAAGCAGATTCGCGTGACCGTTCTGCACGAGCTGGCGCACTACTTCGGGATCGGCGAGGAACGCTTGGACGAGCTCGGCTATGGCTGACAAGAAGGCTTGCCAAGTCACCGCTCTGGCTCGATCGTCGAAGTGAAATCGAGATTCGACCGCTAGCCGTAGCGGTACAACGGCGGTTGGCCGTAGACTCCAGCGCGATGACGTCTCTCCCGAAGCGTTTTGCGGAACGAGTTGAGATCGCGGCCGTCCATGCCGAGGCCGAGGCGCTCGAGCCGGGTCAGAACGGTGAGAGCGAGCTCCGCCTCGCCGGTCGGGTGATGGCGCGCCGAGATATGGGCAAGCTGACCTTTCTCGACCTCGTCGATCGCTCCGGCCGGATTCAGCTTTTCTGCGAGCAGAGCGTCCTCGAGCAGCTCGATCTCGATCTCGGCGAGATAGTCGGCGTGACCGGGCGGCCAATGAAGACGCGCCGCGGCGAGCCGTCGCTGCGAGTCGGGAAACTGGAGCTGTTGGCCAAGATTCGCCTGCCGCTACCCGATCTCTACCACGGGCTAACCGACGTCGAGACTCGCTATCGAAAGCGCTACCTCGACCTGCTCGTAAACGAGGAGACGCGCCGGGACGCTCTCCTGCGCGCCCGCATGGTCTCCTGCATCAGGCGCCGTCTCGACGAAGAGGGATTTGTCGAGGTCGAGACGCCCGTGTTGCAGCCGCGCTACGGCGGCGCCTTCGCCCGGCCTTTCGTGACTCACCACAACGAGCTCGATCAAGACTTCTACCTGCGCATCGCCACCGAGCTGTATCTGAAGAGGCTGATCGTGGGCGGGCTGGAGCGCGTCTACGAGATCGGCAAAGACTTTCGGAACGAAGGCGTCTCGTACAAGCACCAACCCGAGTTCACGATGCTCGAGTGGTACGAGGCTTACGCCGACTACCGCGACGCCATGGCCCGCGTCGAGACGCTGGTCGAGGCGGTCGCGCTCGAGGTGATCGGCACGACCAAGGTGACTTTCCGGAACGCCGAAATCGATCTTGCGGCGCCCTGGCGCAGGTTGCGACTGCCCGACGCGCTCGAGGCGGAGGGGCTGTGGACGCGCGACGAGGCCGAGCTTCGGAACCGGCTCGCGGCGCGCGAGGTCGATGTCAGCCACGACCAGACCTGGGCGCAACTGATCGATCACGCCCTTTCGGCCTTTATCGAGCCCGCATTCGTTCAACCGACGATTCTGCACGACTACCCGATCGAGCTCTCGCCCTTCGCCCGAACGACCGACGACGATCCAACCCTCGTCGAGCGATTCGAGTACTTCATCGGAGGCATGGAGATCGGCAACGCCTTCAGCGAGATCAACGACGCCGAGGATCAGGCCGAGCGCTTCGCCATGCAGCAGTCAGAGCGTGAGGCCGGCGACGCGCTGGCCGAGGAGGGTGACCCGGACTTCGTCGAGGCGCTCTCGTACGGTATGCCGCCGACGGGTGGGCTGGGACTTGGCATCGACCGGCTGGCGATGGTGCTCACGGGGCGGGAGACGATTCGGGATGTTGTTCTGTTTCCGGCGCTCAGAGAACGCTAAGGCTGAGCTCGCTCACCTACCTGCAGCGATGTAATACTCATCGATTCGCTTGGAACGAATCGGGCGAGCCCGGTTGAGCGCGACGCCGAGAACCTGGACGTTTGCCCGTTCGAGCTCGTGGAGGGTCTGCTCGAGCTCGTTCGGATGCCCGTGGTGGGCATCGACAACGAGGATCACAGCTCCGATCGCTGTGGCGATGAGCGTTGCTTCGGCGGTGCCGAGGAGTGGCGGCATATCGACCAGAAGCAGGGTGTCCGTGAAGGTTCCCGTGATCTGCGGCAGTGCCGCGTAGATGACTGGCGTCGGGTGCTGAGCTGCGCTTCCTGCCGGAATCATGTGGAGTGTCGGAATGTCCGTTTTACGCAGAAGCCCTCTTATGTTGGCGCCTAGCGGCACGTCGGCGATACCGGGCTCCTGGTCAGCACCGAAGTACTTGTGCAGAGCAGGGCGTCGAAGGTCGGTATCGATGGCGACGACTTCCCGGCCCATCGAAGCGGCCGCCCATGCGAGGTTGGCCGTCACCGAGGACTTGCCCTCGCCCGCGGTGCACGACACCACGCCGACTATCGTGCGCTCGCCGGCGACGATCTCGAAGTTCGTGTAGAGGCGCCGGTATGCTTCTATCAGCTTAGGATTACCGGCCCTCGGGTCGAACAGGCCCTTTGGGCTGCGCGGAAAATAGCGAACCTGCGGAATCTCGGCGATGACCTCAAGCCCAAAACGTTGCCAGATCTCTTTTGTAGTGCGGATGCGTGGCGAGACGACATTGGCTCCGATAGCAGCGAGCACGCCGCCGATCAGGCCGATTATGGTCGCGGCAAACAAGATCAGATTGCGCTTCGGGCTTACCGGCACGCTGGAGGGACGCGCTTGGTCGATTATCTTCATCTTTACGAAAGTCGAGACCTTTGTGTCGACGAGGTTCGCGGCCGCTCCGTTGGCGGCCGCTGCCGAAAGCTGGGGGTTGTTCGACTCCGCCTGAGCGCGAAGGAGGCTAGTTCCCGGGACGGCGCTTCCGCTGAGCGCGACGTTTTCCCAAACCAGAGTCGGATCGGTCTGTTGGACACGGGCTTTCACCTGGTTAGCGAACGTCCCGGTGCCGACCTGGTCGGCGTAAGAGGGGAGGAGAGATTGGATAGCGCTCACCGCCAGGAAGTCGGCCTTGGGAGGAATGGCCAGGATCGTCGCGGTCGATTGATAGCGCTTGGGGGGGACGAGTGCTGCTACGAATCCAAATAAGAGCGCGAGTGCGAGCACGATCGCGGTGATCGGCCAGAAGCGCCGGATTACTCCTATCAACTCCCTTAATTCCATTGCGGACTCTCTTTCGCGATCTGGGTGGCTTCCGAGAAACGCATTCGCGCAGGTGCTGCCATGGAGAGCGTAGTGCTAGCGACGGCGCCGACCAAGAAACCGAGGAGTGTTGCCAGACGATACTTCTCGAAGATCGACTCCACCATACCCTTTGCCACGAGGCCGGACAGTGCGCAGGTACAGGCTATAGCGACTGCTGCAATCAAAGCGTCGGGGTGTTTGAGCCAGATCCTGATGCCGTCGACGAGCGTAATCGCGAGCGCGACGAGGAAGAGGCCGAGTCCAATCGCCCCGACTCGCATCAACAGGTCGAGCGCGATGTTGTGAGTGAGATCCGTCGTGACGAAGACCTGAAAGCCGGGATCGTAAAACTCATAGGTGAACCCGAGCCCAGCGCCGATGACCGGACGCTCGCTTATCAACCGGCGCGCGGTTGCCCACTGGTTCAGGCGATCTTGCGCCGAGAGGCGCTTGGCTTGAGTACCGAAGGCGGCGTTGATCGAGCCGGTGAATGGAACGACCGGCTGGCGTTTGCCGACGACTGCAGTGACAAGCACGGGAATCAGCAGGAGCGCAATGAATGTCGACGCGCCCAGAGCAAGCTCGGTTGGCGTCGTACGAATCCGTTTCCATCCGACCGCGATCGCCACGGCGAAGAGTGCCAGCGCGACCACCATCGCGACTAGAGCTGCGCGTTGCCCGGCCACGACAGAGGCGAAGAGGAGAGGAAGCGAAGTGACTATCAATCGCGAGCGCCGGTTCTCGTTACAAATCGCGATCGCAGCGGCGATCAGCCCGAGAGCAAGGAAGATCGTGGCAGCGTCGGCACCCATCGCGCCCATACCGCTGATCGGAACGCCAGGTATCGCCAGCGAGATGTTCGCTCGGAGTTGATTGAGCACGATTCCGATCGCCGCAATGACGCTCGAGCAATAGAGGAACCGACGGAAGGTGCGTCCGTGGGCGAACTCGCTTGCGGGCACGCCGGCTACCAGTAAGAAGAAGCCGATATAGGTGATCGCCTTAGCCTCAAACAGGGCAAGGTTGGCCGAGTTGCCGTTCTCGACTCCAATCATTGCTGACGCCGCGAGCCACGTTAAGAACGCCAGCCACCACAGTGACGCCGCGCGCAGGCGGAGCGGTTGGCGGCGAGCAAGCAGTCGGGCTATTAAAGCCATTGGCACGAGGATCTCCGGGAGGCGGAAGGAGAGTCCGGAATCGGCGCCGCCTACTCCCGATCCACCGCCGAGTACGGGATGGAAGAAGCCGGCCGGTATCAGGCTCTGGTTCGGATAGATCCAAGCCTCGACCAGCACGAGCCCGAAGATAACGAGCACCGTAGTCATCCGCTTTCCTGCCCGCTCGAGTCGCATGAAGCCCGAGAACATGCCGCAAGCCGCCAGGCCCACAATGAGGAGCAAGACGATCTTCATCTCGGGCTCACCGGCGGGTGTAGTCGTTGAGGTTCACGGGCGCGTGAGTAGGTGCTCGACGAGGCATCAATGGTCGAGGTCGCTCTTTATGGTAGTCGGCGTCGAGGTCAAAACCGGGTCTCTATTCGTCACTCGGAACGGTGGAAGAAGTGAGCATAGGCAGCTTTCGCGCGTCAGGCGGCATCTGCCTTTCGTCTCACTGAGAGGCTCAGTGTCGTTGAGCGAGATATACGCGATTCGTGTCAGCCGCCATGCGTTTCGGGCTGAAGATCGAGCGTGCGCGTGCCGTGGCTCGCTTGGTGTAAGCCGTGCGCATGGCCGGATCGTCTAGAAGCTCGATGATCGCGGAGGCAAGGAGATCGGGGCGCTCCGGCGCGACGAGCCGACCGCAGTCGGCTACGACTTCGGGAAGTCCGCCGACGGAGGTAGCGACGATCGGGACGCCGGCGAGCATGGATTCTATCGCCACGAGACCGAAGGCTTCGTAGCGCGAAGGGGCGACCACGACGTCGAAAGCGCGTATTAGCGCCGAAGCGCTCTCGCGGTAGCCGAGAAAGCGCACTCCGCTCGCCGCTCCCATCCGCTCGAGCTGCACCCGATCAGGGCCGTCACCTACGACGACGAAGACCGTCTCCGGATAATCCTCGCGGACAAGCGCCGCGGCGGCGCAGAAGACGTCCCAGCCTTTCTGGTCGTGCAGGCGCCCGATTCCGCCGACGACAGTCTCGCCCGGCGCCAAGCCAAGGAGGGCACGTGGCTCTGCTTCGTATTCGGGCGAATCGAGACCGTTCATTACCGTGAGAGAGTTAGCCCCGGCTCCGCGTGCGTAGTCCTCGACAAACCTGGAGACGGCAATCACGGTCTCCGGCGATCGGAGCGCTCTTGCCGAGATTCGCTCGCGCCAACCCTTCCGTCCGGGGATGACGAGATGTAGCGTCGCCACAGTGCGCTTACGAGCCACGCGAGCTGCAATGAGCGGCCCGAGTCCGTCACCTTGATCGTTGAGATTGATGTGAACGAGGTGCGGATCGAGCGCGCGTAGGGCGCGCACGGTGCGTGTGATCGCCGCCGCGCGAGGGATCCGCCGTAAGCCGCGGAATAGTGATCAGTTCTGCGCCGGCGTCGGCGAGGCGCCGCCGTGTCTCTGCGTCGGCGAGATCGCCGAGAAGCGCAACGAATCGCCACTCGTCGCGGAGCTGAGACAGGAGAGTGGACAGGTAGAGCTCGGCGCCTCCGAATCCATCGCTGTCGGAGACGATTGCGATCGTGCCCCGCGACATCAGGGCTCCGTCGACCGCGATCTCGGCGGCGAGGTCGGCGCGCTTGCGCTTTCACCTTCGCGTAGAACCCGCTCGGGCTTGGGCCAGCGCGCGGGCCGATCGCCGCGGGCCCACCTGACCGTGCCACCGATCCCGACGGCCTGCAGGAAGAGCACTTGAGCGGCCAGGCGCCCAAGACGCCCGCTTGTCCGGCCATTGCGTTGGCGGATCAGCGAGGACACAGCAAAAACATGAAGTGCGAGGAATCCGCGTGCCAGCCGGCTTTTCCGAACAGAAAAGAGCGCGATGAGGACCAACCCAGCGTGCGCCAGCGGACCGAGCGATTGGCGGAAAAGCCTGTGACCCCAGAGTTGGGCGGCGACCGGGCTTTCCCCTGGCACGAGGAGCGGCCTCCGTCGCCAAAGCACATCGTTCGCGCCCGCGACGATGCGCGTCCTGCGCTCCCACTCGTCGGCGGCCGTCGCACTCTCGGCTTCGCTGGCGCACGCTTCGGGCTCGTAGGCAATTCGACCGCCGTGCTCGACGATGTCGAGCGCCAGCCAGAGATCGTCGACAGCGATGTCCTCGGGAAGCTCGACGTATTCTTCGCGGCGAAATGCCGCCAGCTCGCCGATTAGGCCGATCGTCGTCCCGGTTCGGTTTTCGCGGCGCTTGAGCCAGGATTCGAACATCCAGTAAGTGCTTTCGCCGCTCGCCGTGTCGATATGTTTCTCTCCAGCCACAGCGCCGACAGTAGGATCGTCGAACCAGCGAATCAGCTTCTCGAGACCGCCTGCATCGATCATCGCGTTGGCATCCGTAATGGCGACGATCTCGGTTTCGGCCGAGCGAACGCCGAGATTCAATGCCGCCGCTTTTCCGATTCGTTCCGGGGGGGCGATCACCCGCGCCGAAGTCGTTCGGGCCGTTGCAGCCGTCTCTTCGTCATCGGCAACGACGATCAACTCGAGTCGTCCCGGATAGCCATTCTCGAGAAGATTCTCGACCTTGGCGGCTATCACGCGCTGCTCGCGGAAGGCCGGGACGACGACGGTGAGATCGGGCCAGCTAGTCGGTTCGGGCGGCTCGGGGTCCGGGAGTCGTCGCGTTCGCCAACCAAGCCAGAGCGGATAGATAACGGGTCCGATAGCGGCGACGGTCAGCAATGACAGTGTCGCGGCTCGGCGTGCCTTGGAGGATGGAGAGGTCATTCGCTGAACGGGATGGAAGTCTGAACGTTATCTCTAATCCATATATTGTCATCGGTTTCGCCGGTCGAAAACTTGCGGGGTTTTTACGCTCGGCGACATCCGGCGTGCTCGAAAGGGAAATGATCGCGATCTCGCTCTATTCCGTATCCGGTCCCGTTCTACGGTGGGCACGCGCCGGATGACTACCTTGCCGGCGCGATTTCGTCGCAACGCGCTTGCGAACTACGCGGGCTCGTTCGTCACGCTCGCTCTAGCGCTTTTGGTTACGCCGATACTCGTGCGGGGGCTCGGGAAGGAGGCCTACGGCACCTGGGTGCTCGTGACCTCGCTGGTGCTCTATTTCAATCTGCTCAAGTTCGGCTTTAGCAAGGCCGCGATCAAGTACGTCGCCGAGGGAAACGCGGCCGGAGACCTCGATCGCGTACGGCGAACCGTCGCTACCTCTTTCGCCGCGCTCTCGTTGCCCGGTCTCGCGCTTCTACTGGCGGCGCCCGTTTTGGCGTACCTGTTCCCGGTGCTATTCGACGTCAGCGCCGATCTAAAGCTCGCGGCGATGATTCTCGTCGTGCTCTCTGTCGTCGATCTGGCCGTCGCGATTCCCGCCGATACGTTCGGTTCGGCGCTGAGCGGCTTCCAGCGGTACGAGTTGCTAAACGCAACGCTAACCGCCACCGCCTTAGCCCAGGCGGTCGCCTGGACTGTGATCCTCGCTCTCGGCGGCGGCCTGGTCGCGATCAGCGTCGCCGGAGTGAGTCTCAGCATCACTTCGCAGTTCGCCCGCTATGTGCTCGTTCGCGTTCTTTGCGGCGGGTCTCCACTCAGGCGGCGTTACGTCGACCGCTCGCTGTTGAAACCGCTGATGAGCATGTCCGGATGGATCGCGCTAACCGACTTCGCCGAGGTCGTCATCGGTGGTATCGACCCCATCGTCGTCGGTCTGATCGCCGGTGTGTCCGCAAGCCGGTGTCTACGCCGTCGGCTCGAAGCTGGCCGCGCTCAGCGGTCGCTTCACGAATCCGCTTCTGAGCATGTTCTTTCCGCATGCGTCGGAGCTCTATGCATCCGGGAGGCGAGAGTCGATTCGGGCAACGATGATCGCGGGTACGCGTATCGCAGTTGGGGTTGCTACCCCACTCACCGTCGTGCTCTGTGTGCTCGCTCGGCCGGCTATCCACTTTTGGGTCGGCCCGACATTCGGCCAAGCGGCGCTCGTCACCGTCTTGCGTGGCGATGACGGCTCTCGTCTACGCGGTCGCTCAGCCGGGCGTCCTCGTCTTGCGCGGTATGGGCGACGTCAAGTTTCCCGCCCGTATCAACCTCTTCGAAGCGGTGTTGAACCTCAGCTTGAGTGTGATTCTCTGTAAGACAATCGGCATTGCCGGCGTTGCGCTCGGAACGCTGATCGCAGCCGTTCTTACTCAGTTGATGATCCTTCTGCCCTATATTTGTCACCGTACCGAGTTGAGATTCCGCTCCCTGCTCGGTCTGCTCGTTCGCCAGTTCCTCCTTCCGGCTGCTATTGCTCTAGTCGTCGGCCTCTTCCTACGCGCACTGGGCCTCGACAGCCTGGGCGCGGTCGCCCTTGCCGGCGTGGCGATCATGGCCACGTATATCGTCGTAGCCTTCGTAACCGCGCTCTCCGCCGCGGAGCGGCGAGCCTTGCTCGATTTCCTCAGGAGGCGGAAGCACGGTCAACTCGCCTGATACGCGAAAGACTTCGGACGCGCTAAGGGTCGTCCTCGTCGATCCCGTCCTCGCGGGGCGGGATCGTCACCTACACGACCCTGGTCGCGAGGGCGCTTCGGCTGGCCGGCGCCGAGTCGGAAATTCTTGGCAGCGTCGCGCTCGAACCCGCCGGCGACGATATTTTCCTCGAGAGACGCCTGCCTGCCGATCGCTGGGGCAAGCCCGATCGCGCCGGGCCGGGCTTCTACCTGCGGCGGATCCTGACCTGGTACCGCTCGGCCCGCGCCGTCAGAAAATACGTTCGTCGCCGGCGTCCGGACGTCGTCCATTTCCAGGCGCAGATCAACCGCCGCTTCGACGCTTTTTTGCTGCGCCGGTTGGCCCGATCTGTCCCTGTCGTCTGGACCGCTCACGACGTTCTCCCGTTCGAGCGATCCGAGCGCGATGCGAAATGGTTTGGGCGCATCTACCAAGCCGTCGATCGGGTTGTTGTGCACAACGACCTCGCCGCTCGCGCGGTACGCTCGCTCGCCGGGATCGATCCGGCCATAGTCCCGCACGCGGTTCTCGACGACTTCGTTCATGTCGAGCGCGCAGAGGCGCGCCGCCGGCTGGGACTACCCGCGTCGGGTCGAATTCTCGCCGGGCTCGGTTTCATCAGGCCTTACAAGGGTTACGGGCTACTGGCGGACGTTTGGGAGCGGCTCGGCGATGCGGCGCCCACGCTTCTTGTCATGGGGGAGCTGATGGAAGACGAGGAGCACTCGGCGATCGATCGGCTCGAGCGTAGCGACCGTGTGGAGCTGCGGCTTGGCTATGCCTCGGATACGGAGTTGCAGCTGGCGATCGCAGCCTCAGATGCGCTTCTCCTTCCCTACGTGGACGCCAGCGAGAGCGGGCTTCTTCATCTTTCACGTGCGCTTGGAGTGCCCGTGATCGCCTCCGATGCACCGCAGCTCGCGGCCGCGGTGACGGCATCGGGCGCCGGCGTAGTCGTTCCACGGACGGTGGATGCCTGGAGCGCGGCGGTAACGGGCGAGCTTCCTTTGCCTCCTCCCGAGCCAACCGATCTCGAGAGCATAGGTGAGCCCATCTCGCTCTCTACCGCGAGCTATTGGCAAAGCGTGGAGAGGGCGAATGAGCGCCTCCGGTCCGAGCGTTCACTTCGCCTTGCCGTATATTCGGACTGCGACCGAAATAGGGGGCGCTGAGCATTCGCTTGCCGCGCTCGTCGGCGCTCTGCGACTCGGATATCGACCTCACGGTGATCGGAGTCGACGAGGCTATCGTTACCCAAATCGCCGCCGCTCGGCCCGGTTGCTCCACATTGATAGTCCCCCCGGTGCGGGATAAGCGCGATCTGCGGCCGATCCTGGCTCATCTGCGCGCCATTCGGCGCTTGAAGCCCGATGTCTTTCAGGCGAACCTTCGCCATCCCTGGTCGTGCCAGTACGGAATCACCGCGGCTCTCCTGACTTCCGGCACTAGCGTTGTCGCGGTCGAGCATCTGCCCGTTTCTCCTTCCGGCTGGTTCCAGCGCCGCTTGAAGCGGGCGACCTCTCGCAGGCTCACGGCTCACGTTTCCGTCGGGACACGATCGGCACGCGCCCTGGAGTCTATGATCGGTCTCGAGCCGGAATCGATCCGCACGATCCACAACGGAATCGCCGAGGTAGATTCGGAGCCTATACCTCGGCCCGCCCCGGGCCCACTCATTGTCGCGGTCGGTCGCCTCTCGCGTCAGAAAGGCTTCGACGTTCTTTTCCACGCGCTGGCGGAGCTTCCGGGCGTCTCGCTTCTTTTGGTCGGCGACGGGCCGAGACGGCACGATCTAGAGCGAATGAGAGACGAGCTTGGCCTGGGCGAGCGCGTGAGGATGATTGGCTGGGTCGACGATGCACGCCCGTATCTGAAATCAGCCGACGTCCTCGCGCTGCCGTCGCGCTGGGAGAGCTTCCCGCTTGTAATTCTCGAGGCGATGTTCGCCGGGCTTCCGGTAGTCGCCACCTCTGTCGGTAGCGTCGACGAGGCGGTGGTAGATGGCGAGACCGGGCTCGTCATTCCGCCGGACGATGTGGGAGCTCTGATCGATGCACTGCGAAGGCTTCTTACCGACTCCGAGCTGCAACCTCGTTGGGCCGGCGAGGATACGAGCTCGCCCACGAGCGTTTCACAGTGGCTCGCATGGCGGTCGAGTTCGAGTCGCTCTACGAAGAGATACTTAGCTGAGCTTGGAGGGCGAGAGGGCCCCTCCCGGACGCGCTAAGAAGCTTGCTCTATGCGAGCGCGCGAGAGGGCAAGCGCGTCGGCCAGAGCGGGCGGGGCGAATTGCCACGACGTTTAGACTCATCCGCATGAGCGACACACAGGCTGAATCCGGACGCTCGGACGAGACGATCGCGCCCGGCCCCACGCTCATCCAGAGCGTCACCGGGCCGCGCGGATCGCGACTCGCCGCCTGGCTCGACAGCGGTCCGCACCTGCTCGGCGGCTACCTGCGGCCGCTGGTCGGGCCACTGGAGTCGATCGTCGCCGTCGTGGTGCCGCCACCCGAGCTGGAGGGCGAACTGGTCGAGGGCCTGCCGCCTGGAGAGGCGCGGGCAGAGGCGATCGCCGCCCGGGCGCGCCAACGGCAGCTGCAGCTGGCCACCGGTACCCCTGTCCCGCTGCGCTCCGCTCACGATCTCGAGCGGCTTTGCCGGGCGCGCGGCCGCTCCTCGCTGGAGCAGCTCCGCCGCGACCCCTCGCTAGTCGCCGAGATGCAGGTCGGAAGCTGGTTCCAGACCGGCTGGCGCGGGCGAGCTGCGCGCCGTTTGCTCGTGCGTGTGCCCTGGATTGCCAGCCTCGCCCGTCGACTCGCGCCGCGGGCGGGTGTATTCCGACTGAGCTCCGATGTCTGGTTCTGGGTCGGTGTGCGCTCGGCGGCGACCAAAAGCGAGTGGAGGCGGCTGACGCGCAGCTCGTACGTGATCCTTTGCTACCACCAGCTCGGCCCGGAGATCAGAAACGAGGAGCTGGACGTGAGCGCCCGTCGATTCGCGCGCCAACTTCGGCTCCTGCGCTTACTGCGCTTCCGGCCGCTGACCGTTCAGGAGCTGATCGACTTCCACGAGCGAGCCGATACCAGTCTCCCGCGGCGGGTGTTCGTGATCACGTCCGACGATGCGTACGTCGACGCGATCGAGACACTCTTGCGCCATCCGCAGGCCAGGGCACAACTCTTCGTTCCGACGGCGATGATCAGCAAAGCGAGCGAACGCGCCGTCCACGCGCCTCTTGCCGACTGGCCTCGTCTGCAGGAAGCGGCCGAGCAAGGGCTCGTACTCGGCCCGCACAGCCGAACCCACCAGCGGCTCCCCACACTCGACGACCAAGCCTTGGCGAAGGAGCTGGCGGGCTCGTTGGCCGATCTACGGGCCCGGGTCACCAGCTGCGTTCCCATCCTCGCGTATCCTTTCGGCGAGTACGACGAGCGCGTGCGCTTGGCAGCGGCCGCGGCTGGATATCGCCTTGCCTACACGACGGGGCCCGGGCGCAACGGAGCGGGGACGGATCCCTTCTGCCTCCGACGAATCACCGTCCAGCAGCGCAACGGCTCGCTCGCCTTCCTCTGGAAGGTGGCCACTGGCGAGCCGCTGCCGAACCGCTGGGAGCGGCGCTCGCGGCGGCGTAACGTAAGGTCAGCGGATCCGTGAGGACCGAACGAAACCTGGGCTCCGATAGGCGGGATGACATGCGGGGCTCGGTATTTCATGCGCTTAATCGGTTCGGCGAGCGCTCCGAAACGTTCATCGCCGATGCCATAAGCGATCTCGACGCGCTCGGATGGAAGGCATGGGTGGCCTCCGCGCACCCTCCGGTCAATCGGGACGAGTTCCCGTTTCCCCCGGAGGAACGATTTCTTGCGCCCTGCCGACCGCCGGCGATCCGTCGTGCCGCTGCACGTCTCAAGACGCGCGAGGCCCGGCTGCGTTGGGCGGAGTGGTGGCGACCGGTCATGGAAGCGCTCGAGCCGGACGTAATTCAGATCCACTTCGGATGGACCGCAGCTGCGTTCGCACTGGAGCGCTTCGACATCCCGATCGTCGTGACCTTCCATGGCTCCGACGTGCGCAGTTGGCCACACGAGGAGGTCGCGAACCAGCGCGTGTACGAGGAGCTGTTCGGCTACCTTCGCTACGCGACCGCAGGCTCGCAGTCACTCGCGCAGGACCTCCGGGAACTCGGCTTCCGAGGCCGCCTGGAGGTCGTTCCTCCCGGAGTCCATCTGGATTCGTTCCGGTTCCGTCCTCCACGGGATACGGTCGACACCACCAATCTGCTGTTCGTCGGACGACAAGTGAGCTGCAAGGGCCTCGACGTCCTGCTGACGGCCCTCCGGGATGTGGTCCAGCAGCGTCTCGAGGTCAGACTCGCGGTGATCGGGGACGGGCCCGACGCCACACGGAATATCGCCCTCAGTACCTCGCTCGGGTTGGACAGCTTCGTCGAGTTCCGCGGCAGCCAAGCGCACGACGAGGTGATGCGAGCGCTTCAGCAGGCAGACATCCTCATCGTTCCGAGCCGGACGAGTGCCGCGGGAGAGGCGGAGGGAAGCGGGCTCGTACCGAAGGAGGCATTCGCGGTCGGCGTTCCGGTCGTTGCGACGGACTGCGGCGGCTTACCGGAGACAATGCCCCCAAGCCAACGCGGTGGGCTCGTGCCTGAAGGCGATCCCGCGGCACTGGCTAGCGGCATACTCGAGCTTCTCGCTCGACCCGAGCGGTGGCGGCAGAAGGCAGTCACTGCGCGTGAGTGGGTCGAGGAGGAATTTGACGCAAGGGAGCTCGCGAAGCGGATGGCTCGCCTCTACGAAGACATGCGCGCCGAGCGCGATCAGCTTACTGGGCAGGAGGGGTAACGGGCGAAGCAGACGTCGCCGCAGACCGGCTGGCGTCGAGCCAGCGTGTGCGCATCTTCTCGCCCGCCGAGACGCCATTCTCGGGCTGACTTGCGCGGTATTCTCGAGCCGATCTGCGCGTCAGGTGCAGGAGCTTGACGCAACGACTCCGTCTCGCTCCAGCGAGGCGACTATCGCTGCGGTGACTCTGGGGGTCGAGACGAACTCGTGCCAAGTTCCCACGTCGCGGCGCCTGTTTGCCCTGGCGACTACTTCCGCGGGCGGTTGGGCGCCAAGCCAAACCGCCGTCCCGCGCAAGCGATTCGGCGTTTTCAGGTCGCAGACACGGACCAGCCGGATGTCCGTGTACCAGCGATGGAGCGACCAGGGATCGTGGTTCCAGACGCGAAGCGAGCTTCCGAGACTTACGACGCTGCACGAACTCGCCGGACAGCTCGCGGCGAGCTCTTCGAGCGTCTCGGCCTCGGCGTCCTGGGCTCGAATCGAGTCGGCGGTCGGCGCGAAGGCGAACGGTCTGAACACCTCGGCGGCATGGGGAAGACCGATCATAGGGATGAAGAGAAAGTAGGCGATGCCGGTTGCGGCGACCACGAACGACGCCGGAACGGCGGCGCGACGTTCGTCGGCGAGGCCGGCCGCCCCTACGCAGAGCGCAGGTAGGAACCCCAGGGAATACCCTGGCTTGCCGAAGTGGATGAAGCCAAATAGGACTATGTACGGGACGATCCAAGCCGCGAGGAGCGCGTACTGGTGGCCGCGATCACGCGGAACCCGTCGGCAGAAAAGGGCCGCCACCAGCGCCGAGGGCAAGGCGGCCAGCGCGATCGCCGCTGTAGCCAAAGCGGCGTTTCTGACGCCGTTTCCGTTGAAGACGAACGACGTCTGCTGCGCGGCGCTCTCGTAAAGACGGCTCGCCTCGAGATAGCGGGAAAGCCCGCCCGCTTTCACAACAGTTGGAATCGCCCAGCCGGCGACAATTGCCGCGGCCACCGCGAGGCCTACGAGAAGCGGCCTCCAGGGCGGTCGTCCGATTGAGACGGCGAGAAGGCACATCGGAGCGAGAAGGACGAGCATCGAAGGACGGAACCCACTTCCGATCGCCAGCACGACGGGTAGGAGCGGTGCGCTCCAGGTGTGTCGCCGGAGCGTGACGCGATAGGCGAGCAGGCCGACGAGAGGAGCGAAGAACGCCTCCGTCGGGTAGACGGAGACTATTCCGGCGTAGTAGAGGAAGACCGGCGTTGCCACGAGCAGCGCCGGCGCGATCAGAGCGGCCCTGCGTCCGAACATTTCGCGTGCCAACCACGCCGTCGCGATAATCGCCCCGATCGAAAACGCCAGAGCGAGCGCGAGATAGGCCTCGAGCGGCTCGCCGAGCCAGCCGACGAGGTGCGCCGCAGCCACGAAAAGCGGATAGCCCGGCGGATGCGGCTGGTCGCGGAAGACGTCGAAATGGCGGAGCGCCAAGGCGAAGTTCGTCGAATCGAACTCGGTCAGCGTCGAGGCGCGAGTGAGGAGCTGGACGGTGATCAGAGTCGCGGCACACGCCGCGCTCACGAAAACGACTCGATCCAGGCGATGCCGTAAGGCCAACGTTGCCGCCGCGACCCGTATCACCAGGCCATTATCCGAGAATGCGCATCGGTCTAAATCAGGGAGGTACCGGCGTGTCTCTCAGCGGCGCGCCTCGACGAACAAACCGGTCGGCGGACCCCAGAAGGCTGATCCGTTGGGTCGTCATTTGCAAAGTGTCAGTTCGTACGCCCTGCGGGCGCTCCTCGATAACAGCCGGTCATTGTGCCAGAGCAGCGTGAATTCGCCGTCGAAGAGCCGGCAGCGCCGCTCGAGCTCGAGCAGCCGTTCGGTTGCGAGTCGGTGGGAGAGCTGCTCGTATTCGAGCAAGGAAGCGTCCATGGCGATAAGCGGCCTCTCTCTCAACTTCAGGCTCCGGCGGGTGCGGAGATTGAAGACCGGATACTCGTAGCACACGCCGCAGCGGAATCCCGCCTGATCGGCGAAGGAAAGGGACGAGTCGTAGGCCAGCCCCGCGTCTTCCCAGTTCTGCCAGGTGGTCGGGTTCTCCCAGCGCAGGTAGTGCTGCCTGCCTCCGAAGCTCGGCTGGTCGATACCTTCCTCGTCACAGGCGTGAATGAGCGCTTCGAGCTCTCGCCGCGTCTGCTCGCCGTCGCGGAACGTTCCGTAGCTCGGGTGGAAGCCGATCTCGTGACCGCGCTCGTGGAGCGAGCGCATCAGGTCGCGTATCCAGGGGTCGTCGATCGAGTAGGAGCCGTCGATCGGGCCGTCGGCGTGGGCGGTGATGAAGTTGAAAGCGCCCCTCGTCCCGGCCCGCTCGTCCGTGCCCATGATGTACGCGAAGGTGTTGTAGAGATCACGGCCGGGGTGCACGCGAGCGCAGTCCGAACGACCCGAGCAACCGCCGCGTTGCCACGCACGGGGCGTGCTCGCGCCGGAGCTCGCGAAGAGCGAGCCGAACGGCCTCCTCGCGGCCGATACGAAACAGCGGGAAGTCGACGTCGTGGCTCAGTCGTAGCTGGAACTCGCGCTCCGCACGCGGCAGCGCGGGCCAAAGGCGCGAGAGCGCCCACCACAGGATCTCCAGGTACTCATTGACGATCGGACGATCGAGGAAGCCTTCGGCCTGGGCGAGTGAGGCGCTGGCGGGGAAACGGTCGTGCTCGTCTCTCACTTCGCCGACGAGCTCTTCGTAGCGGCTGAGCATGAAGAAAGCACTCCCGAGCACGTCGAGCCCGAGCGCGATTTTCTCCTCTTGCACGCTCAGGAAAGAACCGTCGGGAAGCGGGGAGCCGTAGATGACCGGCAGCGAGTCGCTGACGGTAACGGCGTCGGCCGGCGTGGTGGCGAGCTCCAGTCTCGGTAGAGGAAGCGACGGAAGCGATGCCGCGGTCAGCCAGTCCTCTACAGGAGTTCGGAAGAGGGTGTCCGCCAGCACGACGCGCGAACGAGAAGAGCCATCGGTAACGGTGATCTCGACGTTGGATCGGTCTTCGGTCGAGGCCGCATAATCGATACCCAGGAACTCCCGGAAAATGACGTCGCACACATACTGGCGCTCAGGTTCATAGCCGGGTGGTTGGCGGATGAGGAGGGTCGCGCTCACTCGCGCCGCCTCCTTCGTCGGCGCGCCGCCGTCTCACGAGCGACCAGTCGACGCTCCCAGCGACCCGGCAGCGGCTCGCCGGTCACGACCTTCCAAAGGAAGGCCGGCAGAGTGTCGCGCTCCTGGATACTGATCCGATGCAGGCACCAGCGGTCGGTACCGGCTCCGTTACGGCCGACGGCAGTGGTGAAAGCGGCTTCGTAACCGGCCGTTCTCGTTGCCTCGCGCACCGCTTCGTCGCAGTGGCCGTACGGATAGGCGAGGACAGAGATGGCGTCGGGTAGCGAGCGCTTGAGGTCGCGAAGCGAGCCGGCGATCTCGTCGGCGAGCACGCGGGCGTCGAGCCCCGTCAGCGAGACATGATGACGAGAATGCGATCCGACCGCGACACCGGCGACTCTGGCCTGGTTGAGCATCTCCCAGTCGGCGAACCGGGCGGGACCGGTAGCGGCCGATGCTTCGTCGATCAGGGCGGTCGGGGCGAAGACCTCCGCCTGAAGGCGGGCGTTTCGCTCAAACTGGGCGACCGTGTCCGTGTATGCATCGTCGGCTGTCACAACGTAGCGACGTCGCGGTAGAACCGCGGTCGGGTCGACGTGGAAAGCGCGTAGCGCGGCAGAGGAAAGGGGGCGAAAGCGAAGAATCCCCAGCGCCCTCATCTGACGTTCGAACCGTTTGGGCGCGACGTCGAGGTCTTCCTCCCCCTCTATGTAGTCGCCGGCGAGGCGGTGGTAGCAGAGCGCAACGTATGAGCTACGAGTCAAGCGTTGCCACTCCTGCCTACTCGCCTCGCGCCGTACTCCGGCCCAGAACCAAACGTCCGCCGCCGTGCGAAGCGAACCTGGTCGCCGAACGAGTATTCGCAGGCAGGTGGCCAGACGCGGGATGCGCAAGAACATGCGACGAACAAGCCGGCCTCTCCATCCGCCCTGAAACCAGGCGCCAACCTGCATCTCGGTCACCAGCGAGGAGTCGGCGCGAATCATCAGCAGCGACGAACGGCCGCGCGAGTAACACAGCGACTCGAGCTGGCGCGGAGAGTGAAGCGCTCTCGGCTCTCCCCGCTCGAAATGCATACCCCGGCGGCGAAGACGAACTGCCAGGGCCTCTGCTCGCGCCTCGCCGGCGGGCAGGTCGTCGGCCAGCTCAGTGGGCGAGCCGTCAGGGATGGAGACATCCGCGACGATGACCTCGAAAGGGCCCACGAGCGGTCGCAGGTACTCGCCGTGGAAATGGTAACGGCCGGCGAGAAATGCAGCGAGGGCCGTTCTCGGTGGCCCCGAAATACTCTGGACGAGAAACGGAGCCGCGGAAGGCTCGGACGAGTTCGGCCGCGGCCTGGAGCTTGCACCGCTCACGGAGACAGCCTCGCTCGAGGCCTTCGCATCGGAGGCCGGGCTCCGACCTGGGAGTTGCCTCCGAAACTGGTCATCGCGAAGACGATCTCGAATCGTCCGGAGTCTCGGCTACGGGTCTACCGACTCGCACGCCGCCGGCACCGATCCAGCGGTCGCGCTGCTCGCGACGGAGAACATGAGCGGCGATCGACGGCGCTATCGCCGCGGCGAGCGCCCGTAGGCGCGTTTTCGACGGATAAGAGCGATCCCTCGCGATGGCCAGCGAGCGCCTGCGGGCGTCGGGAGCGCCTTCGACCAACGCCAGCTCGGCCTCCCCTGAGGCGACATCGCGCCGGCACCGAGCGAGGTTTCGCGCCACGAGCTCACGTTCGGCGTCTGTGAGCGCGGGGTTGGAAAGCGTTCGCTCGAGCGTCATGGTCTTACCTCGCGACTGGCTCAGGCGCTGTGACGACAGGCTTCGCTCCCAGAGCCTGTAGGTCGCGAGAGGCTCGTTCACCAGGCCGATCTGCGAGCCGCTGAGGATCATCCTGATCCACAGCTCCCAGTCGCTCGTCCAGCGAATGCCTTCGTCGAAGCCGCCGATCTCGATCAGGCGCTGCCTGAGTACGGCGGTATGACCGAACACGAAGTTGCGTTCGAGGATCTCGGCTCGCTGGTCTATCGCCGGCGAAGGGGTTCGTCTCGTCGTAGAAGCGACGAAACGGCGTATTCCCGATGGCCACGTAAGCGTCGGTCGTGAGAATGTCCAGGTCAGGACGAGCTGCAGCCAGCTCGGCGAGCGCCTCCAAGCGCTCGGGGGCAAATACGTCGTCGGCGCCGACGAAAACGACGTAGTCGCTCGAAGCCGCCTCGATGCCGGCGTTCATCGCCGCCGCCGCGCCGGCGTGTGCCCGTTTAAGGTAGGTCACGCGATCGCCGAATCGGCGAACGACCTCTTCCAGGCCGTCGCTCGAGCCGTCGTCGACGACGATCACCTCGAGCGGCGGGATCGTCTGGGCGAGGATCGACTCGATTCCATCACCGATCAGGTCGGCGACCTGGTACGCAGCTATGACGACCGTGACCGTCGGTGAAGTAGCGCGAGCTTCGACGGGTTTCGTGGGCTCGGGCGCAACGATCGACCACTCGGTCACGGAACGACCCCCCGGCGCTCGAGCTCGGAGGAAGCGGATTTCGCGGGCAAGATAACGGCTGGACCGGTGGGAGAACCCATATATTGCTCAGGCTGAAGCAGGTTCGCGTGGATTGCGCGCGGAGACTTAGACGCATTATCGCCCGTGCGGACGGTGACGCTCACACTCTAGGTACCATGCTCTCGGTGGGGGGACTTAGTGTCGGACTGATCGGGCGCCTACGATCCGCCTTGCGACTGATTGCGACGGAACGGCACGCGCGTCGTCTGTCGCTCATCGTATCGGCGCTCTTCGTAGCCTTCACCATCGCGGGCGCCGCTCCGGTTAGCTCGAAAACGAAGGCGAGCTTCGGTGTTTACTGCGGGGCGCGCAATCCCTCCTGCGTGCTCCGGTTTCAGCGCTGGCTGGGCCAGCCGGTCACCTACGCGGGCGATTTCATCGTCGCCGATAACTGGCGCACGATCGAACGGCCGAACGGACTGGCGCGCTGGAACCACTCCAACTCGAAGTCCCGTCACTCCAAATCGCAGCCCACTCACTTTCGCCTCGTCTACGGCGTGCCGCTGATTCCCTACTCGGGCGGCTCGCTCGCCGACGGCGCGAGAGGCGCCTACGACATTCATTTTCGGCGCCTTGCCGGCGCACTCCGCAAGGCCGGGCAGGGGAACGCCGTACTCAGGCTGGGCTGGGAGTTCTCGGGCGATTGGTATCCATGGAAAGTCGACTCCGATTCCTCGGCGGAGGCATTCGCCAGCTACTGGAGACACATCGTCACGGCGATGCGCGCCGTCAGCCCGGAGCTCCAGTTCGACTGGAACCCGACTTCAGACTGCGCGGCCGTTCAGGATCGAGCTGGCCTATCCGGGGAACGCCTACGTGAATTACATCGGGTTGGATGTGTACGACCAGGGCTGGCAGGCGAACTACACCGATCCCGTGGTTCGCTGGAACGGCATGGTGCACGCCGAGCACGGTCTCGTTTGGCAGCGGAACTTCGCCCGCGCAAAGAAGAAGCCGATGTCCTATCCCGAGTGGGGCCTAACTTGGCGCCAGGACGGGCACGGCGGCGGTGACGACCCCTACTTCGTCCAGCAGATGCACCAGTGGATAAACACCCACAACGTCGCGTATCACGTCTACTTCGACTTCGACGCGTCCGACGGTGCGCACGCGCTCCGAGCCGGCCGCTTTCCGACAGCAGCAGCTACCCTGCGCTCGGTTTTCAACAGACAACTCGCATCGACGATCGCCGCGACCTCCTCCTAAACTGTCGCCCGTGAGCCTCTCTCGATCGGAGACGGGATCGAACCGGACGCGTCGCCTTCCTCACCCACACGCCGCCGCTACCGCTGATCAGCGGCGAACGGATCCGCAGCTGGAATCTGATGCGCGAGCTGGCTATGCGCGGCTGGGAGGTGTCGCTCTTCAGTCTCCTGCACAGCGAGAAGCCGCCCTCCGCCGCCGACCGGGCGAGGCTCGAGGAGATCTGCGAGGAGGTCATGCTCGAGCCGCTCGCAGTCTCTTCGCTCGGCTCGCAAGGCGCGCGTTGCGAGCGGTCTTCTACTGGGCCGCGCTTTCCAGTCGAGTTTACTTCTACTCGCCGGATTGTGCGAGAGCCTGCCGGCGCTGGCTTGGCGAAGCGCGAGTTCGACGCGGTCGTGGTCGAGACGCACTACATGGTTCCCTACCTGCCGTCTGAGTGTCTTCGCTCGCGCTCGATCTTCGACTCCCAAAACTCCGAGATTCGCCGTATCTCGACCATGGCCTCGACGCTGGGGCTTTCGGTCCGCGGTCTCGTCGCCCGCCTGCAGCGCGGAGCCGTCGTTCGCTTCGAGCGCGCGTCGTGGCGCGCGCGGCGCGGACGCTCGCCGTGTCGGAAGAGGAGGCTGGCGATTCTGGAGCACTTTCGCTCCCGGGCGCGTCGATCTCGTTCCGAACGGTGTCGATTGCGAGAGCTCCAGCCGCGCTCGGCTGTGCCCGGCGCGGCGGAGATTCTCTTCCTCGGCAGTCTCGACTACAGCGCGAACATCGATGCGCTCGCCTTTCTCGTCGACTCCGTCGCGCCGCTCATCCAGCGCCGCGACGCGGCCGCTCTCGGTCGTCGGGAGCCATCCCCGCGCCGAGGTCTTCGAGATCGGCAAGCGCAGCAAGCTGGCGCTCGACGGTGAGCGGGAACGTTCTCGATACGACACCGTACTGGGATCGGGCACGGGCGCTCGTCGTTCCGCTTCGCGTGGGCGGCGGTACGCGTCTCAAGATCCTGGAGGCGCTCGCTCGCGGCGTTCCGGTCGTGACGACGAGCCTCGGTTGTGAAGGGCTCGGTCTGCGTTCCGGCCAGGACGTGCTCGTAGCCGACGACGCCGAGGCGTTCGCCGCCTGTGTCGATCGCCTGCTCGCCGACGACGAGCTCTGCCGCTCGCTTGCGGCGCAGGGACGCACCGTCGCCGAGGCGCGGTTCGACTGGCGCAAGATCGGGGACGCGTTCGAGAGCTCTCTATCTTCGGTTCTCTCTAGCCCATGACGAGCATTCCGCTTCAGCCACCTCCGTCCCGCGCGAAGCCTCTACACGCGCTTCAGCCCGCGCTTGCTCGTCGGCTTGGAGACGGCGCTTGCTGCCCTGCTCGGTCTGATTGCTCTCGGGCGTCGTAGTTTTTGGCTCGACGAGAGCGTGAGCGTCACGCTCGCCAGGCTCGATCTCGGCGACCTTCTGCACGCGCTGCGTGTACGCGAGGGAAACATGAGCCTCTACCATCTCCTGCTCTGGGGCTGGGTCCGGCTAGGCGACACGGAGTTCGTCACCCGCAGTCTCTCGGTGCTCGCCGTGACTGCCACGGTGCCGGTGGTCTATCTGCTCGCCAGGCGCCTCGTGGGCGAGCGCCCCGCACTCGTCGCCGGTCTGCTGATGGCCGTGAACCCGATGGCGGTTCACTACGCGCAGGAAGCCCGCGGCTACGCACTGTGCCTGCTGCTGGTGACCGTCTCGGTGTACCTGTTCGTACGTGCGCTCGAAGAGCCGCGTTGGATCTTCTGGCTCGGGTTCGCGCTGGTCGCCGCGCTGGCCGGCTATGCGCACTTCTTCGCGCTCTTCGTACCGCCGGCGCTTGCGCTCTCGCTTCTCTTCCTGCCCGCGCAGGCGATTTCTTGGCGCCGCGGTCTTGCGTCGGCGGGGCTGTTCGCGCTTCTGCTTCTTCCGCTCGTCTATCTGGTCGGCTCGAGCCAGGCCTCCGGCGTGGAGTGGGCGTCGGGCAACCTGCCCGGAAGAATCGCGACCAAGATTCACGCCCGGCCGCTGCTCGTCGCTGCCGTTCTGCTCTTCGCGCTGGCCGTCGTTGCAGTTGCTTGGTTCTTTCTCGCGCGGGCGCTCGGCGCTCGCCTGCGCTCGCGCGCGACCTGGGCCGTCGCGCTGCTCTTCTTGTGGCTGCTCGTCCCGTTTGCGCTTGTCTGCGTGCTGGCGGTTGTCTACAAGCCGCTCTTCGTCGTGCGCTACCTCATCGTCTCCTTGCCGCCACTTGTGGCGCTGCTGGCGCTCGGGCTGGCGCGCATCCGTCGCCCGCTACTCGCCCTGGGCGCCGTCTCGCTTGTGGTGCTGGTTTCGCTCGCGGGTGTCGTACGCTGGTACCAAAGCGGGCAGAGCGAAAACTGGCGCGGTGCCGAGCACTACGTCGTTGAATCGGCGCAGAGCAGCGACGGCGTGCTCTTCTACGCACCCTATGTGCGCATCCCGTTCGCGCTCTATCTCGCGCGCGAAGGCGACGCTGCGCTCGCGCCTCAGCCTGTCTATCCCGCCGATCGCTGGAACGCAAACGAGATGAAGTTCGACGGCAACATCGTCATGCGCGCGAGGCTCGTGCGCGAGCGAGCTGCTTCCTTCCGGCGGGTCTGGCTGGTGACGAGCCACCAGGAGTTGTACGGGGCGTCCGATCCCGGCTACGAGGCGACTCTCGCCGGTCTCCAGGCTGCCGGCCTGCGGGCATCTGACTCGCGATCCTTCACCGGTATCCGCGTTGTGCGCTACGACCGTCGTAAGCACTAACAACCTATCCAGTTAGAACTCGGCGCGAAATGAGTACCCGTCGACTGACAGCGCCTCGTTCGTAGCGGCGGCCACGCCTCGGAGCGCTTCTTCTTGATTCGAGTTCAGGGGCCAAACCGGCCCCCGGCATCCATTTCGGCTGCCAGAGGCCGGTAGAGGGCCGCGCTCAGCGCTATGACTCGCTTCGCGATCTACCTGTGTTTCGCGACGTGCGTCGGTTGCTTCATGAGGAGTATTGACGCTACCGAGTTCCGCCAGGGACTATGGCGCTTGACGACCTTCCGCTTGGGCGTGGTGGAGGTGGTCGTGGGCGGCGCCGTCGTAGTCGTGCGCGTGGTGGTGGTCGCGACCGGAGTGGTGGTGGTCTTGACCGGAGTAGTGGTGGTCGTGACCGGAGCGGTCGTGGTCGTGACTGGAGTAGTCGTGGTCGTGACCGGAGTGGTCGTGGTCGTGACCGGAGTGGTGGTCGTCGTTGTCGTCTGTGTCGTGGTTGCGGGTGCGCTGCGAATCGCGGTCTTGAAAGCGGCGGCCGAGTTAGGGAAGCGGCCATCCATCAGGTCATGCGCTCCGTCGGGTGCGTCGAAGTTGAAGTAGATGTGGTAGGCGACGTTGTTTTGCGTGATCCACTGCGTCATCTGCTGGATGAAGTAGGGAGCGTCTCCGCCGCCGTGCCCGTCGCTACGAATCGCCACGCCCCATTCGGGGAACGACAACGGCTTGCCGTGTGCGGCTGCGAAGCTACGTTGCCAGTTGAGACTGTATTGCCCGTTGAGAGCGTCGTTCCAGCGCGCCGCCGGATCGGTGTAGTTCGAAATCCACGACTGGTCGTACACGTCGATGCCGATGTAGTTGACATACGCATCGCCCGGATAGGCAGCTGCGGGGTCGACCGGCTGCGAGCCCCAAATCGCGTTCCAGTCGAAAGCCAGGTTCGGTGCCGCCGCGCGCATCGTCGTGACGGTCTGCCGCCAGAAAGCTGCGTAGTTGGCGGCGTCGGTCGCGTTTGCAACGTGCCAGTGGTACCAACCGCCGCCGAACTCCCAGCCCAGACGGAGGATGGCATTACCCTGACCGGCGGCGACGAGATTCTCGGCCAGCTTCTTGAAGTGGGCGTTGTAGGCGCCGGTTGCGCCCTCGGCGAGCGAGCCGCCCGTATCGGGGATGATCGGAACTCCGTAGACCATGCGATACGGGGTTCCCTTCCAGGTGTTGAGCGTCCAGGTCGGCGACTCGATCGTCGACCAGCTGTCACCCGGGACGAAGTCCTCGGCGTAGTTGACCGGCGCGCCGAGCCACTGAGCGAAGGAGGCAACTCCGCCTGGGTTGCCGGCGCCGCGGTAGACGCCGAGTGTCGAAGCCGGGCTCGCTGCCTGTGCAGCTACCAGCGAAAGTGACAATCCCGCTGCAAATACGAGTATAGTTGCGAATCCTATACTTAACTTTTTAAACCTTGTGTTGTGGCTCAACCTAGCTCTCCCCCTCGGAAAATTGCTTTCTGTTCGAGAGCTAGATCGGCAGGCCGCTAGAGGGCCTGCGTCCCACGATCAAGTGACGTCAAACCCCCGTTCCGGGATCGTCTTGACTCGATGGGGTGAGGAGCTCTCACCCCATTGGGGGCGCGCCCGGGACGGTCACGGGCCAGAGGGGTTAGGACGCCTCGCTGCGACGCGCGGCGGTACTCATTGGAGCCTGAGCGATACTGATGCGAAACAAGGCGCAGCTTCGAGCACTTTTCTTTTCGCTACGAAGCACTATTATTCGAGCATCCGCCTCCGTGCGTTTGCCTTTACCGCTTAGGAGGTAATTCCCCCGAATGGACTTGGCTCAATGAAAACAACGCTCGATCATCCCAGTGCTTTCTTCCATCGAATAGGTCGGATGATGTCCGCGATCTTCTCGTTGTCGGCAATGCGCCACGGCGGTCTCCGGCTGCTCGCTTGCGCCGGCGACGTTTCGAGTCGCCTGACTCGAGCTTCTCGCCCGCTTGCTGCGCTCTCACGCCACAGATGGCAGGCGGCGGTAGTCGCCCTCGTCGGGGGCTTCCTCGTCATGCTCGGTGCGCCGAGCGGCTCTGTGCAGGCCGCACCAACAGGTTGCGTCGCCGGCACGACCCTCGACATCGTCGCGCACCCAGACGACGATCTTCTCTTTTTGAACCCGAGCATTCTGCATGACGTTCAGTGCAGTCGGCGCGTTGTGACCGTCATTGCGACGGCCGGCGACGCCGGGCAGGGCGAGCCGCACTGGTCAACCCGAGAGCTGGGCGCTGAGGCCGCTTACGCCAACATGGCCGGTTTGCTGCCCGACTCCTCCTGGACTCCGAGCACTCTCACGAAGACGGACGGAGACGGCAACTCGCACGTGCTACAGGTGCGCACCCTTGACGGCGCTCCGAATATCTCCCTCGTCTTCATGAGGCTCCCAGACGGGAATAGTAACGGCGCAGGGTTCTCTCTCACGGGCTTCAAGAGCCTGCAGCAGCTGTGGGCGTCGGGGCCCCCCTATACCTACGAACTCCCGCCCGTCGATGGGTCGCATTCATACACGAGGCCGCAACTGGTCAGTGTCTTGACCGCTCTGATGAACGAATACCAGCCGGACACGATCCGCACGCAGGATTACGGCGGCGGCTTCGGCGACGGCGATCACAGCGATCACCACGCCATCGCGCGCTTTGCGAAACTTGCTCAGCAGCAGTACCGTAACCAGGCGCCCCCACCGCCGCCGTTCACCTTTACCGGCTATCTCGGTTACGGGACATCTTCCCTTTCGCCGAACGTCACAGGCGCCGACTTGACGGCGAAACAGAACGCCTTCTTCGCGTACGAAGCTCACGATACGAACACTTGCACTGACGTCGCGACGTGTGCGATACCCGAGTACTTGGACTGGCTCCAACGGGAATACGTGGTCGCTCTACCCATCGCGAATGCCGGACCGGACCAGACCGTCGCCCTCGGTTCGCTCGTGGCGCTGGACGGCTCTGGGAGCAGCGACCCGATGATTGGTCAGATTGGTCATACGTTTAGTTACTCTTGGACACAGACGGGCGGTCCCCACGTCGGCCTCGCCGACGCCAACGGACCCACGCCCACTTTCACAGCTCCGTCGGGGGCCACCACTCTCACCTTCCTGCTGACGGTCAACGACGGGCCCCTGAGCGACACCAGCTCGGTCACGATCACGGTCACTCCGATCTCCGACCTCTCGATCACCAAGACCGATGGCACCGGCTCTGTAGTCACGGGCTCTTCCACCACCTACACGATCAGGGTCACAAACGCCGGCCCAAACTCCGTCAGCGGAGCGATCCTCACCGATCCGAGCGCGACCGGTCTCACAAAGACATCGGTCTCGTGCTCAGGAGATCCCGGCGAGTGCGGCACGCCGCCTACAACGACCGAGCTCGAGGGTGGATCGTTTGCCCTACCGACTCTTGACTCTGGCGAACATTACGAGCTCAGCGTCTCAGCCGATGTCACAGCGACCTCGGGAAGCGTCTCGAACACGGCCTCCGTCTCGGCGCCGAGCGATCTCGCTACGGGTAACAACTCCGCCAGCGACAGCGACACGATCAACCGCGCCCCGGTCGCAGACGCCGGGCCTGATCAGAGCGCGAACACGAGTAGCTCAGTGCAGCTGGACGGCTCACACAGCTCTGACCCGAACGGCGATACGCTCACCTACAAGTGGGAGCAGACAGTCGGGCCCACGGTCACCCTCTCGAGCACCTCCGCGCCGAAGCCAACCTTCACGGCTCCGAAGAGTTCCGCCTCGCTGACCTTCAAGTTGACCGTGAGCGATGGCACTTTGAGCAGCTCGGACTCTGTCACGATCACGCTGCCGGATCGCGCGCCGGTTGCACACGCCGGGCCTGATCAGACCGTGAACGCCGGCACGAAACTGACCCTTGACGGCTCTTCGAGCTCTGACCCGGACAGCGGCGATGCGCTCACCTACCTGTGGGAGCAGACCAGCGGAACCAAGGTCACGCTCTCGAGCACCACCGCGAAAAAGCCAACCTTCACGGCGCCGGAAAGCGCCGGCACGCTGACCTTCAAGCTGACGGTGAGCGACGGCAAGCTGGGCAGCTCGGATTCCATCTCGCTCAAGGTGATCAAGAATGCCGGTCCGGCCGTCGCGTTGCGACCGCAGACGAAGCTGGGCAAGGTGAAGATCAGCTCCGCGAAGCGCAGCGCGACCTTCTGGTTCTCGGGCTCCCTGGGCAACGGAAAGCTCAGCTTCCAGTGCAAGCTGGACAAGGGCAAGTACAAGTCCTGCAGCTCGGGCAAGAGCTACAAGAACCTGAAAGTCGGTAAGCACACCTTTTTCGTTCGGGTCAAGGATACGAGCGGCAAGTTCGATCTCAGCCCGGCGACGAAGAGATTCAAGATCTAGGTTCGGCTGGGTGGGAGCGGCGGCGGCGGCCTGCCGCTCTCACTCGGCCAACCGTTGCGACAGCGCCTCGATCGAGAAGTTGCTCTCGGCCAGCTTGCGCGCCTCGGCGCCTACGTGGCCGGCTCTGCCGCTGAGCGCGCGAACGACCGCGTCCGCGAATCCCTCGGCTCCGTCGCCTTCCAGATAGTGGACGCCGCTCTCCAGCCCGTCCACTCCGCCCGCGGCAAATGGCGTCGCCACGACCGGTAGTCCGTAGGCCATCGCCTCGACCAGCTTGAGCGGCGAGCCCCTGCTCTCGAGCAGCGGCACCAGCGCACAACCGCTTGCCGCGTAGACGCCGGGCAGATTCTCGACAAAACCGTGCAGCTCGATGCGCCGATCGAGTCCGCCGGTCAGCGCGAGTCGGCGCCCGACCAAGACCAGGCGTGCCTGCGCAAGCCGCTTCCAGACCAGCGGCATCACCTCGCTGACCAGGAAGCGAGCAGAGCGCCGGTTGTGCGCCAGGCTGAAGTCGGCTACGAACGTCGCACTTTGGCTCGCGGGACCACGCACGGGCACGATCGAGCTCACATCGACGACGTTGGGGACGAGTCGGAGCCGAGCCTCGGGCGCCAGCTTCGCCGCGCCGCTCAAATCGCGAGTGCTGGGCAGCCATGACTCCCGCGCCGTCTCGAACAGGAGACGCTCGAAACTTGCGAGCTCGTACAGGTCGCTCTTGTTCCGGTTCTCGAGACCGGAATGCAGAGCCGATTCGATGTTGTGCGCGTTGTAGTAGATCGGTTGCTTCTTGCCCAAGAGGAGCAGGGCCGAGGCGGCGGCGGGACTGTCGGCGACGACCCGATCGAAGCTCTTCTCCTTGATATCGGTCAGCGCCGCGAAGAGCTCGTAGGACAGAGTGCTCGCATACTCCTTGGGCACGCCCCGCGCACGCGCCCGGCGATAGAGGAATGCGCGTTTTGCCCCGCGCGAGGAGGAGACTCTTCGCAGCTCGATCGCCGGATCGGCGACGAGCGTTGGGTCCGGCTCGCCGCCGTCGAGCGCCAGGTAGGCGACTTCGACTCGGCCCAGCAGCGCCAGCGCGCGGATGACTCCGATGGTGCGGTTTCCGCGGCCACTACGCCTATTGGGCGTGAACGGCATCACGACGAGCGATTCCATCTGCCTGATTCCTCCCCGACCGAGGACCGTGCGGCGCTGGACTGCCCCGGTAGCGAAAGACTATCGCGCGCTGCGAAATCGACGTGCTTGCGCTCGAGAAGGCCGATAATCTGGTTCGGAGCACGCAAGGGATAATGCCGGCGCAGAGGAGCTCGATGATGAGATTCGATAGAGGCATGATCGAGACCGTTGTCGAACTGTTTTCGGATGAGTCTCTTTCGGCGTAAGCACGAGAGCGAGCGCGCGGCTGAGCAGCCCGACCAGGTCGCCGAGCCGCGCGAGCGCGAGCTCGGGCCGGAGAACGCCCGCCCGGGCGAGGAGGAGCGCTCTCCCGGGGTGATTGTCGCCCCGGTCGCGGGGGAGATCGTCTCGGGTCTGGTCGAGGTGCAGATCGTTCCCGACGAGGCCGTAACCGGGCCGGTGTTGCTCGAGTGGCGATCGGATGCCGAGACGAGCTGGCGACGCGCCGGCGCGGAGGAGCGAGCAGACGAGGCGACGAGCAAGCTTCTTGGCTGGGACACCGGCACGCTCGACGACGGTTCCTACCGATTGCGGCTGGTGGCGACTCTCTCGAGCGGAAGCGAGGTTACGAGCGAGTCCGTCTCCGTTCTCGTCGACAACCTCGGCCCCGAGATTCGCCTGCGCGAGCCGCTCGACGGCCAGACAATATCGGGCTTCGTGACGATCGCCGTGGAGGTCGAGGATTCGGTCTCGGACGTCTCGGTTGTCGAGCTGGAGATCGCAGAGGGCGGCGAAGATTGGCGGCGAATCGCCGAAGCGCGCTGGCAGCCCTTCGAGTTGCGTTGGAGCAGCGAAGCACTGGCCGACGGCGCCTACCAGCTTCGGATCGGCGCCCGCGACGCGAGCGGCAACCTCGCCTTGATCGGTCCGTTCGAGGTCGAGATCGCAAACGGACCGGTCGCGGCCGAGCTGGTCGACCCCGGCGAGTTGCTGCGCGGCACGGTCAACTTGATCGCACGCACGCCCGACCTGCGCTCGACGCAGATGATCTTCGAGCTGGCGCAGGCCGGCTCGAGCGACTGGCAAGCTCTCGGTACGACGCGTGCTCCCTTCCATCTGTCCGTAGACACCGGCCAGAGCGACGACGGTCGCTACGAGCTGCGCATCGAGTCGATCAGCGCCGAAGGTAAGTCCGTCTACTCACGTCGCTTCGGTCCCTACGTATTCGACAACACGCCGCCGGCGATCACGATCGTCAAGCCGGCGCCCGGTGAGACGCTTCAAGACTGGGCCGAGCTGGTGATCGAGGTTGCCGATGACGTGAGTGGCCCGGCTCGAGTCGAGTTGAGCTACAACGAGGGAGAAAAATGGGTGTCGCTGGCCCGGCTGGAGCCCGAAAAGGGCAAGGTACGCGGCTACTGGCAGCTCGCGGAGTGCCGGCCGGGGAGCTGCCGGTTACGAGCGACGGCGTTCGATCGGGCCGGCAACGAGGCCAGCGAGGAGATCACGGTGACGATCACCGCGCCGGCGGCGTCAGAGCCCGAGCGCGCTCCTAGGCCCGAACTGATTCCAACTCCCGAGCCTCGAGCTCCGGCGCCGCCTACCCGCCCGCCCTCGGCGACGGCCGCGGGCCGCTTCGGTCAGGTTCCCAGCTGGGATTGGAAACGTCATCGCCCGCCCGGCGCCGAGCGAACAGCCGGCGCGGCGAGCGGCGCGGTCGAAGAAACCAAGGCTCGTCAGCCGGACCCCGAGCCCGTCGCTGCGGAAGCCGAACCGGTCAGCGCGGCTGCGCCGAGAGAGAAGACCAAGAAGAGCGCCGCCTGGACGTGGAAGTCGTCCGGGCCGCGTTCCGAGCCGAGCAAGCAGCCCGAGCCGGAAGAAGAGCCGGTAGCTCCGCCCAAGGTAAAGAAGGCGCAGTCAAAGGAGCCCGAATCCAAGAAGGAGCACGAGCCCGAGCAAGAGAGCGAGCCCGAGGCGCGCGCGGAGGCGAAGCCCGTGCAGTCGATCCACCTGGTTGATTCCGCGCCCGACGATGAGCAGCCGGAAATCGACGAGAGCGAGAACGAGCGGCCGGATTCCGGCGCCGGGGAGAGCGGACGCGTCGTCAACGTCGACTTCGCGCGCGCCGCGCGCGGTTGGGACATCTGGGAGCTGAGCGAGCTGGTCGAAGAGACTCCGGGCCAGGATCCCGCGCGCGAAGAGGAGCGGCGTCAGATTCTCTACCACCTGCGCGAGCACACCTCGGTCGACGGTCGCATCCCACCCGAGTTCGAGGATCTCGTTCGCGAGGCGTTTGGAGAGCTGATCTCAGGCGATAGGAGCTCTTGACAGCACTCGCGGCCGAGCGCACCTAAGTACCTCGCTTGGGTGAGGTTAGAGGCCAAGGTTTCGGGGTAGGCCGAAGTTGCATCGGACCTCCACCAAGAAAAGGCTGCTTGCATGCGAGCACAAAACGATCAATTAGTCTCGGAGACTTGCATTTCTTCTCGGAACGAGTCTCAATGTGAGTTGTCCCCTAACGTTCGGCGCACGGCCGTGCGTGGTCGACGCAGTCCCTGGCAACCTTCGATGCGGTACTGACAATTCTCCCCAAATGACCCCCCCCAGGATCAGCCCCTTTCGAGCCGCCTCATGACGGACACTATTTCGAACGGACCCTCGGTCGGTACCGTTGACGGGCTGAGGCTGCGTGCCCGCGCCAGGACGGGCGTGAGTAGGCGCAGTGATCGCTTCTGGCGCTTGACGCGACTGGGACTGGACGCCTTTCTGCTCAGCGCTGCGGTAGTAGCCTCGAATCTCGCGTCCCCGGCTGCCAACGTGCCCTCGAGCGGGTATCTCTGGCCGGCAGTCTTCCTATTGATCGCGCTTTCGGTGCTCGCATATCGCGGTGCATACGAGCGGCGACTGTTCATCGACCTACTCGACGATACGCGGTCCCTTATCGTCGCGATCGTGCTCGCAACGATGGCAGTCGTGACTCTGCGTGTGATGTTCAACGCGGCGCCGCAACACACGGCGGCTGAGACCCTGCGTTTGGCCGTCTTCGCCGCGGTGTATCTCGCTGCCGGCAGGGTTGGACTGCATCTTTCGCGGACGCACGCACGACGATCGGACGAGGCCGTTCCAACGCTGATCATCGGTGCGGGCAAGGTTGGCTGCACGACCGCGAAGCGGCTGCTCGAGCATCCCGAGTTAGGCCTGAATCCGATCGGTTTTCTGGATAAAGAGCCACGTCAGAACGCGGCGTCGAGCTCGAACCTGCCGGTGCTGGGGGCCAGTTGGGACTTCGAGCAGGTCGTGCGTGAACACGGCGTCGGCCAGGTAATCATCACCTTCTCGACGGCCCCCAACGATGTGCTGCTGCGCATGGTCAAGCGCGGCGAGGAGCTGGGCATCGGCGTTTCGTTGGTACCGCGCCTATTCGAGAAGGTAACCGACCGGTTGACGATCGACCATCTCGGCGGTCTGCCCTTACTCACTTCGCATCCGTCCAACCCTCACGGCTGGCAGGTCGCGATCAAGTACGTGCTCGACCGCCTACTGGCGTTCGTGGCGCTCATCATCTGCTCGCCGGTCATGATCGTTGCCGCGCTGGCCGCCCGGCTCTCACTTGGGCGTCCCATCCTCTTCCGTCAGCTACGCGTGGGTCGTGACGGCCGCACCTTCGAGATGCTCAAGTTTCGCTCGATGCGACTGAGCTGGGAGGATTCTGCCCGGCCCATCGAAGCCTCCGACCTCCCCGATGACGTCGCGCCCGGCGGCGTCGACGATCGCCGCTCTCGCGTCGGGACCCTCTTGCGCAAGACCTCGATCGACGAGTTGCCACAGCTCCTCAACGTGCTCAAGGGCGACATGTCGCTGATCGGGCCTCGCCCCGAGCGTCCGGAGTACGTCGAGCTGTTCGAATCGCGCGTCTACCGCTATACAGACCGCCAACGTGTCAAGTCCGGGATTACCGGCTGGGCGCAGATCAACGGCCTACGCGGTAAGACCTCGCTCTCCGATCGGGTCGAGTGGGACAACTACTACATCGAGAACTGGTCGCTCTGGCTCGACCTCAAGATCATGCTCAGAACCGTGACCGCAGTCGCCGGTTGTTTTCGAGAGGTCAAGTAGCGCTGTCGCTGCCGGGGGCCACGCTGCTCTGTTCGAGCGTGCTGATGATCTCCTCGGCGTGCTCAGGGTAGTGCTCGAGCAGGCAGCTTGGGCAGAGGCTATGGCTGAACTCGGCCTCGGAATGTCTAGCTACGTAGGACTCGACTTGCCTCCAGTAGCCCCGGTCGTCGCGGATCCGCTTGCAGTGGGAACAGATCGGGAGCATGCCGCCGAGGATCTTCCGCTGCGCCTCGGCCTTGTCGAGCGCGGAAGCTCCGGCCAGCAGCGCTATCACCGTGACGCTGGTGACGACGACGGCGGCGATCGCGTGACCGAGCGGCTTGTTGTAGAAGGCGGTCTGGACTCCGAGCAGGATCGGCAGTAAGAGAACGAGCGGCGCGAACCGTCGCGCCATTCTGCCCCCCGCGCCGGGCGATATGAACACGGCCAGCCAGGTTCGCCTCGACTCGAGCACCGCCAGTCCGAGCGCTAGAAGTGCGAGCGCCGCCAGGGCGACGATGCCGATGCCGTTGACCGACGAGAAGCCGCGTAGATAGTTGACGTTGTAGGCGTAACCGACGACGCCCGCCGTCACGACTATCGCAAGCGCGTTGTTGATCCAGGCCGCCGCGCGCACATGGCTCGCCTTGGCGCTGACGAGCAAGATCAGGTTCGCGCCCGCGAGCAGGAGACCGATCGCGGCATGAGGCGAGGGGCGACCGGGCTGGGCGCTGCCGGTCGTGTCGTTGAAAAGCAACTCGTCGATACCCAGACCGTGCCAGTACTCGAGCAGGGTGAGCGTCGAGAGTGTGACGCAGAACGCTCCCGCGGCGGCGGCGACCAGGCGCGCGCGGCGCCCGGGCTTGGCCTGGGCAATGACGCTGAGTCCCACCCCGATGACGAAGAGCATCAGGGCAGCGTTCGGCTTGGTCGGGGGCACGCCGGGCCAGACGCGCTTGAGGGCGCTCAGATCGAGAGCCCAGCCGGCGAGCACGGCGATACCGAGGATTGCCGCGGAGACGCCGGCGATCCGCGCCACTAGGTGCTTGCTATGACCCGTCCGGGAAAGCATGGCTTCAGAGTCTACGATCACGGCTTGGCTCGAGTCGGGGTAAGGGGTTCAATTTAGTCTTTATCGACCGCCGAGCTACTCGAGACCAGTTGTAACTATCGGGAACGTCGCAGCCGCCGATAAGGTTCTAAACGACACGGCGCGTCGTCAGTAGCCGCGGGTACGTGCCCCACGTCTTTTCGAGGCTTACGGGAGCCCCGATTCGGGCAGGTGACCCTCAGCTAAGATGGGGTGACCTGAGCCACGCGGCTATAACCCCGGACCAGCCGACGCAGAAAGGGGGTCGGGAGGGTTGTTCGAGCGATTCACCGAGCGAGCCAGGCAGGTAGTCGTACTTGCGCAGGACGAGGCTCGCGCTCTCAAGCACAACTACATCGGCACCGAGCACATCCTGCTCGGGCTCCTTCGTGAGGAGGAGGGCCTCGCTGCGCGCGTGCTCGAGTCGCTCGACATAACCGTCGAGGAGGTCAGGGCGCAGGTGGCCCGCATCGTCGGCCAGGGCGACGAGGTCACAACCGGCCAGATCCCCTTCACGCCGCGCGCCAAGAAGGTGCTGGAGCTGGCGCTCAGAGAGGCGCTCTCGCTCGGTCACAACTACATCGGCACCGAGCACATCCTGCTCGGGCTGGTGCGCGAGAACGAGGGCGTGGCGGCGCGCATCCTGCTCGACTTCGACGCCGACGCCGAGAAGATTCGCAACGAGATCATTCGCATGCTCTCGGGCCCCGGGCGCCGGCAACAAGGTGCCGCCGCGGGCGCCGCGGGCGGCGAGCGCTCGAAGAGCTCCAAGCTGCTCGACCAGTTCGGGCGCAACCTGACCAAGCTGGCCACCGACGGCAAGCTCGACCCCGTGGTCGGGCGCCAGACCGAGATCGAGCGCGTGATGCAGATCCTCTCGCGTCGGACGAAGAACAACCCGGTGCTGATCGGAGAGCCCGGTGTGGGCAAGACCGCAGTAGTCGAGGGCCTAGCTCAGCGCATCTCGAGCGGCAACATCCCCGAGCTGCTCAAGGGCAAGCAGATCTACACGCTCGACCTGGCGGCGCTGGTGGCCGGCTCGAAGTACCGCGGCGAGTTCGAGGAGCGCCTGAAGAAGGTCATGAAGGAGATCGGCCAGCGGGGCGACATCATCCTGTTCATCGACGAGCTGCACAATCTCGTCGGCGCGGGCGCAGCCGAGGGCGCGATCGACGCGGCCTCGATTCTCAAGCCGGCGTTGGCGCGCGGTGAGCTGCAGACGATCGGCGCCACCACGCTCGACGAGTACCGCAAGTACCTGGAGCGCGACGCTGCGCTCGAACGGCGCTTCCAGCAGATTCGCGTCGACGAGCCCTCTGTCGACGACACGATCCAGATCCTGCGCGGTCTGCGCGACCGCTACGAGGCGCACCACCGCTGCAAGATCTCCGACGACGCGCTCGATGCCGCCGCTCAGCTAGCCGACCGCTACATCCAAGATCGTCACCTGCCCGACAAGGCGATCGACCTGATCGACGAGGCCGCCTCGCGCATGCGCATCAAGACGATGAGCGCGCCTCCGCGCTACCGCGAGCTCGAGGAAGAGATCGAGACCGTGCGCAAGGAGAAGGAGGCCTCGATCGAGGCGCAGGAGTTCGAGAAGGCGGCGGCGCTCAGGGACAAGGAGCGCAAGCTGAGCCAGAAGCGTAAAGAGCTGGAGGAATCCTGGCGCGACGAAGCGGACGCGGCCGAACAACCCGAGATCGGCGAGGAAGAGATCGCCGACATCGTCTCGATGTGGACCGGCATCCCCGTCTTCAAGCTCACCGAGGCCGAGTCGCAGAAGCTCGTCCGCATGGAGGACGAGTTGCACAAGCGCGTGATCGGCCAGCACCCGGCGATCGAGGCGGTCTCCAAGGCGATCAGGCGCGCTCGCGCCGGCATCAAGGATCCCAAGCGCCCGACCGGCTCGTTCATCTTCCTGGGGCCCTCGGGCGTCGGCAAGACCGAGCTGGCGCGCACCCTGGCCGAGTTCCTGTTCGGCGACGAGGAGGCCATGATCCAGGTCGACATGTCGGAGTACATGGAGAAGCACTCCGTGTCGCGGCTGGTCGGCTCACCTCCGGGCTACGTCGGTTACGACGAGGGCGGCCAGCTGACCGAATCGGTGCGGCGCAAGCCTTACTCGGTGCTGCTGATGGACGAGGTCGAGAAGGCCCACCCCGACGTCTTCAACATCCTCTTGCAGATCCTCGAGGACGGGAAGCTGACCGACTCGCAGGGGCGCAAGGTCGACTTCCGCAACACGATCGTGATCATGACCTCGAACCTCGGTGCCGCTCAGATCTCCAAGAACCAATCGCTCGGCTTTTCGACTTCCGACGACGCCGGCCTCTCTTACGATGACATGAAGGGGCGTGTCACGAGCGAGCTGAAGAAGGTCTTCCGGCCCGAGCTGCTGAACCGCATCGACGAGGTGATCGTCTTCCACAAGCTCGAGAAGTCGGAGATCAAGCAGATCATCGATCTGATGCTGCGCCGCCTGCGCGAGCAGATGGCTGTGCACAAGGTGACGATCGAGCTGACCAACAAGGCCAAGGATCTACTGGTCGAGCAGGGCTTCGATCCGGCCATGGGGGCGCGGCCGCTGCGCCGGGCAATCCAGCGCCTGATCGAGGACCCGTTGGCCGACTTCGTGCTCGGCGCCGAGCTGATGCCGGGCGCCACGCTGATAGTCGATCGGAAGAAGGGCGGTACCGAGGAGGTCGAGATCAAGATCATCCCCGGGCCCGAGCCCGTGCTCGACGAAGAGCCCGAGAAAGTCGTCGTCTCCAGCGACGCCCGCGACGGCGACGGCGACGAAGAGCCCGAGAAGAGCGCCGGCGCGGAATAGCGGCCGTCGGCTGCTACGGCACCGACGAAGCGGGTTGCGAAGCTCCGAATCACCGAACCGCGGACGTCCTTCGTCTCGATCGGGCTGAGAAGACCGCTGACGAGAAGGAGCCGGCGCTAGCGTAAGGAGTCCCCGTTTAATCCGGACGACGCGCGGCAATTAGGCTGTAAGAGCAGCTCGAGATCCGAGCGAATGCGAAGCTACTGGAGGACGGTATGAAGGGATTCAACGGCAACATCGAGCAGCTGACCCTGCAGAACGACAACTTTCGTCAGGTCCTCTACACCCACACTCACAGTCAGCTCGTCCTGATGAGCCTGAAGCCGAACGAGGAAATCGGGCTGGAGGTTCACGAAGAGAACGACCAGTTCTTCCGCTTCGAGTCGGGCCAGGGTCGCGTCGTCATCGACGGCAACGAGTACGAGGTTGCGGACGGCTCGGCGATCGTCGTCCCGGCCGGAGCCGAGCACAACGTCATCAACGTCTCGAGCAGCGAGGCGCTGAAGATGTACACGATCTACTCGCCGGCGCATCACAAGGACGGGGTAGTGCGCGCGACCAAGGCTGAGGCCGAGGCCGACTCCCCGGACTACGACGGGCAGAACTCGGAGTAAACGGGACCTGAGTAGCCCAGAGAACTAGCGTGTGAGCGGGTGAATTCCGCCTTCGCGCAAAGTTGACACATTTCGCGGCGTCTTCTCCCGGTACCGTGCTTCCTCGTTCCGCGCGGTGCCAGGCACCGCGGCGTTTAGGCGTGCCGACCGAGTGACGCGGCGGGGCCGCGAGAAGAGACGAAATCAGCACAGTCGCCGTCTGCAACCGTGCGTAGACTCGCAACGTGGCAAAGACGGCTGTTCAGTTCTTCTGCACGGAGTGCGGCTACTCGACCGGGCGCTGGCTCGGGCGCTGCCCGAGCTGTGAGAGCTACGGCACGCTGAGCGAGGAAGCAGTCGAAAGACTCCCCGCAAGCGCGCCGCGCGTGCAACGGCCGCTGCTGCGCCTGGTCGAGGTCGAGGCAAACGAGCGCGACCGCATCCCGACCGGGGTGCCCGAGCTGGATCGCGTGCTCGGCGGCGGGCTCGTTCCGTCCTCGCTCGTGCTCGTGAGCGGCGAGCCCGGGATCGGCAAGTCCACGCTGCTACTGGCCGCGCTGCGCTCGATCGCCGAAAAGCGCCGCAGCCTGCTGGTCTCGGGCGAGGAGTCGGCGGCACAGGTCAAGCTCAGGGCCGAGCGGCTGGGCGGGGCGGGCAAGATCGAGATCCTGGCCGAGACCGAGCTGGAGGTGGTCTGCGAGACGCTGGAGCGCGAGCGCCCCGAGGTCTGCGTGATCGATTCGGTGCAGGCTCTTTACTCCTCTCAGTTGGGCTCGGCGCCGGGCTCGGTGGCGCAGGTGCGCGAGGCGGCTTCGCGCGTTATGCGACTGGCCAAGGAGAGTGGCATCACCGTCTTCCTCGTCGGGCATGTGACCAAGGACGGCGCCGTGGCGGGGCCGCGCGTGCTCGAGCACCTGGTCGACTGCGTGCTGCAGTTCGAGGGCGACCGCTACCACGAGCACCGCATCCTGCGCGCGACCAAGAACCGCTTCGGTTCGACCAACGAGCTCGGCGTCTTCGAGATGACCTCCACCGGGCTGGTCGGAATCCCCGATCCCTCGGCGCTGTTCGGGCGCTCGGCGCCCGGTGAGGTCGGCGCCGCGGTGGCCTGCGCGCTCGAGGGCTCGCGGCCGATCCTGCTCGAGATTCAGGCGCTCGTGGCACGGAGCGAATTGGCCCTGCCGCGCCGGGTCGGCACCGGCGTCGACCCGAAGCGCCTGGCGATGATCGTGGCGGTGCTCTCGCGTCACGCGCGCCTGGCGCTCGGGCAGGCCGACGTGTTCGTCAACGTCGCCGGCGGCGTGCGCATCGAGGAGCCCGGCGCCGACCTGGCGATCGCGCTGGCCATCGCCTCGGCGGCGCGGGGCGTACCGGTGCGTCCGGGGCTGGCGGCCTTCGCCGAGATCGGTTTGACCGGACGGCTGCGCTCGGCGACCCAGGGCGAGCGCCGCGCGGGCGAGTGCGCCAAGCTGGGATTGGAGTGCATTCTCGTCTGCCAGGGCAAGCGTCAAGGACGGCGGCGGACTGAAGTCTGATCGAGGTCGCCAGGCTAGACAAGGCATTGGCTCTCGGGCTCGACTCGCAGCCTGAAGGAGCCGAGCCGCCTGCCTGAGCAGCAGATCGGCGTCGTCAGACGAGTCACGAATTCGAAACGCTGTCTGAGCAGGGATTTCTTGTCAAGATCACCTGAAAACGTGCGTTTTCCAGCGTTTTTTGCTATCATCAAGCGGTAGACAGCCGGCGGATCAGCAAAGCCCGCCGGCCTTTTCGCGAACACAGCTCGAAAGGAAGTGTCGCTTTTGTTTGAGGTTGGCGAGAAAGTCGTGTACCCGCATCACGGTGCGGGGACGGTGGTCGAGAAGGAGATGCGCACGGTACTGGGTCAGAAGCGTGAGTACCTGACGATTCGGATTCTTCACAACGACATGACGGTCCAGGTTCCCAGTGAGAACGCCGAACGAGTCGGATTGCGCCCGGTGATCGAAGAGGCCGAGATCGACAGTGTCATCGTCGCGCTCACGGCGGGCAAGACCGAGATGCCGAAGAACTGGAACCGCCGCTTCAAGCACAACCGCGACAAGATGAAGACGGGCGACATCCTCGAGCTGTCGGAAGTCGTACAGAACCTCTCGCTGCGCGATTTCGAGAAGGGACTTTCGACCGGCGAGAAGCAGATGTTCGTCAAGGCGAAGAAGATACTTTCCAGCGAGCTGATGTACGCGCTCGACTTGAACGAGGAAGAGGCAGCCGTATGGCTGGAGAACGTGCTGGCCAGGAACGGCAAGAAGGCGTCGCGAGCGAGCGCGAGCAAGCCAGAGGCGGTAGTAGCCTCGGTCTAGCGGCGGTCCGTTCGCTGTCGGCGCGACGGCGACTCACGGATCGACTGTGACGAGCGCGTCGGCGTGGGCGGTCGTTTGCGCCGCGGGAGCGGGGAAGCGGCTCGCCCGGACGCGCCCCAAGGCCTTCGCGGCGCTCGGCGGACGACCACTTCTGGCCGAGAGCCTGCAGCGGCTCGACGATTGCGATCTGATCGCCGGTCTGGTCGTGGCGGCGCCGCCCGGCTGGGAGGAGGCTGCCATCCTGCTTTCGGAAGAGCTCGGCTGCGACAAGGTCAGCGCGGTGGTGCGTGGCGGCAAGAGCCGCGCCGAGAGCGTGAGCCTGGGCCTGGCGGAGGTCCCCGCCGATGCCCCGCTCGTGCTCGTACACGATGCTGCTCGTCCACTGCTGGGCGCCAGGTGCTGCGCCGAGTGCTGGAGCCGCTCGAGCGCGATCAGGGTTGGGACGCCGTCGTTCCGGCGCTCCCGCTCCCCGACACGGTCAAGCGAGTCGAGAACGAGCGCGTGGTCGAGACGCTCGAGCGCGGCTCGCTCGTCGCCGTTCAGACGCCGCAGGCCTTTCGTGCCGAGGCGCTTCGCGCCGCCTACGCAGGCGAGCACGACGACGTCACCGACTGCTCGACGCTGGTCGAGCGGCAAGGCGGCAGCGTTCTCTGGGTCGAAGGCGACCGGCGCCTGCACAAGGTGACCACGAGCGACGATCTGGCCCTGATCGAGCGCTGGCTGTCCGAGGAACGACGATGACGGGCGAGCTCAGGATCGGCCTCGGCCTGGATGCGCATGCCTTCGCGCCGGGCGTGCCGCTGGTACTGGGTGGCGTCGCGATCGATCATCCGCGCGGGCTCGTCGGTCACTCCGACGGTGACGTGATCGTCCACGCCCTGATCGACGCCTTGCTCGGCGCGGCCGGGCTAGGCGACATCGGCTCGCTCTTCCCCTCCGGCGACGAGCGCTGGCAGGGCGCCGACTCGCTCGATCTGCTCGCCCGTGCTTACGGCGACGTGCGCGCCGCCGGCTGGGCGCTGGTCAACGCCGACTGCGTTCTCGTCGGAGAAGAGCCGCGCATCGCGAGCCTGCGCCCGCAGATGCAAGAGCGTCTGGCAGAAGCGCTCGCCGTGGAGCCGGGGTGCGTAACCGTTCGGGCCACGACGAGCGACGGGCTCGGGTTCACGGGTCGCGGCGAGGGTCTGGCCGCCCAGGCCGTGGCGCTACTACAACGTTGAGAGTCGAGCGATGAGCGGGCTGCGAGCGGAGCTCTAGCGGCCGCGGCGGCGATTCGACTTGCTTCGCTTGCGGGGGTGAGGATTGCGACGCTCTTCCTCGACCTTACCCGTCTTCTTTTTCTTGTTCTTCTTTTCCTTCGCCTTGTCCTTGCTGCTTTTTTGCTGCAAGCCCCGGCGCTCGAACTGGCGCCGTATCTGCCTGTTGGACACCTCCGAGCCGGAGCTTTGCTGCTGTTGGTCGGCGGCCTCCATCCAGGCGCGTCGCTCTGCGGAGGTCAGTAGCGACAGGGCCTTCTGCATTCGCTGCGGATCATGCATCGCGCCGGCCCGCTCGAGCTTCTTGATTGCGCTTGCCAGTTGGGGGTTGGAGCGCTCCATGGCAGATTCCGAGAGACTCCTCAGGCCGCGCCCGAGCAGTGGGACTTTCATCATCCAGGCCACGATCGGGCGCATGTAGCGGCCACCCTTGATCCTGCTCAGGATGGCGAAGACGCCGAGCAGCAAGACGAGGAAGAGCAGAATGAAGACGGGCAGCAGATACCAGTAAACAAAGGCGATCATCGGGAACGATCCTAGCGATCGATCGTCGCCGCCGGTGCGAGAAGCACTACGGCGCCAGATACCGGCTTTCTCGCCGGGCGAGCTGAGGACAGCCGGCAGCAGCGTCGAAGCAGCGGCGACCGAGAGGGGCTGGCCGCCGAGCAGAGCTGGCGGGCTCGAAGCTAGGGAAGCCCGACGACTGCGGCCGGCAGCGAGTTGTAGGCAAGCTCGCCGCCGCCGAGTTGGCTCTTTGCGTTGCTGCCCCAGCAGTCCACTGTTCCCCCGGTAATCAGCGCGCAGGTGTGCTGATAGCCGGGGCTGATGGCCGAAACGCCCGAGAGATCGCCCGTGCCGCCAAGGCCCTTGACCTTGACCGGTGTCGTTCGATCGCTGATCGCCCCGTCTCCGAGCTGGCCGTTTGCGCTGCTGCCCCAACAGTCGACCGTACCGCCCGACAGCAGGGCACAGGTGTGCTGATAGCCGACGCCGAGCGAGCTCACGCCGGAGAGACCGCCGCCACCGCCGACCCCGGTGACGGCAACGGGCGTTTGCCGGACGGTCGTCGTTCCGTCTCCGAGCTGACCGTTCGCGTTGTTGCCCCAACAGTCGATCGTGCCGCCGGCGAGCAGAGCGCAGCTGTGCTGGTAGCCGGCGCCGATCGATATCACGCCGGACAGGACATCGCTGCCGCCGACGGCTTTGACGGCGACCGGCGTCAGGCTGTCGCTCGCCGTTCCGTCTCCGAGCTGGCTGTTTGCGTTACCACCCCAGCAGTTCACCGCACCGCTGATGAGCAGCGCGCAGCTGTGCTGGTAGCCAACGCTGATCGCGGTGACGCCCGCCAGATCGCTCGCGCCGCCGACGGCCTTGACCGTGACCGGCGTCGAGCTCGAGGTCAGTGTTCCGTCACCTAGCCGGCCGCTCGTGTTGTTACCCCAACAGACAACGGCGCCGCTGCTGAGCAGCGCGCAACTGTGCTGGTAACCGGCGCCGATCGCCGTGACCCCAGACAGGTCGCCGGCGCCGCCGACGGCCTTGACCGTGACCGGTATCGAGCTCGAGGTCGTCGTTCCGTCACCGAGCTGGCCGTTCGCGTTGGCTCCCCAGCAGACGACGCCTCCGCCGCTGAGCAGCGCGCAGCTGTGCTGGGAGCCAACGCTGATCGTCGTCGCGTTCGCCAGATCGCCGGCGCCGCCGACGGCCTTGACTCTGACCGGCGCCAAGCTGTCGCTTGCCGTTCCGTCGCCGAGCTGACCGTTCCCGTTGCCGCCCCAGCAAACGACCGCGCCGCCGGTCAGCAGCGCGCAGCTGTGGGTGTCCCCGGCAGCGAGCCTGGTGGCGTTCACGACCGAGCTGACGACCGGTGTCGTGCTGTAGTTCTGACTCTTACTTCCAAGCTCGCCGTACTGGTTGGAGCCCCAGCACTTGACCGTGCCACCCGAGAGGAGCACACAGCTGTGACCCGCGCTGCGGGAACCGGCGCTGGCGCTGAGCGCTGTGGCGGTCGTGATTTCGCTTACGGCGACCGGAACCGAGCTGCTCGTGACGGCACCGTTGCCGAGCTCCCCGTCGACGTTCGAGCCCCAGCAGCGGAGTTGCTTGTTGGAAAGCCGAGCGCAGCTGAAGCCGCTACCGGCGACGACAGCGGTGGCGGTGGTGATTCCCTTGACCTTGACCGGCGCCGTGCTGAAGTCGAATCCGGATGAATCGGCATGGCCGTGGTCGAGCGATCCGTCGCCCAGCTGACCGCTCGCCGCCAGTCCCCAGCACCTGATCGAGTGGTCGCGCAGGACGGCGCAGCTGTGGTCGTTACCGGCGCTGACTGCTACGGCCTTGCTGACGCCACGAACCGTGACCGAGACTTTGCTGGTGCGGGTCTTGCCGTTGCCGAGTTGACCGTACTTGTTGTTTCCCCAGCAGGCGACCTTCCCGCTGCCGAGTACGGCGCAGTTGTGCCGGTAACCGGCGCTGATCGAGGTCGCGCTTGTGATACCGCGGACAGCGACCGGAACCGGGTTCGAGCTCTTGGCGCCACTGCCGATATCGCCGGAGTTGTTGCGACCCCAGCATCTGACCGTGCCGCCCGCGAGTAGGGCACAGGAGTGGTCGGCACCCGAGCTGATCGCGACCGCGTGGGCGATCCCGCCGACCGGGATCGGGATCGAGCTTGCGGGCGGATAGTGCGGCCCGGCGCCGAGCTTGCCGTTCGAGTTGTCCCCCCAGCACTTGATCTTCCCTAGAGGGAGGAGGGCGCAGGTGAAGAAGGCGCCGGTACTGACGGCCTTGGCGTTCGCGATTCCGCTGGCCGCGACGGGGGTGGTGCTGGAGGTCGTCGAGCGGTCGCCGAACGCTCCCAGGTGGTTGTCTCCCCAGCACTTGACTCTGCCGCCCGAGACGAGTGCGCAACTGTGAGCGCTTCCGGCGCTGACCGCGACGGTCGCCGTCTTGAGGGCCTTGACGACCACGAACTCGACGCCGGCGCTCTTACCTCCGGCGCTGAGATCGACGCGGTAGCGGCCGATTGCGATCGGCTTCCTGCCGTACAGCTTGAGCATCGACATGCTGCGTGTGCCGCTGAAGCTGCCCGAGCGGGAAACGCTGCGGAGAAGGAGCCAGTGCGATCCGCTCCGACGTGAGATGCGATAAGAAAAGCCGCTGCTCTTGCCGGGAAAGTGGACGCCTACCAGAACCGTATCGACCTCGTTCGGTGCAAACGGCGTCTCGCTGATGCTGACGGTGAGCTTTGCAGAGGGGGCGCGCGCCGCGGCTTCGACCGAAACGGCGCCGATTAGCACCAGGGTCAGCAGACCGCCGAGAAGGAGGCCCGCGAACGGACGAAAGTGGGCACGCATAGCGCGCCATCATAGCCTCGGAGGCCGGGCATCCGGTGCGAACATCGCGGAACCGGGTGATCGCCTGCGGGGAACCTGCCCGAGCCGTGGGCCCGATCAGCGCTCGGCTGGGCGATTGCTCCGTCTGTGCCGCGGGCGGGTCGGGCGGTCGGGCGGCGGCTTCGTTCCGGCATCTTCGGGCGCGGGCTCCAGGTGAGTCGCCACCGAGGCTTGCGGAAGCGCGCTTTCGATGTCTCCCTCGATTCGCTCGAGCAGAGCGTGCCCGCGCGCGACCGTCCAACCGGGGGGTACGAGCACGTCGAGCGAGACGAACGAGCGGCGGCCCGATTGTCGCGTCCGCAGCATCTTGAAGGCGATTCCGTCGTCGCGGTAAGGAGCGAGCGCGGTCTCGATCAGAGCTAGTTCCTCGGGCGGCAGTGAGCGGTCCATCAGGCCCGCGCCGGAGCGGCGGATGAGGCGCACGCCGGTGAAGACTATGTTGATCGCGACCGCGATGGCGATCAGCGGATCGAGTGCGCGCCAGCCGCTGATTGCAACCGCGAGCACCCCGATGACCACGCCAACCGAAGTGATTACGTCGGTCATCAGATGACGTCCGTCCGCCTCGATGGTGATCGAGCGGTGCCGGCGCCCGGAACGGATCAACACCGTCGCCACGCCCAGATTGACGAGCGAAGCCGCGATCGAGACGGCCAGTCCCAGCCCTACCGACTCCAGCGCCGCCGGATGGAGCAGCCGTCCCACCGCCACCCAGATGATCGATATCGCCGCGCCGAGGATGAACATCCCCTCCGCGCCGGCGGCGAAGTACTCGGCCTTCTCATGTCCGTAGGCGTGCTCCTCGTCGGCCGGATGCGTCGCCCAGAGGATCATGATCAGCCCCACGATCGCCGCCAGCAGGTTGACCAACGACTCGATGGCATCGGAGAGCAACCCGACCGACCCGGTCAGCCGCCAGGCCACCGTCTTCATGCTGATCGTCACCAGGGCGGCGGCGATCGACAGCCACATCAGGCGGGTCAGGAGCTTCCGCTCGGGGGTGCCGGTCATCTCGCTGGGGAGCGTAGCGGCCAAATCCGCGAACCGGCAGGAAAAGAACGGCGTCTTGTACCTACTCCCGGCACCGGCCGTTGCGCTCCGGAGAACTGAACTGTGTTGCTTGCCGTTATCCCTTCTTGGCCGTCCAGGTCGTCTTGAGCTGGCAGGCGGCGATGTCCAGCAGCCCGGTCGAGGTGGTGCCGATTGTCTTCGAGAACTGGATATTGAGCTTGCCGCTGGCCGAGCTGCCTGAGATGCGCCCGGTAACGCTGATCGTGGTGCTGCTCTCGCCCTTGAAGGTCATCGTGAAGCGCCCGTTCGTTATCTTGCCGGGGGTTTTCAGCGAGACGGCGTAGAGAACGAGCTTGCTGTTGCCCGTGACTGCGGAGCCGCAGAGAACGTTGGGCGAGGCCTTGAACGAGAGCGCCTTCGTGGCCGTCGCGCGCAAGGTGACTTTTTCCTTCTGCTTGGTTGTGCCCTTGTAAGTGGTGCTCGCGCTCGCCGCAACCGCAGCGCCGACGGCGGCCAGCGCCAGCACTAGCGCTACGAGTAACAGGGCCCGGCGCCTGGCGTTCGTAGACACGCTTCTGAAGATATGCACAGGTACCTCCTATAAACAAGGGTTTTCTGCAGAACCTCGCAGCGATCTTACGCCTGTCGGTCGCGGGTTGATAGCCATTCTCCGGGCGCTGCTCGGCCGCTTGTCTGTTCGCTCAGGACGAAGCTTTCGATCCCCCGGCGAGATGGGTGACGGCCTGCGCCTCGGCTAATCTCTCTCCAAAGTCATCGACGGCCGGAGGGACGATGAAGGGTTCGGAGAAGCCGAAGAAGCTGGCGAAGAAAGCGCCGCAGAAGACGCTCAAGGAGAAACGCGCCGAGAAGCGAGCGGCGGGCAAGTAGTCCGTCCGGCGGCCGCGGGAAAGGGCTACTGCGCAGGAGTCGCGAGTTCGTCTCGGACGGGTCGATTTGAGCACGCAGCGAGAACTCCCGCGCCGGTCGTCGGCCGGGTGTCCCCCTCAACGCCCCGCATAGCGCTACGCTCCCGGCCACACGATGCGCAAGACCGCCAAGACAACCAAGACGCTCGACGGCCACCAGCTGTTCGAGGCGCTCCTGGCCGGGCTGCACCGAGTTCAGCGCAGGCAGGACTACCTGAACAAGATCAATGTTTTTCCGGTGCCGGACGGCGACACCGGCACCAACATCGCCACGACGCTGTCTTACGCGCTCGAGTCGGCGGAGGTATCGGACTCGGCGGGGGAGACGATGTCCTCGATCGCCGACGCGGCCCTGGTCGGAGCGCGCGGTAACTCCGGCATCATCTTCGCCCAGTTCCTGAGCGGGCTTTCGGAGGCTTTCCGGGACGCGCCCAAAGTGGCCAAGGGGCGCTTCGTGCATGCCGCGGAGAACGCCCGCCGCCGCGCCTACGAGGCCGTCACGAGGCCGAAAGAGGGGACGATGCTCACGGTCATGAGCGTCTGGGCCGAGGCGCTGCACCGGGAGTCCGATTCGGCTCAGTCGATTGCCGAGCTGCTGCGTAAGGCCGGGCCGGCGCTGGCCGACTCGCTGGAGAAGACGCGCGAGATGCTTCCCCAGCTGAAGGCGGCAGGGGTGGTTGACGCCGGCGCGAGCGGCTTCGTGGAGTTCATCGCCGGCGCCGAGCGCTTCATCAACGGCAAAGTCAAGGCTCCTTTCCTGGCACGCAGAATGGGATCGCACAAGCTCTCGTTAGGCGACAAGATCGAGTTGCACGAAAGCGGCGAGGTGCGCTTCCGCTACTGCACCGAGGCGCTGATCGCGGGGCCGGCGATCGATCGCGAGCTGCTTCGGAGCAGCCTCGAGCCGTTCGGCGACAGCCTGATCGTCGCCGGAACGGGCGAGCAGGTGCGCATCCACATCCACACCGATCAGCCGGCTCAGGTGTTCGCCTCGCTGACCTCAACGGGGCGGGTCGTGCAGCAGAAGGTCGACGACATGCTCCTGCAGTTCGAGGTCGCCCACCGGCGCAAGTATCCGATCGCCATCGTCACCGACTCGACCTGCGATCTGCCACGCGAGCTGATCGACCGGTACCAGATCCAGGTCGTGCCGCTGCACATCATCGCCGGCGAGAACGAGTACCTGGACAAGCTGACGATCGACTCCGAGCAGTTCTTCGATCTGGCCGATCGCTCGCCGCAGTTCCCGACCTCGTCGCAGCCCTCGGGCGGCCTCTTCAGCCGCATCTTCTCCTACCTCGCGACCTACTACGAATCGGTCATCGCCATTCACGTTTCCGGCGGGCTGAGCGGGACGGCGAGCACGAGCGCGCAGGCGGCGCGGGCGCTTGCCGGCGCCCAGAAGATCTCGGTGGTCGATTCGCGGCAGATCTCCGGCTCGCTCGGTCTGATCGTGCTGCGAGCCGCCGAGGCGGTCGCCGCGGGCAGGAGCCACGACGAGGTCGTGAGCGAGATCGACAGCTACATCGGCAAGGCTCAGATCCTGGTCAACGTGCACACGCTCGAATACTTCGTCAAGGGAGGACGGATCAAGCCCGTGGCGGGCGTGATCGGCAAGGCGCTCAATCTGAAGCCGATCATCTCGGTCGACGACGAGGGCAAGGCGTTTCGATTCGGCAAAGCCTTCAGCGAGCGACGGAACGTGGCCAAGATCGTCTCGATGGTTGCGCGCCGCCATGCCGAGAGCCCGCTCCGCTGTTACGCCGTCGTGCACGGGCACGATCTCGACGCCGGCAAGTACCTCGCCGAGCAACTCGAGCAGGAGCTGGGCTTTCCGCCGCTCTACATCGAGGAGATCTCTCCGGTGCTGGCTTTGCATGCCGGTCGCGGAACCACCGCCGTCGTCTCGATGCAGGAGTAGCGGGAGCCGGATCGCCGCTAGCCGCGCGGCGGCAGAGGCAGCAAAATGCTCGTACGCCGCTTGTACTCGAGGTAGGCGGGATCGCCGCCATACTTGGCCTCGGCGCTTTTCTCCAGCAGCGGAATGCCGCTCACGAAGAGCAGCAGCAGGGTGAGGAAGACGGGCCCGATCACCGTAACGAAGGCCGCTCCGTCGAGGAACGGAACCGCGTAGACGAAAAGCCCCCACCAGACGAGCAGCTCGCCGAAGTAGTTGGGATGGCGCGAGTAGCGCCAAAGACCGCTCGAGATGAAGTGCCCGCGGTTCTTCTCAGCTCCCCTGAAGGCCGATTTCTGGGCGTCACTGACGGCTTCGATCGCGAGTCCGACTAGCCAGATTCCGGCCCCGACGACGGCCCAGAGCCCGAAGTCGGGAGTGCTCTCTCGACCGAGCAGATAGGAGACCGGCAGCATGATCACGGCCACCGAGATCGCCTGTAAGAGCCAGAAACGGGCGAAACGAAGCGGCTTATCCCGCATCTCATCGAAGCGGTGGTCGACCTTGATCCGCAGGATGCGCCCGAACAGATAGCCACCCAGCCTGAACGCCCAGAGGAGGACCATCATCGAGGCGACCAGCTGAACCGGCTTGTGCGCTCCGATGTATGGAAGCGCGAGCGCCAGAACCGCGAACGAGAGGCTGTAGGAGAGGTCGGTGACGATGTCGGTCTTACGAATCGCGGCGAAGGCGAAGAAGACCGCATTCACGCCGAGGGTGACCAGGAATGAGATGACGATCGCGTTCATCAGACAAGCGTGGAGGCGAAGATCTGCCAGGCCAGCAGGCTCTTGGCGACCAGCGAGAGCACCAGGTACGCGCGCTCACCGAAGAGGTAGTTGCGCCAGGGCCCGACGCGCTTGTACTGCAAGAGCATGTTCGCCCCGAAGCTGTTGAAGAGGATGAAGAGCGATACGAAGATGGCGAAGACGAAGCCCGGCACGTTTCCGGTCTGGTTCTGCGAGTAGCCGATCTGGATAGCGATCGCGATCCAGGGCACCGCCCCGGCGATCGAGCCGAAGACGAACGGAGGCCAGATCGCCGGTCGCCCGGGTCGATTCGCACGCTCCATAGCCGCCCCGAACATGATCATCGCCGCGTTCACCCCAAACAGGGCGATCAGGGCCGCCAGGTCGCTGATACCAGTGAGCATCGCGATCAGCACGATCATCAGCGAGGCGCTGAGCGAGTACTCCCACCAGCGCGCCGGGTTACGCTCGATTGCCAGGTTGCGCTCGTACCAGTGGTGGATGCGCGGCGCCGCTACGAGTGCGTGATCGAGCGCGGCTAGAAGCAGAAAGATCGCCACCATAGGCCCGATGGGCAGGTCGTAGATGGTGTTCGTGCTCGGCTTTGTGCCCGGCGGGCCTGCGAGGAAGCTGATCGTTATCGGCAGCGTGAAGGAGGTCGAGAGGGCGAGGATGACAGCCGCCTGAGCGGCGTGCAGCACCGCCAGCGAGCCATTCCAGATGCGCAAACGGCTGTAGGCGGTTATCTCCGCGGCGCTGGCGTCTTCTGCTCGACCGTCTGGCACCGTCTCTCCCCGTCGCCGCTTTAGGAGTCTTTCACTCCCTTTCTCTACCCGAAACACCGGGGGACATTTCTCACCCTAACAGAGCCGTCGAGGACTTATTCAGGGCGCGATTCGCCCGGTAAAGCCGGCTCGCCGATTGGTTCGTTAGGGCGCTGGCGACGCCAGGTCAAGGCGGCGATCAGTCCGAGCACCAGGGTCGGCGCGAGCGTGAGGAAACGGAAGAGGAGCACAGCCGCTACGACCCCCGCGTTCGAGCCGCCGAAGCCGGTAAGCATCGCGACCAGGCCCAGCTCGACGACGCCGACGCCGCCCGGCGTGAGCGGTAGCGACTGGGCCAGGCGGGCGATCGAGAAGGCGGCGAAGGCCTCAACCAGATCGACCTGACCGCTGTCGACTCCGAGCACGCGCAGGCTGACCAGCAGGACGAGGAAGACGGTCAGCTGACCGGCCAGTGTCCAGAGCGTGAGCAGGTGCCAGCGCCGCGCGATCAAGCCGACGGTGTCGCCGCGGAAGCGGACGAAAGAGGAGCCGTCGAAGCGAGCGGGACCGCGCCGCACGAGTCGCAACAGGAAGGTGGCGACGCGCGCCGCGAGATCGCCGGCCTTGCGCGCGACTCGCTTACTCGTCAGCCCGAGCGCGAAACCTCCGGCGAAGACGCAGAAGCAGGCCAGCCCGACCAGGGCGAACGTCTGCAGGAGCGGGTTCGTCCCGCCTTCGAGCGTCAGGAGGGAAAGCGCCAGCACCGGAAAGCCGAACAGAGCCAGTTGGTTCCAGACGCCGGTGATCGTGGCGGCGCGAGCGATGCTCTGCGACGTGAAGCCCCAACCCTTGAGCATCGCCACCGAGATGGCGATGCCCACCGTCGGGCCGCCGGGCGCAACGTAGGTCGAAGCGGTCGAGGCCTGGGTGACGACGAAAGCTCGGCGGTAGCCGAGGTGTGGCAAGGCGACCATCCAGGTCGGCGCGAAGGTGGCGAGATTGAGCACGACCGCCACGATCAGGAGCGCTATCTCGGGCCAGGATAGGCCCTGAAGCACGTGCCAAACGTCGTTGTAGGTGGCGATCCTCGGCAGTACGAAGAAGAAGGTCGCAACCACGAAGACCAGCCCGATCACCACGCCGATCGAACGGCGTCCCAACTTGCGCAGGCCGTGCTTGGAGACTCTCACGTGTGTTACAGGGTAGTACCGTGTCGTTCGAGGTTCGCGAGCGAGGTACCAACGGTTCTCACCGCTCGAGGCGGGCCGAAGAAGGAAGCGAGAAGCTCCGGCACGTACTACCTTTATAGATCCGAGTACCCGACTTGAGTCTCTTCGATGCCTTCACAGCTACTCCATAGCGCTTCTTCGGGCGGCCTCCGACGGTGACACCGCTGAGCTCGGACGAACGCCGGCTGAGGCGCGAGGCGAAGCGTCGGCTCGTGCGCCGCCGCCGCCGCGTCGGCTTCCTCGCATTCCTTGCGCTGTTTGCCCTGGCCTTTCTTGCCGGTCTTGCCTTCAGCGGCGCCCTGGGAGGACGCGCCGCGGCGGCGGCCGACACGACCTCGACCGACACGACCACGACCGGTACGACCACCACCGGTACGACCACCACCGGTACGACCACCACCAGCGCAGCCACCACCACAAGCACCACCGAAGCGCCGAAAACCACTACGCGCGGACGGCTGGGAAGCGGTAGTGCCGTTACGCTCGCCTTCGGCGGTGACGTCCACTTCGAGGGCATCGTACGCAGCAAACTGAACGCCAACCCGACCTCGGTCATGTCGGCCATCGCGCCCGTGTTCAACAAGTCCGATCTGGCCATGGTCAACCTCGAGACCACGGTCAGCTACCGCGGCGCGCCGATTGCCGGCAAGGACTACACCTTCCGAGCCCCGCCCTCGGCCTTCCGCGCGCTCAAGTCGGGTGGCGTCGACCTGGCCACGGTCGCCAACAACCACGGCATCGACTACGGCCTGACCTCCTTCCTCGACACGCTCCGCTATGCCAAGCGCTACCACTTCCCGCTCGTGGGCGGTGGTTCGAACGCTGCTCAGGCTTACGCGCCCTACCGGGTCACGATCAAGGGCCAGCGGATAGCGATCCTGGGCGCCAGCCAGGTGATCGACTCGAACCTGATCGCCTCCTGGACGGCCGGCGCGAACAAGCCCGGGCTCGCCTCGGCCTACGACGTCGGTCGTCTCGTTGCCGCGGTCAAGTCGGCGCGCAAGGTGTCTGACACTGTCGTCGTCTACCTCCACTTCGGCAGCGAGCGATTGAGCTGTCCGACCAGTGCGCAGTACGAGATCACGCGCAAGCTGATCTCGGCCGGCGCCGACATCGTGGTCGGCTCGCATGCGCATCGCCTACAGGGAGCGGGCAGGCGTGGCAAGGCGTTCGTCGCCTACGGGCTCGGCAACTTCGTCTGGTACTCGCAGAACTCGATCGAGAGCATCACCACCGGCGCGTTGGAAGTGACCGTCACCGGCCGGCGCATCGACGGCTACAAGTGGATACCGGCGCGGATCGTCGGCGGCTCGCCCACGCCGCTGAATGGAAGCGCCCGCAGCGCCGCGCTTGCGAGCTGGCGCGGGTTGCGCGGCTGCACCAATCTGAGCCGCTGATCGGAGCTGAGTGCCGGCGCCCTGCGCTCCGGGTTCGTATCTGGCACTTCTCTATTCGCCCCCCGCCAAATCCACCCACCCGCGGGGTCGTGAAACGGTACCGGCCCGGACGACCGAAAGGCGCTCGCGAATGTATCGATAGCGAGTCAAATCCCGGGAGCGGCCGCGAATCGATTGAAGCGCCGCTCCGTCCAGGGGGGTCAACCTGTCGGATCTGCGCCGATCGTCCGGAAACGCCGATCGGCTCGGCGCTCCGCGAACCGTCGCCGCTACGCTTCAGCATCACGCACTCGGACGCGACAGGAAGACGATCTTGAGACACCGAAGACTCTCGTTTGCTTTCGGCGCCGCGCTGCTTATCGCTACCTTCTTCGTCGCTACCGAAGCAGCGTCCGGAGCGACCGAGATCGCCGGGGCGGGCTCGGTCAACAGGATGCTGCGGGGCGTACCGCAGCAGGGAATCGAGCTGGGAAAGCCGGATGCGCCGGTTACGCTGGTCGAGATCGCCGAGCCGCAATGTCCCTTCTGCGCGAAGTGGGCGCGTGACGAGCTTCCCGGCCTGGTCTCGCGTTACGTTCGCCGCGGCAAGATCCGAATCGAGTACCGAGGCCTCTCTTTCATCGGCTCGGACTCCGACGGCCTGCTGGCGCTCGCCGAGGCTGCCGGAATACAGAACAAGCTCTGGAACGTCGTCGAGCTGGAATACGCGAACCAGGGCGGCGAAGGTTCGGGCTACGCCGACCCCGCTTATCTCACGGCGGTTGCCAGGGCGGTGCCCGGTCTCGACGTCAAGAAGGTTTTTGCGGACGCCCGCTCGAGCAAGGTCAGGGCGCCGATCAACGAGGCAAACGCGCTTTCCGAGCAATATCAGATCAACTCGACTCCCTCGCTCCTGATCGGCCAGACCGGCAATGAGCAGAACATGACAGTCATGGCCGACATCGGCGGCCGCGGCCTCTACAAATCGATCGACGACGCGCTGAAGGGAAAACCCGTGAAAGCCAGATCGGGCGACCTCGCGCCCTGGGCGATCGTTCTCATCGTCGTGCTCGGGACGGCGGCTCTTTCGGGCGCCATCGGCATCGCCGTGCGGTTGAGCAGGCGCCCCTCGGATACTCCTCCGGCTACCTGAGCGCGACGAACTCCACGCCGGCGCGGCGCCTCGCGGCGTCTCGCGGGACTTCATTTGAACCGAAGCCCTTGTCCTGAGATGAGTTCTCCACACCGGACCGCCCGGCCGCGCGGTATACAACGAGGCACAGATGCGCCTCTACAGCACCCTGCAGCGTGGGCTCGTCGAGCTGCGGCCTCCGCCGGCCAAGGTCGGCATCTACGTCTGCGGGCCGACGGTCTACCAGCGCATCCACGTCGGTAACGCGCGCCCCTACGTCATCTTCCTCTGGCTCCGGAACTGGCTCAGGCAGCGCGGCTACGAGGTCAAGCTGGTTTCCAACATCACCGACGTCAACGACAAGATCTACGTCGAGGCCGAGCGCGAGAAGCGTTCGAGCGACGATCTTGCCAGGGAGATGAGCGACTGGTACGTCGCGGACACCGATCGTCTCGGCCTGGGTCGGCCTGACGCCGAGCCCAAGGCGACCGAGACGATGGACGAGATCGTCAGCCTGATCGCCGAACTGGTCGCAAGCGGCCACGCCTACGAGGCCGGCGGCGACGTCTACTTCCGCGTTGGCGGCTACGACGGTTACGGCCAGCTCTCGGGCCAGAAGCCCGACCAGATGGTCGATCAAGAGCCGAACCCGCTCAAGCAGGATCCGCGCGACTTCGCCCTCTGGAAAGGGACTAAGCCGGACGAGGACAAGAGCTGGCCCTCGCCCTGGGGAGACGGGCGACCGGGCTGGCATATCGAGTGCTCGGCGATGGCCGAGAACGAGCTCGGATCGTCGTTCGATATTCACGGCGGCGGCCTCGACCTCGTCTTCCCGCACCACGAGAACGAGCTGGCCCAGTCGCGTGCCGCCGGGCAGGAGTTCGCGCACATCTGGATGCACAACGGCCTGCTGCGCCTGACCGGCGAGAAGATGTCGAAGTCGCTCGGCAACATCCAGACGCTCGAGCACGTACTGGACGAGTGGGGCCGCGAGACGCTACTCCTGTTCTTCATGACCGCGCACTGGCGCAGCCCGATCGATTTTTCGCCCGAGACGATGGAGGCCGTCCGCTTACAGGTGAAAGGGATAAGGAACGCGTTCGCTGACGCTGGCGACTTCCGACGAAACGATCCGCTCCTACCCGCTTTCGAGCAACTGCTTGATGATGATTTCAACACGCCCGCGGCTCTCGCTCTCATGCACGAATACCTCAATCAGAGGCGCTTTGACCTGGTGTTTCCGCTTCTTCGCCTGTTCGGGCTGGAATCGCTAGCGGAAACGGATGTAGCCCCCCCGGAAATCGTGGAGCTCGCTGAGAAGCGGCTTTCAGCCCGCGCGGAACGCGATTTCGCCGAGTCTGATCGCCTCCGCGACAAGATCGCCGCCGCCGGCTGGGAGGTCAGGGATATCTCGGCCGAGCCCGGCTACCAGCTCGTCAAAAAGGACTGAAGTGACCCATCGCGAGCTCATCTACGGGCGCAACGCGGTGCGCGAGGCGATTCGCGGCCCGCGCCAGGTGCTCGAGCTGTGGGTAAGCGAGCGCGCCGGCGGGCACGAGCCCTGGCTCTCCGAGCCGGGCAGCCCGCGCCTCCAGATCAAGCCCGAGCGTGACCTCTCGCAGGAGGCCAAGACGCGCGAGCACCAGGGCGTCGTGGCCTGGGTCGAGCCCTACCGCTACGCCGACGCCTACGAGTTGGCGCGCGCGAAGACGCCGCTGCTCGCCTGCCTCGACCAGGTAACGAACCCGCGCAATCTCGGCGCCGTCGCCCGCGCGGCGGCGGGCGCGGGCGCCACCGGCATCGTCGTTCCGGCGCGCGGCTCGGCGCAGGTCACCGCGGAAGTCTGCCGCGCCTCGGCCGGGGCGGTCGAGCAGATCCCGATCGCCGTCGTCACCAACCTGGCCCGCTATCTGGAGGAGATCAAGCGCGACGACCTCTGGATCTACGCCGCCGACGGACGGGCCGAGAGGTCGTACTGGCAGGCCGATCTATCTGGCGGAGTCGCACTCGTCTTCGGAGCCGAAAAGAAGGGATTGCGCCCGCTCGTGCGCCGCCGCTGCGACGACGCCCTGGCGATCCCTCTCCTCGGCGAGGTCGAGTCGCTCAACGTCGGCGTGGCCGCCGCCCTCCTGCTCTACGAGGCCAGGCGGCAGAGAGATGGCTAGGAAGAAGAAGAACCCGGGCGCCGTTCCGCGTGACCCGACCGAAGGTTGGGGCAAGAGCGTCGGCTCGAGCGCGCCCGAGCCGACCTTCTACCTCTTTGACGGCTTCAATCTCCTGCACGCAGGCGGCTTCGAGAACCCACGCGAGCTCGAGGACAAGCTGGCGAGCTTCGTTGCCTTGAAAGGAGCCCGCGGCATAGTCGTGTTCGACGGCGAGGGCCGGCCGCACACGCTCGGCCCGCTCGAGGTGCGCTTCGCCGCAGTGGCCGACTACGCGCTCGAGCGTCTGGCCGCCGAGTTGAGAGACCGCGAGCGGGTTTGCCTCGTATCTTCCGATCTCACCGTGCGCGGAACGAGCGGCAAGGAAGTGGACAAGCGCTCCTCGCAGATCTTCATGCAGGAGCTGGGGGAGACCAAGCTGCCGCCGACGCCGCGGATGGCGATCGAGGAGCGACTCGACCCGAAGACGCGCGCCAAGCTCGAGCGCATCCGCCGCGGCGAGGAATAGCCCGCGCCCGAGCGCTCGTCGTCCAGGGATCCGTTCCGGCTCGGAAGGAATAATCCATCCGGGAAATCGGGCGCAAGCTGGGTTATGATCCCGGCCATGATCCGCTTCATCGTTCGAGCATTCGTGGCACTGGTCTCCAGCGCCGTCGGCCTGATCGTCGCGGCCGCCGTCCTCGACGGTGTGCATCTCAATGCGTCGGCGTTCATCACGGCGGTCGTCATCTTCACCGCCGTCTCCGCACTCTTGCAGCCCTTCCTCGTGTTCCAGTTACGGCGATCGGCCGCCCTCGGCGGGGTGGCACTGGTCGCGACCCTGGCCTCTCTCATCGTCACCGACGTCCTCTCGAGCGGCCTGTCGATCAAAGGAGCCGGAGCCTGGATCGCCGCGACCGGGATCGTCTGGCTCGCCTCGCTCCTGGCCGCGTTCATCCTGCCGTTTCTCGGGCTCAAGAAGTACCTCGACAAGCGCTCGGACTAGTCGCCCACCCAACAAACTGTTCAGTCAGCGCCGCCGCAAGTCAGCTCGCGACGACTTTCGTGAGGGCGCCGATTCTCGTGTCTTTGCCCGGCGTTTGTCTCGCTCAGATCGCATCATCTTTTGCCTCTGAATAGGTGCTCAGATAAGCAAGCGGAGATCGTGTTCGGATTACGCAACCGAACACACGTTCGCTAACGGTTGGGTCCAGTGCAAAGTGGTCCGGTTTTCGGGTCCATCGCAAAAGACTTGTATTTATGTGGGACCACTGCTAACGTCGGGCGCATCAAATTCGATATGTCCTGTAGAAAGCGGCACTAGCACAGGGGTCGGGAAGAGATGGCAGCACAACCAGCAAGGCGAGAGGGACGCGGTTATCAGCCTCAGAAGGCGCAACGCGAGCTCGAAGACCTGCAACTCGTGCTCAAGGCTCGGAACGGCTCGTCGGCGGCGATGGACTCGCTACTGCGCCGTTACGACGGTTTCGTGCGCCTCAAGTCCAGCTCGTACTTCCTTGCCGGCGGCGAATCCGAAGACCTCGTCCAGGAGGGACGGATCGGCCTGTACAAGGCGGTGCGCGACTTCCGGCCCGACAAGGAGACCTCCTTTCGCTCCTTCGCCGAGCTCTGCGTGACGCGCCAGATCATCACCGCGATCAAGACCGCGACTCGCTTCAAGCATGCGCCGCTCAACACCTATGTCTCCTTCAGCCAGACGCCCGCCGGCCAGGATTCCGACAGCGAGTGCACGCTTGGAGACGCCCTACCCGGGCCCGGTGTCGACGACCCCTCCGTCTGCGTCGTCTCGACCGAAGAGCTGCAGAGCCTGGTCTTCTGCCTCGGCTCGGGCCTCTCCCAGCTCGAGGCCGATTCGCTCCGGCTCTACCTCGAGGGCTCGTCCTACGAGCAGATGGCAGAAGAGCTGGGTTGCGACACCAAGACGATCGACAACGCCCTGCAGCGGGTAAAGCGCAAGATCCTCGCGCATCAGCACTCGCGCGAAGTACTTCTCTAGCGCGACCGGCCCTTAGCCGGAGGTCGGACTCGAACCGACGACCTAGCGCTTACAAGGCGCTTGCTCTACCAGCTGAGCTACTCCGGCGACGCGACAGAGACTAGCTCTTCTCCGCGGAAAGTCGGCCGGCGGAGCCGGCTATGACTTTTCGCGGGATGACCTCTGTATGCGAGTCACCGCGCCTTCGGCGCGGGCTAGTGATTTCTTTACATCTTCGTTAAGAGACTGTTCGAGGCGGCTCGCCGGAGGTACCCTGAAGTCATGGCCGGGTGGGTGAACCTGGTTGCCGGCGTGACGCAGATCGCGATCGCGGTTGCGGTCTCCTACGAGCTGATCAGATTGCGACGGGGGTTTCCGCCGGTCGCTCTGATCCTGATCGCATTCTTTCTTCTCGACGGCCTGGTGGCGCTGAACAGGCCCGATCCTCTGCTCGGATACAGCCCCAATCTCGACGCGGTCCTGATCGTGATCGATCTGGTCGTGCTGCTTGGGCTGCTCTTCTACGTGCGCCGGCTGGTTCGAGGCGCGCTGCAGACCGTCGACGAGGCCGAGCTGCGGGCGAGAGAGTACGCGCGAGCCCGTCGTGACTACACGAGCCTGCTGCGGCACCGCATCGCCAACCCGCTGATGACGATCGAAGGCGCGGCGCGGACACTGCGGGCCAGGCGCGGCGACGATGCGAGGCGCGAGCAGCTACTCGAGTCGATCATCGAGGCTTCCGAGAACCTGGAGCGGATCTCGCTCGAGCCGCGGGTGCAAGGCGTCGAGGAGATCGAGCTCGAGCCGGTCCCGAGGCTCGAGGAAGACCTCTCTCCGAGCAGGCGCTAGAGCGAGGCCAGCGTCGACTCGAGATCGCGCCAGAGCTCGTCGACGTTTTCGAGCCCGGCGCTCATTCTGAGCAAGCCGGGCGGCACCCGCTCTCCCTCCCAGCGCGAGCGCGATTCGATCGTGCTGCGAGCGCCGCCGAAACTGGTCGCGTTCTCGATCAGCTTGCAAGAGCGCTCCAGCTCCTGCGCCGCCGCCGCGCCGCCACGCACGATGAAGGAGAGGAGCGGGCCGAAGGCGCGCACGTATCTCGCCGCGATCTCGTCGCCCAGGCCGGGGTAGTTCACGCTCTCGACGGCCGGATGCTCCCGGAGGCGCCGCGCCAGTTCCAGCGCGGTCGCCGAGCTGCGCTCGACCCGCAACGGCAGTGTCTTCAGGCTGCGCAGGAGCAGCCAGGCGGGATCGGGCGAGCCGATCAGACCGAACAGCCGGCGCACCTGGAACAGGCGCTCGGCGTCCTCTTCGCGCGCGCAGCCCGCGACTCCGAGCACGAGGTCGTGATGCCCGCCGAGCAACTTGGTGGCGCTGTAAACCGAGAAATCGGCGCCGTGCTCGAGCGGTCGGAGGAGAACAGGCGTCAGCGTCGTCGTATCGACCGCGACCCGGGCGCCCTGCTCGTGAGCCCGAGCGATCGAGTCGTCGAGGTCGGGGAAGCTGAGCATCGGGTTGGAGCAGGGCTCGAGCCAGACGAGCGCGGCATCCTCAGGCGGCGGACCGGTCTGGTCGAACTCGAGCATGCGCAGGCCGAAGCGCGAGAGCTGATCAGAGATCAGATGAGCGGTGCTGACGTAGGCCCCGCTGGGAACGGCGACGGTGTCGCCCTGCTTGCAGAAAGCGAGTACGACGCCCGCTATCGCGGCCATTCCGCAGGAGAAGAGAAGCGCGCGCCCGCCTTCCAGATCGCCCAGCACGCGCTCGACCTCGGCGGCGAGCGGGTGATCGTAGCGCTGGTAGGCGAAAGCGCCGAGCTCACCGTCCGTGTAGGGCCAGGTGGTTGCGCGGTCGAGCGGGGGCTGGCGCAATCCCGCCAGTCGGGTCTCGAGGCTGAGCCGAGCCGCCGCCTCCCCGTCTGTCTCCCGCATATCTCGATGATAGGAGAAGTTGGCGTCTGTCCCTAGGCTTCGGACGCCAGCTCGCGCTCGGGGGCCAGGCCGAGCTCGATCACAAGCGCCCGCACGACCTCGGGGTCGAACTGGCTGCCCGCTCGGCTCTGAATCTCCTCCAGCGCCTGCTCGATACTGAGCCCGCGGCGGTAGGTGCGGTCGCTGGTCATCGAGTCCCAGGCATCGGCGGCGAAGATGATGCGAGCTCCCAGTGGAATCCGCTCGGCGGCGATTCCCTTCGGGTAGCCCTGTCCGTCCCAGCGCTCGTGGTGGTACAGAACCCAGTCGGCCACCGGCCCCAGGCCGAGGCTCTCGATCATCCGGAAGCCGATCTCCGGATGCCGCTGCAGCACGACCAGCTCGGCATCCGAGAGCGGATCTTCCTTGCGTAGCAGTTCCTCCGGGATGGCCAGCTTGCCGACATCGTGCAGGTGGCCGGCCAGGCGCAGGAGCTCGACCTGCTCGCCGTCGGCGCCGAGGCGCGTGCCGATCGAGGCGGAGAGATCGCCGACGCGACGCGAATGAGCGCCTGCGTTGGCATCGCGAGCATCGACGGCGTCGGCGAGACTGGCGGCAGCGCGCAGGCGGTCGCCAAGGCTCGGATTCGAGCCGAGGCGCTCGAGCGCGTAGGCACTCAGAGCCTCCGGGTGGTAGAGGCGCACGCGGTTCTTGCCGTGATCCTTGGCCCAGTACAGGGCGCTGTCGGCCAATCGTGGCAGCTCGTTGCGGTTGACCCCTTCCGAGGGGTAGGCCGCGATTCCGCAGCTCATCGTCAGCTGAGGCAGGTCGTCCAGCTTGAGCGAGGCGACGCGCGTAAGGATCGCGCTCGCAACCCCGAGCGCCTCGTCTCCCGTGCGCCCGGCGAGGATTACGGCGAACTCGTCTCCGCCCAGCCGGAAAGCCTCGCCGCCGTGGCGCAGGCGGCCGGCCACGGCGACCAGAACCCGGTCGCCCGCGGGATGTCCGTACTCGTCGTTCACCAGCTTGAGGTTGTCGAGGTCGAAGAAGCAGAGAGCCACCGGTTGCTCCGTGCTCTCGGCCTCGTCCAACGCCTCCTGGAGCCGCTCGTGGAAGCGGCGTGGATTGCCGAGCCCGGTGAGCGGGTCGGTAGTGGCGAGTCGCATCGCCGAGCGAGCTTTGTGGCGCTGGCGCTCGTACAGGTCGATCGCGGCCAGCGGCCCGGCGAGCGCAAAGATCAGGAAGGGGGAGCGCTGCCAGAGCACGATCGCCGTGAGCGAGGCCGAGACCCCGAAGAGGAAGGGAAGAATGCTCCAGCGGAAAGTCCGCAGGACGGTCGGCAGGAAGTGCTTTCCCTCGGAGAGAGACAAAGCGGCCGAGACGAGGATCAGGCCCGGAAGTCCATAAGCGAGGGCGGTCAAGCAGACCGCGGCCACGAGCTCGACGACACTCGAGCCGCCGGGAAGCGTCGCCAGCAGAAGACCGCCGGAGGCGACCGCCAGAGCGAGCACCGCCGCGTTGTAGGAGGTCTTTATCGGCGGTTGCCGTATCCAGGCGCTTACGGCGACGAGGCTCAGGACGCAGACGAGAACCATCGGCTCCCAGCCGAAGAGCACGATGCCGGCGACGTTGAACACGGTGGCGAGCGAGTAGCCGCGTAGGCGCGTATCTTCCACCGGGACCGGGTAGCGCTCGGCGACCAAGATGAAGACGAGGAAGGTTGCCATTCCGGCGCAGTCACGCCAGCTCGGCGGATTCTGAACGACGCGCGCCGCCGCGATCGCGCCGACGACGACGCCGGCGGCGCAGACGCAACTCACGAGCGCCTTGAGCCGGGCGGTGTGTCGATCACGTCTCATCGCGCCACGCCAGCGCCGCCAACGCAGCAACAGGCGCGGTCGAGATCGTTTCACGCCCATCAGGCTCCGCCCCCGTTGCATCGAGGGGTTCGGGCGGACCGGGAATTAGGGCGCGCAAGCTTCATGCCCGAGATACGGACCTCCTGGTACGGCGGGGGCTAGTCAAATTCTTCAGCGCCCGGACCGGAACCGAATCGCTCGAAGGAGTGAGGGAAGACCGCCGGTATGGGGGATTAGGAGCCTATTCCAGTAGGCTCCAAGCCGTTACTCGGCGCTTGCTCGCAAAGAAGAATCCTGCCTATTGCGCAGGATCTGCGGCGCCACGCGCGCGTAGTCGAGTCCCGAGAGCCAGGTCATTATCAAAGCCACGACTCCGGCCCAGAGCGCGATGTCGATCGACCATGCGCCTCCGGCCTGGAGGCCGCCCAGACCGACCGCAATCGCCTGCGACCAGGTCTTGAGCTTGCCGAGGTCACGGGCCTTCATCACCACGCCTCGCTCGAGTGCCGCCAGGCGCAGGCCCGAGACGAGGAATTCGCGGGCCACGATCAAGGCCACCAGCCAGCCGGGAAAGAGCCCGTACTGCACCAGCGCGATCATGGTCGAGAGAACCAGCACCTTGTCGGCGATCGGGTCGAGCAGCGAGCCGAGCGCCGAGGAATGACCGCTGGCGCGCGCGATCCGGCCGTCGAACCAGTCGGTGGTCATCGCCAGCGCGAACAGGATCGTTGCGTAGTAGAAGTGGTTCGGGAAGTCCCAGACGAGCAGCGCAAGCACGAACGGGGTCGCTGCGATACGGGCAACCGTGAGCTGATCGGCGAAGCTCATGGCGGGAGAATACGTGTCGCGCTCGGCGAGCGCGGCTAATCGGCGGGTCTTCATTCAGTTAGAGCTTCTAACTAGACTCCTGCTCGGAATGGATCTCTACGAGTACCAGGGCAAGGAGCTTTTCCGCCGCTACGGCCTCCCGACCGCCGAGGGGCGACTGGCGCGGACGCCCGCCGAGGCGCGCGCGGCCGCCGAGGAGCTCGGCGGCACCGTGGTGGTGAAGGCTCAGGTGCACGTAGGCGGACGCGGCAAGGCCGGCGGAGTCAGGGTCGCGAGCAGCCCGCAGGAGGCCGACGCGCACGCCGCCGCGATCCTCGGGCTGGAGATCAAGGGGCACATCGTACGTCGGCTCTGGATCGAGAGCGCCTCGGAGATCGAGCGCGAGTACTACCTTTCGGTCGCGCTCGACCGCGGCGCCAAGAAGCCCCTGTTGATGTTCACGACCGAGGGCGGGGTCGAGATCGAGCAGCTGGCGGCCACGAACCCGGAGGCGCTGGTGAAGCTGCACGTCGATCCGCTCGAAGGCTTCCATCCCTGGCACGGGCGCGCGCTCACCTTCGGCGCCGGCATCGCCGATGCGAACGAGCGGCGTCAGATCGAGAGTCTCTGCGCCCGGCTCTACGAGGTCTTCACCTCCTGCGACGCGACCCTGTGCGAGATCAATCCGCTGGTCGTGACCGGGGGAGGCGAACTGCTGGCGCTCGACGCCAAGGTCACGATCGACGACAACGCCCTCTTCCGCCACGAGGAGATCGCGGCGATGCGCGACCCCGAGGCGGTTCCGGCGGAGGAGCGTGCGGCGCATGAGAAAGGCGTCACCTACGTCAAGCTGGACGGCGAGATCGGGGTGCTCGGAAACGGCGCCGGCCTGGTCATGTCGACGCTCGACCTGGTTGCGCTGGCCGGCGGCCGTCCTGCCAACTTCTGCGATCTCGGCGGCGGCGGCGCGGCGCAGGGCGTGGTCGACGCGCTCGAGGTGATCAGCGCCGACCCGCAGGTGCGAGCGATCTTCTTCAACATCTTCGGCGGCATCACCCGCTGCGACGAGGTGGCGCGCGGGATCCTGCAGGCGCTCGAGCAGATCGAGATCTCCCAGCCGATCGTCGTGCGCTTCGACGGGACGAACGCCGAGGAGGGCCGGCGCCTGTTGAGCGAGGCGAAGCTGGCGAACCTGTATCCGGAGCCGACGATGCTCGAGGCGGCTGAGAAAGCCGTGCAGCTGGCGGGGTAGGAGGAGAGCGTGGCGGCACGAGACAATCCCTGGGACGAGCGGGCGCAGGCCTATCGCGACAGCGCGCCGCACGCGGCCGGGCCGGATCTGGATCTACTCGTCGAATGGGCCGGGGCGGGCGCGGGGAAGACGGCGCTCGACGTCGGCTCGGGCGGCGGGCACCTGGCCAGGCGCCTGCGGGAGACCGGATACGCGGTGACGACCTGCGACCCCTCGCCGGGCATGCACCCCGATGTCATCTGCCGCGCCGAGGAGCTTCCCTTTCCGCGGGCTTCCTTCGATCTCGTCGCGAGCCGGCTTGCCTTTCATCACTTCGCGAGCACCGCGCTCGGTCTGGCCGAGGCGGCGCGGGTGACCAGCGGCGCGTTCTTGCTCGAGGATCTGCTGTTCGTGGACGAGCGGGTCGAGGAGGCCGAGAAGCTGCGCGATCCCTCGCACGTGCGCTCGAATTCGCTCGACGAGTGGCGAGCGCGCTTCGCCGCCGCCGGGCTGGCGATCGAGGCGAGCGAGGTGATCGAGCGCCGTATCTCCTTCAGCGCCTGGCTGGAGCGCTGCAACTGCACGGGCGAGACGGCCGAGAGAACGCGTGAGCTGCTCTCGTACCGTCTCGACGGCGACAACTACGCGAGCACCGTCTTCCTGCTCAAGGGTGTGAAAACAAGCTAGTGGCCATCGTCGTCGACAAGTCCACCCGTCTCGTCGTCCAGAACCTGACCGGGCGGGAAGGCTCCTTCCACGCCCTGCGCAACCGCGCCTACGGAACGCAGGTCGTCGCCGGCGCCGCGCCCGGGCACGGCGGCGAGGATGTCGAGGGGATTCCCGTCTTCAACACCGTGCGCGAGGCCGTGGCCGAGACCGGCGCCAACACAGCCGCCACCTTCGTGCCTGCCCGCTTCGCCGCCGATGCGCTCTACGAGGCGATCGACGCCGGACTTGAGACGATCGTCTGCATCACCGAGGGCATCCCGGTGCACGAGATGCTCAGGCTCTACCAGTACGGGCGCGATCGCGGCGTCACCCTGATCGGCCCCAACTGCCCGGGCGTGATCTCGCCGGGAAAGGCCAACGTGGGCATCATCCCGGCCGAGATCTTCGCCGAGGGATCGGTCGGCCTGGTCAGCCGCTCGGGCACGCTGACCTATCAGATCGGTTACGAGCTGGCCCAGCTGGGGCTCGGAAACACCACGGTGATCGGCATCGGCGGCGACGCCATCGTCGGCTCCTCGTTCATCGACATCCTCACTCGCTTCGAGGCCGACCCCGAGACCGAGATCGTCGTGATGGTCGGCGAGATCGGCGGCGACGAAGAGGAGCGGGCCGCCCGCTTCGCGGCCGAGGAGATGACGAAGCCCGTCTTCGCCTACATCGCCGGCTTCACCGCTCCGCCCGGCAAGACGATGGGCCACGCCGGCGCGATCATCTCCGGCTCGGCGGGAACGGCGCAGGCCAAGAAGGACGCGCTCGAAGCCCGCGGCATCGCGGTCGGAACCACGCCGACCGAGCTGGCGCGGCTCGTCGCCAAGCGAGTTTCGGGTTAGCCGGGAAACGCCCGGTTCGCTCCTGGATCGGACGCGAAGCGAGGCTCAGCGATTGGCCGAGATCGTCACGATCTCGTATGTGACCGTGACTCCGGAGCCGTTCGAGAAACGCTCGTCGTAGCGTCGCATACCCTCCGCGAGCGTTCCAGGCGCTAGAAAGTGGGGGGTATATCCCGCGCCGGAGGACTTGACAGATCGAAGAAAGGCTGCACAGTCCGGGTAAGAGAAACGCTCCTCGCACGAATGGGCGCGGATCCGAGAGATACCGGCCCCGGCGAGGAGCGTTTCCCATTTCTGGGCCGTGAGCAGATTGAGGCCGCGCGCGCAGCCGAGCTCGGCCAGTACCTCGTCCAGCTCCCAGAAGGTGCGCGGGCCGAAGGTCGCCAGCTGCAGCTCGCCGCGAGCGGAAAGCGATTCGGTCAGGCGAGTCATCGTCTGCTCGGGCTCGGTCAGCCACTGGATGGTGGCGTTCGAGGCGATCAGGTCGTAGCTCTCCGACTCGAGCTCGAGCTCCTCGATGTCGCAGGTCAGGAAGTTGGCGTCGGGGACGCGCGCCTTCGCCTGCTCGATCATCGCCGGCGCGAAATCGACGGCGTCGATCTGCGCCTTCGGACAGCGTGCCCGTAAGAGAGCGGTGAGGTAGCCGGTTCCGCAACCAAGGTCGAGGATCGTGGAGGGGTCGTGCTCGATCTGCCCGATCAAGCGCTCGGCCATTCCGCGCTGGACGACGCTGAAGATGTCGTAGGCGGCGGCGGCGCGCTCGAAACGGCGCCTGATCGCCTCCTTGTCCAGCGCGAATGCGGGAGCTCCTACAGCCACGAGCGGAACCGATCGGGCTGGGTCAGGAAAGGCGCATGTCCGGCCTCGGGCCAGACGGTCAGCTCGGCGCCGGGAATGGCCTCGGCGAGCAGCTCGGCGGCGGCGGGCGGGCAGACGCGGTCGTGGCCTCCGTGCAGAAGCCGGACGGAAGAGGAGATCTTGAAGGCGCGGTCGAGCATCGAGTAGCGGGCGAGAAAGGCTAGTCCGTACTCCAGGGTAGCTACGTCATGCTCGCGCGGCGGGGCGGGTACCGTTTCGCCGGGCGCGAGCGCGAGCGCCCAGAACTCGTCCAATACGGCGTCGGGGCCTTCGCTCAGGCGCTCGCGCATGCGCCGGAGCGTTCGCTCGGGCCAGCCGTGTCGGTAGTTGCCCTGGCGCACGAACTGACCGCTCGCCCCGACCAGCGTGAGCGAGCGAAGCTCGGTCGTGGTCGCCGCCTCTAGTGCTTGCATCGCTCCGAGCGACCAGGCGACGACTTCGTCGCCCGTCTCGATCTCGCCGCCGAGCCTGTCACCCGGCGCTGCGAACGGCGCCCAGACCTCGGCCGTCGAGCCCCAACCTGGTAGGAAGATCCTCATCGGCGGGCTTCTCGAGTGTCTCTTCGCTCGACTTCGCGGAGTCCCGGGCGCCTTTGCCCACCTCTCCACCCCCCACCCACCCACGGGGCGGGACACGGTATCGAAGAAAGAAACACGCCCCTGTCTCGACTTCGCGCCGAATCTACTCGGAAGCCAGCGAGAGTCGAATCGTCTCTCACGGTCGAGCTCTTTCCCGAGAAGGACGACCTGCTCGCTCGCGCGCGAGGTGTGGGACGGCGGTTCACTTGACCTCGGCGAGCGCCGCCAGCGCCAGCTCGAGGTCGGCGTCGTCGTGGGTCGCCAGCAGCGAGAAGCGGATGCGGGCGGCGCCCGCGGGCACCGTGGGCGGGCGAATGGCAACGGCCAGCACACCGCGTTCCTCGAGCGCCCGGGCCAGTGCGAGCGCTCGCTCGTTCGAGCCGACGAGCGCGGGAATGATCTGGGTCGTCGAGGCGCCGGTATCGAAGCCGAGCCCGACCAGGCGCGCGCGGAACCGCTCGCTCTTGGCGCGGAGGTCGCGGCGGCGGTCGTCGGCCGCGGCGACGAGGTCGAGCGACGTATCGATTGCGGCGATGACCGCCGGCGGCAGAGCGGTCGAATAGATCAGCGTGCGACAGGTCGAGACGAGGTGATCGACCAGCGCCCGACCGGCGGAGATGTAGGCGCCGTAGACGCCGAAGGCCTTGGAGAACGTCCCGACGGTCAGATCGATCCGGTCGGCCAGGCCGAGCTCGTGCGCGTAGCCTTCTCCGCGCGGCCCGAAGACGCCGCCGCCGTGCGCGTCGTCGGCGACGAGCAGGGCGCCGTGGCGATCCTTCAGCTCGACCAGCTCGCCGAGAGGCGCTGTGTCGCCGTCCATCGAGAAGACCGTGTCGGTGACGATCAGTTTGCGCGCGGCGCCCGATTCCTCGAGCAGCTGCCGGAGGTGATCGAGATCGAGATGTCGGTAGCGGTTGAGCTCGGCGCCGGAGAGCCTCGCTCCATCGACGATGCTGGCGTGATCGAGGCGATCGAGGAAGATGGCCGTATCGCGGTCGCAGAGTGCGGCGATCGCGCCGACGTTGGCCAGGTAGCCCGAGCCGACGACCAGCGCGGCCTCGGTGCCCTTGAAGGCGGCGATCTTCTCCTCCAGCGCGGCTGTTGCCGGGTCGTTTCCTGCCACCAGGCGCGAAGAGCCGGCGCCGGCACCTCTAGTCGCGCCGCGGGCGGCAGCCTCGATCAGCGCCGGGTGCCCGGCCAGGCCAAGGTAGTTGTTGGAGGAGAGGTTGACCAGTCGAGCACCGCCGCGGAAGGCGATCGGCTCGGCCGGTTGCTCGGTCGCGTGCAGCTCGCGTGCGAGCGCCTGCTGCTCGCGCCGCACCTGCTCGCCGCTAAGCCAGCTATCCCAGGAGCTCATCGAGGTAGCCTGCCGCATCCGTCGGGTCGGCGAGCAGGGGTACCCGTGCCAGCACGCGCACTCCCGAGCCTGCCTCGATCAGCGCCGCGTTGTCGGCCGTGCTCTCGTCGCTTTTTCCGTTCAGGACGACGCCGGCGAGCTCGAGCCCGCGCGACCGCGCCGCCTCGATCGTGAGCAGCGTGTGATTGACCGTGCCCAGCCCCGCCCGCGCCACGACGATCAGCGGTAGCCCGAGCGCCACGGCCAGATCGGCCACGTCGAGACCGTCGGCGAGCGGCACCAGCAGCCCGCCCGCGCCTTCCACCAGCAAGAGTTCATGCTCGCGCGCGAGCTCTGCGGCCCGCTCTACGATCGGGTCGAGCGCGATCGTCCTGCCCTCCGCGCGGGCGGCGACGAGGGGCGCGAGCGGCGCCGCGAAGGCATAGACACAGTCGGCGCCGAGCAGAGCCGCATCACCGAAGGGATCGTCGGCCAGGGCCCCGCTCTGCACCGGCTTGAAGACGGCGACGTCGCGGCCGCGCGCCCTCAGCGCCGCGGCCAGTCCCGAGGTCACGACTGTCTTGCCGACGGCGGTATCGGTGGCCGTGACGAAGTAGCCGCGCCCGCTCACCGAGAGCCTCGAAACAGATCCGACACGAAGTCGGCACATTCACCCGAGTGTTTTCTCGCTACCGTTCCCCGCCCCGTGGGAGGGTGGGGGGAGGCGGGTGGGCAAGCGAGGCGCTCCGCACTCCGAGAACCCCGAACCACGCCCCGATCGGTCATCGCTTCGATACCGATTCGGCCCCGACCGGCTCGATCTCGAAGCCGAGCTGCTCGATCATCCGAAAGTCGTCCTCGGGCGCCTGGCCGGGCTCGGTCAGGTAGTCGGCGACGAAGATCGAGTTGGCCGGATAGAGAGCGAGCGGCTGGAGCGAGCCGAGGTGCACTTCGCGCCCGGCGGCGAGGCGAATCTCGCGCTCGGGGCAGGCGAGCCGGAACATGCAGAGCGCCTTCAGGCAGTAGCGGGGATCGAGCCCCGGATCGTGATCGCCGAGCGGGGTGCCCTCGATCGGCAAGAGGAAGTTGACCGGGATCGACTCGGCGCCCGAGTCGCGCTGAGCGCGAAGCAGGCCTCGACCAGTTGCTCCCGCGTCTCACCGAGCCCCACGATCAGCCCCGAGCAGGGCGAGAGCCCGGCTCGGGCCACGGTCTCGACCGTTCGCGCCCGGTCGGCGTGGGTGTGAGTCGTGCAGATCTCCGGATAGCGGCTCTCGGCGGTGTTCAGGTTGTGGTTGTAGCGATCGATGCCCGATTCCTTCAGCGCCCCGGCTTGCTCGGCGGAGATCTCGCCCAGGCAGGCGCAGAGCTTGAGATCCGGATGGCGCTGCTTGATCTCCTCGGCCGCCTCGGCCACTCCTCGCAGCTCGCGCGCCGACGGCTTGTGGCCGCTGGTGACCATGCAGCAGGTCGAGGCTTTGAGCTCCAGCGCCCGCTCCGCCGCCTGCACGAGCTCCTCTTTCGAAAGAAGCTGGTAGCGCGGGATCTCGGCCGTCGAGACGCGTGACTGCGAGCAGTAGCCGCAGTCCTCGCCGCAGTGCCCGCTCTTGGCGTTGACCAGGAAGTTGAGCCGGACTCGCGTTCCGAAGTAGCGGCGGCGAACGCGAAAGGCGGCGGCGAGCAGGTCGACCAGCTCCTCGTCGGGCGCCGCGAGCACCTCCAGCGCCTGCGCCGAGCTCAGCGGCTCGCCTGCGAGCGCCTGCTCGGCAAGCGTGTTCCAGCGCGATTTCGATTCGGGGCTCATTGCTCGTCTCCGAGATTCAGGTTGCCCGGGGTAGGGGCGCCTCTTTCCCCACCCACCACCCCCCACCCACCCACGGGGCGGTGGGAGGATAACTGCGAAAGGTGCACGGTAAAGCGACAACTATGTGCCGATTCAGCCGCGGCACCGGTAAGCGTAACGCTTGAGAAAAAGCGACTAAGCACCAGCGCCGCCGACCGTCTTGATCGCCTGCTCCAGCACCGAGACGATTCGCTCCAGCTCCTCGGCGGTGGTCGTCAGCGGCGGTACCAGTGGGACGACCTGCCCGAGCGAGCGCAGCAGCACTCCGTTTCGCACCGCCTCGGAACAGACCTCGCGCGCCGAGAGCCAGGGCGCGAGCTCGACTCCTCCGAGCAGTCCGCACAGGCGCACGTCGGCCACCCCGCGTAGCGGCGCGATCCGCTCGCTCGAGCATTCGCTCCAACTCCTCCGAGCGGGCCTCCACGTTGGCCAGCACGTTCCACTCCGCGAGCAGCTCGAGATGGCGCTTGGCGACCGCCGCCGCGAGCGCGTTTCCGCCGTAGGAATGACCGTGGTAGAAGGTTCGCGGCCCCAGATCCTCACCCATGAAGGCCGTGAAGACGCGCCCGCTGGCAACCGTCGCCGACATCGGCAGGTAGCCGCCGGTGATGCCCTTTCCGAGCACCAGCAGATCGGGCTGGATGCCGCAGCGGCGCGAGGCAAACAGACTGCCCGTGCGCCCGAAGCCGGTCGCCACCTCGTCGCAGATGAGCAACACCCCCTGCTCGCGGCAGGCCTCGGCCAGCATTCGCACCTCGTCGGGGCGGGCGACGAGCATTCCCCCGGCCGCCTGCACGAGGGGCTCGATCACGACCGCGGCCAGTCGCTCGGAGTTGGCGGCGACGAGGTCGCAGGCCTCCTCGGCCCAACCCGGAGTGGCGTATCCGCCGGCGCGCAGCACCGGAAAGCGGAGCCCGTCGAAGTGCTCGCTGTGGAACCCGTCTCCGAGCGAGAGGGCGCCGATCGTGTCGCCGTGGTATGCGTCACGCAGCGCGACGAAGCCCGACTTCTGCTCGAGGCCGATGTTGCGCCAGTACTGCACGGCGCACTTGAGCGCCTGCTCGACGGCCGAGGCGCCGTCGGAGGCAAAGAGGAAGTGCGGATCGCTGATCGGCACCACGCGGGCGAGCGCCTCGCACAGCTCGACGACGGCCCGGTTTCCGTTACCGAGCAGCGTCGAGTGCGCGACCTTGCCGAGTTGATCGGTCAGGGCCGCGTCGAGATCGGGCACGCGGTGGCCCAGCGTGGTCACCCAGAGCGAGGAGATGGCGTCGAGATAGCGCCGCCCCTGGCTGTCGATCAACTCGTGCCCCTCGGCGCGCTCGACGATCACGGGCTCTTGCAGAGGGAAGGTGGCCATCTGGGTGAAGCCGTGCCAGACCCTGGTTGCGTCGCGCTCGATCCAATCGCTCATACCGGCAGCGTATCGACGCGCTTCGGTAGGCTGCGGCTCTATGGGGACGATCTCCTTCGCACGCGGCGCACCGGCGCCTGAATGCCTCGCCGTCGATCTCCTGGCCGACAGCGCCAAGGGTGCGATCGAGCGCGACGGAACCGCCGTGCTCTCCTACGGCACCGGCCTCGGTTACGCGCCGCTGAGAGAGTGGCTGGGCGAGCGCTACTCGATCGAGCCGAACCAGATCCTGCTCACCAACGGCTCGCTGCAGGGTTTCGTCTATCTGGCCCAGCACTTCTTCTGGAGCGGCGTCGGCGGGCGCGTGCTGGTCGAGGCGCCGAGCTACGACCGCCCGCTGCTGATCCTGCGTAACCACGGCGTCGAGGTGAGCACGATCGCCATGGACGACGAGGGGCTCGACCCCGAGGCGTTGGAGCGCGAGCTGAAGCGCGGGCCCAAGCCGGCCTTCCTCTACACGATCCCCACCTTCCAGAACCCGAGCGGGCGCACGCTCTCGGTCGAGCGCCGTGAGCGCATCGTCGAGCTGGCGCAGGAGTACGACCTGCTGGTGCTCGAGGACGATCCCTACGGCTTCGTCCGCTACGAGGGCACCGCACCGCCGACGATGTTCGAGATCGAGGGCTCGATCGCGGGCCAGGTCGCCCACACCTCCTCGTTCTCGAAGACGATCTCGCCCGGGCTTCGGGTCGGTTATGTGATCCTGCCCGAGCCGCTGCTCAAGCCGCTCGAACTGATCGCCTCGTCGACCACCATCTCGCCCTCGAACCTGCCCGCGGCGACGGTTTACGAGTTCGCCCGTCGCGGCCACTTCGAATCGAACCTCGAGCGGATGAACGGCCTCCTGCGCACGCGCCGAGACGCGATGCTGGCTGCGCTCGAGAGTCACTTCGGTGACAGCGCGAGCTGGAGCCGGCCCGAGGGCGGCTACTTCAACTGGCTCGACCTGCCCGCAGGCGTCGACGCCGGCGAGCTGCTCGTGCGCGCGACCGAGGCCGGCGTCACCTACTGCAAGGGCACCGACTTCTATCCGGACGGTCGGGGCGCCGGCTCACTCCGGCTCGCCTACAGCTCCCCCTCGCCCGAGGAGATCGAGCGCGGGGTCGGCATCCTGGCCGAGCTGGCCAGGAGCATGCAGAGCGCCTGAGCGCTCGAGGCTTCGACCTTCTCGGCTTACCGTTCCTGCTGAGCGCGCTTGGCCTTGCGGTGCCGGTGCATCTGCGAGAGCAGGACGCCGCACAACAGTCCGAGCGCGAAGCAGAGAAGAATCAGCCAGATCTTGGAGACGTTGATCGAGGTGAAGAGAAACGAGATCTTGACCTTGGAGCTGTTCGCGACCACCAGCGCGATACCGTAGGCGATCAGGACGCCGAGCAGGATCAGCTTCGACCAGAGTTGGGGCTGCCAGGCCTCGTCTGGCTCTCCGTCCTGACTCTTGACCTCGCTGCTCTGGACCGCCGGAGCCTGCTGTCTGGCTTCATCCTCGCTCACGCCGAGAGAGTCTAGTCGCTTACCGGCCGAGGCGGGAAACGGCATCGACCGGGTCGCGGCGCCGCCTTCACAGCGCTACGGTCGCAGACGGCCGCGCCTCGATCACCTCGCCCGGGCGGGCACGGCTTAAGCGACGGCGGGTTCTTCGGCCAGCTCGGCCAGCGGGCGGACAGCGCGATGCGGCAATGGACGAAGGGGCAGCTGCGAGGACTCGATGCTGTACCTGAAAGTCGGGCACGGCTCATCGCAACGAAGCGCACAAAGCCCGGCGCCATGGAAATAGCAATTACTGCACTTTACTTCAAGATTATTGCTCATGCCCCTCTTTTGCTCTAGCTGCGGCACCCCCGATTACAAGCCTGGATGATAAGGGCTAGTCCGCGATAGACAAGGGTGTCAAGAGATGAAAAAGCCGCAATTTGCGGCCGAAACGATATTGTCAAAATAAGTAACCGAAACTAGGGGTTTTGCCCTGCTGTTGCCAGAGCACGCAACGCCTGTTGAAAACTAGTTACCGGAACGATCTTCATAGTGCCTGCATAGCGCCTCGCCTCGTTCGCGTTATCCCCAGCGGGAACGAGCATGATCTGAATTCCGGCGCGTCGAGCACCGATGGTCTTCTGTTTGACGCCTCCGATCGGTGAGACGCTGCCGTCGAGAGCGAGCTCGCCGGTCGCCGCGATCCGGCGCCCGCGATCGAGATCCGGGCCGAGCTTGTCGGTCAGCTCGAGCGCGAAGGCGAGCCCGGCCGACGGTCCGCCGACGTTACCGGCGTCGATCGCGATATTGACTCCTTTCGGCAGCCTGATGCTTGCCGCCTGTGAGATGGCGACTCCGATCTGGGCGACGTGCGGCGCTGTCGGCGAGGCGAAGGTACGTAGCACCACCGTACGCCGCTGGCCGCCACGGACGTAGGTGACAGGAACGCGCTCTCCGGCGCGATGCCGGGTGATGAGCGCGCTCAGCTTCTTGTAGCTGGTCGTCGCCTTGCCGTCGACGGCGGTGATCACATCGCCGGGCAGGAGCTTGCTCGAGGCGGACGTGTTCGGTTCGATCTGTTCCACCCGGGCGCCATACGGGCGAACGACGACCTCGTAGCCGAGGTGGCGCAGGGCCACAGCTTCGGCGATCTTCTTCGACAGCGCCATCGAGGCCGCGTCGATCCGCGAACGCTCCTTGTCGCTGGTGTTCGCGGGCCCGATCTCCTGCAGCGAGACGAGCGTGGCATCGCTGCGCAGGAAGGGCAGGTAGCGCTCGGCCAGGGTTGCCCGTCGCTCGACCACGTCCACGAAGTAGAGACTGCCCTTGTCGCCTGGGCGCGCCTCCTTCACCTTGACGAGCGGCGCCAGGGCATGTGGCTTGTCGGGCAGCAGCAGGTAGGAGCTCGAGTAGGTGAGCTGCGCGTAGACGAGGAGCGCGACCAGGGCAAAAAAGACGACTCCCGCCGTCGCCGCGAGTGCCTTGAGTATCGATTGCCGCGTCACTGAACACGAGCATACAGACGCCGTCCCGCTCTCCAGGAGCCGGGGACGCAGGTTAGAGAAGTCCGCGGCCGGCGCCGCCGTCTACCGGGATCAAAGTGCCGCTGAGGTAGCCGGCGGCATCGGAGGCGAGGAAGGCGACCACAGAAGCGACCTCCTTCGGCTCGCCGAGGCGACCGAGCGGAATCTGCGCCAGGTCGGCGTCGGGCGGGCGCGTCTTGTACAGCTGCTTTAGGCGGTCGGTGGCGATCCGACCGGGAGCGATCGAGTTGACGGTGATGCCCTCGGGGCCCAGCTCTCGCGCCAGCGTCTTGGCCCAGCCGACCAGACCGGGGCGGATGGCGTTGGAGAGGGCGAGGTTGTCGATCGGCTCGCGCACGGCGACCGAGGTGATGTTGATGATTCTTCCCGCCTTGCTCTTGCGCAGATGCGGCAGGCAGAGGTTGGTCAGCCTGACGGCGGAGAAGAGGAGCAGTGTCAGCGCCTCCTCGAGCGCCTCGTCGTCGATCTCGAGCGCCTGCCCGGGCGGAGGGCCGCCGCCGTTGTTGACCAGGATGTCGATACCGCCGAAGGTGTCGACGGTGCGCTCGACCAGGTTGCGCAGATCGCGCGGGCTGGTCAGGTCGCCCTGCACGGCCAGCGCGCCGATGCGATCGGCCTCGCGCTCGAGCAGCGTCCTGCGGCGGGCGAACATGGTGACGTTGGCGCCCGCCTTGTCCAGCGCCTCGGCGATCGCCAGGCCGATCCCCGACGAGGCGCCGCAGACGATCGCAGTCCGGGTGCGTAGATCCAGCTCAAGCATCAGCGAGCGGATTCTCTCCGAAACGGGCCCGGGCGCGCGTGGTCAACCCGCCGCGGACGTTGAAGACGCCCTCGACCTCGGCGAAGCGGGGTGCGGCGGCCTGCACGATCTCGTCGAGCACGGCGCCCACGACCTCCTCCTGAAGGATCTTCCGCTGCCGGAAGGAGGTCAGGTAGTCGCGCAGCGACTTCAGCTCGAGCAGCGACTCGTTCGGGACGTAGCGGATCAGCAGCGCCCCGAAATCCGGCGCGCCGGTGAGCGGGCAGAGCGAGGTGAACTCGAGTGCCTCGAGCTCGATCTCGAGCGTGCGCTCGGACTGCGAGTTGTGCAAGGTCTCGATCGTCATTGCTCCTCCGGCGCGAGTCTCGGGTTGCGGCGCACCCGGAAGTATGCTCCAGCCCGGACGGATCGCGCTCGCTCGTCGCTTCCTGCGCAGGCCGCAACGCCCCGCAATGTGGGCCGAAAAACGACGCTTCGAGCCGGGCACACGCGCCGTGATTGTGAGGTGCTGGGGCGGCTCGTTGGGTACAGTGGGGGTTCATGCCTGACAGCGACAGAGGCCTAAGAGGGGTTGTAGCGGTCAATTCGGGGATCACCTCGATCGACGGCGAGCGCGGAATCCTGCGCTATCGCGGCTACGACGTCAGCGACCTGGTCGAGCACTGTTGCTTCGAAGAGGTCTGCTACCTGCTCCTGTACGGCGACCTTCCGGGCGCCGACGAGCTCGCCTCGTTCAGAGAAGACCTGCTCGTCGCGCGCACGATTCCGACCGAGGTCGAGGCGGTCGTGGACGACTCGGCCCGCTACGCGCGTCCGATGGAGGCGATGCGCTCGATGGGCTCGGCGCTCTCCTTCTCCGATCCCGACAAGACCTCGAACGAGCCCGACGCCAACCTGCGCAAGGCCACCCGCCTGATCTCCCAGCTGCCGACGGTGATGGCGCGCTACCGGCGCCGCTACTACGGTCTCGAGCCGGTCCAGCCCGACCTCGAGCTCGACTACGCGGCCAACTTCCTCTGGATGCTGCGCGGCGAAATGCCGAGCGAAGAGAACGCGAAAGTCCTCGACGCCGTCTCGATCATGCACGCCGACCACGAGATGAACGCCTCGACCTTCGCGGCGCGCGTGATCGCCGCCACCTGCACCGACCTGCACTCGGCCATCGTCGGCGCGATCGCGGCCCTCAAAGGCCCGCTGCACGGAGGCGCCAACGAGTGGGTGATGGCGACGCTGAAGAAGATCGGCTCGGAGGACAAGATCGAAGCCTGGGTCGACGAGACGCTCGACCGGGGCAAGAAGATCCCCGGCTTCGGGCACGCCATCTACAAGGTCACCGACCCGCGCGCGATCCTCCTGAAAGAGATCGGGCGCAAGGCGTTCGAGAACGCAAACCCGAACGAGCCGAACTGGTTCGCGATGACCGAACGGATGGAGCGGCGTGTCTTCGAGCGCAAGGGGCTGGTGCCGAACGTCGACCTCTACTCGGCCTCGGTGCTCTACTACCTCGGCTTCCCGATCGATTTGTTGACCGCCCTGTTTGCGTGCAACCGCGTCGTCGGCTGGTCCGCGCACGTGATCGAGCAGCACTCCGACAACAGAATCATCCGGCCTACCATCAACTACACAGGGCCGCCGGCGCGCGCGCTTCCGGTCAGCCAGGAGCAAGCATGACCGAGCAAGGTAATGAGCAGAAGACCACTCTCGCCGAGGCGGCCGCCGAGGCCGACGAGCTGGCCCTGCGCGGTGCTCAGCGCGAGCTGGCCCAGCTGCGCGGCGAGTGGGACGACGAGCTGGAAGCCGCGGCCCGGAGCGACGACTTCCGCGAGCGGGCCGTCGCCTACAAGGCGATCGGGCAGTTTCGCTTTCGCCAGAAGCTGGAGCTGCTGAAGCGAGGCTTCGACGACGAGAGCCCGGGCTGCCGCGGCTCGGCGCTGGTCTCGCTGGAGCTGCTCTCGCGCGGCCACCCGGGTGCGGTCAACTCGGTTCGCTCCAACCTGCACAGCCTGGCGAGCCGCGACGACAACGGCGCGGTACGGCGACTTGCCGTCGTCTGCCTGCGCAACGGCTCGCCGCAGCCCGACACGCTCGGCATGCTGGCCGGCATGGCCGAGGACGACTCTCTGGAGGAGAGCATGCGCGCGACGGCAAAGGGCGTCGTCGCCGCGCTCAAGCGCAAGGCCAACGCCCGCCCGCCGAAGCGCTAGCGGCGCATCTCGCGATCGGTAGCGGGTCTGCTGTGACTAGGGCGTGTTGAAAATGCCGTGCCCACCAACCCGTCGCCAGATGATGTGAGCTTCGCCTTTTAGACGGGGGGCACCGTACTGGAAGGTGGCGCGTCCGTCGTCGGCCCAGGTGAGCTCGAAGATCCCTTCGGCGCCCTGGACGCTCTTGACGCGCAGTCCTTTTCGAAGGCGCCCGCGCTTCAAGTCCTCGACGAACTTCGTAACTGCTTGCTGGAATAGATCCCGCTCGTCGTCTGTCAGGCGACCTAGATCCCGCTCGAATGACGCAAGCCACTCGTACGTCGGCACGCGCTACCTACCGCGTGCGCGCAACGCGGCGAGGAACTCGTCCTCACCCTCGAATGCCTCAGAGCGACCCGCGCGAAGGTCCTCGTCCGCCTCGCGCTCCATTTCCTGCCAGCGGGGCTCCCAGAACCACGCCTGGGTGGCGTCGATCACTTTTTGCGGCCTGAGCAAGATCCCATCCGCGACCAGCTCGACTTCAACGGAATCGCCCGCTTCGAGATGAGCAGCTCGGCGGATCTCGGAGGGGAGAGTGAACTGCCCTTTGTGTCGGATGATTGCGCTTGGCATCGATTTCACTGCGGAAAGTCAGAATGTCATACTTTCCATCATTCATACAAAAGAGTAATCGCTTCGGTCGCGGCCGTCAAGGTCGCCACTCGGTCGCCACTTTCCCCTACCGAGATCGCGTTCTGGCGTGCGGGTGCGCGCTGAAGTAGGTCTCGCGCCGGCGCTTGTCCGAGACGTGGGTGTACAGCTCGGTGGTCGAGAGGTCGGCGTGGCCGAGCATCTCCTGGACGCTGCGCAGGTCGGCGCCGCCCTCGAGCAGGTGGGTGGCAAAGGAGTGGCGGAGCAGATGCGGGTGGATGCGCTCGGGCTCCAGCCCGGCGACGCCGGCCAGCCGGCGCAGGATCAGGAAGGCGCCGGCCCGGGTGAGCGCGCCGCCGCGGGCATTGAGGAACAGCTCGGGTCGGGGACGGCGCTCGAGAAAGGGACGCCCGCGGGCCTGGTAGCGGGTCAGCGCCTCGGCGGCCTGGCGCCCGATCGGGACGATGCGCTCCTTGTCGCCCTTGCCCAGGCAGCGCACGATCCGGTTGTCGAGATCGACGCCGGCCCGCTCCAGCCCGACCGCCTCGCTCACGCGCAAGCCGGCGCCGTAGAGCAGCTCGACCAGGGCCCGGTCGCGCAGGTCGCGCGGCTGGACGCCGTCAGCCGCCTCGATCAGGCGCTCGGCCTCGGCCGGCGAAAGGGGATGGGGGAGGTGACGCTGCCGCCGCGGCGGGCGCAGCTCGGCGGCCGGATTGTCGCCGCGCGAGCCGATCAAGACGAGGTGACGGTAGAAGGAGCGCAGCGCGGCCAGCCGGCGCGCAACCGTCGCCGCGGCCAGCCCGCGCGAGCGAAGCTCGGCCAGGTAGCGCTCGAGGTCGTCGGTCGATGCGGTGCTCAGGGGTTTCGCGAGCACCCGGGCGGCGTCGGCGAGGTCGCGGCGGTAGGCCTCGACCGTCCGCTGCGAGCGGCGCGCGGCGAGCAGGGCGAGGAAGCCTTCGACTTCTCGTTCCATAGGACCGTTGTAGTTCGCTGCGGGGGGCGGATCTCTTTCGACTAATCGCCACCTACTGTCCGAAAGAGACATGTTGCTCGTACCTCGGAAGGGGGATTCCGGCGTCCGAAAGGAGTATTTTCGCGAAAGTCACTTGACTTAGGGCGAGCCGGAATATTTGGTACGTGCACCGAGTGGCTTACCCCGAGGCACTTGGCTTCCCCCCACCAAAAGAGGAGTATCCGTGATGCGAGCCGCCCTCCGCTTCCGCCTACCGTCCGCGATCGTCGCCGGCCTTTTCGTCTTCCACCTATGCCTATGACGCAGCGTCACCACCTACTCCTACGACCCGAGCGGAAACCAGACTCGCTCAGGCGACAGGCACTTTGCCTACAACCTCGAAAACAAGCTCGTGGAAGTCTCTGACAAGCACGGGCACGAGAAGGTCTCATACACCTACTCAGAAGACGGGCTGATGGCGACGAGGTTAGATGGACACGAGATCGACCGCCTACTCCTGGGACACGCTCGAACGAGCTGCCCGAGCTGGCAGTCGAAACCAGCTCGAAGAAGGGCCTCTGGAACTCCGGGAACAAGGACTCCCGCTCCTACACCTACGGCGAGGGCCCGATCGGGATCGAAGCCGGTAGAGACTCGATTACCTTCCACACAGACTCGCTCGGCTCGGTCGTCCAGCTCTCGGACGAGAAGGGAAGACTCCTTCAGTCCTACCGCTACAGCTCCTTCGGCGGCGACTACTCACCGCACTCCTCGCTTGATGCGAAGAGCGACGATCTGAACCCGATCCGCTTCACCGGCCAGTACCTCGACGAAGAGACTGAGCTCTACAACATGAGAGCAAGAGAGTACGACCCGGAGACCGGGAGATTCCTGGAGGTGGATTCGGTCGCCTGTGACGCCGCGTGCGCGTCGGTCTACGTCTATGCCGATGATCAGCCTACGGTGCTAACTGATCCGAGCGGGATGTCGGCGATCGGCAGCGGGACATGCACGGCGTGTTCTGGACCGAAGAGCTTCAACGTCACTTTCTTCAGCGCAGGCACGTTCGTGATACATCCGATGGGAAACGGCATTTGGAAGGCCGCCGACAAGATCTGCGGTACCAATAAGGGTATGCCTCCAGGGTGGCGCATTTGCAATCAAGCCCAGCTGTTCAAAGATGAGCCCTGGAGGAAAGGTAAGTGGGGCTATGAGGGAAGCTACGGGGGCTCGGCCGGGCCTAACTGGGTGTATGACGACACGGCGCCGGAGAGATCCGCCGATCTCGAGGCCACCGGCATCTCCTGGTGCTATCTAGGAGCACTCTTCGCCTCAATGGGACATGGCGACTGGGGTGTCGGAAAGGGTTACGTATACATGGCCCCGTCGTGGGTTAAGCACAATTCGAACAAGGTGCCTGTAACCCGCTACTACGCAGAGCTATATGGATATGGGGTGAACGATCCAAGTAAAACGCCGACTGATTTTCTTTCCAAGTATCCGAGCTGGGCTGCGCCGGTTGTGAACGTGAGTGAGTACGTCGGCAAAGATCAAATCGCCAAGAACTACGTGCACGAGGTCTGTAGTAGTTCCAGACTAAAGAAGGGCGGATGGATGGGAGTGTGGGCCGACAATAAGGGAATTGACGCAGCGAGGTACAAGGCGATAAAGGAAGCCCTCGACGACTGCAGCCTGGGCAAGTAGCGATATGGAGACCTCAACCGCGAAAAGGACGGGTTTTGGTTCATGGCCCAGAAGGCTCTCCGGCCGATGGGCGCTCGTGACCATCTCGACCCTCCCTATCTTGCTTTTACTGGGCGCATGCGGTTCCTCGGCAAAGACAAGAGTCCCTTCGAGCACGAATATCGCCATCATCGACGCGAAGTCAGGAGCGGTTGACTTCGACCTACCGAACTTCTCGGGCTATACCGGCGGCTCGCTACCGGCTACGGACGATGGAAAGGGCGGTTGGTACGCGGGAGGCTCCTTCACGAAGGTCGGAGGCGAAAAGGCTTGGGGGGTCGTACACCTGAGAAGTGACGGGAGCCTCGATACTTCCTTTCGGCCCGATCTACCGTCGAATACCGACCCGACCGCGATGATGCATCACGATCGCGTTCTCTACGTCGGGGGGCACCTCGGCGTTTTCGCCCTCGATACCGCGAGCGGGAAGCGCTTGTGGGCTACTCCGATCGAGCGTGGCGCAGTCGTCAACGACTTCGCTTTCGGTGACAGCGTCCTCTATGTCGTCGGCCAGTTCATACGAATCGGCGACAAGGCGCGAAAGAGCATAGCCGCCCTCGATGCGAATACGGGTAGGGTGAACAATTGGAACATCAATCTGTATTACCCGAACTTCGGATCATGGGTTTCCGCTGTTGACTATTCAGATGGAAACGTCTTCATTGCTGGGGTCTTTACGCATGTCGATGGAGTAAGGAGAGCTTCGGGCCTCGCTTCGTTCGACGCTCGAAGCGGGCGCTTGACGAATTGGTCTCCGAGTCGCAGGACTGCGCCTTATCCGTACAACCCGAATCTTGGGGCCGTAGGCCTACTCGTCGCCTACGACGAGGTGCTCCTGGGCTACGGAGACCGGGACCGTTTCACGGCGATTGATGCTCACACAACCAAGCTGCTTCCTTGGGTAAAGAAGCTCGAGTGCTGCGTTTCCCAGTTCGCCAGATCTGGCCATACGGTCTTTCTGGGCGGAGGACCGGATGCCCCGGACAACATCTTCAGCGTTAACAGCAAGCCCGCATACAATCTCACTTCCGTCATCCTGCCCGAGGGCAGGTTCACGAATTGGCGGCCCAAGCTCGGTCGCTGCGTGCTCGTGTACTCGATCGCGCCCTCGGGTGGCAAGGTCCTTGTGACGGGTTCCTTCTCTCAGAAGAGCTGCGCTAACGCTTGATCGACCCGACGGTGCTGCGCATTTGATAGGCAACCTAGTGCGGAGCGTGGGCGATTGAAGCCTCTACGAATCGTTGTTCAGAGAATCGCCGCCATGAAATCGCCGATCGTCCTCCTCGGCAGGAGGGCGGTCTTTCGTCAGCTCCTCGGGTGCGCCCGGTCATAAACCCGCCTCAACCGGCGCGCATCCACATGGCTGTACACCTGAGTGGTCGAGAGCGAGCTGTGCCCGAGCAGCTCCTGGATAACTCTGAGGTCGGCGCCGCCTTCGAGCAGGTGGGTGGCGAAGGCGTGGCGCAGGCGGTGCGGGTGGCGGACGAGGCGGCGCAGGGTGCTGGTGTCGAGGCGGCGGCCGCTCGCGGAGAGGAAGAACGCATTCTCCGCATTGCGCGCCAGCTTGGGCCGGGCGTCGTGCAGGTAGCGACCGCTCCAGGCGGCTGCCTCCTCGCCGAGCGGAACGACCCGTTCCTTGCCGCCCTTGCCGCGCACGTGCACGGTCTCGTTCTCGAAGTCGACGTCGACCAGGTCGAGCCCGACCGCCTCGGCGCTACGTAGGCCGGCCGAGTAGACCAGCTCGAGCAGGGCGCGGTTGCGCAGCGCGAGCGGGCCTTTGCCTTCGCTCGCCTGGAGAAGCTCGTCGACCTCTTCCGGACGCGGGGTTTCGGGCAGGTGGAGCGAGCGGCGCGGCTTCAGCGCCAGCTCGGGGACGCGGGCGGGGCCGAGCGCGAAGGCGATCAGCCCGCGCACCGCCGCCAGCTTGCGCGCGATCGTGCGCTCGGAGAGCCGGCTGGGTTGCCGTCCCGGGCGCGCGGCGCCGAGCTGGGCGGCGTAGAGGGCGAGCAGGCGCCCGTCCACCTGCTTCAAGCTTCGCTCCCTTTCCGGCCAGGAAGTCGGCGAACTCGTTCAGGTCGCTTCGGTAGGCGCGCCGGGTCGCCTCCGAGAAAGACGGGGAGGCGAGAAAGCGGTCGATGGTTCGGTTCAGATCCACCTCTGATGATTCGCCGTCGGGGGCGAGAAACCCGCTCGATGCTAGGGCACTTCTCACTTCGCCCTCCACCGAGCCACCCGCCCGCGGGGTTGTTCGAAAGTACCGTCCCGTCGCAGCGGAAAACGCACCGCGGCGTGCCGATTCTGCGCCAGATAAGCGAACGATCTACCTCCATCCCAACGCGGTGAGGCGCTTGCCACGTACCATGCCGAGCATGCGGCGACCCGGAAACCTCGTTAAGGCGCTGATTGCTCTATCCGTAGCGCTGACTGCCTCGGCGCTGCTTGCCGGCTCCTCTTCGCCCGGCAACGCGGCGGGCGCCCCGCTGGTCGTCATCGATCCGGGGCACGATCTCTACGGCAACTCGGCCACCGAGCCGATCGGGCCGGGCTCGAGCACGAGGAAGATCAAGGACGGCGGCGGAACGCGCGGCGTCGTCTCGGGCAAGCCCGAGGCGGTCATCAACCTCGCTGTCTCGAAGCGCCTGGCGGCGCTGCTCAAAGCGGCCGGGCTTCGCGTCGCGATGACGCGCACGACGACCAGCCACGTCTCGATGGGGAACGTCGACCGGGCCCAGTTCGCGAACAAGCGCCACGCCGCCCTCGAAGTTCGCATCCACTGCGACGGCTCCACCTCGGGCGCGACCGGTACGCACGTGCTCTACCCGGCCTATCGAGCCGGTTGGACGAGCGACATCTACAAGCCGAGCCTGAGGCTGGCGAAGCTCGTGCAGGCCGAGCTGGTCGGCTCGCTCGGCTTCCCGAACCGCGGGCTCGACGCCCGCTCCGACATCACCGGCTTCAACTGGGCGGACGTTCCGGTGATCCTGCCCGAGCTCGGCTTCCTGACCAACCCCGGCGAGGATCGCGTGCTGGCGTCGAGCGCCGGCCAGCAGAAGGCGGCCGTCGGCCTCTGCCGCGGCATCCTGCGCTTCCTCGGGCGCTCGCCTTCGAGCTGCGGGTAACGGATACGCCTCACCTCGGCGCCTGCCGCGCTCAGGCGCGAGAGGCGCCGGTGAACGCGGTCGCCAACAGGAAGGGCCCGCCGAAGCGGGCCCAACCAACGATCTGCGTTGTCGGGCTACGCCTCCAGGCGCTCTTGCAACCCGCTGAGTTGATCTCGCAGGCGCGCCGGCAGCCGGTCGCCGAACCGGGCGAAGTGCTGCTCGATGTCCGGCACCTCCGCCCGCCAGGCCTCGACGTCCACGCGCAGCAGCTCGCGGATGTTCTCCGGCGCGATCTCGAGCCCGGTCAGATCGAGGTCGCTCTCTTCGGGGAGATAGCCGATCGGAGTCTCGCCTGCCTCCGCGGCGCCCTCCACGCGCTCGCACATCCAGGCCAGCACGCGGCTGTTCTCGCCGTAGCCCGGCCACAGCCACTCGCCCTCGGCTGTTCTTCGGAACCAGTTGACGTAGAAGATGCGCGGGGCCTTGGCGCCCAGCCGGTCGCCCATCTCGAACCAGTGCTGGAAGTAGTCGGCCATGTTGTAGCCGCAGAAGGGCTGCATGGCGAAGGGGTCGCGGCGCAGCTTGCCAACCTCGCCGATGTTGGCCGCCGTCGTCTCCGACGAGGCCGTTGCTCCCAGGAAGACGCCGTGGTCCCAATCGAGCGCCTCGGTCACCAGCGGGACGACGCCGCTGCGCCGACCGCCGAAGATGAAGATGTCGATCGGCACGCCCTCGGGCTTCTCCCAGTCGGGGCTGATGACCGGGCATTGCGCCGCCGGGGCGGTGAAGCGGGCGTTGGGGTGCGCGGCGGGGTCGGTCGCTGCCGGGAGACCAGTCGCGGCCCTTCCAGTCGATCGCGTGGGCCGGCGCCGGGACGCCCATCCCCTCCCACCAGACATCGCCGTCGTCGGTGAGCGCGCAGTTGGTCATGATCGAGTTTTCCTTGACCGTCTCCATCGCCATCGGGTTCGACTGGTACGAGGTGCCCGGCGCGACGCCGAAGAAGCCCGCCTCGGGATTGATCGCGTAGAGGCGGCCGTCGGGGCCGATCTTCATCCAGGCGATGTCGTCGCCGATGCACTCCGCCTTCCAGCCCGGGATCGTCGGCTGCACCATCGCCAGGTTGGTCTTGCCGCAGGCCGACGGGAAGGCGGCGGCGATGTGGAATTGCTTCCCCTCCGGACTGATCAGCCGCAGGATCAGCATGTGCTCGGCCATCCAGCCCTCGCGCCTGGCCATGGTCGAGGCGATGCGCAGCGCGAAGCACTTCTTGCCGAGCAGGGCGTTGCCGCCGTAGCCGGAGCCGAACGACCAGATCAGGTTCTCGTGCGGGAAGTGGGTGATGTACTTCTTCTCCATCGGCGCGCAGGGCCAGGGAACGTCCTCCTCGCCGGGCTCGAGCGGCGCACCGATCGAGTGCAGGCAGGGCACGAACTCGCCCTCTTCGCCCAGCGCCTCGACGACCTTCTCGCCGACGCGGGTCATGATGTGCATGTTGCAGACGACGTAGGCGCTGTCGGTGATCTCGACGCCGATCTTGGCCATCGGCGAGCCCAGCGGCCCCATCGAGAAGGGGATGACGTACAGCGTGCGACCTCGCATGCAGCCCTCGTAGAGGCCGAGCATCGTTTGCTTGAGCTCGCTCTCGTCGACCCAGTTGTTGGTCGGGCCGACCTCGTCCTCATTCGGCGTGCTGATGTAGGTGCGGTCCTCGACCCGGGCCACGTCGCTGGGGTCGGAGCGGAAGAGGAAGCTGTTCGGGCGCTTCTCGAGCGGGATGGCGGCGCCGCCGGCGACCATCTGCGCCATCAGACCGTCGTACTCGGCCTTGCTCCCGTCGCACCAATGGACTTCGTCGGGCCGGCAGAGTGTGGCCACCTCTTCCACCCACTGTCGTAGTTTCCGGTTCTTCGCTTCGTAAGCCATCGATCACCCCTGGTCGCGGAATCTGGCGCCCGTGGCCGATCTCACGGGACGCCACCTGTCTATTAGCTGGAGATCTGAAGTCGCCTGGGCCCTCTCCCAGACCTCACCGGTCGTCTGCGGCTGTTCGGTTATCCCTCCGCGGTGGCTGAAGCGGCTCGCAGCCTGCCTCGCTCCCGCAGGGGAGATCAATTTATAACGGTCGGAGGGGTCGGCGCGCCAGTCTTCGTAGATGCCGGGCGCTGCGCGCGAGGTGATTGTGTACGGTCTCCGGACGTGCAGGAATCTCATGACGTGCTCGTAGTAGGCGCCGGCTGCGCCGGCATGCGCGCCGCTATCGAGGCGCACGACTGCGGCGCCGAGGTCGCGCTGGTCTCCAAGCTGCACCCGACGCGCAGCCATTCGGGCGCGGCCCGCGGCGGTATCAACGCGGCGCTCGGGAACGCGAGCGCCGACAGCACCGAGGCGCACGCCGCCGACACGGTCAAGGGCTCCGACTACCTCGGCGACCAGGACGCGATCGAGCTGTTCTGCAACGAGGCGCCCGGCGACATCTACCAGCTCGAGCGCTGGGGCGCCCTGTTCGACCGGGACGCCGAGGGAAGGCTGGCGCAGCGGCCCTTCGGCGCCGCCGGCGCGCCGCGCACGATCCACGCCGCCGACGTCACCGGCCACGTTCTGCTGCAGGTGCTCTACGAGCAGTTGCTGGCGCGTGAGATCCCCGTCTACGAGGAGTACTTCGTCTGGCGCCTGGTGATCGGCGCCGAGGGTTGTGAGGGCGTGCTGGCCTGGGATCTGACGCGCGGCGGAGTGAAGGCGCTCGCGGCCAGGGCGGTGATCCTGGCGACCGGCGGTTCCGGCCGCGTCTACAGGGGCTCGACCAACGCCTATGCCTGCACCGGCGACGGGATGGCGCTGGCGCTGCGTGCCGGGCTCCCGCTCGAGGATCTGGAGTTCATGCAGTTCCACCCGACGACGCTGCATCCGAGCGGCCTGCTGGTAACCGAGGCGGTGCGCGGCGAGGGCGGCTACCTGCTCAACTCCGAAGGCGCCCGCTTCATGCGCCGCTACGCGCCCGAGGCGATGGAGCTGGCCAGCCGCGACGTCGTCTCGCGCGCCGAGCAGACCGAGATCGACGAGGGGCGCGCGATCAACGGCTCGCTCCTGCTCGATATGCGTCACTTCGGGCCCGAGAAGATGCGCGAGCGCTTCCACGGCACGCGCGACCTCGCTCTCACCTACGCCGATATCGACCCGCTCGAGCGCCCGCTTCCGGTGCGGCCGGGCGCCCACTACCACATGGGCGGCGTGGCGACCGACGTGGACGGGCGCACGGAGGTCGAGAACGTGTTCGCGGCCGGCGAGACGGCCTGCGTCTCGCTGCACGGCGCCAACCGTCTGGGCGGCAACTCGCTGATGGAGACAATCGTGTTCGGGCGGCGGGCCGGGCGCGCCGCGGCCGAGCAGGCGCGCGGAACGAGCGGAGGCGCCGAGCTGAAGCCGGGCGCCCGCGCCGACGGCGAGCGTGAGATCTCGAAGTTGTTGGAGCGGAGCGAGGGCGAACGACCGACGGCGATCCGCGACGAGCTAGGCGCCTCGATGCACGAGAACTTCGGCGTCTTCCGAGAGGAGCAGAAGATGCGCCGCCAGCTCGAGCTGCTGGAAGACCTGCACGAGCGCTACGAGCAGGTGCTCGTCGAGGACAAGGGCGAGGTCTGGAACAACGACCTCACGCAGGCTCTCGAGCTGGGCTTCCAGCTCGATCTGGCGCTTTGCATGGTCAGCGCCGGGCTCGAGCGGCGCGAGAGCCGGGGTGCCCATTCCCGTCCCGACGACTTTCCCGAACGCGACGACCAGAACTTCCTCAAGCACTCGCTCGTGCGCTGGTCGAACGACTGGCTCGATCTCTCCTGGAAGCCCGTGACGATCACTAAATGGCAACCGCAAAGGCGCACCTACTGATGCAGGTCAGGCTCCAGATCCAGCGCTTCGATCCCGCCGCGGGCGAGACGCGGCTGCAGCTCTACCAGCTCGAGCACGTGCGCCGAACCGCGACGCTGCTCGACTGCCTGGAGGAGATCAAGGATGAGTTGGACGGCACGCTCGCCTTCCGTCGCAGCTGCCGCGAGGGCATCTGCGGCTCCTGCGCCGTTCGAATCGACGGGCGAACGGCGCTTGCCTGTCGCACTCCCGTCGCCGAGATCGTGGCCGGGGGACGCATCCCGGTTGTCGCGCCGATCGGGAACCTGCCGCCGCTGCGCGATCTGGTCGTCGACCTGGAGCCGATGTGGCAGAAGATGCGCGCCGTCGAGCCCTTCCTGCGCCCGACCGCCGATCTTCCCCGCGACGAGCGCGAGACGGTCGTCCTGCCCGCTCTGCTCGAGGCGGTGCACAAGGAGGCGCTCTGCATCAACTGCGGCGCCTGCGTCTCGGAGTGCGACGCAATGGCGGTCAGCCCGGAGTTCCTCGGCCCGCACGCGCTGGCCAAGGCCTGGCGCCTGGTCGGCGACCCGCGCGAGCCGGTGAGCAAACCGCGTCTGAAGGCGTTGAGCGGCGAGCACGGGATCTGGGAGTGCACGCGCTGCTACCTCTGCAACGAGCGCTGCCCCAAGGGAGTCGATCCGCGCGACGCGATCGCCAAGCTCGGGGCCGAGGCCTTCGCGCTCGGCGTCACTCGCGACCGGGGCGCCCGGCACGCGCGCTGGTTCGTCACCTCGGCGCGCACCACCGGCTGGCTGCGCGAGAGCGAGCTGGTCGTGCGGACGCTCGGGGTCGCCGTCTCGCTGACCAAGATCCCGCTCGGCCTGCGCCTCTTCCGGCGCGGCAAGGCGCCGCTGCCGCTGCCGCGGCACAAGGCGGCTGAGCTTGCACCGGCGCGTGAGCTGCACCGCATCGTGGCCGGGCAGGATCGGCGCGGGGCGCGTGGGATCGTCCAGGGCGAGCGGGTGCTGGCCCGGATCGAGCTCGTCCGCGCGCCCGAGCCGGCCGAGCCCGAGCCGGAGGAGTTCGAATGACGCGCCGGATCGCCTACTACAAGGGCTGCGTGCCCGGGCTCTCCACCCGCGAGCTCGACGCGTCGACGCGGGCGCTCGCTCCGAAGCTCGGACTGGAGCTGGTGGAGCTGGAGAACGTCACCTGCTGCGGCGCCGGCGACATCCAGACGGCCGATCCCGACTACGCCCTGCACCTGAACGCGCGCATCCTGAGCGAGGCCGAGCGGGCCGGCCTGGACACGATCCTGACGATCTGCAACGTCTGCACGCTCAATCTCCGGCAGGCGGCGCTGCAGCTCGCCGACGAGGAGCTGCGGGCGCGGGTGAACGAGAACCTGGAGCGCTCGGGCGCCAGGGCGTACTCCGGCGGCGTCGAGGTGACGCATCTGCTCTGGCTGGTCGCGCGCGGCGAAGGGCTCGAACGGCTGAAGGAGGTCGCCCTGAAGAAGCTGGACGGACTTCGCGTGGCGCCCTTCTACGGCTGCCAGCTGCTTCGCCCCTCCAAGCTGATGGGCTTCGAGGATCCCGATCGTCCCAGCTCGCTCGAGACCGTGATCGAGGCCTGCGGCGGAGAGCCCGTCGACTACCCGGCCAAGGCCCTCTGCTGCGGCTTCCCGATCCTGCTGGCGCGCGAGAAGACCTCATTGGCCGAGCTGGCGCGGCCGCTCGAGCAGGCGCTCGAGGCCGGCGCGGAGGCGATGGTCACCTCCTGCCCGCTCTGCCACCTGTCGCTCGATGCCTGGCAGCGGAGCGCGGAGCGAGCGCGGGGTAAGAAGCTCGGCCTGCCGATCTTCCACCTTTCCGAGCTGATCGCTTTGGCCGCCGGAATCGAGCCCGTCCAGCTCGAGCTGAAGCGCCACGTCGTTCCGCTCGAGAGCGTGCTGTCCAGGCTGGCCTCGCCGCTCGGGGAAGAGCGGTGATCTGGCTCGTCGCGGTGCTGGTTGCGCTTCTGGCCGTGCTTGCTTGGGGGATCTTCGAGGCCGGTTGGGTACGGCTGGTCGAGCTGGAAGCATCGATACCGGGCCTGCCGGAGGAGCTGGACGGCTTGCGCGTCGCCCACCTCAGCGATTTCCACCTCGGCGTTCACTCGCGCGGGCGGCGAGCTGTGCGCAAGGCCGTCGACTGGGTCTGCGAGCGCAAGCCCGACCTGGTGCTGGTGAGCGGCGACCTGCTCTCGCGCCCGCGCGGCGAGGTCGAGCTGAGGCGGTTACTCGGGCGGCTCGAAAACTGCTTCGTCGTTCTCGGCAACCACGACTTCGCTCACTCGCGCGACCCGTTCTCGCAGCCCTCGGCCGTCGCTGAGCTCGAGCCCGCGCATGCTGCTCTTCGACGAGGCGCGCAGCATCCAGCTGCGCGGGAAGCGGGTTCAGATAGTCGGCGTCGATCCGCGCACCTACGACGCGAAGCAGGCCGCGCCGCAGCTCCTTGCCGACCCCGAGGCGGCGCTCCGAATCTGCCTCTGCCACTTCCCGGGCATCGTCGAGGCGCATGCCGCCGCGGTCTTTCGACCTGATCTGCTCCGGGCACCTGCACGACGGTCAGATCGCGCTCCCCTATCCGGGCGGAAAGATCCGCTTCGCGCATCCGCGCGGCCGCCGGGGAAGAGGCCTGCTGCGGTTTCCGAGCGGGCTGCTCCACCTTTCGGCGGGGCTCGGCACGACCTTTGTTCCCTTCCGCTTCTTCGCCCGCCCCGAGGCGACCGAGCTGCATCTGCGATCCTTATAGGCAGTGGACGGGCAGGCCCTGATCTCGCCGGAGGTGCTCGCTCGCTACGCGGCCGACGCCGCGAGCGAGGTCGAGGGCGTGCGCCGCGTCATCATCGGGCACCTGCGCCGGCAGCCGGGCGTGCGCGTCAGCGTCGGCGAAGACGGAGTGCGGGTGCAGCTGCCGGTGGTGCTGGAGTACGGCATGCCGATCGCGCCGGTCGCGCGTGAGGTGCAGCGGCGCGTCCGCCGCTATTTGAAGGTGATGGCCGACGTCGACCTGTCCGCCGTCGATGTCGTCGTCGCCCAGGTCGAGCGGGCGCAAGGATGAGCCCGCGCCTGGAGCCGCTTTCGCGCGGGACGCTGGCGAGCGCCCCTTCTGTCTGCCATGGCTGCGTCTGGTGGCAGGAGCGCGGTGACAAACCGATCGGCAAGGAGCGCTGGATCGAGCAGGCCGAGGAAGAGTGGGGCCCCTGGGGGATGGTCTACTTCGACGACGACGAGCGCCTGCTCGGCGTCATGCAGTACGGGCCCGCGTCTTTGTTCCCGCGCTCGCAGAAGCTGCCGGCCGGGCCGTCTTCTGGGGATGCGGTGCTCGTCACCTGCGCCTACCTCGTCGATCCGGCCTCGCCCTGGGTCATCCAGTCGCTCTTTCTGGCGGCCGCCGGCGAGGCGCGATCGAGAGGCGCCGAGGCGCTGGAAGCCTTCTCCTATCACTACTCCGAGCAGGACGACTTCGAGCAGCGACTGATCTTTCATCGCGCGATCTTCCCGCACGACCTGCTGGCCGATCTCGGCTTCGTGACGATTCGCAGCGCCGGCCGCGTGCAGCTGGCGCGACTGGAGCTGGGTGGGCTCGAGCCCAGCGCCGAGGTCGAGGAAGTCGGGCTGTTGAGCAAGCTCAAGCGCCTCTACGTGCCCGCGCCGGTGCCGGCGCCGCCGAGGCCATAGGCGCCGACGTACTGGGCCAGGCACCGAGCCATGTCCCCAGAAGACGATGGAGACCGGGAAAGCCTGCTAAACACTGATTACGTCCGCGCGTCAACGTCCCGGTGCCTGGCACCGGGACTTCAGACTAGCGACTGGAATAGGGGAAAACGCACCTCGGTGGGTCGATTTGGCCGATTCTGTAAGGAGCCCGCGACGGCGCGACCCCGCTGCAACGGTCAGTGGCAGCTGCCGCCGGAGTCGAGCACGCGGCCGCTCGGCGTCGAGAGAAAGCGCCAATAGAAGCGGTTAGCAGCCAGCTTCAGGCGCAGGACGCCCCAGTGCACGACGATCTTCCTGCTCGCGGGAGTCGCCGTGACGGCCGGATAGAGAGGCCCGCCGCCCGTACCAACCACGAACTCCCGCATTCCTCGTGCCGGATCGATGCGGCCGGATGCGTCGAGCGGAGCGAATCGCTGGTAGAGGTGGTCGTGGCCGTTCAGGACGACGTCGGCGCCGGCCTTGGCCAATACGGCCCAGAACGGCTGCATGGCCTCGTCCGAACCATGCGGGCCCGAGGAGAAACGGGGTCTGTGCCAGTAGGCGAGCGTGCAGCGCGCGGGGTGCCGGGCGAGATCGGTTTGCAGCCAGCGAAGCTGTTTCGATCCGGGCTCGCAGCCGCCGACCTGAGCGCATTCGGAGTTGAGAACCACGATCTGCCAGCTACCGAGCCGGTAGCTGTAGTAGCCGTCCGGCGGCGCGGCCTTGCGACCGAAGTAGGCGAAATAGGCGCCGGCGCTCGCGGTCAGGTACTCGTGGTTTCCGGGCGCCGGGCGAGTGCGGCTCTTGAATCGGCCCCAGTTGGGTTGGTAGCAGTTCGCATAGTCGCTTGCCGATCCATTCGGGTAGGCGGTGTCTCCGATCGCCGCGACGGTACCGGGGCGGCTCTCGATCAGGCCGGCCGTCAACCGGGCGCCGTTCGAAGAGCAGTCGGCGATATCACCCGCCGCGAGCAAGATCGGCGCAAGCGGCGGGCGCCTCGCCGCGCCGGCGGTCACCTGAGCCAGCAAGGCGACGACGAAGATCGCGACCAGGGCGCGCAGGCGCATCTCGCGAGGGTAACAACCGAGTTCTGCGTCAGGCGGTCGCCGGCTCGGCGGCCAGCACCAGTTCTGCGATCTGCAAGGCGTTCAGCGCGGCGCCCTTGCGCAGGTTGTCGCAACTCAGGTAGAGCGAGAGACCGCGCGCGACGGTCGGGTCGCGGCGGATCCGGCCGACCAGCACCTCGTCGCCCCCGGCCGCGTCCTTGGGGGTCGGGAACTCGGGCAGGTCGAGGACGCGCACGCTCGGAGCGCTGCGCAGGATCCCGGCGGCCTGCTCGGGCGAGAGCTCGTCTTCGGTCTCGATCCAGATCGCCTCGGAGTGGCCGACCAGCACCGGTACGCGCACGCAGGTCGGCGCCACGGGCAGATCGGGCAGCTCGAGGATCTTCTGGGTCTCCTGGCGCAGCTTCGACTCCTCGTCGGAGTCCTCGCCCTCCCAGGTCCAGTCCATGATCAGGTTGTGCTCGGCGGGATTCTCGACCTTGAGCGCCTCCATCCGCTTGGCGCCCGCGCCCGAGACCGACTGGTAGGTGGCGACATGCACGGCGACCAGGCCGGCCGCGTCGTGCAGCGGCTTCAGCGCCGTCGTGAGCGGGATGGCGCAGCAGTTCGGGTTGGCGATGATGCGATCGCGCTCCAGCGCTTCGAGCGCGCGCGCTCCGTTAACCTCCGGCACGACCAGCGGGTAGCCGTCGACCAGGCGGTAGGCCGAGGACTTGTCGATGCAGATCGCGCCGCCTTCGGAGGCGTGGGGGACGAACTCCCGCGAGCGGGAGGTGCCGACCGAGAAGAGGCAGAGATCCAGGTCACCGGCGCGGAGCGCTTCGGCTGTCGCTTCTTCGACAACCAGCTTCCTATCGCCGAAGGGCAGCTCTCTCCCGGCCGAGCGGGCCGAAGCGAAGGCGCGAACGTTCTTGTAGCCCCGCTCGGCGAGCAGGCGCAGGGTGAGCGTCCCGACGGCGCCGGTGGCGCCGACGATGCCGATGCGGGCTTCCTGCAGCGGGCTACTCATGGCCGCGCTCCGCAACTTCGCTGTCGAGCCCGAAGGCCGAGTGCAGCGCCTGCACGGCGCGCTCCACGTCCGCCACGGCGATGTGGCAGGCGATCTTGATCGGCGAGGTCGAGACGACCTCGGGCTCGATTCCCAGCTCGCCCAGAACTTCGAAGGTCTTTGCGGCGACGCCGGGATGACTCTTCATGCCGGCGCCGATCACGCTGACCTTGCCCAGATCCTCGCGCGCGCTCCAGCTGACGCCGAGGTCGTTCAGCGTCTTCTCGCTGGCGGCGTGATCCTCGAGCGGCGCCGAGTAGACGATCGCGCCGTCGCCGTTGACGAGGATCGTGTCGACGTTCACCTGGGCCTCGGCGAGCGCCGAGAAGAGCTTCGCGGGGGTCGTTCCCTCGACCCGGTACACGTTCTCCTCGGTGGTGTGCGTGACACCGGAGATCATTGCCTGCTCGAGCATTCGTTCGTCCTCCTCGCGAATCCAGGTTCCGCCAGCATCCGAGAAGCTGGAGCGGACGTGCACCATCACATTGTGGTTGCGCGCGAACTCGACAGAGCGTAGCTGCAAGACCTTGGCGCCCGAGGCCGCCATCTCCAGCATCTCGTCGTAGGAAACCGCGTGCAGTTTGCGCGCTGTCGACACGACACGCGGGTCGGCGGTGAAGACTCCGTCGACGTCGGTGTAGATCTCGCAGGCCTCGGCGCCGATCGCACCGGCCAAGGCGACCGCAGTGGTGTCCGAGCCGCCGCGGCCGAGCGTGGTCACGTCGAGCGAATCCGACGAGACGCCCTGGAAACCGGCGACCAGCACGATCTTGTCCTTGTCGAGCGCCTCGAGGATGCGCTTCCCCCTGATGTCGACGATCTTGGCCTTGGTGTGGACGGTGTCGGTGACGATGCCCGCCTGCGAGCCGGTGAGCGAGATCGCTTCGTGGCCGAGATCGTGGATGGCCATCGCCGCCAGCGCGCAGGAGATGCGCTCTCCCACCGAGAGCAGCATGTCCATCTCGCGGGTGTCGGGATCGGGGGAGATCTCGTGGGCCAGCTCGACCAGCTCGTCGGTGGTGTGGCCCATCGCCGAGAGCACGCCGACCACGCGGTTACCGGTCTCGCAGGTGGCGACCAGCCGCTCGGCGACCAGCTTCAACCGCTCGGGGTCGGCGACCGAGGTGCCGCCGAACTTCATCACCACCGTGCCGAGGCGCGGCACGCTGCCGTGGTCGTGATGATGGGTCTCTCTCGCAGTCATGGTCGGTGCGGGGATGGGTCGTCGGATTGGCTCTCCCGCCCGCGTTGAATGCTACTCAGCGGCGAGCACTCTCGCCAAAGGATCGTTTGCCGGCCCGACGCCCGTTCCTCCCGCAAGGGCGGGTGAAAAGCCAACGCTTCCGCGATCACATCTCGCGCCGGCCCTCGAGCGCGCGCCCGAGCGTGACCTCGTCGGCGTACTCCAGGTCGCCGCCCACGGGCAGGCCGCTGGCCAGACGGGTAACGCGGGCCTGGCCGCGCAGCCGGTCGGCGAGGTAGGAGGCGGTTGCCTCTCCGGTCATGTTCGGGTTGGTGGCGATCACGACCTCCTCGATCCCTCCCTTGTCGATGCGACGGATCAACTCCTCGATCCGAAGGTCGCCCGGCTCGACGCCGTCGAGCGGCGAGAGCGCACCCCCGAGCACGTGGTAGAGGCCGCGGAACTCGTGCGTGCGCTCGAGCGAGACCACGTCCACCGGCTGCTCGACGACGCAGAGCAGGTGCCGTTCGCGGCGTTGATCGAGGCAGATCGAGCAGAGCTCCTCCTCGGTCAGGTTGCCGCACTCGGCGCAGAAGTGGACGCGCTCCTTCACATCGACGATCGCCTCGGCCAGAGCGATCGCTTCCTCCTTCGGTACTTGCAGAAGGTGGAAGGCAAGCCGGCGCGCCGTGCGCTGCCCGATGCTGGGCAGGTCGCGTCAGCTGCGCAACCAGGTTCTCGATCGCCGGTGAGAGCACGGGCTCATTTTGCCTGTCTCTTTCGGACGGGTCGGGTCGAGCCATGCCGCTAGACAAGGGAAACGGTGTCGATGTCCCGGCAGGCCTCGGCCTTTTCCCCACCGCGGGCCTTCCCGCGGGAATTGCGACCGGCCGTTGGACGTATCACCAGGCTGTCGTTCCCACCCTGCGCAGCCGCTCGCAGGGCAGCTCGTCGCGCACGTCGGCACGGACGCTGGTTCTGGTACCTGTCGACGGCGCCTGATCTGTGCAACGCGCGGTGGTTAGGCGCAAAGCTGACACATTTGCGAGTCCCTTTACCTAATACCGTGTGCGCCTCGCAAACGCGGTGCCAGGCACCGCGGCGGGCGCCCGTACCCCGGAACCTGCTTCGCGCATGGCCAGGTCGTTCGCGGGCGCAGCCTAAAGCCCGGGTATCGGCAGGTCGCCGAGCCCACCCATCAGGCTGCCCAGCTTGTCCTGCAGCATCCGATCGGCGGCGCGCAGCGCCTCGTTGGTCGCGGCGACGATCAGGTCTTCGAGCATCTCGGGGTCGCTGGGGTCGATCGCCTCCGGCTTGACCTGCACCGAGACGATCTCGCGGGCGCCGTTTGCCTTCACGGTGACCATGCCGCCACCGGCCGAGGCCTCGACGACCTCCGCGGCCGCCTCCGCCTGCAGCCGTGCCATCTCGGCCTGCATCTGCTGGAACTGCTTCATCATCTGGTTCATGTCCATGGACATTGCGGCGTCTACCCCCTAATCCTCGACTTCACTTGCGTCCAGCGTGTCTTTGAGCAGCGAGATCAGATCCTCCTCCGGCGTCGGTTCGGCCACGTCGGCCTTCTCCTCGCTCGCGGGCGTCTCGGCGACGACGAACTCGAAGCTGAGGCGGGCGCCGGTCAGCTCGAAGATCGCGGCGGCAAGCTGGCTCGTGTTCTTCTCATCAGTGGCCATCTTGCGGTGGAAGGAGGCGCTGTGCGGGAACTCGATGCTCAGGCGTGAGCCCTCGAGCGCCACCGGGTGCGCTTCCTGGAAGATCGAGCGCGTCGGGATCGAGGCGATCGCCGGCACGATCGAGCGCTGCCAGGCTTCCTGCAGGCGCTGAAGCTCCACCGAGATCGGCTCGGAAGCCGAGTCGTCCGCGTCGGGTGAGCTCTCGACGGGCGCCTGCTCGGCGGGATTCGCTGCGCTCTCGGGCTCGGGCGCGGCCTTCGAGCTTTCGCTTCGGCGCCGGCTTGGGCTCGGTGCGGCGGCGGAAGCGGAGGACTTGGATTCGCGGGACGCTGCTCGAGTAGCTCCAGCCGGTGCGAGAGCGCATCCCAGGAAAGGTCGGCCACGGGGCGAGTCGCCTTGACCAGCGCCAGCTCGAGCGGCAGGCGCGGATCGCCGCCGGCGCGCATGTCCCGGATCGCCTCGCCGAGCAGGTCGCAGAGCCTGAGCACGGTCGCCGGGGGAAGTTGGTGCGCCTGCTCGAGCAGGCGGCCGCGCGTTTCCTCGGTCACCGGCAGCGACTCGGGCACCTCGTTCATCTGCTGCACGAGCATCAGGTAGCGCAGGTGCTCGAGCAGGTCGCCGATCAGCCGGCCCAGATCCTGCCCCTGGCTCGACAGCTCCTCGATCGCCACGAGCGCAGCGGCGGTGTCGCCCGCGACGACCAGGTCGATCAGGCGGAAGAGCGCGTCCTCCTCGATCACTCCCAGCAGTTGCAGCACCGCCTGGACGCTGAGCTTGTGCTCGGTCGCCGAGGAGAGCTGGTCGAGCAGCGAGACGGCGTCGCGGAAGGAGCCGCGCGCGGCCCGCGCGATCAGCGCCAACGCCGGCTCGGGCGCCTCGATCTTCTCGGCCTTGCTGATCCGCTCCAGCACCTGCACCAGCTCGGGCAGGCGCGGACGGGCGAAGGCAAACACCTGGCAGCGCGAGCGCACGGTCGGGATGACCTTCGAGAGCTCGGTCGTGCAAAAGATGAAGACGAGATGGGGAGGAGGCTCCTCGATCAGCTTGAGCAGGGCGTTCCAGGCCGCGTCGGTGAGCTGGTGCGCCTCGTCCAGGATGTAGATCTTGTAGCGGCCCTCGACCGGCTGCAGCACGACGCGCTCGCGCATCTCGCGGATGTCGTCGATGCCGCGCTGCGAGGCGGCGTCCATCTCGACCACGTCGAGCGAGGAGCCGGCCGCGATCGACGTGCAGACGTGGCAGGTCTTGTCGGGCGTGACCGTCGGGCCCTGGACGCAGTTCAGGCTCTTGGCCAGGATCCGCGCCAGCGAGGTCTTGCCGGTGCCGCGCGGCCCGGCGAACAGGTAGGCCTGGCGCACCTGCCCGTGCGTGATCGCGTTCGTCAGCGTCCGCACCACGGCCTCCTGCCCGACGACCTCGTCGAAGTCCTGCGGGCGGTATTTGCGGTAGAGCGCGGTCACCTGGTCGATTCAAGCACGAATCGCTTGGGCGGTGACGCTGGACACCCCGACGGGCTCGATCGACCGGGCTTGCCGCACACCTGGAAGGACCCGCTTAGCGCTGCTTCCTTCCGGATCTGACGCGGTTCACAGACTTCCACTGCGCGGGGCCCGGCCGATCCAACCCGCCATAAGAAGGCTCCTTGGCGATCGTAGCAACGAGCAGGAGATGCAAAGGCGAAGTCGGCCGCCGCAGCCGACATGCGCGGCTGCGGCTCACCAACGCTCGTCCCAACTCGATCTCGGTCGAAAGTCGTGAGACTTTCGACCGTTAGGATCTGACGCGGTTCGCAGACTTCCACTGCGCGGGGCCCGGTCGATCCAGCCTGGCCGCGCTCGGCAAGCACGCTGCGTTGTCCTCGGCCTCGCCCGTAGCGCTGCTACGAACGAGGCGCTGCGTCCTAGCATCGCACTCACCGATCGCACCCAGTCGATGGGTCCTGGTTTCTTACGCGTTGGATGCGATCGTAGCAACGAGCAGGAGATGCGAAGGCGAAGTCGGCTGAAAGTCGCCAGACTTTCGCTCGTTTCCCGGTACGATCGATCCATGAGTGGAAGTGCGAGCTCGCGCACCATGCCGGCGGCGTTCTTCGGGCACGGGACGCCGATGAATGCGCTCGACCGGAATCGATACACGGAGGCCTGGCGGGCGTTCGGCGCCGCGGTGCCTCGCCCCCGGGCGATCTTGGCGGTGTCGGCTCATTGGTACATCAACGCGACGGCTGTCACCGCGATGCCGACGCCGCGAACGATTCATGATTTCTACGGCTTCCCGGAAGAGCTCTTCGCCGTGCAATATCCCGCGCCGGGCGATCCCGAGCTGGCGGCGGAGGTGGCCGATCTGCTGCGGCCCACCCGGGTCGGAATCGATACCGACAGCTGGGGAATCGACCACGGGACTTGGTCGGTGCTCGTGCACGCCTTTCCGGACGCCGACATTCCGGTGCTGCAGCTCGCGATCAACGCGACCAAGCCGTTCGACTATCACCTCGAGCTGGGCGCGAAGCTGGCGCCGCTTCGCGACAGCGGCGTGCTCGTCGTCGCCAGCGGCAACGTGGTGCACAATCTGCGCCGCGTCGCCTGGGAGATGCCCGACGCGGCGCTTCGACTGGGCAGGTAGCTTCGGCTCCGACGCGGCGGCGATCATGACCAGTTCCCCCGCCGAGGTGACGAAGTTGGGAGAGCACGAGCAGTTCGCGCTCGCTGTGCCCACGCCCGATCACTTCATCCCCCTGCTCTACCTGGCCGGGCTGGCTTCCGCCGCCGGCGAGAAGGCGAAGATTCTGATCGACGGCTACGCGATGGGGTCGCTCTCGATGGCCTGCTACACACTCGGATGTGGGCACATCGAGTCCGACGCGCGGCTCGGATCCCCCGCCTTGCCGGATATCCCGGGCGACGAGACCAACATCTGACCCGCGACTGCTGGCGAGCCCGGCCGGTCGATTACCCGAAAGTGAAACTGAAGGCCTGAACACCCGGCGTGAAGCGGAGCTCGAGCAGACCGCTGCGCGCCGCCGGCGAGCTGAAGACGGTGTATAGCCGGTCGGAGGTCACGGCGATCGATCCGAGCGGCCTGCCGTCGAGCAATGTCGTGACACGGCCTTTCCCGCCGAGCACGATGTAGACGTTCGCGGCGTGGAAGTTGAGCTCGAGCCGGGCGCCGCTGCCGGCAAGCGCCGTCTGGCCCGACAGCGTCCATTCGCCGCCGTAGGAGATCGAATCCTGCGGCACCGTGGCCGCGAGCGTGTACTGCGCCGGCTTTCCCGTGACCACGCGCGAGCCGGCGTAGCGGGTGGAGTCGAGTCGATCGGGCCCGAGATAGGTCTCCGGCGTGGTCGCCTCGGTGGGAGTTGCGTCGGGAACCGCGCAGCCGCGGAGGTCTTGATACCGAGTAGCGAACGAATCTCGGCCTCGGTCGCCGCGTAGTTGCCCTCGCCGGAGTGAACGCTACGAATCTGGCCGGTCCTGTCGACGAGGTAGTCCGCGGGCCAGTACTGGTTCGAGTACGCAGTCCAGGTGGAGTAGTTGTTGTCGAGCGCAACCGGCCAGCCGACCCCGAGCCGCTTGACGGCGCCGCGGACGTTCGCGGGCACGTGCTCGAACGCGAACTCCGGCGTGTGCACGCCGACGATCTGCAGCCCGCGGCGGTGGTAGGCGGCGTACCAGGCGCGTAGGTGCGGCAGCGTGCGCAGACAGTTGATGCAGGAGTAGGTCCAGAAGTCCACCAGCACGACTTTGTGACGCAGGCCCGTGATCGACAGCGGCCGACCCGACGGCGTGTTCAGCCAGGCGGTGATTCCCTGGAAGTCGGGCGCCGCGCCGTAGTCGGGGAGGTTGACGTTCGGCTGCTTCGACGGTCGCGGCTGCGGTAGACCGCCGCCGCGCAGTCGGGCGAGCTGACGCGATGCGGAGCCCGATAGCTCGGTGTGTCGCTGCAGCACATTCGTGTAGGAGCCGAGGGCGGTCTGAAGTGTCTGGTCGAGGTTGAAGACGATTCCTAAGGCCGCGACGGCCATGATCGCTCCGAGCGCGGGACGGAACCAGCGTTTGCCGGCGCGAAGGCGGCTCGTCACTCGTTGGCCTCCGATTGCCACGAGTAGGAGCACCAGGCCTGCGCCGAGCGCGTAGGAAAGCGTCAGAAAGAAGGCGTCGAAGCCGACCCGGTGCTGGGCGGCGAGAACGACGACTGTCGCCAGTACCGGCCCGGCGCAGGGGACGAAGACGAGACCGAGGCTCAAGCCCAGGACAAAGCCTCCGCCAAGCTCGCCGCCGGCGCGCCGGCCGCCCAGGCGAGCGAACGGCGCCTCGACCAGCAGTCCGATCCGCGGTACGAGCAGCGAAGCCGCGAGGATAAACAGGAGGGCGATCGCGGCGTTACGCAGCGCATCCTGCGGCAATCCGAGCGCCGAGAGAAGCGCCGTCGCTGTCAGCGTGAAGACGGTGAAACTGACGATCAGGCCTGCGATGATCGCGTACGGTCGCCTTCGCCCTCCGATCGCTCCACCCGCCAGCACGATCGGCAACAGCGGCAGAACGCAGGGCGAGACGGCGGTGATGATGCCGGCCACGAACCCGACCAGGAGAAGCAGCGCCATACCTACTCCAACGCTCGGCGGCGCGAACTCATTTCACCGGCTCGCTTACGAGATCCGCTGAGCAGGCGCCAGCCCTTTTCAGCGGCGCCGGAACAGCGCCCGGCACTTCTTGCAACAGTGGCACTTTGCGCAACGGTTCTTACCTGCGTGCACCGGGCGCCCACGGCCGTGCCGGTGCAAGATTCGCGCGCCGGCGAGCCCGATCAGGACGATCGTGACGACTTGCACGAAGCGTCGGGCGCGATGCAGCCGTCGCGAGACGATCGGCTCGAACTTGTCCAGATCTTCCTCCAGCCGGGCTCGAACGTCCCCTATTTGCGCACGGATTTGAGCCGCGTCCTTAGCCAATCGACGTTCTCCTTGGTCGTCTCGATTGCTTGTCTTGGCGCCGGCGGAACCGCCGAGCGAAGTAACTTGCTCCCGATCAGTAGGCAAGCGCCCGTCAGTAGCGCCAGCAGGGCCGCCACGAGGAGCGCGGCCGCCCAGCTCGGTAAGACCAGTGCGAGTGCCAGAATCGCCGCTGTCACGAGAGTTGCGACCAACAACACCGCGCCTAACGCCGCCGCGCCGAACAGCCCGACTCCGAGTGCGGCGTTTCGCGTTTTCGTGGCCAGCTCGACCTTCGCCAGTTCGATCTCGAGCCCGACCAGCTCACGCAGGTCATCGGCGACTTTCTGGCCGCTCGAGCGGCGACCGTTCGTCTCGCTGTCCATCTCCCTCTTGCCATACCCGTGACGGCATCGAGTCATGCATCGGCTAAGAAGGGCCGTGCGTCGCGGGCTCGGTCCTGTCAGTCCCGCCGATCCGGCGAGTACCGTCTATCCGGGCCGGATGGGCATTTCGCGTAACTACGTTGCTTTCGACATCGAGACGGCCAAGGTGCTGCCCGAATCGGTGACCGATCTGATGGATCACCGGCCGCTCGGTATCGCCTGCGCGGCCGCTGTCATCTCCGGGCACGAGGAGCCCGTCGTCTGGTTCGGAGCAAACGGCGACGCGCCGGCCGCGCAGATGTCGCAGGCCGAGGTGCGCTCGATGATCGAGCAGTTCGCCGCCTGGGCGGATCAGGGGTACACGCTTCTGTCCTGGAACGGTCTCGGTTTCGACTTGAACGTCCTGGCCGAGGAGTCGGGCTTGACGGAGGAATGCGCTCGCATCGCTCTCGACCACGTGGACATGATGTTCCACGCCGTCTGCGAGCTCGGCTATCCGATCGGACTGGGGAAAGCGGCAGAGGGTCTCGGGTTGCCCGGGAAGAGTTGCGGCCTCACGGGCTGCGATGCGCCGCTGATGTGGGCTCGGGGCCGCTACGACGAGGTGGTCGCGTACAACGTCCAGGATTCTAGGCTGGCATTGACGATCGCGCAGGAAGCGGAGCGTCGGAGCGAGCTTCTCTGGATCACGCGCAGGGGTAGCACGGGGCGCATGCCCCTGAGGCAGGGTTGGTACTCGGTTCGCGAGGCGCGGCAGCTACCCCCGCCGGATACTTCGTGGATGTCCGATCCGCCGGTTCGCGAAGATTTCGCCGCCTGGCTGCCGCTCGAAGCGCTCACCGTTTAGCGCCCCGGTCACGCGATCGCTGCGCCCGCTCGTGACGGTCATCCCCCGAAGGGGTTACTTCACTTCGTCCGCGCCGTGCTGTCGCAACGCCGAAACGGTGGCCCGCTCGAACGACTGGTTGCCGTAGCCAACTCTAAGCGAGGATGGACGCTGAGAGAACCTCTCCGATCGCTTGGTTATGGGCAATCGAGGCGTCGGATTGCGTTGCCGGAAGCTGGTTCTGCGGAATCATCGACCCGTCGTTCGCGCGTCCGGAGGGCATCGCTTCGCCGGCTGGATCCTCGTCTCTGTGCTCGTCTCTGTACTGCTCTCGGGGCCGGTGGCGCAGAATGCCGGCACGAGCGCGAGCCCGGGCAGCGCGCCCCGCGCCCGGCCGGCACTCTGCGTCGGCGCCAAAGCCGTCGGCAAGAAGTGCAAGGCCGTCGCCGCGGTCAGCGACCGAAGGGCGAGGGCAATCAAGGGCTGCGCCGCCAAGGCGGGCAAGAAGACGAAGAGATGCAAGGCGCAGGCCAGGAGGGCGCGGAAGAAGTCGAAGAGCAGCGCCGGTGTCGAGACGAGCCCGGCGAGCGCGCTCCCCGAGGGTCTGGGGCCGGCTCAGTTTCGCGGCGCGTACAACCTGCCCGCGGCCGCGAAGCGCAGGCAGACGCTCGCGATCGTGACGGCCTACGACAGCCCCACCATCGAGAGCGATCTTCGCGTCTATTCCAAGACCTACTCGCTTCCGATCTGCAGCAGCTCGAACGGCTGCTTTCGCAAGGTGAACGGAGCGGGAAACAGTGCTCCGCTCCCGAGCAGCGATGCTCTCTGGGCGCTCGAGACCTCGCTCGATGTCGAGGTCGCTCACGCCGTTTGCTCGAACTGCAAGATCCTCCTTGTGGAGGCCGAATCGAGCTCGGTCGACGACCTCGCCGCCGCCGTCGACACCGCGGCGAATCTCGGAGCCGACGTGATCTCAAACTCCTGGGTGGTAAATGAGTTCCGCGGCGAGACCGCGCTGGACAAGCACTTCGACCACCCCGGCATCGCGATCACCGCTGCTTCTGGCGATTCCGGCTACGAAGTGAATTGGCCCGCCGCGTCGCCGTATGTCACCGCGGTCGGCGGAACCACGCTCGAGCTCGACAGCTCGAATGCCCGCGTACAGGAGAGCGCCTGGAGTCTGGGCGGATCGGGTTGCTCGGCCTACGAGGCCAAGCCGGCCTGGCAGTCGGACGGCGGCTGCGAGCGACGGACAGTTCCGGATGTCGCAGCCGTCGCAGATCCCGACAACGGGGCGGCGGTCTACGACTCGTACGGCTACTCCGGGCAGCGCGGCTGGTTCAAGATCGGTGGCACGAGCCTGGCTGCACCGCTGGTGGCGGCTGTCTACGCTCTCGCCGGCAACGCCGACGAAGTGGTGGCAGGTTCGTATCCCTATACCCATTCCTCGGCGCTCTTCGATGTGCGGGAGGGCGTGAACGGAGCTTGCTCCCCGGCCTATCTGTGCTCCGCAACGACCGGATACGACGGTCCGACCGGGCTCGGCACTCCGGCGGGCGTCGTCGGTTTCTAGAAGTTCGCCGCTCGGGATAGGCCGGTCGCTATGCCTCGCTACGCTTGGCGGTATGCCGGTGGTCGTCGCGTCGAATCTGCGCAAGGAGTTTGCCGGGGCGCTTCTCTTCGCAGGCGTCTCCTTCTCGCTCGAGCGCGGCGAGAGAATGGCTCTTGCGGGCGCGAACGGGGTCGGCAAGACGACTCTTCTGCGCGTGCTCGCGTCGAGAACCGAGCTGCAGGCGGGCGAGCTGGCGCTGGCCAAAGGCACGAGAATCGCCTTCCACGATCAGCGGCCGCCGCTCGAGCGCGGGTTAGATCTGCGCACCTACATGCTCTCGGCCAGAACGGATCTGCTCGAGGCCGAGCAGGAGCTCGCAGGGCTGGAAGCGGCGATGTCGGCCGGTAGTCACGACCCGGCGACGCTGGGACGCTACGCCGGCGCGCAAGCGCGGCTCGAGCACGCCGGTGGTTACGCGTGGCGCACCGCCTACGAGGCGGCGGCGCGAGGGCTCGGCTTCTTGCCTTCCGATCTGGAACGCCCGCTCGACAGCTTCTCGGGCGGCGAGTTGACGCGCGCGTCGCTGGCCCGGGCGCTCGGCACGGGTGCCGATCTGTTGCTTCTCGACGAGCCGACCAACCACCTCGACGTCGCCAGCATCGAATGGCTCGAGAGCGAGCTCTGCCGGCTGGACGCGGCGCTCATCCTCGTGGCTCACGATCGCTGGTTTCTGGAGGCCGCGACCACCTGCGTGCTCGAGCTCGAGAATCGCCGCGGCGCGTTCTTCTCCGGCCCCTGGCACACCTGGCGCGAGGAGCGGGCCATCCGCGAGCAGCACGCGGCCAGGATGGCCGCTCGCCAGGCCGAGGACATCGCCCGGCTGGAGCGTTTCGTCGCCCGTTTTCGCTACGGCACGAAATCTCGCCAGGCGCAGTCGAAGCTGAAACAGATCGCGCGCATCGAGGCGAGCAAAGTCGAGGCCCCTGCAAAAGCGCGGCGCTCGCTCGGCTTCGAGTTCCTGAAACCGCCCCGTTCAGGGCGGATCGTGCTCGAGACCAAGGGACTCGCGCTCGAGGTCGGCGGCCGGAGGCTGCTCGATGCCGTCGATCTCGTGCTTGAGCGCGGCGAGCACGCCGCGCTCGTTGGCGCGAACGGCTCGGGTAAGACGACCTTGGTCGAGACGTTGATCGGGCGGCGCGCGCCCGCCGCCGGCACCGTGCGCATCGGCCACGGGGTCGAACCCGGCTTTTTCTCGCAGCACACGCTCGAGCTGGACGAGCGCGGCAGCGTGATCGACTGCGCGCGCTCGGCGACCGGCCTCTCGCGCGCCGATACGCAGAAACTGCTCGGGCGTTTCCTCTTCTCGGGCTACGAGACGCAGGAGAAGGCGGTGCGCATGCTCTCGGGAGGGGAGAGGCGGCGGCTGGCGTTGGCGCTCCTGGTCGCCTCGGGCGCCAATTTCCTCGTTCTCGACGAGCCGACCAACCACCTCGACATCGAGAGCCGCGAGGCGCTGGAGGCGGCGCTGGAGGCCTTCGAGGGAACGCTTCTGCTCGTCTCGCACGATCGCGCCCTGCTCGACGCGGTCGCTGCGCGCACGCTGGCGATCGAGGACGGCGAACTGTGTTCTTACGACGGTCGCTGGGCCGACTACGTGCTGATGCGTGAGCAGGAGCGCGCCCCGGCGAAGTCACAGGCAGAGAAGCCGAAGAAGGCGCAACCCGAGCGGGCAAAGAAGTCGCCCGTCGAGCGCGAGCGGGAGCGCTTGGAGCAGGAGATCGAACGGTTGGAGAGCCGGCTCTCGACGCTCGAGCAGGAACTGGCCGAGGACTGGGCCGATACCGAGAAACTGAGCGCCTTCCGCACGACCCGCGCGCGCGTCGACCGCCTACTCGAGCGCTGGGAGGCGCTGGTTGTTGACGGGGAGCCAGGATCAGGCGACGCTTCGGCGTAACGCGGCGGATTGGGGAGCGCGTACACTCGGTATGGCGGTCGCGAAGTGAAACGCGGAAGGATCTAAGGTTCAGGTGATCATGTTCCGGACGGCGTTCGCCACAACTCTCTTCACCGCCCTCGCGGTAGCGGTCTGCTCGGGAAGCGCACGCGGCGCCTTCCCCGGAGCAGACGGCAAGATCGCGTTCGTGAACGATCGCAACGGATCGCCGTCGATCTTCACCATGGACGCGGATGCGTCTAACGTCGAGAAACTGATCAGCAACAACCCTCAGGGAGAGTTCGCTGTGTCCTCGCCCGGCGGGAAGAGGATCCTTTTCTCGGTGCGGCTCGGGACGGAGCCGAAGTACAACTACGAGCTGTGGGCGATGAACGGTGACGGTTCTCACATCGGCCGCTTCCTCGCCGAGAGCTCCGACCGACCGATCGCGTCGACCTGGTCGTCGGACGGCAAGAGAATCGCCTTCTACCGGAACGGCAGCCTATGGCTGGTCAACGCCAACCGAAGAGGTGTCCGGGAGATCACAAAAGCGGATTTCAGCGATTCCGCTCCAAGCTGGTCGAGGCGCGGTTTGATCGCCTTCGATCGAGGCGGAAGCATCCGGGTCGTCAATCCGAAGAGCGGTGAGGAGCGTCTTATCGGGTCGGGAAGTCAGCCGTCCTGGTCGCCCGACGGCGACAGGCTCGCTTTCGTGGCGGTGCCTCGCGGCGCCGCGGAGAGTGACATTTTCGTAACGCGGGCGGACGGGTCGGGCCGGAAGCGGCTGAGCGCGACGCCGGGCGTCGACGAGACACAGCCCGCCTGGTCGCCGAACGGTACGCTGGATCGCCTTCACAAGTAAGGGAGGCGTCTATTCGATCAGGAGCGACGGAACTGACGCGCGGCTTGTCGTCGCCAAAGGCCAGCAGCCGAGCTGGACACGGGGGTCGAACGGAATCGTGTATACGCGACGAACGCCTCGCTGGAACGGTTTCGTCCTGCGAACGAACTTGAACGGGAAGCACACGCGTTGGTTGTTACGGCCTCGAGTCGACGCCAGTCCAGCCTGGTCGCCCGACGGTACTCGGCTGGCATTCACTCGCGACGGAGTCGTTCATCTGATCGAGCCGGGCGACGTGGCTCCTCGCTCGATCGGCCTCCGGGGCGCCGATCCAGCCTGGAGTCCCGACGGCGAGCGGATAGTCGTCGCGTCGGGGCTCGAGCTGATAGTCGCAAACTCCGACGGTAGTGAGCAGACGCCGCTCGATCTCAAGTTCGACCCGGCGCAATACACGCGCGTATCCGAGCCGGAGTGGTCAGCCGGCGCGCCGGACAATCTGAGCTCGATAGCGTTCGTGGCGACGAATAGCGACGGCATCCGCAGCATTTTCGTTCTCCATCTGCAGACCAAAACGCTCAAGCTGAGTCCAAAGTCGCCCAGCGAGCTGGATCTCGGTTGTAAGACCGTGGGAGCCGACTCCCCGAACTGGTCGCCGACGACAAGCGAGATCGCCTTCGCCTGCGACCAGTCGATCGCTATCTCGAACAGCGACGGCAGCAATCTGGTTCCGCTGGGCTCGGCCGACAACGCGACGCTCGCCTGGGCACCCAGCGGCGCGCAGATCGTTTTCTCCAGCCAGGTCGGCGGCCAGCAGGCGCAGCTCAACACCATGAACTCCGACGGCACGGTTCCCGTCAAACTGGATACCGGCTACGGTTCGAGCGATCAACCAGACTGGCAACCGCTTCCCTGAGACCGTCGCAGGGACCGGTCTCCCGGCCGCTTGGGGAGGGGAGCGCGGTGATCAAGGCGAAACCGTTCTGGCAAACAACTATCGATAAGGAACGTCGGGTTTGTTTATGAGGCTCTCGCTGGGCGTCGTCGCCGCAATGGTGGGCATGGCCTTTTCCGCCGGCTCGGCGCCGGCTCGCACAACTCTTCCCGACCAGAAGGCGGCGCTCGCCGGTATTCAACGAGCCGTTGCGAAGGGTTGGATCGAGCGGGCAGATGCTGCTCGCTACCGCGGTACCGTAAATCGTGCGGCGCAGCTCGTTCGCGGGCTCCCGCAAGCACGACGGGTTCCGCTCGCGGCCAATTTGCATCAGGTGGCACAGGTGGCCAGCGAGCTGACCAAAGCGAGAGCCACCGCGGTAATGGGCCAACTCGCCGTCAACAACGCCTATTTCGCCCGAAATGGTGTTCCCGCGCGGAAGACCGATATCACCGACGCTGACGGCGTCGTCTATCGCTATATGAGCGGCCTCGGATTCGAATTCCACCCCTTGGCCAACTTTGGCGCGTTGAACGCGCAGGTCGCGGCCGGGGCGCTCGAATCGACGCAGCGCCTGGCGCAGGCCCTGCTGGAGCGTGGTGTGAACGAGCCTGGCGGCGGTCTCGGTTGGGAGTACTACTTCGACTACTCGGGTGGGAGGGCTCCCTGGCTGTCGGGGATGGCGCAGGCGGTTGCGGCCCAGGCTTTCAGTAGAGCCGCGGTCTTGGTCGAATCCGACTCGGGCTCGCTGACTGCAACAGCGAAGGCGGCCTTCCGAACGATTCCCGCTCAGCTCATCATGCGGCGCTCGTCGGGCCCCTGGATACGGCTCTACGGGTTCAACCGTCTCGTGGTGCTGAATGCCCAGCTGCAATCGGCGATCTCGCTTCGAGACTACGCAGAGGCAGCCGTTGACGGGCGCGCGGCCACGCTCGCCGCGGCAATGGAGCAAGCTGTGGCGACCGACCTGCACCGCTTCGACACCGGCTACTGGACCTACTACTCGTTGCCGGGAACGCCCTCCACGCTCGACTATCAGACATACGTCGTTCAGTTGCTGAGAAAGCTCAACTCGACGGACTCCAGGCTAGCCTCGGCCGCAGCCAGGTTAGCCGGCTATGCGAAGCAGCCGCCGGCGTTCAAGATCGCGAGCGGCGGCCCGGGAACGGTTCGCTTCTGGCTCTCCAAACCCGTCGACGGTCGAGCTGAGATCGGCGGCAGGGCGGACGCAGCGGCGGACGCTATACGGCGGTTGGTACGAGCTCGGCTGGAAGCTCCCCGCTCGCGCCGGCGCCTATTCCGTGCTCGTCAACGCACGCGATTGGGCCGGGAACAGCGCTTCCTTCACAGGCCTTCCGGTCGTGCGCGTCACCCCGGCGGCCGTCTGGTCGGTAAAGGGCTCGAGCGTGTCGCAGACGAAATCGATCCGGGATGCCGCCGAGGCCGGCGTTGTCTCGCAGGCGAGCACGACGCCGTCTGCAAGTTCGCCGGCCCAGGCCTCCTTCCACGTCGCTGCCGGACTCGACAACTCCGCTCAGGCCCCCCTTGCTTCGAGCGCAGGCCTCAACAGCGTGCGCCTCGCCGTGAGCTGGACCGGCGCGACGATTCCCGATGCGGCCACGATCAGCGACCTGAACGGCGTTCCGGCTGCGACGCGCCTGATTGTCGAGCTGGCGGTCGGGTCGCTACCAACCGACGCCGCGGGCCGTGGCGCGCTGGCTGCCTTCGCGAGCTCGCTCGTCGGGCAGGTTCCGACCATTGACGAGCTTCTACTGGGCCCGGCTCCGACAACGGCCAACGCCGCGGCCTACGAGGCCGCCCTCGTCGCGCTTCGCGATGCCGTAAAGGCCAAGGTATCCGCCGCTCGTGGTGGCCGGCGAGCTGGACGGCAGCAGGGCTCCCAATGCAACCCTGAAGGCTCTGGCTGAGGCCTTCTTCGACTCCGGGCGCACGCTACCGATGATGGATGAGCTGGCGTTCAGACCAGCAGCGGAAGCCGCCAAGGGCAGCTGGACGATCGTCAACTACCCGCAGCTCGTGGCGGCGCTCGACTCGGGATTCGCCGACACGGCCCAAGCCGGCTCGACGCTGCCGATACTCATTGACGGCGTCGCCGCGGCGACGACCATTCCGCCCGAGCGGGTAAGCGCATATCCATCGCCGCCCGGTCCGGCGCCGGGCGTGAGCGAGAAAGCTCAGAAGATCGCCTACGAAGCATCGCTCCGAGCCGCCGTCTGCATGCCGAACGTCTCGGGGGTGGCATTTCGCCGGCTCGTGGACAAGGCGGGGAGCGGCGAGCAAGCAAGCGACCAAACGGGGCTTTTCTACGCCGATGGCAGTGCCAAGACAAGCCTCAGCGCCATCGCCGGCGCAGCCACCCTGGCGGCCCGCGGCACGCTCGCGGTCTGCCCCGGGCTGAGAGCGAACGTAACCGCCAGCACTCTGGTTATTCCGCTGAGTTTCACCAGCTCTTCTCCACCGAGCGTAGTGCTCGCCTGTACGCGCGACTGCGTATACCTCGTCACCCTGGAGCGCGCCGACGGAAAGCCGGTTCGAGCCGAGCGCGGTGCTCTGCGCGGTGACGCTGCGCCGACTGCGGTCGTTCTCTCATCCGGCGCGTTTCCAATCAAGGGTGGCGACTACCACCTGCGTGTGCGGCTGGTTGCGCAGGTGAATCCGGGCCCGATCTGGCAGTACCTGAGCCCGAAAATCGCGGCATCCTGACGGTCTTCGCAGCGTCGAGCGCGATCCGACAGTCGCTCGCGAGGCGCGAATCTGTCGGAACACGCTTTCGATAGCCGGGAAAGGCCGCAACTCTTTCTAGTTATCAAGCAGCGCGCAAGCGGTGCCGAGGGTACGAACAGGCCGCGAAAGGGGGTGAGAAACACTCGCTATTTCGGTTACTTGACGAAGGGGAGGCCCGCACCTAAGAAAGTTCTATGGGGGAGACTCGCATCTCGAAGTCGATATGGGTTGGAGTCACTCGAAATGACTCCGACGATCGCAAGTATTCAATTCGGCTGCTGCTGCGCCGGCCGGTAGGGCGATCCGGAGTGACTGGATCAACAGGAGGTTCGCTATGAGTTCCAAGAAAGCCGGCGCCAGGCGACGCGTCTTCACTCTCTCCAGTGCCATCTTGATCGCTGTCGCGCTCGCCGCGTTCTCCACCGGCGCAGGCGCGACGAGCAAATGTGAGGACGTGCTCGGCACGAGCACATTCACCGATACGATCGGTGACGGCTCGGGCGCGAACGCCCCCGATATCTCGGATATCACCGTTACGACCTACGACCGTGGCTTGACCGAGTTCCAGGTCTCGCTTCCCGAGGTAGACGCGTTCAGCGCAGACATGCTCGTCAGAACGTATATCGACTCCGACAAGAACGCCGAGACCGGAGACGAGAACGGTTACGAGTACATGATCCAGACCACGCCGGGCAGCGGCGCGGCGGCCGCGAAGGGGTTGTTGAAGGCCAAGTGCGAGGAACAGCCGCTGTCGAAGCTCTTCGCCTGGGACGGGTCGGCCTGGGTGGAGCAGGAGAGCGAGAGGCTCAGCTCCTGGTACGGCGAGAACAGCCTGACCCTGAAGCTGAACGCCTCGGAGGTCGGTAAGGCGTTGACCTTCGACTTCGCCGTCTACGCCGCCTCGCATGTCACCTATGACGAGTCCGGCCTGCCCGACAGCTCGACCGCAGCCTTCGACCGGGCGCCCGACGAGGGCTCGTACACCTACAAGCCGTTCGAGTGGAGCGAGTACAGCGATACGGCTAACGACGGCAGCGCCGAAGGTGCCCCGGACCTCACCACCGTCGCGGTCACGAAGTGGAAGGGCGATCTGCTCAAGTTCGATATTCCCATTCCGGGTGTGGAGGAGTTCGGCGAGGACATGTTGATTCGCATCCCGATCGATTCGGACAGCGATCCCACGACCGGTGACGCGAACGGTTACGACTACATGGTCCAGGCCCAGCGGGTCTCCTTCGAGGAGAAGTCGCTGCCGATGGCTACGCGCGGAGCCCTACGCTCGCTTTGCTACCAGCCGCAGGTCGTCCTGCTCAAGTGGGACGGTTCGAACTGGGTTGCCGTCGATGACGCCTCGCTCGAATGGTGGTACTCCAAAGGGCTCAAGCTATCGCTGGATTCGTCGGCCCTCGGTAGCCCGGCGAGCTTCAACTTCGCCGTATACGCGGCGACCAACGTCAGCTTCGACGAGTCCGGCTGGCCGGATTTGACGAAGGATCCGGCATTCGACCGCGCCCCGGACACGGGCTCCTATGCATTCCCGCTCACCGTCGCGAGCGGAGAGCTGGAAGGGGTCTACATCGTCACGTCTCGAGTGATCAAGTCGACCGGTCACCTGCAGGCGAAGAAGAGGATCTCGAAATCGTGGACCTTCCACAAGCGTTGCGCCAAGAAGAAGTGCAGCACCAAGGCGAGCGTCAGGGGGCACGGGAACTACAAACTGTCCCGTGCGGGCAGAGCCGTGCTACAAGGCTCGCGTCGGAACCAGGGCGGCTTGCAGCAGCGCGGCCGGCACGGCCACGACCGAGGCGTTCAACATGAACGTCAAGAAGAGCGCCTGGGTCAAGGGGAAGTGGCGTGTGACCAAGTGGGTGGGAACCCTTCGGGTCAACGCCGCGAAGAGGGCCTGTGGTTCTTACACGGCCGCTCTGACCGGAACGCTCAAGAAGTAAGCAAGAGAAAATCGTCGTGACGAGAGCGGGGCGGCTTGGCCGCCCCGCTCGTTTCCTACCAGTTGCCCGTCGCCGAGATCGGGCGCGAGCAAGATCCTCGTCACTCGCGCCAGAGTGCCTTGCCGACCGGGAAGACCGTCTTCTTCGCCATCCCGTTGGCGACGCCCGCAGCGGATGTGTACCAGGCGACCGCCGCCGTGACGATGCCCGCCCAACCGCCGGCATGGAGCCAGAAGTCGCTCTTGCCGTGAGCTACCAGGAAGAAGCCGACCACGAGCATGATCTCGGTGATCTCGAGCGTCAGGAAGACGGCGAATGTCGCCAGGCTCAACCGCGATGCCATCAGCAGCATGTAGGTGTTGAAGATCGCAAACGCGAGCAGGAACCAGGCCAGGGCGTTGTGCAGCTGGGCCGCGTCCTTGAACACGCCGTACAGGGCCGTGTTAGTGCTGATCAGCACGACGAAGATCCCGAGCGAAAGCCAGAAACCTCCGTAGCTGGCGAACGCCGTCGAGCCGAATACGTTGCGATTCTTGAACTCCTGCAATCCGGCCAGGAGTTGGATCAGACCGCCGTAGAAGATCGCCGCTCCGATCCAGATACCGTCGGGAATGAAAGTCGCGTTGTGACCGCTCAGCAGGAAGGTTGTGAGAGCGAACGCCGCCAGACCGAGCGGCGCTGGATCGGCGACCAGCGAGAATCCTCGCTCTTCTGTCGCCTCGGTCATAGACTCCTCCTTTTCGTGGTTGCGGCGCGGGAAAGGCGCCAGTGCGCCAGCGTGGCGCCGTTGCGCGTAATCCTAAGCAGTCGGAGCCATGAGTGACTCTGACTACCGAGTAGAGCGGGCGCGCTCGTCTCAGAGGATCTTCGACAAGAAGGCTTTTGTGCGCTCGTGCGTGGGCGACTCGAAGAAGTGCTCGGGCGGGCCTTCCTCGATGATCACGCCCTCGTCCATCATCACCACGCGGTCGGCGGCGCGCTTGGCAAAGCCCATCTCGTGGGTGACGACGATCATCGTCGTGCCCTCGTGCGCCAGCTCCTCCATCACGTCCAGCACCTCGCCGGTGACCTCCGGGTCGAGCGCGCTGGTGGGCTCGTCGAAGAGCATCAGCGCCGGCTTCATCGCCAGCGAGCGGGCGATCGCCACCCGCTGCTGCTGCCCGCCCGAGAGCTTGCCCGGGTAGGTGTCTCTCTTGTCCCCAAGCCCGACGCGCATCAGTAGCGACTCGGCTTCGGCGATCGCCTGGTGCTTGGGAACGCCACGTACGTGTACGGGCGCCTCGATCACGTTCCCAAGTGCCGTCATGTGTGGGAAGAGGTTAAAACGCTGGAAGACGAAGCCGATCTCGGTGCGCTGGCGGGAGATGTTCCGCTGGTTGTCCTCGACCAGCTCGTCCTTGCGGTACCGGTAGCCGATCGGGTGTCCATTCACCTCGATCAGGCCCGAGTCGATCTTCTCGAGGTGGTTGATGCAGCGCAGGAATGTCGTCTTGCCCGAGCCCGAGGTGCCGATGATGCAGACGGTCTCGCGCGGCTTCACCTCGAGCGAGACGCCCTTGAGAATGTGCAGGCGCCCGAAGCTCTTGTGCACCTCGATGGCATTGAGGATTGCATCGCTCATGAGCGGCTCCTTCCCGGGAGAGCGGAACGAACCATGCCGCCACCCTCGGTCCAGATTGCCACAGCGCGCTCGCGCAGCGACAGCTCATCGCCGTGCTCGCTTACGGCCAGCTTGCGTTCGATCATCGCCTGCACGAACGTCCAGGCTGTGGTCAGCATCAGATACCAGAAGGCGACCGCGACGAACGGCCCGATGTCCGCCGTAAAGGTCGCTGCCTGGAACGTCTTCGCATCGAGGTAGAGCTCGTACACGCCGATCACCGAGACCAGCGAACTCGTCTTCATCATGTTGTTGAACTCATTACCGAGCGGTGGCACGATGACTCGCGCCGCCTGCGGCAGCACGATTCTCCGCATTGCCAGCCCGGAACGCATGCCGAGTGACTTCGCGGCCTCCATCTGGCCTGGCTCGATCGAATCGATGCCGGCCCGGATGATCTCTCGCATGTAAGCGCCCTCGTTGATCCCGAGAGCGAGGATCCCGGCCGCGATCGGAACGGACGTCTGAAACAGACCGAGATCGAGCGTTCGCCCGGGAAGTATCAGATAGAAAATCGAAATCTGAACCAGCACGGGCGTTCCGCGGAACAGCCAGACGTAAAGGCCGGAGATCACCCGGAAGACCCGATACTTCGACATCCTCATCAAAGCGGCGGCCAGCCCGAGTGCGACTCCCATGACCTGAGCGGTGACCGAGATGTAGACCGTCACCCAGAGTGCGTTGAGAAAGACAGGGTTTGGGTGCGCCAGGCGCACCCAAACCCCATGCCAGTTGATTACAAGTGCGAGCAACTACTTCTTGAGTGCAAAGGCGCTCAAGCCCCACTTGTCGAGGATCTTCTGCATCTCGCCGTTTGCGTAGAGCGTGGCGATTGCCGATTTGAACTTCGCTCCCAGCGGGTCGCCCTTGCGGGTCGCGATGCCTTCCGGCGCAGCAGCGACTTGCGGTCCGGCGAGCTCGAACTTGCCGGGGTTGTTCTTCATGTAGTAGAGAACGGGAGTTGCGTCGGCGAAATAGGCGTCGACCTTGTTGGCGAGCAGCGCTCCCGCAGCATCTGAATCGGCGGAGAAGATCTGGATGCTGATCTTAGGCTTGCCCTGCTTGGCGAAGACCTTGTTCTGGGCGTCGAGAGCGTCCTTCTCGGTCGTGGATGCCTGAACCGCGACCGTCTTCCCGCTGAGGGAACTAAGGTCGCTGATGTTCGCCGGGTTGCCCTTCTTCACCATCATGAGCATTCCGACCGTCACGTAATCGGCGAAATCGACCTGCTTTGCGCGCTCGGGCGTGTTGGTGAGCGCGCTGATGATCGCGTCGCACTTCTTGCTGGACAGCGCCGGGATGATCACGTCGAAGCCGGTGGTGACGATCTCAGCCTTCTGACCCCAGAGCTTGGTGATCGCGTTGGCGATGTCGATGTCGGCGCCTGCCGCCTTGCCGTTGACGATCGACTCCATCGGTGGATAGGTGGTGTCGCTGCAGAAGACGACTTTGTCGGTGCTGCTTTTACTGCTGCTACCGCAACCGGTCGTGAGCCCAACTACGAGCACGGCGGCGAGCACCGCCCCCAGCAGGGCAGAAATCGTGCGTTTGCGCATGGTTACTCGGGTTCCTTTCTCGAAAACGTCGAGGATCTATCCGGTCGCAGGGGCAGGGGCAGAGGCACGGATCAACCGCCGGTCCTTGCGAACAGCCACGACGCCCGGAATCTCATTCCCGGATTGTCCTATGCGGGTGGGTGCAAGTGCAAACGGCTATCCGCGTCGGCCGCTCGAATACTCCCGCTCGCGCGCACTCAGGAAGCGTGCTGCACACCGCCCAACACGGGCGAGATGCGCAACGTCCCGTGGGCGCAGGCCTGGGTCGGGGCCTTGACCGTCAGCCAGTCCCAGGCTCCGGGCGGTCGGACGAGTACGGTGCTCGCCGAGGGGCAGCTCGTCTCGCTGCCGACCGGCACGTCGCCGTAGGCGATCAGGACGCTCGCCTTGCCGAGATGCGCGAGCTTCACGAGTTTGGGCGCGTCGTTCAGCAGCGAGAGCCCGCCGCGGACGACGCGGACGGGGAGCAGGCCCGAAGCGTTGGCGATGCCCAGCGCCGGGTAGCCCTTGAGCGAGCAGGCAGCGCCCCTGTTGCTGAGGGTGACGCTGAAGAGGATCGTGCCCGCGGCTCCGTTCGAGTCGAGCAGCTTCCCCCGGAGTTGGGCGGCGCTGCAGGCAGGCGCGCTCGTAGGAGCTCCGCTGGCCTGCATTGTCGCGGTCGCGGTCGCGATCGCGATCGCAAGCAGCGCGGCGGCGAGCAGAGCGAGGCGTTTCTTCGATCTCATGAACTCGACTGCTCCTTCCCGGGCGACGAAAGCGAACGCCCACCATTCTGAACGCATGCGTCGCGTCTCACCACACCGAGTAGCCCACTATCACTTTTGAAAAAGACGCACTCCGAAGCGTGGCCGCGCTCCGCGCGCTGAGTCCGCAGCACCCAGTCGCGTCAATTGAACGAACTCTACGTTGGAAGCTAGAGGCTCGCAGCGCGTAAGCGCCGCAAGACCTCCTCGGTCGTCGATGCGATGGGAATGACGCGGTCGAGGCTGGTGATCTCGAAGGCGCGGACGACGTCGGCGTTCGAGGCCGCCACGCCGAGCGCTCCGCTCGATTCGCGTAGGCGTCGCGAGGCGCGGGCGAGCGCTCCCAGGGCGATCGAATCGATCAGGTCAACCTCGCCGAGATCGACCACGACCACTTCGCCGGTTTCGGCGACGGCGCCGTCAAGGGCATCCTGAAGTCGCCCGACCGAGTGCAGATCAAGCTCGCCGCTGACGGAGATGAGCAGCTCCTTCTCGGCTAAGCGGTCAATACGAACCGTCGGTTCCATTATTGACACATCTGCCCGATACCCGTCTCGGACGATTTCTATCCGCGTATTCTCAGCACCGATCTGCCCGCTGGCCGCCGCGCGCCCAGTAGGATGCCTCGGTTCCGAGTGGGGCGTCAGAGGCGAGGCGGTCGCAGCGCGCAAGCGCTCGAATAGGGCGGTGGTCGTCGTTTCCACCGGTATGACGCGGTCGAGACTCGTGATCTCGAAGGCGCGTACCACCTCCGCGTCAGAAGCCACCACCCCGAGTGCGCCGCCGCGTTCGCGTAGGCGCCGCGCGGCCCCCGCCAGCACACCAAGCGAGATCGAGTCGACCAGTGCGACATCGCGGAGATCTACGACGACGCGCAAGTTGCTCTCTTCTGTCGCCGCTTCGAGTGCGTCCTGGAGCGGGCCAACTGAATGTAGGTCGAGCTCACCGCTCACGGCGATGAGCAGCTCCTTGTCGGATAAGCGGACGGTCCGCGCCAAAGGTTCCGTGGTCGCCACGTCTGTCTGGTACCCCGAGCCGGAGTTTTCATTCCCGGCGAGCCGCCGCTGGGCAGCGGTGCGCAAAGTATTCTTCTCCTCCATGCATATTCAGCTTCCGGATGGATCGCGGCTCGAGTTGCCCGACGGGGCGAGTGGACTGGATGCTGCGCGCTCGATCGGGCCAAGGCTGGCCGAGCAGGCTGTCGGCGTGCGCGTCGACGGCGAGCTGCGCGATCTGCGCTTGCCGCTCGAGGACGGACAGCAGATCGAAATCCTGACAACCAAGGACGCCGACGACCCCGACGCGCTCACGGTGTTGAGGCATTCGGCGGCGCACCTGCTGGCCGAGGCCGTGCGCCGGCTCTACCCGGGCGTCAAGGTCGCGATCGGTCCGGCGATCGAGAACGGCTTCTACTACGACTTCGACTTCCCCGAGCCGATCGGCGACGAGGATCTCGGCGCGGATCGAGGAGGAGATCAGGCGCGAGCTCTCGGAGGGCCGCGAATGGCGCCGCGAGGAGCTCGGGCGCGACGAGGCCAGACGCCTGTTCGCTGAGCAGGAGGAGCCTTACAAGGTCGAGCTGGTTGACGCCGCCGAGGGACCGATTTCCCTCTACACGCAGGGCGATTTCAGCGACCTCTGTCGTGGTCCGCACCTGATCGACTCGAAGCCGGTCAAGGCCTTCAAGCTGACCGGGCTGGCGGGCGCCTACTGGCGCGGCGACTCGGCCAACAAGCAGCTGACTCGCATCTACGGCACCGCCTTCTTCTCGAAGAAGGATCTGGAAGCCCATCTCGAGCGCCTCGAGGAGGCGAAGCGGCGCGACCACCGCCGGCTCGGCGCCCAGCTCGATCTCTTCCACTTCGACGAGCACTCGCCCGGCTCGCCCTTCTGGCACCCCAAGGGAATGACGATCTTCAACCAGCTCGAGGCGCTGCGCCTGCGCGAGAACGCCCGCCGCGGCTATTCCGAGGTGAAGACGCCGTTGATCTACGACAAGGCGCTCTGGGTCACCTCCGGCCACTGGGAGAAGTTCCGCGAGAACATGTTCCTGATCCCGGTCGGCGAGGAGCACGTCTACGGGATCAAGCCGATGAACTGCCCGGGCCACATGCTCCTGTTCGGCAGCAAGCTGCGCAGCTACCGCGATCTTCCCCTCCGCTACGCGGAGGGGGCGCCGCTCCATCGCAACGAGCTCGCCGGCGCCCTGCACGGGCTGACGCGTGTGCGCTACGTCACGCAGGACGACGCGCACATCTTCTGTAGCGAGGAGCAGATCGCAGCGGAGCTCGACGGCTGTTTCGACTACCTCCGCTACGTCTACGGCCTGTTCGAGATCGAGCCGCGCGCCGAGCTCTCCACCCGCCCCGAGAACAAGCTCGGCTCGGACGAGGAGTGGGACTTCACCGAGGGCGAGTTGCGCTCGGCGCTCGACCGTCACGCCATCACCTACGCTCTCGGCGCGGGCGAGGGATCGTTCTACGGGCCCAAGATCGACCTTCACATCACCGACGTGCTCGGTCGTTCCTGGCAGATGGGAACGATCCAGCTCGACGCGCAGATGCCGGCTCGCTTCGGCCTCACCTACGTGGGCGCCGACAACAGCGAGCACCCCGTCTACGTCATCCATCGCGCATTGCTCGGCTCCTTCGAGCGCTTCATCGGCATCCTGCTCGAGCACACCGGCGGCGATCTTCCGCTCTGGCTGGCGCCGCTGCAGCTGCGCGTCATTCCGGTGGGGGAAGATCACGCCGAGGCGGCGCGGGCGATCGTCGATGGGCTGCGTAAGGCCGGCTTTCGCGCCGAGCTGGACGATCGCGCCGAGTCGGTGGGCAAGCGCATCCGCGATGCCGAGCTGGAGAAGATCCCGCGGGTCGTCGTCTATGGCGACAAGGAGACACCCGACGATCTGGCCGTGCGCGAACGCGGCGGCGCCCAGTCGCACAAGAGTCTTCGCGAGCTCGTGATCGAGCTGGCGCCGCTTGCCTCGCCGCCCGGTTTCTGATGCAACTCTCGCCGGCGCAGGCGCAAACACAGCGGATCGGCTACATTTACGGCCTGCAAGTAGGGGCTCATCCGTTCCCTCACCTCCGCGGCCCAGAGCTGGCGGGGGTTCAACCAAGGTGTTTGGTGGAAAGAACGGAGCCGCTGCCTGCAGCGGTTTTATTGTTCCGGAAGAGGAGGAAGCCCTAGCTTGGTGAGCGCCAGTTGAGACCTCGGCGACGTTATGAGCCCGCTCGCCCTTCGGTTCCGCATGCTCGTATCAACGACGGAATTCGCTCTCCGCGCGTCCGCCTGATCGACACAGACGGTTCTCAGATCGGAATCAAGTCGACCGACGAGGCGCGTGAGTACGCCTACGCCAAGAATCTCGACCTGGTCGAGATCGCCGCCGGCGCCGACCCGCCCGTGTGCCGGGTGATGGATTACGGCAAGTACCGCTACGCGGAGGAGCAGAAGGCAAAGCTGGCTCGCAAGCACCAGCAGCAGATTCACATCAAAGAGATAAAGCTGCGACCGAAGATCGGCGTGCACGACTACGAGACGAAGAAGGGGCACGTCGTCCGTTTCCTCAACCAGAGGGCGAAGGTCAAGGTCACGATCATGTTCCGCGGGCGCGAGACGACGCACCCGGAGCGCGGACGCGACCTCTTGATGCGGCTCGCAGAGGATGTGCAGGAAATTGGGGCGATCGAGTCTCAGCCGCTGCTCGAGGGCAGGAACATGACCATGGTGTTGGGGCCGACGAAGAGCGCCGGAGAGAAAGCGAAGGCAGGTCCCGAGAAAGCGACGTCCGAGCCCGAGAAAGCGAAGGCAGGCCCCGAGCAAGCGAAAAACCGAGCCCGAGAAAGCGAAGGCAGGTCCCGAGAAAGCGAAGAGCAAGAGCCCGGCAGTAACCGAGGAAGCGGTGGCCGAGAAGGCCGATGGCGCCTGAGGCGCGGGCGCAGAGCAGCGAGGAGAGAGATGCCAAAACAGAAGACTCACAGCGGTGCGAAAAAGACGTTCAAGGTCAGCGCGGGCGGTAAGGTCGTGCGCCGTCGCGCGATGCGCAGCCACATCCTCGGCAAGAAGACGCAGAAGCGTAAGCGCGGTTTTCGCAAGCCCGAAGTGCTGGGCAGTTCGCAGGCGGCCGTAGTCAAGAAGATGCTGGGAAGGTGAGGTAGAGCCCATGCCACGTGTTAAGCGATCCGTACACGCGCGCAAGAAGCGGCGCAAGGTCCTCGAGCAGGCTCGCGGCTACTTCGGGATCAAGAAGTCGAGCTACAAGTACGCCAAAGAGCAGGTCGACCACTCGCTCGTCTACGCCTATCGCGACCGCCGCAACCGCAAGCGCAGCTTCCGCCGGCTCTGGATCATCAGGATCAACGCCGCGGCGCGCCAGGAGGGCCTCTCCTACAACCAGTTCGTCGCCGGCTGCAAGAAGGCGAACATCGAGCTCGACCGCAAGGTGCTGGCCGACCTCGCCGTACGCGAGCCCGCCGCCTTCAAGGCCATCGCCGCGCAGGCGAAGGCCGCGCTGCAGAGCTGAACGGCGGGATTCGGCAGCGCGTGAAAGGGCGCTTGCGCTCGATCGCTGCGCATGGCCCGGCCCCAATCGGCAATAGTCCGCCCTACGGCGTATCCAGTCGTTCTTGAACGATGACCGAACCGATCACCTCTTCTTCCAATCCGAAGCTTCGACGCGTTCGGCGCTTGCAGAGCGCCGGCCAGCGCGAGCGCCTGGGACTGTTCGTCTGCGAGGGCGAGGATCTGATCGTCGCCGGGCTGGAGGCGGGGCTCGAGCCCGAGGAGGTGCTCGTGGACGCCGGCCGTCCCGTGCTCGAGGGGCGCGTTCCCGGAGCGACTCTCGTCGCGCCCGATCTGCTCTCGGAGCTTTCCGAGCTGGCTCATCCTGCCCGAGCGATTGCCGTCTTCCGCCGCTCCGGGCTGCCCAGACTCGATCCGGCGCAAGCGGCCACGACGGGGCTGGCGCTCTGGCGAGTCGCAGATCCCGGGCAACGTGGGCGCCCTGCTTCGAACCGCCGACGCGCTCGGGCCGGCTTACCTCTGTCTCTCTTCGGGCTGCGCCGACCCGACCGGAGCCAAGGCGCTGCGAGCTTCGATGGGCGCCGTCTTCCGCGTTCCGCTCGGCGACTTCGACGCGGCGCCGGGTCGCCGCGTCGGGCTCGTCGCGCACGGTGGCTCGCCGCTTTCCGAGATTGATCTCTCGGGCCCGGTCTGCTTCGTGCTCGGCGCCGAGCGCGAGGGTCTGCCGGACGAGGTCGCGGCCGAATGCGACGAACTGGCGACGATTCCACTCAGCGCGGGCGCTGAGTCGCTCAACGTCGCCGTCGCCGGAGCGATTGCTCTGTACGAGCGCCGGCGTCGGGCCGGCTGACTACCAGCCGCCTCCTCCTCCGCCACCGCCGCCTCCTCCGCCGACGCCACCGAAACCACCACCGCCACCGCTACCGGAGGAGGAGGGAGGCGCGAGCGCAGAGCCGAGGCCGGAGGTCAGGCTCGAGATTCCCAGAGCGCTCGCGCCCGAGCCGAGATCGCTGTTCGGGCTGATCCAGTAGAGCGAGCTCTGATCGTGCAGTTCCTGCGGCATGTGTATCTGCGCTCCCTGGAGAACGCGCTCGGCGATACCGAAGGCGATGCCGTAGACGAGGAAGCGCTCCCAGAGGGCGATCGAGGCGGGAGGCGCCTCCTCGAGCCGGGGGAAGTCGTCGAGGTAGTGGCGGAAGGCCCGCCAGCGCTGCCCCTCGAGCTCGACCGACTTCTTACGCGAGCGCCAGAGTGAGACCTTCGCCAGCGCGATCCCGAGGATGAGCGCGTCGAAGCCCGCGCAGACGGCGAAGGCGATCGCCGACACGCTCTTGAACTGCGGTGCGAGCGGATTCAACGTCTGCACTCCGTAGAAAAAGAGCAAGGCGCCGGTGGCGAAAAAGGCGATACAGCAGGCGACGAGCACCGCGAGGCCGCGGTTGTCGTACCAGCTCCGCTTCGCGATCTCGTCGGATACCGCCTTCGCGAAGTGCTGGAATCGGGTCGCGTTTGTCGTGCGCTTGGCGGCGATCTCCGTGTGAAAGCGAGACAGACGCTCGCTTCCTTTCTCCCCGAGCACGTCGTCGGTGACCTCTGACCACCGCTTGCTCCCAGGGCGTGAGATCGGCTATCGCCTTACCCTTGGAGAGCTCCAGATCGGCCACCTCCGTTTTGTGGAGGCCGGCCCAGGTCGACTGCTCGGTTGTGACGTGCGCGGCCTTGTAGTGCCCGCGGCGAACGAGATCGAACAGGGTCGCGGTGAACTCGTTGGCGCCGGCATTCGAACGCTGCCGCAGAAGCGGCGAGGCGAGCGCCGGTGAGAGATCCGACGGCGGCTCTTGCTCGTAGCTGCGGTCGTAGCCCTTACTCCTGTCGCGCCCGAAAAAGCCGTAAACGAGCGCCGTGATCAGCAGCGCCGGTAGTAGGGCCGACCCGAACAGGATCGCCAGCGTGCGCTTCCAGTGCACGAGCGCATCGTGGATGCGCCGACGGTCACGGTCGTAGGCCGCGTAGCTCGCCTCCTGCTGCGCCACTATCTTCTCCAGCCCCGCGCCGCTGCGCACCTGGGCGCCGGCGGTGGAGGTGAGGAACGAGCGCGGGAAGACGACGCGCAGCTCGACGTACTGTCCGGGCGGAACCGAGGACGCTCGAAGGAGAGCCTCCCCGGGCGTGCGTGTGACCGTGCCGTGCACATACACCGGCATGCCCCAGACCCGGTAGCTCGGGCTCATCTTCTTGCTCGGCAGGCGCATCGTCGCCGCGAGCGAGGGGAGCGACACCTTCCAGTTCTTTCCCCAGACCTGGAGGTAGACGTCGGCCACGTCGTCGTAGGCGACGGTGAGCCCGCGCAAGCGATAGGAGACGGTGAAGGTGCGCACGCCACCGCTTGGGTTGTCGAAGTGCCAGACGATCCGCTCGCTCGAGCCGATTCGGGTTGTCGCGTAGGTGTCGGGGCTGCCGATCGAGCCCAGCTCGGTGCTGCCTCCGACTGCGTAGCGCCGCCCTTGCTCCGAGACCGCGATCCGGTCGATCGAGTAGTTCGAGCGCAGCGGGATGTCGCGATAGGCGCCGTGGAAGACGTCGCCCATTGCGATCTTCTCCGAGACCAGCAGCGAGCCGTCCTGCGCCACCACGACATCGACGGTCGCCGCCTCGAGCACGGTTGCCCGAGCGGGCGCCGCGAACAGCGCGGCGAGAACTACGAGCGCAGCGTAAACGCCGCTTCTGCGCACTATGTCTGGGGCGGGGTCGGAGGCGCTTCGGGCTCCACCGGCGGTTGCGGCGAGCTATCGACGGCGGGCGGCTCGGTGCCCGGGAAGCTGACCTGGGGAGCCTCGCGCTCGGCTTCCTCGCCGACCTCGAAGAACTCACGCGGCTTGAAGCCGAACGCCCCGGCGACCATGTTCGAGGGAACGGTCTGGATCGCGTTGTTGTAGGTCAGTACCGTGTCGTTGTAGACCTGGCGCGAAACCTGGATCTTGTCCTCGGTCTCGGCCAGCTGCGCCTGGAGCTGCTGGAAGTTCTCGGTCGCGCGCAGCTGCGGATAGGCCTCGGCAACGGCGAACAGCTTGCCGAGCGCCTGGGTGAGGAAGTTCTCGGCCTGTGCTTGTGCGGCGGGCCCCTGCGCTTTTTGGGCAGCGACGCGAGCCTCGGTGACCGCCTCGAAGGTGCCGCGCTCGTGCGCGGCGTAGCCCTTCACAGTCTCGATCAGATTGGGAATCAGATCGTGGCGACGCTTGAGCTGAACGTCCACCTGGGCCCAGGCGTTCTGCGTGGCATTGCGCTTACGGACGAGCCGGTTGTAGAGGACGACGAGAAAGAGCAGGACTAGAGCGACAAGCCCGAGGATGATCCAGAGCGCTGTCATTTGCGTCGCCTTTCTGTGACGGAGTCGAAAACCTAGACCCGTACCTTAACGACCCGAGGCGATAAAGACCATGTCGGGTCCTCCGTCGTACGGACTGCGGTCGAACCAGCCGTGACAGGCCTCGACGTCGAAGCCGCTCTGCTCGAGCAGCTCGCTCCACTCCGGCTGTGAGAGCCACGCGAGATCCATGCTCGTTTCGCCGTCGGGCGCGCGAACTCGCAGAGTGAGGCGGCGGTTCGCCGTGTCCCAGTCGGCTCGCTCGAAGATCTCGGGCTCGCGCTCGATCCAGCGCCCATCAGTCGCGCCGATGTCTTCGCTGGAGGGGGCGAAGACGTCGAAGACGAAGCGGCCGCCGGGCCGCAGCAGCGCGCGAATACGGCTCAGGGTGAGCAGGCGCTCCCGGTTGGAGAGGAGATGGAGGAAGGCGCGGAAGGGCGAGATGACGAGCGAGACCTTTTCGGCGACGGGCGGGTCGCGGAGATCGCCGAGGCGCAGATCGAGCAGCCCGGCGACTCCCGCCGCGCGGGCCCGCTCGCGACAGCGCTCGAGCATCGGCGCCGAGGAGTCGACGCCGATCACGGCGATACCGGCCTGGGCGATCGGAACGCGATCCTGCCGGTTCCGACTCCGAGCTCGAGCACGGGCCCGCCCGAGAGCGCGGCCTCCTCGGTGTAGAAGCCGATGTCCTCGACGACGCTCGAGTTCCAGCGGTCGTAGAGAGAGGCGATCGAGTCGTAGGGGCTGGCCTCGCCGGACGCGCTCATGCCGACATTGTCGCCGAGCGGGTCGGCCGCTATCGTTTGCACGTGGCCAAGAAGTGCTCAGCCTTCGTCTTTACCGGGCCCCGGCTTGCGGTCGGGGATCGGTGCTGAGCAGCCGGCGCGCCTGTCCTTGATCGTCGAGCCGGGGTCGTTCGGGCTCGGAGTCGTTCGGGCGAGGCAGGCAGAGCGAAACGGTTGGTGAATGGAAGAACTAGGGTTGTGCTGGTGGACGTAGAGAAACTCGAACAGGAGGCGGTGAGCGCGCTCGAGCAGGTGGGCTCACTCGAGCAGCTCGAAGAGCTGCGCGTCCGCTTCCTCGGTCGCTCGAGCGAGCTCAAGCTGGCGCTGCGGGAGGTTCGCGATCGCGAGAGCGGGATGCGCCTCAACGCCCTGCGGCAACGCCTGGAGGCGCTGCTCGACGAGAAGCGCGCGGCGCTCGAGCAGCTCGCGCTGCAGAGCAAGCTGATGGCCGAGGCGGTCGACGTGACGCTGCCCGGCGCGAGCTTTCCCGAAGGGCACCTGCACCTGATCACGCAGATCAGGCGCGAGGTCGAGGACGTCTTCCTCGGGCTCGGCTACACGATCGTCGACGGGCGCGAGGTCGAGACCACCCGTTACAACTTCGACGGGCTGAACATGCCGCCCTGGCACCCGAGCCGCTCGCCCGGACAATCGCTCTTCCTGAGCGGCGACGTGCTGCTCAGAACCGAGACCTCACCGTCGCAGATCCGCGTGATGGAGGCGCAGAAACCTCCCGTCTACATGATCTCGCCAGGCCGCGTCTACCGTCGCGACACACCCGATGCGACCCACAGCCCGGTATTCCACCAGGTCGAAGGTCTGGCGGTCGATCGCGGCATCTCGCTGGCCGATCTCAAGGGAACGCTGCTGCATCTGATGCGCGCCCTGTTCGGCGAAAAACGCGAGCTGCGCTTCCGCACCCACTTCTTCCCCTTCACCGAGCCCTCGATCGAGCCCGACGTCTCCTGCCACATGTGCGACGGCGCGGGCTGCCCGGTCTGCAAGCAGTCCGGCTGGATCGAGATGGGCGGCGCCGGCATCGTCGACCCGAACGTGCTCGAGTTCGTCGGCTACGACCCCGAAGAGGTATCGGGGTTTGCCTTCGGGCTCGGCCTGGAGCGGATCGCTCTGCTCCGCCACCGTATCCCCGACATCCGTCTGCTCTGGGAGAACGACCTGCGCTTCTCGCGCCAGTTCTGATGAAAGTGCCCTTCTCATGGCTCCGTGAGTACGCGCCGCTCGAGGTCTCGCCGGAGCAGCTCGCGGCTCGCCTGGCCGTCACCAGCGCCGAGGTCGAGCGCGTCTCCTGGCGTGGCGTCGAGGACTCGGAAGGTAACTTCGACCACTTCCGCGTCGGCCGGGTGCTCGAGGCGGGCAAGCATCCCAACGCCGATCGCCTGCAGCTGTGCAAGGTCGACCTGGGCGAAGTCGAGCCGCGTCAGATCGTTTGCGGCGCCTGGAACTTCGGCGCCGGAGCGACGGTTGCGGTCGGGCTGCCCGGAGCGGTCATCCCGGGCGGCATGAAGCTGGAGAAGGTCAAGCTTCGCGGCAGCGTCTCGGAGGGGATGATCATGTCCGAGCGCGAGCTGGAGCTGGGCCAGGATCACTCGGGCATCATGCTGCTGCCCGACGACTGGGAGCCCGGTTCGTACCTGGCCGACCACTTCGCGCTGGGCGAGGCGGTGCTCGAGCTCGAGGTGACCGGCAACCGGCCCGACCTGCTCGCCATCTACGGTCTGGCACGCGAGGTCGCCGCTCTCTACGCGCTCGAGCTGGCGCCGCCGCCGGGAACCGAGCCCGAACCGGCGGCCGACGAGCCGGTGCAGGTCAGCGTCGAGGACTTCGAAGGCTGTCCGCGCTACGTGGGGCGGCTCTTCCGCGACGTCAAGATCGGGCCTTCGCCGCCCTGGCTGAAGGCGCGCCTGACCGGTGCCGGCATGCGTCCGATCTCGAACGTGGTCGATGTCACCAACTACGTCATGCTGGCGCTCGGAAACCCCCTCCACGCCTTCGATCTCGAGCGCCTGGCAGAGGGCCGGCTGATCGTCCGCCGCGCCCGCCCGGGCGAGGAGATGCGCACTCTCGACGGCGTCGATCGCAAGCTCGACCCGCGCGACCTGGTCATCGCCGACGCCGCAAAGCCGATGGCGATCGCCGGCATCATGGGTGGCGCGGAGAGCGAGGTCGCCGAGACGTCGAGCTCGATCCTGCTCGAATCGGCGAACTTCGAGCCGGTCGGGATCCTGGAGAGCTCCGAGCGCTTGAAGCTGAGGACCGAGGGCTCGAACCGCTGGGAGAAAGGCGTCGATCCCTACCTGGCCGGGCAGGCCGCTGTGCTGGCGACCGATTTGATCGTGCGGCTCGCGGGCGCGCGTTGGGTCGGGCAGACCGATCTTCAGGGGGAGCTGCCGGCGCGGCCGGTCGTGCGCTTCCGGCCGGAGCGCGCCGACGAGTTGATCGGCGTCTCGATTCCCGCCGCTGAGCAGCGCGGTTTGCTCGAGCGCTTCGGCTTCGAGGTGGCCGACGACTGGAACGTCACGGTACCGACCTTCCGGGCCCGCGATGTGACGCGTGAGATCGACGTGGTCGAGGAGATCGCCCGCGTCCATCTCGACGAGGTTCCCTTCACCCTGCCGGCGCGCCGGGCGATGTGGGGGCGCCTGACCCGCGAGCAGCGCCTGCGCCGACGGGTGGAGGACGTGCTGAGCGGCCTCGGCTTCATCGAGGCCTACACCTACTCGCTCGTCGAGAGCGATCCCGACGAAGAAGCGCTCCGCCTGCCCGATCCGCTCACGGCCGAGCAAGCGCTCTTGCGAACGACCATCGTGGGCGGACTGATCGACTCGCTCGAGCGGAACCTCGACGCCGGTAACGAGCAGATAGCTCTGTTCGAGATCGCGCACGTCTACCTGCCCGGCGAAGAGGAGCTGCCCGCCGAACCCGTGCGCATCGCCGGTCTGACTTGGGGTGGCTTCGAGCGCGCCAAGGGCGCCGTCGAGGCGCTATACCGAGCCCTGGCTGCTCCGGAACCTCAGTTCGAGCCGGGCGCTGAGCTTCCCTTCCTGCACCCGCACAAGATCGCCCGCCTCGGCGAGGACGGCTGGGTCGGTGAGCTTCATCCCGAGCTGTTCGAGGGAGAATGGGGGGCCTTCGAGCTCGATCTGGGCGCACTGGCCGAGGTTGCCGCCGACGTCGTCGTCTACACCGACGTCATCTCCTTCCCGCCGGTCAAGCAGGATCTCTCCTTTGTCGTGTCCGAGCAGACGCCGGCCGGCGAGATGATCGCCGCGGCGCGCGAGGCGGTCGGGGCCGACCTACGGGCGATGGAAGTCAGCGACGTCTATCGCGGCTCCCAGCTCGAGGCGGGCATGAAGTCGATCACCTTCGCGGTCGCGTTCCAGTCGCAGGAGCGGACACTCTCGGATTCCGAGGCTTCCTCGTTGCGAGAGAAGATCGTGCAGGCGCTCGCGCAACGCTTCGGCGCGACGCTGCGCAGCTAGCGGTAAGCGCCTCGGCCTCTAGCGCAGTCCGAAACGGCGCAGGAACTCGGATAGAGAAACGCTTGGCGCGAGCGGCCGCTTCGGCTCGGGCGGGATCGCCTCGAGCTCCTCGGCGGTCAGCTTCAGCGTGACCTGCCCGGAGACGATCTCGGCCAGGTACTCACCTGGAATGTAGCGCGGCGGAGCGGAGTTGGCGCGAACGACGATGCCGTTGAAGATGTCCTTCGTCGGCTCGCCGCGGACGGCGCCGATGCGCCCGACCGGCGCTCCGTTCGAGGCGAGCACCGGCCAGCCGCGCCTGATCAACAGCCAGGACACCGGCTCGCTCATATCGAGCGGCCCGAAAGTCGCCAAACCGGCCCTTGCGTCTCGACGGGACGCCTTTGCGAGAGCACGTTCAGCAGGCGCAGTCGGCCCTCGACCTCACGTTCGTCGAGCCGTTCGAGACAACGCCGGGCCATTGAAGCGGAGGCGCCGTAGCCGAAGTTGCGTCCAACCCGAAAACGGAACGCCGTCCGCCTGTCGCAGTGCTCGGGATTGAGCTCCGCTACCGACAGCGCGACGGGGTGATAGGGCTCCTCGGGCCGGAGCTCGACCTCGACGAGCAGGTCGCTCCAGTCCTCGCTCAGATTCTCGAGCAGGTCGTCCCAGGCCGCTGTGAGTGTTTGCCCGGCCCGGCTCTCGGATAGACCGTTAGCTACTGAATCCTCTTCCATTCCTTACAACCTCTTCCCAGATGGCCACAACGCTCACGCCCAGAATAACCAGTTTAAAGCGATGATCGAGCTCGACTCCTTGAATTCGCCGCCTTCGGGCGAACTCGATCGCTTCCTCTGGCAGATGCTCCTGATCAGGTGCTTCGAGCAGCAGGTCGAGGATCGCTACCGGGACGGCGAGATCCCCGGCTTCGTTCACCTCGCAATCGGCCAGGAGGCGGTGGCAGTCGGTGCCTGTGCCGCGCTCCAGCCCGGCGACGTGATCACTTCGACGCACCGCTCGCATGCGCACACGCTCGCCAACGGCACGCCCGCGCGAGCCGTCATGGCCGAGCTCTACGGCAAGCTCGAGGGCTGCTCGCGCGGGCGCGGCGGCTCCATGCACCTGTACGACGTCGAGCGAGGAAGCCTCGGCTCGAGCGCCGTGGTCGGTGGGGCACTGGGCATCGCCACGGGCGCGGCGCTTGCCTTCTCGATGCGCTCGGAGCCCCGCGTCGCGCTGGCCTTTTTCGGCGACGGCGCGTCGGCCGCGGGCCTCTTCCACGAGTCGATGAACCTGGCCCAGTTGTGGAAGCTGCCGGTCGTGTTCCTGTGCGAGAACAACCGCTGGGCCGAGTCGACACCGTTTGCCCAGCACTCGCCGATAGCCGACCTGACTCAGCGGGCACTGGCCTTCGGCATGAAGTCGCTGCGAGTGGACGGGCAAGACGTCGAGGCCGTCTATATCGCGACCGCGGAGGCGCTTGCCCATGCGCGCTCGGCAGCAGGCCCGGTCTTCCTGCTGGCCGAGACCTACCGGCTCGCTCCACACAACGTCGGTGACCAGCAGGAGTACCGCGACAAGGGCGAGTACGAGCTGACGCGCGCCACCGAGGACCCGATCAGCAAGTTGCGCGCGCGGCTCGCTCTCTCGGACGAGCGCTTCGCTGAGCTGGAGCGCGAGGCCGAGGCCGAAGCCGCCGATGCCGTCGAGTTCGCGCGCCACGGCACCGATCCGGATCCGCAGACCTTGCTCGAGGACGTCTATGCCGAGTAGCACGACAAGGCTCAGCTACCGCGAAGCAGTGCGCGACGCCATGTCGCAGGCGATGCGACGCGATCCCGACGTATTCATCATGGGCCAGGACATAGCGGAGCACGGCGGCTCGCAGAAGGTCACGCTGGGCATGCTCGAGGAGTTCGGACCGCAGCGGGTACGAAACTTCCCGATCTCGGAGATGGTGCTTGCGGGCGCGGGGACCGGCGCCGCGATGATGGGCATGCGCCCGATCGTCGAGATCATGTACGAGGACTTCCTCACGCTGGCGATGGAGCAGCTCGTCAACCACGCAGCCAAGGAGCGCTACATGTCCGGCGGGCAGCTGACGGTGCCGCTCACGGTACGGACGCAGGGCGGAGCGGGCTGGTCTTCGGCGGCTCAGCACGGGCAGCAGGCGGAGGGCTGGTTCGTAGGTGTGCCCGGGCTGAAGGTCGTCTATCCATCGACGCCGCGCGACGTACGCGGGCTGCTCTGGTCGTCGATCTACGACGACAACTGCGTTGTCTTCTTCGAGCACGTCCAGCTCTACAACCTGCGTGAAGAGCTGCCCGAGGAGATCGAGCCGATCCCGCTCGGCAAGGCGCGGATCGTTCGCGCCGGCGAGGACGTGACCGTGGTCGCGATCGGCCCGCTCGTGCACGAGGCGGTGGCGGCGGCCGAGCAAGCCGAGAAAGAGGGGATCTCGGTCGAGGTCGTCGATCCGCGCACCTTGCAACCGCTCGACGAGGAGGCGATACTCGAGTCGGTGCGTAAGACGAGCCGCTGCGTGGTCGCGCACGAAGCGGTGCGGAGGATGGGATTTGGAGCCGAAATGGCCGCAGTGATCCAGGAGAAGGCGTTCGACTGGCTCGACGCTCCGGTCGAGCGGGTCGGTGCGCGCTTCGCACCGCTACCGTTCGCGCCCGCTCTCGAGCGGGCCTGCGTACCGCGCCGAGAGCAGGTGTACGCCGCGATCAAGCGTACGGTCGGGAGCAGGTGACCGTGCCCGCCGAGGTCAAGCTGCCACGTCTGGGGCAGGGCATGGAGTCCGGCGTGGTCGTCAAGTGGCTGAAGAGCGAGGGCCAGGCGGTCGAGAAGGGCGAGCCCCTCTACGAGCTCGACACCGACAAGGTCACGCAGGAGGTCGAGTCGCCTTTTTCGGGTGTCTTACTGAAGATCGCGCTACCCGAGGGAGAGGCCGCGGTCGGAACGACGATCGCCTACGTCGGCGAGGAGGGCGAGCAGGTGCCCGAGGCGGTCGCGCTGGGCGCGCCGGCTGCGCCGGCTGGCCGAGGAGCCAAAACTCGACTCCGAGAGCGTCTCCGAGCCCGTCGAATCTGTCAACACAGTGTCCGACGGCATCGAAACGGACGGGCGAAAGAAGGCCTCCCCGCTGGCCCGCAGGCTGGCGCGCGAGCGCGGACTCGATCTCGCCACGATGTCGGGCAGCGGCCCCGAGGGCAGGATCGTCGCCGAAGACGTCAAGCGAGCCGCCGATGACGCCGACCCCGAAGACGGCCGCGACGGTTAGCGGCGGCGCGGCGCCGGGGGCTGTCGAGCGCGTGCCGCTGACGAACATTCGCCGTACGATCGCACGCCGTCTCACCGAGGCCTGGCAGGCGCCCGCTTTCCAGCTAACCACCTCGGCCGACATGAGCGAGGTGCTGTCGATGCGCTCTCGCTTGCGCGAGCGAGCCCAACCGGGCGAGCAGCCGGTGAGCATCGCCGACTTCCTGACCAAGGCCTGCGCGCAGGCGCTCGTTCGCTACCCGGGCGTCAACGCGCTCTGGCAGGCGAACGCGATCGAGATCCATCACTCCGTGGATATCGGTATCGCGACGGCGACCGAGCGCGGGCTGATCGTGCCGGTGCTGCGCGGTTGCGAGCACAAGAGCCTGTCGGAGTTGGCGCTTGCCCGCCGAGACCTCGTGTCGCGCACGCTCGACAGCACGATCGGTCTGGAAGAACTGGAAGGAGGCACCTTCACCATCTCCAACCTGGGCACCTACGACATCGAGCAGTTCGTCGCTGTTCTCAACCCGCCCCAGGTCGCGATCATCGCCGTCGGCGCGATCGTCGAGCGCCCGTTGGCTCACGCCGGCGAGCTGAAGATCGCGCCTGTTCTCACTCTCACGCTGACCTGCGATCATCGCGCCGTGGACGGGTCGGTCGCGGCCGAGTTCCTGGCCGCGGTCAAGGGCTTTCTCGAAGAGCCGGGGCTGATGCTCTAGAGCTAGGTCGCAGATGCGCTCGGCTAAGCCGAGACCGTCGTCAACCAGCGCTCGAACAGGGTGCGGGCGAGAGAACGAATCGACGACTCGGCGGCCGCCAGCTCGGTGAGCATCTTCTGCGCCGCCTCGGGGCCGCTCGTGCGCTCGAGCGCCTCGGCATAGGCCGGTACCGCCAGCCACTCGCCGACCAGCGCGCTCGAGACCTCGAGGTGACACTGCAGGCCGTAGGCGCGGCTGCCGACCCGGAAGATCTGATTCGGATAGGCAGCAGAGGATGCGAGCAGCACTGAGCCGGGGGGTAGATCGAAACCGCAGCTGTGCCAGTGAAAGGCCGGGAGCGTTCGCGGGAGATCGGTCGTGACCGGATCTCTCGCGGCCGCGTCGGTCAGAAAGACCGGCAAAACGCCGATCTCGGCTGCCGGCCCGCGGTAGACCCTGGCCCCGAGCGCGTCGGCGAGGAGCTGTGCGCCGAGGCAAACGCCCCAAAATGGAGTTTCGGCCGCGACCAGCTCGGCGATCAGGCGCTTCTCGGTCGTCAGCCAGGGGTGGAGCTCGACCTCGTCGGTGTCCATCGGGCCGCCCATGGCGATGACGGCGTCGAAGTCGCGCCAGTCGGGGAGCGCCCCGCCCTCGTCGAGCTCGACCCGCACCAGCTCGACGTCGCGTTCGCTCAGCACGTTCTCGTACTCGGCGGGCGGCTCGCAGGCGACGTGCTGAAGAACGAGGATGCGCATCTCCCGCGTTGTATAGCCGTTCGGCAACGATCGCCAAACTCGCTGCCAAGTAATTCCGGCGCGGTTAGGATCGAGGCGACAGCGAGCAGAAGGAAGGATCTACCATGGAATGTGACGTCGCCGTTCTCGGGGGTGGGCCGGGCGGGTATCCGGCCGCGATCCGCGCCGCTCAGCTCGGCGCCAGGGTCGTCTGCGTCGAGAGCGAAGACGCGCTGGGCGGGGTCTGCTTGCGCGTGGGCTGTATCCCCACCAAGACCTGGGTGCAGACGGCGCGCGCGATCAAGGAGATCGAGGAGAGCTACGAGAACCTCGGCATCCGCATCAACGAGGCGAGCCTCGATTTCGAGCGCGCAAACGTCTGGAAGGTCGCCACTGTCGAGCGGATGACGGGCGGCGTGGCGACGCTGTTCAAGGCAAACGGCGTCGAGTGGGTGAAAGGCTACGGCCGGTTCTCGGGTCCGCATAAGATCGCCGTCGAAGGCGGCGAGGAGATCTCGTTCGCAAGCGCGATCGTGGCCACCGGCTCGCACCCGATCGTTCCCCCGATTCCGGGCATCGATTCCCCGCGCTGCGTAGATTCGACCGGCCTGCTTGCCCAGACCGAGGTTCCGTCGCGCCTGGTGATCCTCGGTGGTGGCGTGATCGGTTGCGAGTTCGCCTCGATCTTCAGTCGCTTCGGCTCGCAGGTGACGATCGTCGAGCTGCTCGAAAGACTGCTTCCGATGGAGGACGAGGACGTTTCGAACGAGCTGGCGAAGAGCTTCCGTCGCCGCGGCATCGAGCTGCAGCTCGGAAAGTCCTGCAGCAAGATCGAGGAGGCGGATGGGGCGATCAGCGTTCAGCTCGCAACCGGCGAAGCGATCGAAGCCGACCTGATGCTGGTCTCGGTCGGTCGGGCGCCCAACGTCGAAGGGATCGGTCTGGAGGCGGCCGAGGTTGCCTTCGACCCCAGGCGCGGCATCGAAACCGACGAGAAGAGGCGCACGAACGTTGCCCACATCTACGCCGCCGGCGACGTGGCAGGGCACTGGCAACTCGCCCACACAGCGTTCTACGAGGGTGAGATCGCGGCCGAGAACGCGACCGGGCACGAGGCATCGGTCGGCGAGCGGGCCGTCCCGCGCCCGATCTACAGCGAGCCCGAGATCGCGGCGGTGGGCTTGACCGAAGCCGAGGCGCGAGCGCGGCACGGCGACGAGATCGTGATCGGTCGCTTTCCCTGGGCGGCGAACGGGCGAGCGGTGATGCAGGGCGATACGACCGGCTGGGTAAAGACCATCCACGAGCCTCGCTACGGCGAGCTGCTCGGTCTGGTCGTAGTGGGGCCGCACGCGACCGAGCTGGTCGAGGTCGGACGGGTCGCGATCGACGCCGAATCGACGATCGAGACGCTTTCGCTCGGAATGACGGCGCACCCGACTCTGAGCGAGGCGATCAAGGAAGCGGGCCTCGTTGCTCTCGGGCGGCCGGTTCATGTCGGGCCGAAACGGAAGGCGCGGTAGCTGGCCGGGCGCAAGGCGGGCGAAGATCGCCGGGGCGCTGAGCCGCAGCGGTGTCCCGGCGCGATTTCGGCTCGCGTGTTTTTCGGGGCGGCAAGGCTCGGTCGCACTCGATAGGGTACGGGCATGCGACGAGGCTCTCGATCCCGCACTGCCAGACCCCTTATCCGGCCTGTCCTGGATTCGATAACGCCTTACGAAGGTGGTAAGCCGATCGAGGAGGTCGAGCGCGAATACGGCATCGGCCGGGTCGCGAAGCTCGCCTCGAACGAAGGGCCGTTTGGGCCCTTCCCGATCGCGCGCCAGGTGCTCGCGACGCAGTCCTACGAGCTCAACCGCTATCCCGACGGGGCCGCCTACCAGATGCGCGCGGTGTTGGCCGAGCGGCTCGGAGTGGACATCGAAGAGGTCGCACACGGCGCCGGAGCCGACGGCGTGATCGGCTATCTCTCGCTCGCGCTGCTCGAGCCCGGCGATGAAGTTGTCTTCGGTTGGCCCTCATTCGCGAGCTACATGCTCGACACGCTCAAGCTGGGCGCCGCTCCAAGACCGGTTCCGCTACGCGACCACCGCTACGACCTCGAGGCGATGCTCGCAGCGGTCGGGCCGAGAACGAAGATCGTCTACATCTGCAACCCCAACAACCCGACCGGGACGATGAACGATCGCGAGGAGCTCGATGCCTATTTCGAGCGCGTCCCCGAGCACGTGCTGACCGTTATCGACCAGGCCTACTTCGAGTACATCGAGGAACCCGACTATCCCGACGCGATCGAGGAGTACTTCAAGCAGGGCAAGCGCGTGTGCGTGCTTCGCTCCTTCTCCAAGATCTACGGGCTGGCCGGACTTCGCGTCGGTTACGCGGTCGCCTCGAAGGAGATCTGCGCCGCGATCGCCAAGGTTCGCCCGGCCTTCGACGTCTCGTCGACCGCGCAGACGGCGGCGGTCGCCAGCCTCACCGGCGACGACGCCGAGGCCGAGCTCAAGCGCAGGCGTTCCTACAATGTGGTGGCGATCGCCGAGCTGGGCCGCATCCTCAGGGCCTTCGGGCTCGAGACGATCGGCCTTGCGGTAGCGAACTTCCTCTATGTCGATCTCGGCGTAGACAGCCGCCCGTTTTTCGAGCAGCTGCTCGAGCAGGGCGTGATCGTACGGTCGCTCCACGGCTTCGGAGCGCCCACGGCGATTCGCGTCACGGCCGGCACCGCCGAGGAGCACGCTCTACTCCGTCAGGCGCTGCAGGTCGTGAAGCCGGGCGGACGCAGCCTCAGCGGCTAAAAAGCTCTAACAAAACGAAGTCCGACGCCGTCTGACCGCGCTCAGTGGCGCGCTGCTTCGTCCTCTGTATAAAGAAGGGGCGGTGCGCGCAGATGAAGAAATGACGATCGTCGTTTCTTGATGTCGTCTTCAACGCAGTAGAATCCTCCTATCCGTGACTTGGCCGGGAGCCACGGAAGACCGAGAATCCGGCATCGCTTCGAAGATCGCGTGCACACAGCCAAGAGCCCGATGTTCTCTGTAGCGTCCACGGCAGATGCCGAGGGCATAGCCGGGACGCCGCGGAGACTGGAAGTGACGCGTGCCCCTGCGAAGGAGATCGCCTGTGTCGTCTCCTGACCTGATTGGGCGCGGCGACGACCTGGTCGAGGAGATCTCCGGCCCGGCCGAGGAAATCGTCGGGCGCGGTCCCTGGCAGCTCTTCTGGGTGCGTTTCCGTGAAGACAAAGTCGCACTTTGCTCGCTTGTCGTCATCTTGGTCATCATCCTGACAGCGGTCTTCGCGCCTGTGATTACAAAAGCGATCGCTCATCCCCCAAACGCTCAGTACCCGAACGCGCTTGATCCGCAATTCGGAATGCCGACAGGACCCTCCTGGAACTTTCTCTTCGGCGTCGACAAAGTGGGCCACGACATCTTCTCGCGGGTCCTCTATGGATCTCGAGTCTCGCTCGAGGTTTCCTTGATCTCAACGTGCATCGCAGTCGTCTTCGGCGTGGTCACGGGCATGATTGCCGGCTTCTACCGCGGTATCACCGATACGTTGATCTCACGTTTAGTCGACGTCATGCTTGCGTTCCCCGTGCTCCTGCTCGCAATGGGTGTCGCGTCGGCCTGTTCGATCGGAAACGGCTGTCTGAACGGGCTGATAAAACCGGGCGTGCCAACCGTGGTGGCGGTTATCGCCATCATCACCTGGACTTACATCGCTCGCATCATCCGCGGTCAGGTCATGTCTCTCCGTGAGAAGGAATTCGTCGAGGCGGCGCGGGCGAGCGGTGCAGGCGACGTGACGATCCTCTTCCGCGAGATTCTGCCCAACCTCGTTGCGCCGATCATCGTCTATACGACTCTTGTCATACCTCAGAACATTTTGCTAGAGGCGGCGCTGTCGTATCTCGGCGTCGGCGTTGGGATACAACAGGCGAGCTGGGGTCAGATGCTCGCTAACGCAACTCCTATCTTCAGCACTGCCTGGTGGTACTTCGTATTCCCTGGCGCCGCGCTCCTGATTACGGTGCTGGCCTTCAACCTCCTCGGCGACGGTATTCGCGACGCGCTCGACCCGAGGATAGTAGACGTGACATGAATAACAACTCGCAAGGAGGAATCGTATGAACGGCCGCAGTGACCAGACCCGGCACCGGCTTCGCCGGGTAGGCGCTGGATCCTATCGCGTCGTCGGGGTGCTGTTGTTAATCACCCTGGCGTTCGCTCTCACCGCTTGTGGCAGTAAGTCAAAAGGAACGATCACCGTCCTATCGGCGGGCGACGTTGACTACCTCGATCCGGGCCTCGCGTATTACCAGTTCTCGTACGAGGTTATCTATCCGGTCAACCGACCGTTGATTAGCTACAAGGCCGGTAGCACGGCATATCAGCCGGATATGGCCGAGAGCATGCCGACGGTATCGGCAGACGGCAAGACGGTCACCGTCCACCTACGAAAGGGAGTCAAATTCGGTCCGCCGGTAAACCGTGAGGTGACCTCGGCCGACGTGAAGTACGCGATCGAGCGAGGTTTCTCCTTGAGTGTCCCGAATGGTTATACCGGGGTCTATTTCAATACGATCGCAGGCGTCCCGACTACACCGCCAGAGACGCCGCAAAACCTCGATATTCCTGGAATTCAGACTCCAGACAAGTACACGGTCGTGTTCAAGCTGACGAAGCCCTCGGGCATATTCGTCGGAGCTCTTGCACTACCGCTGACTGCGCCGGTGCCGAAGGAGTACGCGAGTAAGTTCGATAACAAGAAACAGTCGGACTACGGCTTCCATCAGGTCGCCACCGGTCCGTACATGATCAAGAACGACTCGTCCGGAAATATCAGTGGTGTCGGCTACATCGCCGAACAGAAAATCGACCTGGTTCGCAACCCGAACTGGTCGGCGAAGACCGACTTCCGCCCGGCGAAGGCAGATGAAATCGTCTTCAAGGAGGGGTTCGAGGACCCGTCCGTGATGTCGAAGGAAATCCTGGCCGGCACCGGTGACGTAAACGGCGACTCGCCGATTCCAGCCGCCGAGCTGAAATCGATCACGGCGAATTCGAGTCAGAAGAAGCAGCTCTTCTTCACGCCGGTCTCGGGAACGCGCTACATCCCACTCAACACTGCGAAACCGCCGTTCGACAACCTCAACGTGCGGAAAGCCGTGAACTACGTTCTCGACAGAAACGCAATGCGCCTAACCCGTGGCGGCGCGATCGACGGCAAGATCGCAACGCACTTCATCGACCCTGGTTTTGGAGACCATGGATTCGCACAGGCGGGTGGATACAAGTACGACCCGTACCCGACTGCGGGATTCAAGGGCGATGTCAACAAGGCGAAGGCAGAGATGGTGAAAGCCGGCTACGCGAATGGGATGTACACCGGGCCGACGATCACTATGGTGGCTGATAACTCGCCTCCTGGTTCCGATACTGCCCAGGTCGTAGCAAACGGTCTCAGCAAGATCGGTTTCAAGGTGAAGATCACCTCGGTAAAGCACTCGACCATGTATACGCAGTTCTGCATGGTGCCGAAATCCGAGCCCAACGTGTGTCCCAATGCCGGTTGGCAGGCCGATTTCGCCGAGCCGCAGACACTGCTCGACGCGACCTTCAACGGCGCCAACATTCTGCCTGTGAACAACTCCAACTTCTCCCTACTCAACGATCCCGCTATCAACGCGGCGATGGAGAAGGCCAAGCTGATAGTCGACCCGACTCAGCGCTATGCAGCCTGGGCCAAGATCGACAAGATGATCTCGGAGAGCGCTGCGGCGGTGCCGTGGCTTTGGGAGGACTGGCCGACTCTCTTCTCGTCGAACGTCACCCCGGCTCTCCAACTCTGGAACGGCGGCAGTCCGGATGTCGCCTTCATGTCAGTGAAGTAAATCGAGTTGGTTTCGTCTAGCAATAGTGAGATAACAACCGCCCCCCGGCCGAACAGGCCGGGGGGCGGGCTTCGCTCTACCATCGGTAAGGCGGCGCGCTCGGCAAGGCAGATGGCGGGCTCGTCGATGGTTCGTTACATCTTCCGGAGGGTGCTCTGGGGAGTTCTCATGCTCATCGTCGTCAGCGCACTCACCTTCGTCATCTTCTATCTGCTTCCCTCGGGCGACCCGGCCCAGATTCGAGCGGGGCGTTATGCAACACCGGCGCGTATCGCGCAGGTCAGACACCAACTCGGCCTCGATCGGCCGGTTTATTACCAGTTTTGGCTCTACATGAAAAGGCTCATGTTCCACTTCGATTTCGGCACTTCGTTCAAGACGAACCTTCCCGTTAGGGACACGATTATGAGTCGCTTGCCGGTGACCTTCTCGGTAGCGATAGGAGCGGTGATCATCTGGATGGCGATCGGAATTCCGATCGGAGTTATCTCAGCGATAAAGAGTCGCTCGTGGCTCGACCGGGCGACCATGGGAGGGTCGCTCGTTGCCATCTCGGCGCCGGTCTACTGGCTCGGTTTGATCGCGCTCTTCCTCTTCTCCAAAGATCTTGGCCTGATCGGGCTCTTCGGAGGCTCGGGAAGCTATGTGCCCTTCTCCCAGGATCCGGCTGGATGGTTTTCGTCGCTTGTTCTTCCGTGGTTCGTGCTGTCGGCTGCTTTCATTGCCTTCTATGCGCGCATGGTGCGCGGCAATCTGATCGAGACCATGGGCGAGGATTTCATTCGCACGGCGAGGGCGAAGGGTCTTTCCGAGGGACGAGTGGTGTATCGTCACGGCCTCCGGGCCGCTCTAACACCCGTCGTAACAATGGCGGGGCTCGACATCGGGGCCTTGCTCGGCGGTGCCGTTCTCACAGAGACCGTCTTTAACATCCCGGGCGTCGGCCGCCTCGCCTACGACTCGATCGTCGGCTCCGACCTACCCATGATCCAAGGGACAGTACTCTTCGGCGCTTTCTTCATCATCACCGCCAATCTGATCGTGGACGTCCTCTACGCCTTCCTCGACCCACGCGTTCGCTACTGAGGCTGGGAACGATGGCCTCCCTCCTCGAGATCCGCGACCTGCACGTGCACTTCCGAACGCGCGACGGCGTTGTCCGCGCAGTCGAGGGCGCCCGCGTCTCGGTCGACCGCGGGCAGACCCTGGGGATAGTAGGTGAGTCGGGCTCGGGTAAGAGCGTGACGGCATTGACGGTGATGGGCCTGACTCGGTTCCCGAATGCGACCATCACGGGTGAGATCAAGTTCGAAGGGGTGGACCTGGTGACGTTGCCCGACGCCCAGATGCGAAGCGTACGCGGGCAGCGGATCGCGATGATCTTCCAGGATCCCCTCTCCTCGCTGCATCCGCTGTTCAAAGTCGGCTGGCAGATCGTAGAGGCGATTCAGACGCATGTCGACGTCTCCGACAGGATAGCTCGAGAGAGAGCGGTCGAGGCACTGCGTGAAGTAGGTATTCCCAACCCCGAGAAGCGGATCGACAGCTATCCACACGAGCTCTCGGGTGGTATGCGCCAGCGAGTGATGATTGCGATGGCGCTTTCGCTCAAGCCCGACGTCCTGATCGCCGACGAGCCGACCACCGCGCTCGACGTCACCGTCCAGGCCCAGATACTCGACCTGATCCGAAGACTGAAGGACGATTACGGGACGGCCGTCGTCATGATCACCCACGATCTGGGCGTGATCGCTCGAGATCGCCGACGAGGTCGCCGTCATGTATGCGGGTCGCGTGATGGAGCGCGCTTCACGCGAGACCCTGTTCACCGTTCCAGAGCTTCCCTACACCTGGGGGCTGATGCGCTCGATTCCGCGTCTTGATGCACCGCGACCCGATCGGCTCGACTCGATTTCAGGCCTGCCTCCGAGCTTGATCAATCTGCCCCCGGGCTGCCCCTTCCATCCGCGCTGCCCCTATGTGATGGACGTTTGTAAGAAGACCGAGCCCGAGCTCGAAGAATCGACGCGCGATCATTTGGTCGCCTGCCATCTGCCGCCTGAAGAGAGGCAGCGGATCGGTCGCGACCTCCAAGCCGGATACAGCACGTGAGCCGATGAGCGATAGCTCCAGCATCGTTCCCGCAGCGTCCAGCCCGGGAGAAGAACGCGCCGACAATCTCATCGTCGTTCGCAACCTGACCAAGCACTTCTTGCTTACGCGCGGGGTCATTCTCAGCAAAGAGATCGGCCAGGTGCATGCGGTCGACGACGTCTCGCTCGAGGTCAAGCGCGGCGAGACGCTCGGACTGGTGGGAGAAACCGGCTGTGGCAAGTCCACTCTCGCACGAGTCGTGACGCGTCTGATCGAGCCCACGAGCGGTCAGATCATCTACGACGGCAAGGACATCACGAGCTGGTCGCGGCGGCAGCTGCGTCCGCTCAGGCGCGACATGCAGATCATCCTTCAGGATCCTTACTCGGCGCTCAACCCCCGCCGTTCGGTTGGCACGATCATCGGCGAGCCGCTGCGAATCCACAAGCTCGGGTCTCGCGTCGAACGGCGAGCTCAGGTGCGCGAAGTGATGGAGCTGGTCGGGCTCAATCCCGAGCACTACAACCGTTATCCGTACGAGTTCTCCGGCGGTCAGCGGCAGCGTGTCGGCGTCGCCCGGGCGATCGTGACCAAGCCAGAGCTGATATTGGCCGACGAGCCGGTCTCGGCGCTCGACGTCTCGATCCAGGCGCAGGTCTTGAACCTGCTCGAAGACCTGCGCGACGAGATGGGGCTGACTCTGCTTTTCATCGCCCACGACCTCTCGGTCGTACGTCACGTCTCCGACCGGGTCGCGGTCATGTATCTGGGCAAGATCGTCGAGCTGGCGCCGCCCGAGACGCTCTGCTCCCATCCCAAGCATCCCTACTCGGGAGCCCTGCTCTCGGCTGTGCCGGTCGCCTCGGCCGAGGCCGAGGAGGCACGCAGCCGTCGGATCATTCTGGTCGGCGATCCGCCCAGTCCGGTCGACCCGCCGAGCGGCTGCCGCTTCCATACCCGCTGCCCCAAGGCGCAGCCGATCTGCAGCGAGGTCGAACCGCCGCTGGAGGCGAAGGGCTCACCCGAGCAGCTGGCGGCCTGCCACTTCCCCCTGACCGAGGAAGAGATCGAGCGCGCGATCCTGCGTCCGCGCGAGAACTAGAGCTAAAGTCGGTTCTCGTGACCAGACGGCAATCGTGGACAGCCTCGGAGCTCGTGGACGGCGTGCGCGCGGGCGACAAGCGTGCGCTTGCACGCGCCCTGAGCGTGGTCGAGCGCGGCGGCGAGGACGCCGAGCAGCTCGTGCACGATCTTCATCCCGACAGCGGCAGGGCCTACACGATCGGTGTCACCGGGCCGCCTGGGGTGGGAAAGTCGACTCTGATCGCGGCACTCGTGCGGCACGTGCGTGAGCTTGGCCGTAGCGTCGGCGTGGTCTCTGTCGATCCCTCCAGCCCGTTCAGCAAAGGGGCGCTTCTGGGCGATCGGATTCGGCTCAGCGAGCACTTCCTCGATCCCGAGGTCTTCATTCGCTCGATGGGCACGCGCGGACACTCGGGCGGCCTGGCGGAGACGACGCTCGAGGCGCTGCTGGTGCTCGATGCGGGCGGTCGCGAGCTGCTCTTCGTCGAGACGGCCGGAGTGGGGCAGAGCGAGGTCGCGGTGGCGGGCATCGCCGATACGGTCGTGCTCGTGCTGATGCCCGGCTCGGGCGACTCGGTACAGGCGCTCAAGGCCGGGGTGATGGAGATACCGGACGTGATCGTGCTGAACAAGAGCGACCACGCAAATGCCGCGACCACGCTTGCCGAGCTCAGGCAGGCGCTGTCGCTGGGCGCCGAAGCGGGGCCGCCGATCGTGAGCACTCAGGCCGGCGAAGGCGTTGGCGTGGATCTTCTCTGGCAGACGATCGAGCAAAACCGCGCCATGCTCGAGCAGAACGGAGGGCTCGAGCGAAGACGGCGCGAGAATCTCCGCCGCGAGTTGCTCGACCTCGCCGCCAGTCGCATGCGCCGCGAGCTCGAACAGGCCAGCAACGCCGGCCCGGAGCTCGACGAGCTGATCGACGCCGTCGTCGAGAAGCGGCTCGACCCGCTGAGTGCCGTGCGTGAGTTGAGAGCCCGCCTGAGCTAACAACTGGGATCTGAGAGTTCGGGCTGGCGACGCGGGCTTTCAACTCCGCCGGCGCTAATTCGAGCCGGCTTCGAGCACGCTCTCGGGTGTCGTCGCGGCGGCGAATTGCGGCGCGCCGAGCTTGCCTGTGGCGAGGTGCCTCGCGCGGGCGACCAGAGCGAGCGCCCCTGCTCCGGCAGCCACGGCGCGACGCCCAGAAGACTCCTCCGGGAAGTCTGGTCACCAACTCGACGCCGGCGCCGACGAGCGCGGCGCAGGGGATCGTGATCACCCAGGCGACGACGATGTTGCCGGCCACACCCCAGCGCACCGCAGAGAGCCGCGAGTTGGCCGCTCCCGAGCCGAGCACAGCGCCGGAGATCGTATGGGTGGTCGAGACAGGGAAGCCGAAGTGCTGGGTTATCCAGAGCAGGCCGGCGCAGGCCGTCTCGGCGGCGACGCCACGCGGCGGGTCGAGCTTCGCGATCCGCGTACCCAGGGTGCGGATGATCCGCCAGCCGCCCGCATAGGTGCCGAACGCCATCGCGGAAGCAGCGCCGGCAATCACCCAAATCGGCGGCCGGCTGAAGTTCGGATCGAGGCGACCCGCCGTTACCAGCGCCATCGCCATGATGCCCATCGTCTTCTGGGCGTCGTTCGTTCCGTGCAGGAAGGCGACGAAGGCGGATGATATTGGCTGAAGTCGCCGGAAAACGTGGTTGGTTCGCTGCGGCGATCGTCTCCGGACGATCAAGATGAAGACGTACATGAGCACGAGCGCGCTCGGGATGGCGAGTAGCGGTGCGAGCAGTGAAGGCACGAGCACCTTCTCGTACAGACCGTGCCATTGAACTACAGGCTCGCTCTTCCCGTTCACGTCTGCGTGCAGCCCTAAGGCGCAGATCGTCGAACCGAGCATCCCGCCGATCAGGGCATGACTCGAGCTCGACGGAAGACCGAGATACCAGGTGGTCAGGTTCCAGACGATCGCTCCGATGAGGCCGGCGAGAATGATCTTCAGCCCGTCTACGCCGCTCAGCTGATCCTGGTTGATGATTCCCTTGGCGATCGTTGCAGCGACTTTGACCGCATAGAAAGCGCCGACGAAGTTGAGCACGGCCGACATGAGAACCGCGATCCGTGGCGAGAGGGCGCGGGTAGAGACGGCGGTCGCGATCGCGTTGGCGCTGTCGTGGAAGCCGTTGGTGAAATCGAAGCACAGGGCAATCACGATGACCGCTACCAGCGTGATCCAAAGCATCGGCCTTACCTAGCCGTTCTTGACGACGATGTTGCCAATCAGATGCGCAGCGGTCTCGGCCGAGTCGATCGCCGCCTCCAGCGCCTCGAAGATGTCCTTCCACTGGATGATCAGCCGTGGTGAGACCTTGTCGTCCTCGAACAGCGCCCCGATCGCGTCGCGCAGGATCGCGTCACCCTCGTCCTCGAGTTGCTTGAGGGCGACCAGCTGCTTGGAGACGCCCTTGAGCCCGCGCAGCCCGTTCAGCGCATTCGCCAGGTGCTCGGTCGAGCCGACCAGGATCCGGCACTGCTCGATCGCCTGCTCCATCGGGCTCTCGATGTGGTAGATGTCGATCAGCTCGGAGGCGTCGTCGAGGTAGTCGACGACGGTGTCGATCGCGCTCGCCAGCGAGTAGATGTCCTCACGGTCGAGCGGTGTCACGTACTGCGTGTTGATCAGCCCGATGATCTCGGCGGTGATGTCGTCGCCCTTGTGCTCGAGGTCGGTGACGGCCTTCTGGCCGATCGTCGTATCGGGAATGTTGTTGAAGCGCTTCTCCACGAGCCGCGCCGCGTCGAGCGCGTTCTCGCCGGCTCGAGTGAAGAGGTCGTAGAACTCAGCCTGGCGTGGGACGAGAGAAAACCGCATCTCTGACTCCTTGCTTACGAGTTACCGTCACCGCTCACGCTAGTGGAGGACGGGAGAGCGCGGGTTACGAACGAGTTACAGAATGGCGACCGGTGTCTCGTCCGGCTTCGCGGCTTGGAGGACGAGCCGGTAGCCGACGCCGGAAGTAGTGCGGATGCGAAGCTCGACCCCGGCTTGCTCGAGCTTGTCGCGGAGTCTCTTCACGTTGACGTCGACCGAGCGGTCGCCGCGCACCATGCTGTAACCCCAGACCTTGCGGTAGATGACCTCACGCGGAACGGTCTCGCCCACCGTCTCGGCAAGTGCGAGCAGCACTCCGCGCTCGCGCCTGGTGAGGGGGAGAGGCTCGTCGCGCCAGCTCGCCTTTCCGCTCGGAGCGACGATCTTCAGGTCGCCGAGCTCGAGCGTCTGCGAGGCGGGACGACGCCCGTGCCGGGCGGCGTTACGTACGCGGGCGAGCAGCTCGCGGTCGTCCATCGTCCCGTCGAGCACCTCGTCGGCGCCGGCGTCGAGTAGCTCGCTGACGCGAGCCGAGGAGGAAGAGCGGAGCCAGGCGACCAGCGCTCGGCCCGGATAGTCGCGCAGCATTCTCTTGAGGAAGAAAGGGTCGTCGGAACGCGGAAGGAAGACGATCACGTCGAACCTCTCGCACAGAAGTAGGTGCTCGGCTTCGCCGCTGTTCCCTTTGACAGTGACCTCGTAGCCGTTCGCGCTGAGCACGCCGCGGAGTCGATCGGCGTCGTCGGCCAGAACCAGGATCCGCATACCGTCAGAGTAACGGCTGGCGGTCGCTCGGGACTGCGGCGACCGCTCGCCTCAAGCTCTTCGCGAACTCTTAGCGGCGGCTCAGTCTCCTCTAAGCCTGATCGGAAACTATTACGGCAGGAAGCGTGACTCAAGCGAGAAAAAGGAAAGCGAAATGCGGCGACGTGGCGCTAACGGATCTAGTACCAGCCCGGAGCAACTTCAGCTCAAGCTCTTCCTCCTGGCGATAGAGCGGCAGAGAATGCGCGAGGTCGGGAGCTCGCGAGAGTCACTCGAAAGCAACAGGCTGGAGATCGGGCGCTGCCAGTATGAGCTTTCTCACGCCCTGATACGGCGCCACCTCGAGCGCCCGATCGAGCGCGCCGCCTGAGCTGCCGAGGCGCTCCGCGCGTTATTCTCAGCTGTGTGAGTCGCGAGAGCAGAGCGCCTGCGCGCCGGTTTCCGGGTCGCCGCGGATGAGTGGCGAGCTAGAGAGCTTCATGGCCGAGATCCCTTCTCGCGCGGCCGGGAAGGATCTCTCGGGAGTTCAGGCTACCTACGTCCTCGCGGTCGACGGGGGCCCAGCCTGGACGATTCGGGTAGATGCGCGCGAGGTGGTTGTCACGAACGGCGTCGACGCGAATGCCGATTGCACGATCTCAGCCTCGGAAGAGACGTTCACTGGCTTGCTCGAGCGGAAGCAGGGGGTCATGTCCGCTTATCTGAGCGGGAAACTCAAGCTGAGCGGTGATCTCGGTGCAGCCATGCAGCTGAGCAAGCTGCTCTCCTGAGTCGACGGCTCGCGATCGTTCCAACGGGTTCCGGCCGCGGGCGCCTGCTCGTTTCGTACCGGGCGGGAACGCTGTTCATCTCGTTGCATCTGGTTGCCTGTTTGGTCCTGGGCCCCCGGCATCCCTCGAACGAGTGATACCGGCAGGGCCACCATCCCTCGAACGAGTGACGTGAAGCCATAAATACGCGAGAGCGTCGTACAATGAGCGCGTCTCCCCCCCAAGGCAGGAGTTGGCTTGTGTTGCCTAGTTCGTCCTGCGGCGGAGAAGCACGAGGTCGTTCGCCGCAAGGACTCGTTATGCCGCACGAAAGACCGGCTTGGCCCCGGTATGCAGATGCCTGCGCCCGATCTGCCGCCGTTCGAGCCAGCGAGATCCCGTGATGAGTGACGGCGCTTTTCAGACGGGCGATGAGACGCGGGCCAGGCGGTTCGAAGCGTCTCCATTCGTGGCGGAGATGGTTCTCTTACTGGTGCTTGCCTACGTGCTCAGCTTCTGGCTGGCGCTCAACGGACCCGTACTCAGAGAGGGTGTCCTGCTTGGAGCGCTGGCGCTCGCCGCCTGCTCGGCCGCGTTCGCTGTGCGTCGAGCTCCGCTGATCATGCGGGCCTTCTGGTGGGCTGTGGTCGTCTTCTGTCTCTTGCTGGCCGCGAGCGAAGCCGGTCGACTGCTGGCCGGGTATCTGGATGCGGGCGTCGGCGGGCGCCGGCTTCTGGCCGGTTCCCTGATGCTGGGCGCGTACGTGTTGCTCGCACTCGTGGCGCTGCGTTCGCTGGCCGGCTCGTCGATCGTTGTCTGGTCGCTGTGGTTGATCGACTCGGCGATGATCGCGCTTGCGATTGCTGCTCCGTGGTACGAGCTGTACGTCGCGCCCCGGATGGGCGATCAAAGCGGTTCGGCTCTTCTTCCCCAGCTGATTGTTCCGATCGCCGCCGCGGTGACATTCGTGCTTGTCTGGTTTTTGCGCCGAGTCGTGCCGGAAACAGAGATCTCGTACTTCTTCCTCATCGCGGCGATCGGCATCGGAATCGCCGCCGCCGTCCTGATCGATCGTCATCTGCTCGCGGGGGGGAGCCTGGCGTCCGCCCACGGCGCTTTGTTGGCGATGGCGCTCCTGATAGTGGTGGCGGCCGAGTTGACCGGCAGGTCGGCCACCCTTCGCGGGCGCAGCTTCAGCGTCGGGATGGCGAGGATGATCGTCGTGCTCATTGCCTTCGCCGTTTCGCTCGCCTACGCGGGGCTTGCTTTCGAGCGCGGAGATCAACTCGTCGGATTCGCGATCACTACTTCTATCTCTTTCCTGCTGGTCCTACGACTGCTAGTGCACTCCCTCGAACGCCACCACCATTCCGTTCGGCTCGAGGAGGCGCTGCACGAGCAGGAGCAGCTAGCAATCATGGACTCCCTCACAGGCCTCTACAACCGGCGCTTCCTCGACGCCGAGCTCCAGCTGGAGATTGTCCGAAGCGCAAGGTCGCGGCGGCCCGTTGGCGTCCTCCTTTGCGACCTCGATCACTTCAAGCAGATCAACGACGAGTATCGGGCATCTTGCCGGAGACAGCGTGCTACGCGAGGTTGCTCGGAGGTTGCTGGGCGCAGTGAGGAACGGCGATCTCGTAGCTCGCTATGGCGGCGAGGAGTTCGTCGTGCTGTTGCCGGGGGGCGACAGGGAGAAGCTGAAGGAGATCGGTGAGCGCTGCCGCCAAGCCTTCGAGGCGGCGCCGTTCCAGCTTCCCGACAATCAAGAGGCGCTTGTGACGATGTCCATCGGAGGCGCTTACTGGCCCGACGACGCGAACTCGCCGCGGGGTCTCATCGGGGCCGCGGATGCCGCTTTATATCGCGCCAAAGCGGCTGGACGAAACCGAATCCTCCTGAGCGAAGCGGGCGCAGCTGAAACACCGTCGCCCGCCGTCGTTTCTGAGCCGGACGAGCGCTCGACCTACGAGCCGGAAGAGCGCTCGGCGTACCTATCCTCGCCGGAGGAGATACCCGCGCTCGCGCTCGCCGCGCCAGAGAAGACCTTCTCGGACGTCGAGCCCACGTACGAGGGAAGCAAGAACGAAGTCGCGCCGATGGAACGCTGGGCAGCGCTGGTGGCGCGTGCGCTCGGCTTGGACGAAGGAAGCCCAGAGGCACTGTGCGCTGGCAACTCGTTACCACGACATCGGCAAGAGCACTCTCCCGCAGGCGATTCTCGAGAAGAGAGGGCCGCTCACCCTGGTCGAATGGGATCTGGTGAGGGAGCATCCGGAGATGGGGGCCACCTTCGTCGAGCTGGCGCCGGAGCTTGCCGAAATCGGGCGCATCATCCGTGAGCACCACGAGCGCTACGACGGTCGCGGCTATCCGGTCGGGAAGCAAGGGGAAGAGATTCTGGCCGAAGCGCGGATTATTGCCTGCTGCGATGCCTGGGAGGCGATGCGAACCGATCGCGCTTACGCGGCCGCGAAGACGCCGAGCGAGGCACGGGCGGAGCTTCTCGCCGGGCGCGGGACGCAGTTCGATCCCGAAATCGTGATGGCCTTTCTCGGCGAAGGGGATTTCGAAGGCGCAGTGCGAGCCCTCGACGAGTTGTCGGCGCGAGCCGGAACTGCCGTACCCGAGGAGTACTAGAGCACCAGGAAGCGGGCGTCAGCTCTTGCTGCGCCGGTCCTCGACTTGACGTCGCTCGGCGCCGTTCGAGCGACGCTCGGCAACGAACGGAGCGGTGACCGTCGTTTCCTCTTTCGGCTCTTCAGGCGGTGTGTCGTGGTGAAGAGCAGGATCGCCGTTACCGTTGGTGTCTTTCGCGGAATCGTCGAGGAGTAGGCGCGCGCGCGCGAGTCGCTTGCGCTGAGCATGTGCCTGCGCGAGCGCTTGGCGCGTTGTCTCGAGCTGTTCCGAGAGCTCTGCTATCCGGTGCTCGAGGGTTTCCTGGGCGCTGCGAAGAGCTTGCGCATCGAGCAGTCCGAGAAGTTCTTCGAGCTGAACGAGCTGTTGTTCGAGATCAGTTGCCACAGATTGCCTCCGCTGAATTCGGTCCAGCGCGGACTTGGGGGACTTCGTTTTTATCGCCGGATTGTCCGATCATCATTAATCTCCGTCCCTTGATCGAGGGATAGTCGCTCCAATCGTCTTCGGCGTCAAAGGAAGTAAGGATGCTCAACCTCGCTTCGCAGGCGCGTCGCCAACTCGCAGCCGCTTCTGACGGCTTCACTGTCCAGCTGCGGTTGCAGCAGCGAATGGTCGATTGCCTTGGCGATCTGCTTGGAGTGAGCGTCTCGACGCTGAACCGATAGCCGGTCATCGCAAGCCAGGATACCGAGGGCCGCAGTCGCCGACACGACGCCGGACTTCCGGCGGAGAAATGGGCGCAGCTGGGATTGAACCAGCGACCTCTCGCGTGTGAAGCGAGCGCTCTCCCGCTGAGCTATGCGCCCTACAAAACGAGAGGTTATCTGACCGCGTTCGGGCGCACCCCGACTCGCGACAGCTGGCGTGCTCGGTCAACAGGGCGCCACGGTCGGCGCACACGAAGGCCTTCTGGCGCCGCCAGAGTCACTCCAGTCAACTCGCCCACAGGTATTCCGAGCCGCGAGGCAGGAAGGACACCCACTTTCACGGTCGCCTTCGCGAGACGGGCGTTGATCAGCTCTTTGCGCGCGAGATGAGCCAGGCAGCCAACTCGTCCGCTGGAACGGGTCGACTAAGGAAGAAGCCCTGAGCGATATCGCAGCCGAGCTCGCTGAGCCGCTCCCAGATCTCCGCGCTCTCGACGCCTTCGGCGACCACCTTCAAACCGAGGTTGCGGCCGAGGTCGATAGTCGAGTGGACGACCGCCTCGTCACCGGCGTCTATCGCCATACGCATGACGAAGGAGCGATCGATCTTGATCTCGCTGACCGGTAGCTCCCGCAGGTACCTGAGCGAGGAGTAACCGGTGCCGAAGTCGTCGATCGAAAGGCGGACGCCCATCGAATTGAGTCGGTCGAGAACGACCGAGGTACGCACTGGGTCTTCCAGGACGGTGGACTCGGTAATCTCGAGCTCGAGGCGGTCTGCCGGGATCTTCCAACGCAAGAGTGCGTCGGCGACGTCGTCGGGGAAGGCGGAGTCGATCAGGTTGCGTGTCGCGAGGTTGACCGAGACGGAAAGCTCGAGGCCGTTCTCCTTCTCCCAGTCGTGAAGCTGGTGCAGCGCCTCGTCGAGCACGTAGAGCGTCAGCGGCTTCATCAGCCCGGTCTCTTGCGCTTGCGGGATGAACTCCATTGGCGGGATCAGCCCGCGCTCGGGATGTTGCCAGCGAACGAGCGCCTCGACGCTGTCGATCCGACCGTCGGAGAGCGTCGCCTTCGGCTGGTAGTGGACGACCAGCTCGCGCCGGTCGATCGCCTGACGCAGCTCGCCGACCAGCGTGAGCTGAACGCGGTCGTGGCTGTCGACGACGTGCTCGTAGAAGGTATAGGGGAGGTTGTTCTGCTTGGCGACGTACATGGCGACGTCCGCGCGCTGGACGAGCTCCTCGACGCCGAGCCCGTGGTCGGGGTAGAAGGCGATGCCGATCGAGCCTTCGATAGCGATTGGCAACCCCTCCAGCTCGATCGCCGGCTCGATCGCCTTCACGAGCTTGTCGAGCAGGTGAACGGTTTCTTCCGAGTCGGCCTGTTTCGGAAGTAGTAGGCCGTACTCGTCGCCGCCGAGACGGGCGACGGTGTCGCTTGCTCGCAATGTGTCTTGTAGACGGCGGCCGATCTCCTGCAGGACGACGTCGCCACTGGCGTGGCCGAGCGTGTCGTTGATCTCTTTGAAGCGATCGAGATCCATCATCGCGATCGCCACGCGTCCACCGTCGCGCTGGGCCGAGAGCAGTGCCTGATTGATACGGTCGTAGAAGAGCGTGCGGTTGGGGAGCCCGGTGAGGCTGTCGTGCAGAGACTGGTACTCCGACAGGGCCGCGTGACGTTTGAGCTCGTCCTGGCCCATCGCGGCGGTGACGACCGCGGCGAGCAGTTGGAGCGACTCGGCGTCGTGCTCGTCGAACATTTCCGGCTCGCTCGAGGTGACACAGAGAACGCCGACGTTCTTCATCGCGTAGTTGATCGGCACGGCTACGAGCGAGCTGGAAGTGAATCCGGGGATCCCGAGCTCGCGGGACTCGAGCTCACCGCGGACGATCGGGATACCGTCGTTCAAACAGTCCCCGAGCAAGCCGCGGGGCGGATCGAGCTCGAACGCCCCGTACTCGCTCAGTCGGCCCGAGCCTGCGCGAAATGCGAGCGCATCCTCGTTGCTGAGCAATATGGCGGCGGCATCGGCTTGCGCGAGAGACTGGGCTCGCTCGGCGACTAGCAGCAGCGTCGCATCCAGCTCCTGATCGGTCATGGCGACGTCCTGCTGTGTCGCGATGACCGTGGCCATACGCTCCTGGTTTCGCTGCACCTCGATCTCGGACAGCTTGCGCTTGGTGATGTCGCGCGAGACGCCGAAGGTGCCGATGACCTTGCCGCTCTCGTCGTGAAGGGGCATCTTGGACGTCGACACCCAGGCGATGCGGCCGTCCTCCCAGGTCTCCTTCTCCTCGATGTCGAGCAGCGGCTCGCCGGTGTGGATGATCCGCTGCTCGTCATCGTAGGCCGACCGCGCGTGCTCCTCCGAGAAGAAATCGAAGTCGGTCTTACCGATCACCCCCTGCGCGCCGCTCAGGCCGAACGCGTCGCGCGCTAGCGCGGCCGAGATCTTGACGAAGCGGCTCGCCCGGTCCTTGAAGTAGACGTGATCGGAAGTGGTCGCGAAGAACGTCTCGAGCAGCGCGCGCTCGCTTAGTAGCTCGAGCTCGACCTGCTTTCGCTTGTTTATGTCGAATACGGCCGCTCTCCGAGTACCGCCAGCGCAACGGCCTCGCTCCTCGACATACCGGATCTCGCCGCTTTCGGTGACGATGCGATATTCGAGCTCGTAGCTTGCGCTCTCCCTGAGGGCTTCGGCGAGTTTGGCGGCAACATTCTCGCGATCCTCTTCGTACACGAGCTCGTCCAATGTCCGCTCGCCAACGAGGAAATCCGTCTGAAGCCAGCCGGTAAGCTCGAAGACGTTGGGCGAGATCTTCTCGAGCTCTCCCCGCCGGTTAACGAGCAGAAGCGTAACCGGCGCTATCGCTGCCGGCTCGGTATGCGGTCCGTCGGATTCCGATATCGAGGCTTGGGAAGTAGGTTGTCGCTGCCGCAAGCTCACATCTCGGTTATCGAAAGAGCGCGAGCGCGGCGGCTCCCCCGATCGAGTGAACCGAGGAGCCGCTCGGCGCCACGCAAAGCGCCGGCGCGCTAAATCAACTCGCTCCGCTGGAAAGGCTAAGACCCGGCTCGCTCTTTGAGCCAGGCTGCGAGCTCGTCTGCCGGGACGGGCCGGGAGAGGAAAAAGCCCTGAGCGATATCGCAGCCGAGCTCGCTGAGCCGCGCCCAGATCTCTTCGCTTTCGACGCCTTCGGCGACCACCCGCAGATCGAGGTTGCGGCCGAGGTCGATAGCCGAGCGGACGACGGCGTCATCGCTGCTGTCTATTCCCATCCGCATGACGAAGGAGCGATCGATCTTGAGCTCGCTGACCGGTAGCTCCCGCAGGTATCTGAGCGAGGCGTAACCAGTGCCGAAATCGTCGATCGAGAGGCGGATGCCCATCGTATTGAGCTCCTCGATAACGGCCGAGGTACGCGTTGGGTCTTCCAGGACGGTGGACTCGGTGATCTCGAGCTCGAGGCGGTTTGCGGGAACCTTCCAGCGCTTGAGTACGGCGGCGACGTTTTCGGGGAAGGCGGAGTCGATCAGGTTGCGTGTCCCGACGTTGACCGAGACGGAGAGCTTGAGACCGTCCTTCTCCCAGTCGTGCAACTGGTGCAGCGCCTCGTCGAGCACGTAGAGCGTCAGCGGCTTCATCAGCCCGGTCTCTTCCGCATAAGGGATGAAATCCATCGGCGGGATCAGTCCGCGCTCGGGATGTTGCCAGCGAACGAGCGCCTCGACGCTGTCGATCTGACCGTCCGAGAGCGTCGCTTTCGGCTGGTAGTGGACGACCAGCTCGTGCTGGTCGATCGCATGACGCAACTCGCCGACCAGCGTGAGCTTGACGCGGTCGTGTTCGCGGCCGTCGGCGACGTGCTCGTAGAAGGCGTAGGGGCGGTTGCTCTGCTTGGCGGCGTACATGGCGACGTCCGCGTGCTTGACGAGATCCTCGCTGCCGAGCCCATGGTCGGGATAGAAGGCGATGCCGATCGAGCATTCGATCGAGATCGGCAGCCCGTCCAGATCGATCGGCGGCTCGATCGCCTTCACGAGCTTATCGAGCAGGCGAACGGTCTCGGTCGAGTCGGCTTGCTTCGGCAGCACCAGGCCGTACTCGTCGCCGCCGAGACGGGCGACGGTGTCGCTTGCTCGCAGGGTGGCTTGCAGGCGGCGGGCGACCTCCTGGAGGACTTTGTCGCCACTGGGGTGCCCGAGCGTGTCATTGACCTCCTTGAAGCGATCGAGGTCCATGATCGCGAGCGCCACGCGTCCACCGTCGCGCTCGGCCGAGAGCAGCGCCTGACAGACGCGGTCGCAGAAGAGGTTGCGATTGGGGAGCCCGGTGAGGCTGTCGTGCAGCGACTCGTACTCCGATTGGGCCGCGTGACGTCTGAGCTCGTCCTGACCCATCGCGGAGGTGACGATCTCAGCGAGCAGCTGGAGCGACTCGGCGTCGTGCTCGTCGAACATTTCCAGCTCGCTCGAGGCAACACAGAGGACGCCGACGTTCTTCTTGGCGTAGTTGATCGGCACGGCCGCGAGTGAGCCGGCGGTGAATCCTCGGATTCCGAGTTCGTCGGGACCGAGCTCACCGCGGACGATCGGGATACCGTCGTTCAAGCAGTCTCCGAGCAGGCCACGAGGCCGGTCTAGTTCGAACGCCCCGTACTCGCTCAGTCGGCCCAAGCCGGCGCGGAATGCGAGCCTCCCCTCGTCGCTGAGCAAGATGGCGGCGGCATCGGCTTGCGCGAGAGACTGGGCTCGCTCGGCAATCAGTAGCAGCGTCGCATCCAGCTCCTGATCGGTCATCGCTACGTCCTGCTGCGTCGCGATGACCGTGGCCATGCGCTCCTGGTTTCGCTGCACGGCGATCTCTGCCAGCTTGCGTTTGGTGATGTCGCGCGAGATGCCGAAGGTGCCGATGACCGTGCCGCTTTCATTGTGAAGTGGCATCTTGCTCGTGGATACCCAGGCGATGCGGCCGTCCTCCCAGGTCTCCTTCTCCTCTATATCGAGCAGCGGCTCGCCGGTGTGGATGATCCGCTGCTCGTCATCGTAGGCCGCCCGCGCGTGCTCCTCCGAGAAGAAATCGAAGTCGGTCTTACCGATCACCCCCTGCGCGCCGCTCAGGCCGAACGCGTCGCGCGCTAGCGCGGCCGAGATCTTGACGAAGCGGCTCGCCCGGTCCTTGAAGTAGACGTGATCGGAAGTGGTCGCGAAGAACGTCTCGAGCAGCGCGCGCTCGCTTAGTAGCTCGAGCTCGGCCTGCTTTCGCTCGTTGACGTCGTAGATGGCGGCGCTCCGGGTACCGCCTGCGCAGCGGCCTCGCTCCTCGACGTGTCGGATCTCGCCGTTCGCCGTAACGATGCGATACTCGAGCACGTAGGCCGCGCTCTCCCTGAGAGCTTTTGCGCGTGTAGCGGAAACTCTCTTACGGTCGTCCTTAAGAACGAGATCGTCGAGGTTTCGCGCGCCGGCCAGGAAGTCCGTATGAAGCCAGCCGGTAAGCTCGAAGACGTTGGGCGAGATCATCTCCAGATCTCCCCGCCGGTTGACGAGCAAGAGTGTACCCGGCGCTCTCGCTAATACCTCAATCGTCCGCTCCGCCGTCGGAAGGTCGGATACCGCCATCGGAATCGCCTGTGCTTTCGCGAGTGGTTGTCGCTGCCGCACTCCCACCTAACGGTTATCGAAAGAAGCGAGAGTTTGGTATCTCCCCCAGACGGGTGATCGGGCACCTTCGGATAGGGGAAGGACACCGTGGTTTACGGGCGATTCGGCTATAGTCAAAGCGCGCGCTCGCTGCCCCCGGTTGAGGCGAGCGGCCGTGAACTTCGCAGTGGTTGGGTAAAGCGGAGAGGGCGGGATTCGAACCCGCGACCCGCCTTTCGACAGGTACGCGATTTCCAGTCGCGCTCCTTAGGCCAACTCGGACACCTCTCCAGTGGCTGGGAAACGATAGCGCTACCGTAGGCCATGGTTCAGGGAAGCGAACGGAGTGCCATCCACGAGCATGGCGCCGAGCGCTGGAATCGCATCGCCTACCCGATGCCCGACGACTTACAAATCCTGGGGGGGCCGGTCACGTCTGGCCGCACAGAGCCATCGACCTGGAAAGAGAGGCGGAGGGGGGGAGATTCGAACTCCCGACCCGCCGAATGACGGGTAACGGTTTTCGAGACCGCCGCATTCGACCGCTCTGCCACCCCTCCGCGCCTGTCCCGCGAGAAGACTACCGCTCGCGCTCAGTCGCCAGCAGCAACACGAGGAGAAAGACGCCCGCCGCCGCGACCGAGATGGCGGGCGCGGCCCACACAACGCCATCCCCTGCGTCCTTCCAATTCGAACACTGACCACAATCACGGTCAGCCCAGCACGCCATCTAGGAGCAGGCGAGGAATCCGCGCCGAAGGCGAGGTGACTCGTACGACTCGGTACGCCGACGAAAGTCGAGGCCCGCTCCGCGGGCCGACTTTCGTCGGGAAGAGCGGAGAAGGAGGGATTCGAACCCTCGAAGGAGGTTTAGACCCCCTTAACGCCTTAGCAGGGCGCCGCCTTCAGCCACTCGGCCACTTCTCCGAGCGCGCTCAGGATAGCTGACCGGCTAGGAATCCACTAACTGCTGTATCTGCAAACCCCTTCTTTGCGGGGGGAAATCCCCCGATGGGGTGCTGTCACGGCTGGGCGCAGCGACGAAACTATAAGAGCCGGCTCCCCCCTCATACCGGCAATGGCGTCGCCCGTCTGCGGCTCATGCAAGGCGGGCTTCGCTCTATCTGGAGCCTTTTTGCATTTAACGTAGACGCCGACGCGTCGGTAGAGGTGTGCGCGGCGGCGGTTGCCCGAGGGTACGGTGGCCCGTACGCTAATCGTTGATGCGCGCGATCAACTCGTGCCGACGGATGACCCGCACGATCGTTCCGGCGAGACGCACCTCGTAACCCGAGCCCTTGGGGAAGAGCACCTTGTCGCCCGGGTCGATGCCCTCGACATTGGCGCTCACGGCGGTGACGACGCCCGATTGGCAGCTGTTCTCGGAACTGGCGGGAATGATCAGGCCGGCGCGCGTCTCGGTTTCCTCGTCGGAAGGTTGGATGACGACGTAGTCGTCCAACGGCTCCAGCGAGAGGTCGATCCCCCGAGAATGCTCGTCGATCATCGTGCGCTCAGGATACCCCCGACCGTCCGTAACAGCGACACCGGCCACCCCGTCTCGGCTCGCTCGCTCTACGCCTCGCTCGGCGTCTCAACTAAAGTTCGGCCATGCGCCGAGTCGTGGTCACGGGAATGGGGGCTGTCAGTCCGCTCGGGAACGACCTCGCCGCGACCTGGGACGGGCTTGTCGCCGGGAAGAGCGGAATCGACTTCATCCAGGGCTTCGACGCCGGCGACTACCCGGTGAAGATCGGCGCCGAGGTAAAGAACTTCGACCCGACCGGGCTCGTGGCGCCGAAGGAGCTACGCAAGCTGGCCCGCTATACGCAGTTCTCGCTGGCCGCCGCCAAGGAGGCGGTGGAAAGCGCCGGCCTGCTCGGTGCTTACGCGCCCGAGCGGATCGGAATCGTATTCGGCTCGGCAATCGGTGATGTCGGCGGTATCGCAATTCAGGAACAGACGAGGCTCGAGCGCGGCCATAGCCGCGTCGCGCCCTGGTTCATCCCCAGCGTCCTCACCGACGCGGCCAGCGGCCAGTTAGCGATCGCCTTCGGCTTCAGCGGGATCAACTTCGCCTGCGTCGCCGCTTGCGCGACCGGTTCCTACACGATCGGAGAGGGCGCGGAGATCGTCCGTCGCGGCGCGGCCGACGCGATACTCGCCGGTGGCGCCGAGGCCGCTCTGACGCCGCTCATCCTGGCGGGCTTCTGCAATATGCGCGGACTTGCCGCCGAGGAGGAGTACCCGCCGCGCGCCTCGCGCCCGTTCGATGCCACCCGCGAGGGCTTCGTCATCGGCGAGGGAGCGGGGATCCTCGTGCTCGAGGAGCTCGAGGCGGCTCGAGCCCGCGGCGCCAAGATCTACGCCGAGGTCGTCTCCTACGGCGCCACGAACGACGCCTTCCACATCGCCCAGCCCGATCCCGAGGCGAGCGGAGTGGCGCGCATGATGACTGAAGCGGTATCGAGCGGAGGTATCGAGCCCGAGCAGGTTGGCTACATCAACGCCCACGGCACCTCGACTCCGCTTGGCGACGCCGCCGAGACGAAGGCGATCAAGGCCGCCTTCGGCGACCATGCCTACAAGCTCGCGGTCTCCTCGACCAAGTCGATGCTCGGGCACTGCCTCGGCGCCGCGGGTGCGCTCGAGGCGATCGCCTGCGTGCTCGCGATCGAGCACGGAATCATCCCACCGACGATCAACTACGAGCACCCCGATCCCGAGTGCGATCTCGACTACGTCCCCAATCAGGCGCGCAAGGCTGATCTCTCCTACGCGCTCTCGAACGGGATGGGTCTCGGCGGCCACAACGGCAGCGTCCTGCTCGGTCGCGTCGAGTAGCGTCCACCGAGATCCCGCTCAACCAATCCGCCGTACGCCCGTTGTGGAAGAATGATGTCCCGCCGCAACTGGCGCTACGAGGTGGAAGCAACCACCGGGGAGCGGCGGGGAAAAAGCCGAGCGCCTGGGCAAAACGACGATCCCAAGGAGGGCTTTCGATGGCAACCCAGGCGCGACTCGAGCTTCGTTACGGAATCAACCCGCACCAGGCGCCCGCGCAGATACTGGCGGCCGGCGAGCGTCTTCCTTTCCGCGTGCTCAACGGCGCCCCGAGCGCGATCAACATTCTCGATGCGCTACTGGGCTGGAACCTGGTGCGCGAGCTGCACGAGGCGCTCGGACTTCCTGCGGCGGCCTCCTACAAGCACCTGAGCCCGGCCGGCGCCGGTCTCGGCGTACCGCTGCCTGACGATCTGAAGGAGTCGTACTTCGTCGGCGAGATCGAGCTGAGCCCGGTTGCGGCGGCCTATGCGCGCGCCCGCGGCGCCGATCGCCTCTGCTCTTTCGGCGACTGCGTGGCGATCAGCGACGTCGTCGACGAGGCCGCTGCCGCGCTGCTCGCCCAGGAGGTCTCCGACGCCGTGATCGCGCCCGGCTTCGAGCCGGCGGCGCTCGAGTTGTTGAAGGAGAAGAAGCGCGGCAAGTACCTCGTGCTCGAGGCCGATCCGGAGGTCGAGCTGCCGAAGACCGAGCGGCGCGACCTGCTCGGCGTCACGCTCGAGCAACCGCGCAACGACGCGCGCCTGACGGTCGGCGACCTGCAGGCGGGAATCGTGACCGAGAACCGCGATCTGCCCGAGGAGGCGGCTCGCGACCTGCTTCTGGCCACGATCGCGCTCAAGTACACGCAATCCAACTCGATCACGATCGCCTCGGGCGGGCAGCTCGCCGGAGTCGGCTGCGGCCAGCAGTCACGCATCCACTGCGTCCAGCTGGCGGCGAACAAGGCCCAGCTCTGGCACCTTCGCCGCAATCCACTCGTCCAGGCGCTGCCGTTCCGCGAGGGAATCGCCCGTCCCGAGCGCGACAACGCGATCGACCTGTATCTCCGCGACGAGATGACGCCGAAGGAGCGCGAGGCCTGGCTGACTTCCTTCGCCGAGGAGCCGCGCCCGCTGACTGACGATCAACGCTCCGACTGGCTGGCTCAGCTTCGCGGCATGTCACTCAGCTCGGATGCCTTCATTCCCTTCCGCGACACGATCGACCGCGCCGCGGCGGTCGGGGTCGGCTACGTGGCCGAGACGGGCGGCTCGATCCGCGACTCCGAGGTGATCGAGGCAGCGAACGAATACGGCCTACTGATGACCTGCACCGGCGTGAGGCTATTCACGCACTAGCCTGAAAGATCAGCTCGGGCGTCAACTCGGTGATCGAATCGACAACGACATCGGCCGCGGCCAGCGCATCCGCGCGAGGCGGAAAGACGGGGTTGGGAACGGCGATCACGAGCATACCGGCTACGCGTGCGGATAAGAGCCCGTTTGTCGAGTCCTCGATTGCCGCCGCTCTCTCGGGTGCTACTTTCATGCGCCGGAGCACGTCCAGATACACGTCCGGGGCGGGCTTACCGTGCTCGACCTCCTCGGAGGAGACGGTGACCTCGAAACGGTCGGCGATAGCGGCGAGCTCCAGCACGAGCTCGATGATCGGCCGGTTCGAGGAGGAGGCCAGTCCGAGTCGGAAGCGTTTCGCCATGCGCTCAACGGCCTGAACGGCGCCCTCCATCAGCGGCAGATGCCGCCAGTAGAGATCCTCGAGCCGGTTCACGACCTCGGCTAGAGATCTCGTCCGGAGTCTCGGGCAGGCCGACTCGCTCGTGCATGTAGCGCGACCACTCCAGCGAGCTCATGCCCATCATGTCGCGCTGGGCGCTCTCCGGCCAGGCGAGGCCGTGCTCGAGCGTCAGAGCGCGCCTCGCCTCGTCCCAGATCTCCTCGCTGTCGACGAGAACGCCATCCAGGTCGAAGACGACTACCTCGATAGGGTCGGTCGCGCCGGTCACTCCACGATCATAGGGATCGCGCCACGACGAGCGGTCAGGGCCCTCGTGGTCGGAACTGCCCTCAGTTGATGTTGCAGCGTTCGTCGGGGCCGAGCTCCGTCGCCTGCTGCTCGTTCAGTTGAGCGTCGAGCGCCGGGTCGTAGGGGCCCAGTGCATCGCTCATCCAGAACACATCCGGAGTTACGCCGGGCCCTTGAACTGTGGCCCGGTACCGCTGACCCTTGCCCGTTACTCCGCTCTTTCGATGGATCGAGAAGCCGTAGCAGAAGCCGCCGGTGGGTGGATGAGCGAGGAAGCTGTTCTCGCGCTTCCAGCCGGCTCCGTAGCGTGAGTTGAGGGTATCGACGTAGATGTTGCGCCCGAAGTGATCGAGCGGAGCGCCCAGCCGCGTCTGGCGGAACCCGTAGACGGGATTACCGAGGTAGGTATAGAAGCCCCAGAGGTGGTCGTAGCGCCCGCCCCAAGACCAGTCGAGCTTGATATCGAGCACCGGTATCGCGGTATCCCAGTGCGACAGCCGCAACTCCCAGGAGTTCCTGAGCCCCTTGGACGGCAGACCATAGTTGGCGAGCATGCGCTGCCAGGACTGAACAGCCCAGCTCGAGCCGTCGGGCATGGTGCAGCCGGTGACGAACCAGGCCAGTGTGTCGCCTTCGTAGGGGCCGCACACGTTCTTGAAGTGCTTCCAGTAGTTCCCGTTGTGGAAGAATCCCCAGCCGCCGGCGCGATCGAGCTTGAACTCGACCTGCTTGCCATTCCTGATCGGTGGGCGCGCGTTGATCGCGCCTTTCGCCAGGACGTGGTAGACCTTATTCCTCGCGCCCCTCCTGGAGTAGGTGAGCATCGCGATTCCGTCTTTGTTCACCGAAAGCCGGACATTGAGCGCGTTCCGATCGATCAGTTGTGAGGCGCTTGCGGCAGACGCCAACGTGCCGGCCAGCGCTACGACACAACCAACGAGGAACAGGCGGAAGGAGATACGGCCGATTCTTCGCATCATTCTTATACCTCGACTTGGCGGGAGAGATTCAACGGTGTTGGCATCATCCGGATCGGCACGTATTGCGAGGTACTAGACCCCTGAGAAGGGTACTGTCACTCACCCGTCGCGGCTCGAAGAACCTCACTTCCTGAGGCTCCCCGAGCGGTTGGAGGGGATGAGGGACCCGTACGCTGTTCTCGGCGTCGCCGCCTGAATCGCGCTCATACGATGAGTCCGCTTGCCGGTTCTGCTCCCAGGTGCGATGTCCTGCTCCGCTGCGGTCGCCGCCGCGACCGCTATGAGGCAGCTTCTTGGGCGCTTTACGCCACCGCGAAAAGTCGTCAAGCCCTCCGTAGGAGGGCGGACTTTTCGCGGTTTAGCGGCGGGGCTGGGATTCGAACCCAGGAGGGGCTTGCACCCCCAACGGTTTTCAAGACCGCCCCGTTCGACCGCTCCGGCACCCCGCCTATACCGGGGGAGAATCTAGTCGATTTCCCCCGGTCGACCTAAACGGGCGTTGAGCGCGCCCGCGGGGCTTGCTCAACCTGCGTCCTATGAGCGGAGCGGGCTGGCCGTTGGTGCCTTGCGGGGTTCGAGATGCGCTAGGGATCGCGTGAGGTGAGCCGCAGCCGCGCATGTCGGCTGCGGCGGCAGTCGCGGGCATCGTCGCGCTTCGCGCTCGATCCCCGCGAGTGTTTCCGCGACGGCGGTTACCGAGAGAACTTCTGCGGCGCTCCGTATGCGAGCAACGCTTCGGGTACCACAACACCGCCATCCTCTTGCTGCCCGTTCTCGAGCAGCGCCAGCAGCATGCGCCCGACCGCGGCGGTGCCGTTCAGCGTGTGCGCCGGCTCGAGACCGCGCTCGCCGCGATGTCGCACCTTCAGGCGCCGAGCCTGGAAATCGGTCGTGTTGGAGCAGGACGTAACCTCGCGGTAGCGAGCCTGGCTCGGCATCCAGGCCTCGAGATCGATCTTTCTGGCCGCCGGGGCTCCCAGATCGCCGGCGGCGATGTCGACGGCGCGGTAGGGAAGCTCCAATCCCTGCAGGATCTCCTCCTCGATCGCCACCATCCGCTCGTGCTCCTGCCAGGAGTCCTCGGGCCGGGAGTAGACGTACATCTCGACCTTGTCGAACTGGTGTACGCGGAACATGCCGTGCGTCTCCTTACCCGCCGCACCGGCCTCACGCCGGAAGCAGGTCGAGTAACCGGCGTAGCGCAGCGGCAGCTCGTCCGACTCGAGCACCTCGTTCATGTGCAGGCCGGCGAGCGCCACCTCAGAGGTGCCGGTCAGGTAGAGGCCGTCGGACGGGATCTCGTAGATGTTGGCCTTGTCGGTCGGGAAGAAGCCGGTGCCGAACATCGCCTCCTCGCGCACGAGCACCGGCGGAAGCACCGGAGCGAAGCCCTTCTTGCCCAGCACGTCGAGCGCATAGCGGAAGAGCGCGAGAGCCAGCAGGGCGGTGTCGCCGATGATGTAACCGAAGCGGGCGCCCGACAACCTCGCGGCCCGCTCCATGTCGAAGCGGCCGAGCTCGAGGTGGCTGCGTGGGTTCTCGATCGCGCGGGGCTCCCCGACTCGCCTCAGCTCGACGGCGTCCTCGTCGGTCTCGCCGTCGGGAACATCGGGATGGGGCGGATTCGGAACTAGTGCCAGCGCTGCCTCGCGGGCGGCCTCGGCTTCCGCCAACTCTTCTTCGAGGCGCTGCAGCGTAGCCTTGGTCACTTTCAGCTGCGCGAGCTGCTCGGGCGCCGGCTTTCCCTTGGGCTTGGTCTGAGCGCGAAGTTCGTCCACCTGCGGTACGAGCTCCAGCCAGCGGCGGTCGGCCTCCATCAGGTGATCGAACGCCTCGACTCCTCCCTTACGGGCGAGCGCGGCGCGGAGCCCATCCGGATCCGAGCGAGCGGCTTTGAGGTCGATCACGAGTGCAAGTCTACGGGGCGGAGGATCACGACGGGAGTCGGGGACCGGTTGATGGTCTACCCGGCCGCGAGCATGGCCTCGATCGTCTGCGCGACGCCCTCTTCCTGTACGGGAGGGCAGACGAAGTCGGCGCGGGCCAGCACTGCGGCATTGGCGTTTGCGACCGCGACCGCGTAGCCGGCCCAGTCGAGTAGCTCGAAGTCGTTTTCCCCGTCGCCGAAGGCCACGGTCTCGGCGGCCGTGAAACCGAGCTGCTCGGCGACGAAGCCGAGCCCGGCGCCCTTCGACACCTCCGGATTGGCCAGCTCGAGGAAGAAGGGAAGCGACTTCGAGATGTACAGCCGCCCGTTGAACTGCTCGCGCAGGCGCTCGGCAAGCCCGTCGAGCGCCTTCGGCTCAGCGATCACGACCAGCTTGGTGGGCGGGCTCTTCAGCCACTCGCGCAGATCGCCGACGGTGTCGATCGGGATCTTTTGATGCTCGGCGTAGCTATGGGCCTCGGGGGTCATCTTCGCGACGTAGAGGTTGTCGTCGACGTAGCAGTTGAGCTGGAAGCCCTCTCGCTCGACTGCCGTGATCGTCTCGCGCGCCAACTCGAGCGGGATCGCGACGTGGTGAAGGAACCGCCCGCTGAGGGGATCGGCGACGACCGCGCCCTGGTAGCAAACGACCAGATCGTCGATCCCCGCCTGCTCCAGATAGGGACGCACCGAGCGGAACATGCGCCCGGTCACGATGACGACGTGGATTCCGGCCGCCCGTGCGGCCGCGATCGCGGCGGCGCTGCGCTCGTGCAACTGGTAGTCCTCGCCGATCAGCGTGCGATCGAGATCGGAGGCGATCGCCCTGACGCGGCGCGGAAAGTCGGTTGGAAGCTCGAGAGAATCGGGCATCGGATCAACTAGCCTAGCCTTCCGTTTAGCATTACGCTCCGGCATCGGATGCGTTCCGAAAGGGGGTTGATGACGTGATCGTCGAGCGGAGCATGCACCCCGATTGGCTCTCGAATGCCTATCTTGTCGGCGACCGACCCGGTGGCACGGGGGTCTTCGTCGACAGCGGCGCGCCGCTCGAGCCGCTGCTCGCCGCGGTCGAGAGCCATCGACTAACGCCGACTCATTTACTGGTGACGCACGGTCACGGCGATCACACCGCCGGCAACGAGTTTGCTCCGGCGCCGCTTCGGGTTGGAGATCATCGACCGGCTCTGCGATCCCTTCCGGGTGGGAGAGCTGGAAATAGAGGTGCTCGCAACGCCGGGGCACAGCGCGGACTCGCTCTCGTTCCTTGTCAACGGCGCCTGTTTCAGCGGCGACACGCTTTTCGCCGGCTCGGTCGGCGGCTCGGGCTCGAGCTTCAGCGATCTGCGCCGCTCGATCATGGACACTCTGCTCGCCCTTCCCGCCACGACGCCGATTCTGCCCGGCCACAGCGGCGAGTCGAGCGTTGCGGTCGAGTGGGAGCAGAATCCGTTCGTACGCATCTGGCGCCAGCTCGACCCAGAAGGAGCCGAACGCTGCTCGGTAGCCGGCCGGGAGGCGAAGCTGGTTCTTTGGGCAGCGCGACTACGACGGCGGTCACAAGGCCTGGGTGCGTTTCGACGAGAGCGGGAGCGATCAGGTGATCGGAGGCTCGCAGGTCGTTCTCGCGCGCTGACACCGTTTCGAGCATCGCCATAGATGCGAATCGGGGCTGGCAGCCGGACGCCGGCAACTCTAGGATTGTGGGAAAGCTGCGGCGGCGCCCAATCAACATCGCTGGTCGATCTCAGGAGGGAAATGGAACTCTCGGCATCGGAGATTCTCGAGCTGATCGAAGAGGAAACGCGGGAGCTCGAGCTCGTGCGTGCCCGCGCCGAGGCGCTCGCCGAGCAGAGAGCCATGGCGATCGCCGAGAAGTTGCCCGCGATCGGTTTGGCGACCACGACCTGGGAGCACGCCGACGCCTTGCACCAGATGCTCCCCGGCCTGCTCGAGGGCGTAAAATCGCGCCTGCGCGCCAGCGGTTGCGATCTGCTCCTCTTCACCACCATCGACAGCGACCCCGACGCCTACCTGCGCCACTGCCGAGACAGCGGCGTTGCGGGTGTGATCCTTCATGGCTTCGCCACAGACGACAGCAGGGTCTCGCGCCTGCTCGAGGCCGGGATCCCGTGCGTGGGGGTCGATGACATCGGGCTGGCGCCCAGGTTGGGGCACGTCTCTTCGGACAACGTCGGCGGAGCGCTCTCGGCCGTTCGGCACCTGACGGCGAACGGCAACCGGCGCATTGCAACGATTCATGCTCCGCTTTCTCATGCCGTCGGGGGCGAGCGGCTGCTCGGCTACCGTATCGGGCTCGAGGAGGTCTCTTTACCGGTGCGGCAGGAATATCTGGTCGAGGCCGACTTCTTCATCCACGACGGCGTCGCGGCGATGGAGGAGCTGCTTCGGGCCGAGGAGCTGCCCGACGCCGTCTTCGCGGCCAGCGACGTAATGGCGATCGGAGCGATGTCGGCGATCGAGAAAGCCGGCTTGCGCGTGCCCGACGATATAGCCATCGTCGGCTTCGACGACGGGCCTCACGCGACGATGATCACGCCGGCGCTGACCACCGTCCACCAGGACGCGCCGGCTATGGGAATAGCGGCCGCCGAGGGCGTGCTGAGGATGATCGCCGACCGGTCCGCAAGCCCGATCGAGTTGATCGTGCCGACCGAGCTAATCGTGCGCCAGTCATCGGTGAGAAGCGCCGCCGGTAGCGGGACTGTTTCGAATCGACGAAGCGGCACCGACGCCGCGGCTTGAGGGGCTCCCGACTAGCCCCTGGGGTCTCCATCACCCGGAGGCCGCAGGTTCAAATCCTGCCTCCTACTCGAAAGGCCCCTGAATCGGGGCCTTTCACTCGAGTCTCTTTCGCGGCGAAACTAGTAGCCGTATCCGCCGCCGCTGCTGTTGCTGGTGGTCGTAGTGCTCGGCGAGCCGGTGGCCTTGCCCGCGTGAACCACGTGCCACGTGAACTGGTGCCCGCCGAACGCGTCATGAGCGCCGTCGCCCTTGACCTGGCCCGGCTTGTCCGGGGCAAAGGTGTAGAGCGGCTTACCCTTATAGGTGACCTGCTCCGAGCCGCCGCCTCTCTTGACGAGGGCAAACTTGCCCGCGAGCGAACTGACCGTGGGAGCCTTGCTCGCGATCAGCGGCTTCCAGAAGGACACGCAGGCGCCTGTGCAAACCGGCATCCCTTTCCCGTCCTGGCTGTTGGTATAGAGGGCGAGGCCCTTCGCGCTGACGAGGATCGGGCCCAGGCTGCCGACTTGCTTGACGACGACGGTCCCGCTCTTGGATGTGGCGCCCATGCCGGCGGACGCCTCCATCGCGACTGTGATGCCGGTGACGAGCGTAACGGCTCCGGCGATAGCGATGATGAGAAACCTTTTCACGGTAGTTTACCTCCGTATCTGTATGGACTTGGCCTTCATTAACGTCCGACGCCCGCGAGGGCCGATTCCTTCCCGAAGCTGATGCGCGCTCCCCGAAGACTCGATCCCGATCGCGTGGTGGAGCAGCTCCCGCCTCTCTATCGCGCCGCCCGGGCCTGGACTTCGTCCCGTGAGGAAGCGGAGGATCTGGTGCAAGAGGCCTGCGCGCGGGTGCTCGCTCGCCCCCGGCTGCTCTACGGCGAGGACGAGCTCGGCTACCTGCTCCGCGCGCTTCGCAACACCCTGATCAGCCAGCGCCGAGCCGAGCGCCGCCGCCCGGTGACGACCGAGCTGGACGAGGAGCTCTCAGTCGGAACGCGTTCGAGCGACGATCCCGCCGTGGCGGTTGAGAACCGGCAGGTCTTCGAGGTCATCTCCGAGCTGCCGGAGGAGTTCCGAGACGCGCTCGTGGCGGTGGACATCGCCGGGCTGTCATACCGGGATGCTGCTCGCGCGCTCGGCGTGGCGGAGGGAACCGTGACCAGTAGGCTCTTCCGCGCCCGCGACCGGGTCGCGCGCCGGCTGGGCGAGGGCTAGACCGACCAGGTGGCCAGGCCGAGCAGTTCCGCGCGGCTTGCCTGCCCGAGCAGGATGCAGGTGTGCCCGCCACGCTGCCAGGTGACGGCGAGGCGGTTGTTCAGGCGCAGCGTCTGGTACTGAACGCCGCCTGTGGCGGTCGTGTGGCCGCCGCCCGGGCGCGCAAGGGTGGAACCCGAGACGATCACGTAGGCGATCCGCCGTGCACCCTTACTGTAGAAGACCACCGTCGCCGCGCGGCCACCGATGTGACCGTGGCGCACACCGGTGGCATGCCAACCGAAGGAGCCGGCGAGATCGGGGAAGGAGACGTTCTGGACGCGGAGCGCAAGCGTTGTCCCGCTGTTGCCCAGGGGCGGTGGCGCGGGTGCGGTCGCCGGCTGGGTCGCGAGTCGCGCGGCCTCGGCGACCGTCGGGCCTGCGGGCCCGCCGCTCAGCACTACGACGGCCACGATCGTCACCGCGACGCCGAGCGCGGTCGCAAGACCCAAACGCGGCACGAGTCGCCTGCGCCGGACCGGCCGGGAGCCGGTCGTGAGCCGCCCAGCCTCGACAGCCTCCCGCAGTGAGTCGGGGACGCGCTCGCTCGCCAGAGCCTGGGTGGCGGTCAAGCTGCGCCGCTGCCGCTCGAGCAGATCCTGTCGCTCGGCAGATGCGGCGACCCATGCCTCGACCTCTGAGCGTCTGTGGGCGGGAAGCGTCCCGTCGGCCAGCGCACAGAGGTCGGCCATCTCTTTGTTGTTGAGTTTCGAAGTCACATCACTCACTGCCTCGTATATAGCACCCCAGGTCTTTCCCACTACCAGCGAGCGACCGCTGTCTTCAGCAGGAAGCGGGCGACAAAGAAGCTTCCCAGCAAGCCGGCAGCCACCAGCTCCGAGACCTTTGCCGCCATGATCGCCGCCGGGAAGAAGCCCCCTTCCATGAATCCGAACACGGGCGTGCGCTCGCTCACAAGCAAGAACGCGTAGGTCGTAAGGGCCAGCCCGATCCCGCCGATGACCAGCAGCGCGAGGATGGGGGAGCCCCAGCGGCCGAACAGTCGCTCGACCGGCGAAAGCAGTCCCAGCCCGATCGCCGTCGCGCCGATGAAGTTCAGCACGAACAGAGTCCCGATCGTCGGGACCGAGTAGTAGAGCTTCAAGTACTGCTGAAGGTGCACCGCACCCACCGCCAACAAGGAGAGCGAACCTGTAGCGCGTACGCCCAGCCAGAGCCAGCGGCTGAAGCCCCTCTCCTCGGCCGGCGGTGGAAGTCGGAGCTCGGTCGGCGCCGAGGACTGTCGCTCGACAGGCTCCATTGGAGCTCTTGGCTTCTCGAAGACTTCCATCTCAGACCTCCTCCGATCGTATGCTTCCTACTGATCAAGGACGCCCAAGAGCGCCGAATCTTCCCGGGCTCTACATCTGAAGCTGCGCGGTACGCACTCTCGGGGCAGAGTCGGAGAGCGCGAACTTTCTCTATCTGGAAGGCGCTCGCAGGAACGCGACCCGGGCGCCTTCTCGGTTTCTCGGGGCGCCGCTGGGCGTGCGTAGACCGAGGGGCAGTGTTCGACACACGGCCCGAAGGTCGGAGCGCGCTCAGCGGTGTCAGCGGATCGGGGAGGCCAGTCGCGCCTGGCCGCACGGATCCGCGGCCGAGGAAGCGAGAATGGAACTAAACGGAGCACGTTCAAACCCTCGAGCTGGGGTTGAGCTATCTAGGATCAGCTCGCTCCACGACGAGTTGCTTCGCAGGGCCTCGGTGAATCCACGCCAACGCCGGCCTGTTCCGGCCAAGGTGAGCCCGGTGCTTGAGACCGTGACACTGGTGCGGGAGCGATCCAGGAAGCCGATGCGGGCGCGCGAGATCCATGCGGCGGCTGGCCAACTCGCCGGCGAGGCATTGCTCTGGACATCGGTGAAGGCAGCGCTCTCCGCAGGTGCCACCGGCAGACGCGCTCAGCTCCGGAGGCTTAGTCGCGGCGTATACGCGACGCGAGTATCAGCGAGCATCGAATAGGCATTCAACTCGATGCTCTGATCAGGGCATCGATCAACGGCGCGTCTCGATTGCCGACGCTCGACCACGGTACAGCTACCAGACGTGGGGGAGCAAGCGGTCTGTCGAATTCGCGTAGTCGGTGTAGTCGGGGCCAAACGCTTTGCGCGAGTGCGCGTTCCTCGACCCGAATGCGTGGCAGCATCCCGATAAAGCCGATGAGTAGCGCGACGGCCGCACCGAGCCAACTGCCGAAGGCCAGCCCGAAGCCCCCGAGGATGAGAAAGAGGCCGGCGTAGGAGGGATGCCGGAGCACGCTATACGGGCCACGACGAACAATCCGTTGCTCTGGCTCAATCGTCACCTCGCGGCGAAAGTAGCGTCCCAGGCTCAGAATCGCCCAGTCGCGAAGGACGGCTCCTGCGAAGACGATGGCGATTCCCAATCCGAGTGTCCACCAGTTGTTGGCGCCGGCACGAAGACCAGACACTCTCGCGATTGCAAGGGCCGCGGCGATGCCGAGGTAGATGGAAAGCGCGACGACTAGCCTTGTCCCCCGGTCCCTCCGAATCGCGGAACCACGGCCATGCACATACAGCAACAGCGAGTCCGCCAGGCTGCCCAGCAAACGACGCTCCCCGTCACGGGCTTGACCGATGTACGAGGCGACGATCTCGCCCACTACCACCGCGACGGCCGCTGCGACGACGAGCCAGTGCGCGACCGGATCGTGCGAGAGCAACGGCATGCGCTTAAGTCTAAGGTCGAATCGAAGCCGGCACTCTTCGGCCCGGCGCCGGGCGCTAGACGCGAGAGTGGAGCTGATCGATGCCCGCCACTGCGATTAATGGCGTACCTCGCAAGTCCCAATAGAGCCGTCATGACTCGTGCAGCGAGCCGGATTTTCGCCGGAGATCCTCCCGCCGCCGGGAACCGGCGACGCTCGAGAAAGCGAGAGATCTATGAAGCACAAACCCCGCCGGCCGTCTCCGGCTTCGCTCATCGCAATCGCGGCCCTTTTCTTCGCGCTGGGCGGAGTCTCCGCGATCGCCGCGCACAAGTATGTGATCACCTCGACCAAGCAGATCAGGCCGAGCGTGCTCAAGCAGCTCAAGGGCGCCAGGGGGCCGAGAGGCCTAAAAGGGGCGCAGGGATTGACAGGCGCACAGGGAGCAACGGGCGCTCAGGGCGCAAAGGGTGACACGGGCCCAGCGGGACCGCTGGTTACGCCCGAGGCCTGGCACGAAGTTGAAGCTTCCGGCGAGCCGGCGTTCGGGACGAACTGGAGCAACCAGAATCCCGTGAACGCTACAAGCGCGGCTTTCTACAAAGATCCCTTCGGAGTCGTCCATCTGAAGGGATGGGTTACCAACGGAGGCGCGTCGTACCAAGCCATAGTCTTCACGCTTCCCGCCAATTACCGTCCCGCCAAGACGATGTGCTTTCCGTCAGTGGACGAAACGCAATCCCCACCTCGGGTTGTTCCGATTTGCGTAGGTGCGAGTGGGAATGTTTACGAGCCGTACACGTACGCCGGCACGATCATCGCGAAGTTCGACGGCATCACCTTCCGGGCCGGGACGGGGTAGGTCGCCCGCGGAAGTACTCCCTCAGCGAGGATCCGCTTTGAGCGGCAGTGCTGCGTTCGCGGCACGGGTCGCGTTCGCCCGCGCTGAGATAATGGGCGCCGTGCGCAGCGTTCAGACCGCCAAGAAAGCGACCAGAATCGGTGTGTGAGCGCTAGGCGGATTCGAACCGCCGACCTCCTGGGTGCGATCCAGGCGCTCTCCCAACTGAGCTATAGCCCCGCGAAGCCAACAGTCTAGCGCCGCTCATCACTTCCCGGGCCGGGCCGCGATAGGTGCGGAAAGTACTGTCAGAGCGAGGATCCACCTCGCGGGCAGCCCCTGTTAGCGCAGAGATTGCGATCGGCCGCCCTGCGATAATGGGCGCTGTGGCACCGCCCGGAGCAGCGAGAGAGCGAACAGTACCGGTGCGTGAACCCGAGTGAAGATCGCGCTCGCGCTCGTGATCACGGTGATCTCGGCCTGCTGTCTCGATCTCGGCTACCTGCTCCAGCACGCCGTCGCCGCGAAGGCGCCTGCGCTCTCGCTGCGCCGGCCGGTTGCCTCGATTCGATCGCTACTGGGCAACTACCGCTGGCTCGCGGGAATTGGGGTCGAGGCGGCCGGCTGGCTCCTTTACGTCGCTGCGTTGGCCCTGGCGCCGCTGTCACTCGTGCAGGCGACCGCCGCGGGCGGCATCGGCATTCTCGCGATCATGGTCTCGCGCTTCACGCACGTCCCGCTGACGAGCAAGGAGCGGATCGGCGCGGGGGTATCGGTCATAGGTCTCGCGCTGCTTGGCGTCAGCTTGCTCGGCGAACACGGCGAGGGCTCTACTCCGGGTTATCTCTGGGTCGTCGTCTCGCTTGTCGCCTCGGCGTGTGTCGCCGCCGTCTGCGCGGGTCTGCTCGGACGCCTGATCGGCGGCGGGCCGGCCTGGGGCATTGCCGCGGGCATTCTCTTTGCAGCCGGGGACGTCTCGACCAAGATGGCGGTCGCGGGCGGGCCTGCGAATATCGCCTTCCTGGCTTGCCTGATCGTGTTCTACGTCGTCGGTACGGGCGTTTTGCAGGCTGGTTTCCAGAGAGGTAGTGCGCTGACCACGGCGGGACTCGCGACACTGATGACCAACGCGCTGCCGATCGTCGCCGGGATGACCGTCTTCCGCGAGCCGCTGCCCGCGGGCTGGGTCGGCGCCGTTCGCATCGCCGCTTTCGGCGCGGTCATAGTCGGCGCGGTCCTCCTTTCCTCGCGCACGAAGCCGACGAAAGAAGGGCGACCGGCGGAGAAGGAGTCGCGCGACCTCGCCTCGAGCCCGAACTGAAGTCGACAGGCGGGCGAGATGTGACGGCAGGAGCAGCGCGAACCTGGCGGATCTTCTGTTGTCGGCGGTGAGGCGCTGTCGAGGCGTGTGCTACCTTCGCTGCATGTCCACGACGCGAGTGCATGAACCCGCTGTGAGAGCCGGCTGGAGGGGCGTTATCGAGGAGTACCGGGCCTTCCTGCCCGTCTCGGAGAAGACGCCCGTCGTGACGATGCTCGAGGGTGGCACGCCCCTGATCGAGGCGCCGCATCTTTCCGACCGCGTCGGCGCACGGGTCTGGCTCAAGTTCGAAGGTCTCAATCCGACCTGCTCGTTCAAGGATCGCGGCATGACGGTGGCCATCTCCAAGGCGCTCGAGCGCAAGGCGCCGGCCGTCATCTGCGCCTCGACCGGCAACACCTCTGCCTCGGCGGCCGCCTACGCCGGCCGCGCCGGCATGACCTGTGCCGTGCTCGTCCCGGAAGGGAAGATCGCGCTGGGCAAGATGGCTCAGGCGCTCGCCTACGGCGCGCGCGTGCTCGAGATCCGCGGCAACTTCGACCGCGCGCTCGAGATCGTGCGCGAGCTGGGCGAGAAGGCGGGGCTCGAGATAGTCAACTCGATCAACCCCTTCCGCATCGAGGGGCAGAAGACGGGCGCCTTCGAGATCGTCGACGTGCTCGGCGACGCGCCCGACATTCATTGCATCCCGGTCGGTAACGCCGGCAACATCACCGCCTACTGGAAGGGCTACCGCGAGTATCTGGAGGCGGGCGTCTCGACGCACACGCCGCGTATGCTCGGCTTCCAGGCCGAGGGCTCCGCGCCGCTCGTGCACGGCCATCCGATCGAAAACCCGTCCACGGTCGCGACGGCGATCCGCATCGGCAACCCGGCCTCCTGGAAGGGCGCCGAGGACGCGGTCAGCGAGTCCGCCGGCGCGATCAACATCGTCACGGACGAGGAGATCCTCGCGGCGCAAGCGCTGCTCGCAACGGCGGAGGGTGTCTACTGCGAGCCCGCCTCGGCGGCCTCGGTTGCCGGCATGCTCAAATACGGAGTGCCCGAGAGCTCGAAGGTCGTTTGCGTCCTCACCGGGCACGGCCTGAAAGACCCGGATATCACGATCAAGTCGGTGCCCAAGCCCGGCGTCGTGGACGCCGACTACGCCGCTGTTTCTCGGGCGCTCGGGCTTTAGGCATTCGACCGGTGAGCGCGCACGAGCGCGTCGATCGCCTGGCGCGCTCCGTCGGGCGTATCGACCGGTCTCATGACCTGCTCGGCGCGCTCGATCTCCAGGCCCTTGAAGTCGGCCGCCGCCTGCTCCGCGCCGTAGAGCACAGCGGCGTCGCGCGGCCCGCCGTAGCCGTGTTCGAGGTTACTCGGGATCGTGGGCCACGAGCAGGAGAGTGCCGCCTCTGGCCACGGCAGACGCCGCGTTCGAGAACACCACGTGGCGCGCCGTTTCGGCTATTTGCAGGTAAAAGACGATCACGAGAGCGAACGCCTCGGGCGGCGGCGCATACTCAAGCAGGTCGGCGCAGACCCAGTCGACCTCGACGCCGCGCTGCTCGGCCAGGCGACCCGCCTTCTCGATCGCCGCCCGCGAGAAGTCGACGCCCGTCACTCGCCAGCCCTGCTCCGCGAGCCAGACCGCGTTCCGGCCCTCGCCACAGGCGAGATCCAGCGCCCGCCCCGGTTCGAGCCCGCCCGCCTCCGCTACGAGGAAGCGATTGGGTCGGTCGGTCCAGAGCAGCTCGCCTCCTTGGTAGCGGCGGTTCCAGTCCTCTTTGTCCACGTTTCCCCGATTCTGCCTGAGCTGTGCGGAATCGCTACCCACTTGACGGGGCGCCAACGTATTGATAGAAATCAATACATCGATAACAGTCGATATGAACTATCGAGGAGGAGCTCGCGATGAAGCTGCTCGGAATACACAAGAAGGAACCAAGGCTCGAGTTCTGCGAGCGCTGCGCAACCGCCTGCGATGCGGCTTGCATCGCCGAGGCCGAGCGCAGCCGTGTCTTCGACAACCTGCTTCGCTACGGATACCGGCCGCTGTGACCGAGCTGCTTGCGGCGGTGGCCGGTTGCGCGCCTCTTGCGGCGGCGTCGCTGTCGAACGAGGAGGCTGAAGCGACTGCTCGGCTCTTCGCCGCGCTCGGCGATCCGCACCGGGTGAAGATCGTCAACCTGCTGGCGACTTCTCCGGAGCCGGTCTGCATCTGCAATCTGACGCGCCCACTCGGTCTGGCTCAACCGACTGTGAGCCATCACATGAAGAAGTTGGTCGAGGCCGGGTTGCTCGAGCGCGAGCAGCGCGGCAAGTGGGCCTTCTTCTCGCTCAACCGCGAGGCCGTCAGCAGGCTCGCCGGTCTGATCGACCTGGAAGGAGAACGCCGATGAGTTCCACAGACGAGGTGCGCGAAGAGGTTCGTCGGCGCTACGCGGAGGCTGCTCTCAGCGTGAGCGAGGAGGGCGGACGGGCCTGCTGCAGCGACGAGAAAGCCGCCAGCGATAGCTTCGGCGCGGCGAGCTACAGCGCCGGCGAGCGCGACGAGCTGCCCGATGCGGCCACACTGGCCTCGCTCGGCTGCGGCAACCCGATCGCCGTCGCCGATCTGCACGAGGGCGAGACGGTGCTCGATCTGGGCTCCGGCGGCGGCATCGACGTGATCCTCTCGGCCAGGCGCGTAGGCGCCACAGGACGCGCCTTCGGGCTCGACATGACCGACGAGATGCTGGCGCTGGCGCAGCGTAACGCCGAGCAGGCGGGCGTCTCGAACGCCATCTTCCTCAAGGGCGTGATCGAGCAGATCCCGCTCCCGGCGGCGTCGGTCGACGTCGTCATCTCCAACTGTGTGATCAACCTCTCGATCGACAAGCCCGGCGTGCTGGCGGAAATGGCGCGCGTGCTCAAGCCGGGCGGTCGGATCGGCATCTCGGATGTCGTCGCCGAGGATCACCTCTCGCCGGCTGAGCGGGCCGAACGCGGCAGCTACGCGGGCTGTATCGCCGGCGCCCTGTCGCGAAGTGAATACGAGCAAGGCCTGGCGGCGGCGGGATTCGAGCAGATCGCGATCGAATTCACGCGCGAGGTGGAGGACGGCATGCACGCCGCGATCGTCAAGGGCGTGAGAGCCGAGGGAGTGAGGCCGATACTGAAGCCGCTTCCTCTCGCGGGAGATCGGTCAAAAGGGAAGTGTTGCGGATGAACGTCCTCTTCGTCTGCGTCGGGAATGCCGGCCGCTCGCAGATGTCCGAGGCGCTCTTCTCCCGGGCGGCGCAAGGTCGTCACGAGGCGCGCTCGGCCGGTACTCAACCGGCCGAGCATCTACATCCCGAGGTCATCGAGGCGATGCGCGAGCTAGGCGTCGACCTTGCCGACCGGGTTCCGCGCCGACTCGATCTGGCCGACGCCGAGTGGGCCGACGTGGTAGTGACCATGGGTTGCGGCGACGCCTGTCCGGTCATCCTCGGCAAGCGCTATCTCGACTGGAATCTCGAGGATCCCAAGGGCAAGCCGATCGAGCGCGTCCGCGAGGTCCGAGACGAGATCTCCGCCCGGGTCGAGCAGCTGCTTTCAGAGCTCGCAACGGACGGCGAGAAGTGACGGACGTGGCCGATCGCACGCGCTCGGAGCCGAGCCCTGATCAGTCGGCGGTGCTGCAGAAACTGTCGACGCTCGATCGCTTCCTACCGCTCTGGATCGGCTTGGCGATGGCCGCCGGGCTGGGGCTCGGAGCACTAGTGCCAAGCCTGAACGACTGGCTCGAGAAGCTTCAGATCGGCTCCGTCAGCTTGCCGATCGCCGCGGGACTGCTCTTGATGATGTATCCGGTGCTCGCGAAGGTGCGCTACGAAGAGCTCGGCCGGATGAGCGACGACGGGATCAACGACCGGCATTTCTTCGGCGTCTCGCTCTTTCTCTCCTGGGTGGTCGGACCGGCGCTGATGTTCGCGCTCGCCTGGCTACTGCTCGCCGACCAGCCCGCTTATCGCACGGGAGTGATCATCGTCGGGCTGGCTCGCTGCATCGCCATGGTGCTGGTCTGGAACGACATCGCGCGCGGCGACCGCGAGCGCGCCGCCGTTCTCGTCGTCTTTAATGCGCTCTTCCAGGTACTCGCCTACGCGCTGCTCGGCTACTTCTATCTCACGCTCCTGCCTGGTTGGCTCGGCCTGGATACGCAGGGCTTTCAGCCGGGCATCTGGCAGATCGCCCGCACGGTGCTGATCTTCCTCGGCATTCCGCTGACGGCCGGCTTCCTCACCCGCCGGATCGGGCTCAAGCGGCGCGGCCGCGAGTGGTACGAGACTCGATTCATCCCCCGGATTGCGCCGATCACGCTCTACGGCCTGCTCTTCACGATCGTGCTGCTGTTCGCCATCCAGGGTGACAAGATCACCTCGCAGCCGCTCGACGTGGCCCGGATCGCGTTGCCGCTACTCGTCTACTTCGCCGTGATGTGGGTTGCCGGCTTCGGCGCCGGACGGCTGCTGCGGATGCCATACGCGCAGACTGCGAGCCTCGCCTTCACGGTCGCCTCGAACGACTTCGAGCTGGCGATCGCAGTATCGATCGGCGTCTTCGGAGCAACCTCCGGCGAGGCGCTGGCGGGTGTCGTCGGCCCGCTGATCGAGGTACCCGTGCTCGTCGGGTTGGTTTACGTTGCGCTCTGGCTGTCGCGGCGGTTGCGCTGGCCCGAGCCCGCCCGGGCGCGCAGACGTCCCGTTCTCGAACCGGCGAACAGTAGAGCGCCTGCTTAACTCCGCGACGATTTGCTAGTACAGTGGCGCTTCGACCGGAGCGATTCGGCAGTGGAGGGGTTGCAGGCAAGGTTCCTCGAGCGATTTGACGTCGCTCCTCGGCGCCTGCTAGCCTGAATTCAGTTCCGGCAACGAAGACGGAATAGCGGCAAAGGTGCCTCGGAGCGCGAAAGCGCGCCGGGGCGTTTTTTTTGGTCCCGGCGACGAGGGCGGGATAGGAAGGCAATGGTGCCTCAGGACGCACGGTGCGTACTGGGGCCTTTTTCGTTGTTGTTCGACGTTTTCGACAGAGGCTCCAAGCCTCGCAGAAGGAGGTCTGATGCTTCCCTATCCAACATGGTTGAGCCCCGGAGACAACGCTTGGCAGATGACGGCCGCGACTCTTGTCGGGCTGATGAGCGTTCCGGGACTAGTTGTTCTATACGGCGGCGTGATGCAGAAGCGCTGGTCGGTGAACAGCATGATGCTCTCGTTTATCGCCTTTGCCGTCGTCCTGGTCTGCTGGGTGCTCTGGGGCTTCAAGATGGGCTTCGGTGTACCCTGGCACGGTCTTAGCCACAACGGCTTCTTCGGCACCTTCGTCGGCAAGCCCGGTAGCGTCCTTGGTGCCGGCGCCGAGCAAGCGCGAGCGAAAATCCCGTTACTGGACGGCGGCATGCCGAAGTTCAGGTTCTCGCAGACTTCGCTCGTCTACTTCCAGTTCGTCTTCGCGGCGATCACGCCGATCCTGATGCTCGGCTCGGTGCTCGGCCGCATCAACTTCAAGGCTTGGATCCCGTTCGTGGCGCTCTGGATGACGTTCGTCTACTGCATCGATGCGTTCCTGATCTGGGGCGGCGGCTACTTCGCCCACCACGGCGCCATCGACTACTCGGGCGGCTACGTGATTCATCTCTCCGCCGGCGTATCCGGGTTCGTTGCGGCGGCCGTGATCGGTCCGCGCCTGGCGCGCGATCGCGAGATCGACGCACCGAACAACCTGGCCATGGTCGCGCTCGGCGCCGGGCTGCTCTGGCTCGGCTGGAACGGCTTCAACGGCGGCGATCCCTACTTCGCGGGCGCAAACGCGTCGGCGGCGATCCTGAACACGAACCTCTCCACTGCGGTCGCGTTCCTCGTTTGGGTCGGCTGGGATTACGTGACGCACCGGAAACCTTCGATGATCGGCAGCGTCAACGGCATGATCGTTGGACTGGTGGTGATCACGCCGGCAGCCGGCTTCGTCAACGGCTACGGCGCCATGGCGATGGGCGCGATTGGTTCGACGGTCGTCTACGTCGCCTACAACTACGTCAGCCGGCTGCGTCCCTTCCGTAACGTCGACGACACACTCGGCGTCATCTACACGCACGGTTTCGCCGGGCTCCTGGGCGGGCTGCTGGTGGCTGTCTTCGCCGATCCGAAGATGCTCGTTTACCTGGGCATCGGTAACGGCTCGGGCTTCTCTGCCACCGGCCTGATACACGGGAACTGGGTTCTGCTGAAATGGCAGGCGCTCACCGCGCTGTTCGTGATCTGCTGGTCGGCGTTCGGCACTTTCGTGCTGCTCAAGATCGTCGGTCGCTTCGTCTCACTACGCATGAGTGAGGAAGACATGGAGGCCGGCGACGTTGCGGTGCACGGTCACGAGGTCTACCCGTCCGATATTCCATCGCTTGCCCTTCCCACCGGTATACCCGGTTGGGTTGCGGTTCCTCTGGGGAGCGCGGCGTCGAAGAGCGGAGCAGGGGGTGGTAGCGAGCCGCCACCGGCTTAGCCCGCTGAGCCAGGGATGGAGAGTGGGTCGCGAGAACCGCGGCGCCCCAATCACAGTCGGGATGCCGCTCCCCACGGTAGGCTCGCGACCCATCTCCATCCCTCGCCGGACAGCCTCGGATGAAGCCCGTCCCGTCGTTACCTGAGACAAGGACAGCGAGCGGGAGCAGACTCGCCACAACGAACCTTGGAGAGAACGCCATGCCTATCGAAATCATCGTCTCCTACGACGCAACCAATATGGATCAGGACGCGCTCGCGCTGGGCCGGGTGCTGGCCGGCGAGCGAAACTCCCTTGCACTCGCCTACGTGCGTCACGCAATTGAGGAAGGCGACCAGCGCGAGCAGCTCGCCGCCACGGAGGCGGCCGCGCTGCTGGACGGCGGCGCCAAGCTCCTCGGGCAGCCGGACGTTGCCCGATTCATCGTCTTCGGCGCCTCGACGTCGGAAGGCCTGAGCCAACTTGCGACAAGCGAACAGGCGAGCCTGATCGTATTCGGCTCGGAATACCGCACCGCCGACGGGCACGTAGAGCCCCAGACCTCGGCCCGGCGCCTGCTCGAGGGCGGGCGAATCGCCGTCGCCGTCGCGCCGGCCGGCTTTCGCGCGCGCAACGGTAAGAAGAAGATCAAAACGATCGGAGCCATCGCTCCGGAAGAAGACCCCTGTGTCAAGACGACCGCCGATTCGCTGGCCGAGCGCCTTGGCGCCGCAGTCACCACGAGCCCGCACGCCGCGCCCGACCTTCTCGTCATCGGATCGAAGATCGGAACGCACCCCGGCGTGGTCTCGATGAGCGCTGCGGGTCGGTACCTGATGGGCATGGTTCGCTGCCCGGTGCTCGTTCTGCCCAGAGGCGTCGGAGTGGACTTCTAGCGGCTCGAACCGGTCGGTTCGGGCCTCTGACGGGAGGTAGAGAGTGAGGATTCTGATTGCAGAGGACGAGTCGATCATCCGTCTCGATCTGCGTCGGATGCTCGAGCGGGCCGGCTACGAGGTCTGTGCCGAAGCCAGAAACGGCGCAGAGGCGGTGCAGCTGGCCAGCGAAACCGAGCCCGAGGCGGCGGTGATCGACGTTCGTATGCCGGAGATGAGCGGCATTGAGGCGGTCCGGCGCATCCTGGCCGAGCGGTCGATCCCGATCGTCATGCTGACGGCCTACGCCGATCCGAGCACCGTGACGGATGCGATCAAAGCCGGCGTCTTCGCCTACGTCGTGAAGCCGTTTCGCGAGCAAGACCTGCTGCCGGCGATCGAGCTCGCGTGTGTACGCCAACGCGAGTGGCTGCGTAGCCGGCGCGAACTCGGCCACTCGCCCGGGCCGCGCGCAAACGGTCTCGACGTGGTGATAGGTGAAGGTCGCTGGCCGCTGCGGATCGAGCGCCTGAACGACGGATCTATCGACGTCCAGCTCATCTCTGGCCAGGAGAGCTCGTGAGCAGAGGCTCTACTCGCGTCGGTATGAATCATGCCGCTTGAAGGTCAAACTCAACGGCTGACCTCGTCGCTGGGGCCGCGAGACAGGCATTTTCTCGCGGCCGTTGGGTGCGCGATCGCGCTGGGCGTAGGTATCAGCGTCTACGCCTATGCGAGTAGGCCGCCCGCGCCGTCGAGCAAAGGCTGCGTCGTTGTGACCGTCGCGTCATCGTTGGGGGGCGCGACGCTTCGGAACTGCGGCGCCGCTGCGCGGAGCTTCTGCGCCGAGCAAGGGGCGGTTAACAGCGGGATCGCCGACGCTTGTCGCCGGCAGGGTTTCGCCTCGGGAACCGCCGGCTGATCGGCCCTCGCTTCGCTCGGTTGGGCCGCCTGTGAAGTGACGATCGAGCCGCTCCCGCGGCGGATGACCAGCGCCGTCGCGGCGGGCAGGAGCTCCTGCGGCGGACGATCCCCCGCGGCCGTTTACGCCGCGGGCAGATGCTCCGGTGAGGCAGCGCGGCGTGCGCCTATTCGATCGGGCGATCGGCCTTGACGACCGCCAGATCGTAGCTTGACCAGACGACGTGGGGCTCCAGACCGGCCTCTCCCAGCCAGGCGAGCTGATCGTCTAGCCGGTCGGGGCGATCGAAGGGCGACGAGGCGCGACGTCGCTGCTCGCTCCGGATCGTTCGGGACGATGACATCGGCGAAAACGAAGCGTCCGCCGGGCTCGAGCGCTTTGCTGATTCTCTGGAAGAGGAGTCGCTTGTCGGCGCTTTCGAGATGGTGAATCGCCAGCGCCGAGACAATGAGATCGAAAGGCCCATCGGGGAGAGGATCCTCGAGTCGCTGAACGGCAATTTGCTCGATGCGATCCTCGGCCAGGGACGCGCGGGCCGCCTCGAGCATCTCCGCCGCCGCATCTACGAGCACGACGCGGGCGCCGGGGTGCTTCGCGAGCACCCGCCGCGCTGTCTCGCCGGTTCCGGCGCCCAGGTCGAGGATCCTCGCCACGGCGAGCTCTTCGGTTGCGCCGGCAAGGGCGTCTTCGAGCTCGTCGTATTGCGGCACCTTGCTGCGCACTCGCTCCGCGTAGGAGCTCGGCTCGAAGTGACGGTGGGCCACGAGCCCGGAAGATATCCGAATCCTGGTCAAAGAAGACGGAACCTTGGTTTTATCGAGCGCGGCGGCGACAATAGAGAGAACAGGACGAAACCGAAGGAGGAAACATGGGGTTTATGGATAGCGCCAAGAACGTGGCCGGGAAGACGGCGGCCAAGACGCGCGAAGGCGTTGAGGATATGAAGGCCAAGCGTGAGTTGGGCGAGACGTACGACAGCCTCGGCAAGCTCACCTTCGATCTGGTCGAGAGTGGCGAGATCTCGAACGAGAAGGTCACTCCGCTGGTCGAGAAGATCAAGGCGCTCAAAGCCGAGCTGGCAGACTGAGCACGTGGCGCTTCGAGGGGTCGGAAGCGTTCCGACGCCTTCAGCCGTTGTCCCTACTGAGCGATGCCTAGCTGAACCGCCTTGACCACCAGCAGCACGACCGTGGTCAGGACGTAGATCCACATCAGGCGCATTGCCAGTCGCCGCCCGCGCGACCAAATGGGCTGCTCGAGCAGCGCGAGTGGAGGCATCGTCCAGCTCTCCCTCTCGACGGCGACGGGAGACTCCGCGAGCTCTCCTCGCTGCCGCGAAAGGAACGTTCGGACCGCGAGAAGTACGAGACCGACTACCAGCATCGCGCCCAGCACCAGTACCAGGGCGAGGACGTTAACCGAGGGTATGGCCGTCGTCACGACCAGGATGCCCGAGAGCACGAAGAGGCTGCCGACGATGATGCTGGCGAGCACGTTGAGCCACGTCCTGTTCACCCAGGGCCCGAGCACCTGCTTGTCGTTGCAGAGCAAGATCAGGAAGACGGTTACGCTGGGCAGGAGAACGCCTGCGAGCGCCTGCACTGCGGTCGTCACCAGTCCGAGCGGGGCGCCCGGGATTAGCACGATGCCCGCGGCGAGCAGCGTCAAGCCCGAGAAGACGAGATAGAAGAGCTTCGCCTCCCTGAAGGAGCGGTGGAGCGAGTGGCGCGTGCCGAAGGCGTCGCCGAGGGCATAGGAAGTCGCCAGTGTGACCGCCTGCGCGCCGATGATCGAGGCGCTGAGCAGAACGATTGCGAAGAGCACGGCGGCCGGCCGGCCGATCGTAGCGGCGAGGCCGGCGGCCACGCCCCCGGCATCCGTGAATTGGCCGTGGTACGGGAGTCCCGTCGAAGGCAAACGCGGCTGTGATCATTAAGGCGGCGGCGCCGACGACGACGAAAACGGCGCCGATAATGGTGTCGGCACGCTCGTAGTTGATCCAGCGCGGCGTTATTCGCTTGTCGATCACGTTCGATTGCTGAAAGAAGAGCTGCCAGGGCGCCACGGTCGTCCCGACGATGGCGATGATGAGAAGCGCCGAGGTGGAGTTGAGACCGCCATGCACGCTCGGCACCAGCAAGCCGTGCAGAACGGGGCCGGCGCTGGGATGGCTGAGCAGGGCAAGCGGGATGACCAGCAGGCTGGTGAGGATGAAGACGTACATGAAGCGCTCCCAGTTCTGGAAGCTGCCGGTGAGCGTCATTGCGATCAGCGCCAGGGCTGCGATCGGGACAACGACATAACGGTTGAAACCCAGATACTCGAGCGCCAGCGTGATACCGATGAACTCCGTCAAGATGGTCAGGAAGTTGAGCACGAAGAGCGCTCCGACCGAGTAGGAGCCCCAGGCGCGGCCGAAGCGCTCGAAAACGAGCCGGGCGTGCCCAACGCCGGTGACGGCGCCCAGCCGGACGACCATCTCCTGGTTGACGATCACGACGACGATCAGCAGGGCGAGCACCCAGAGCAGGCTGGTGCCGTAGTTCTGTCCGGCCTGCGCGTAGGTCGAGACACCGCCGGCGTCGTTGTCGCCGACCATGACGATCAGTCCCGGGCCCATGATCGCGAGCAGCGCCTTTAACCGCCCGCGCCAGGAATGACGCGGCGGGGCCGTGCCCTGGCGAATGGTGCCCAGTGCGCCTTTGATATCGCCGAAGCGCGCCTCGTCAGGCTGAACAGGGGCCTTCAGGCGGCGAGTCGAACGCGCAGGAGTCTTCCTCTTGGACAATCGCTATCTACCTCCTCCGGCCGCGCGGGCCGGTCTTGCGTGCGCCTCGCGCACGCCCAGGAGGTCAGCGATCCGCTTCGCTCACCGTGCCCGAAAGGCGCGCGCGGAGTTGCTACTCAAAGGGTCGTCGGATTCCACGGATACCTCCACGCGAACTATCAGAGCCGTCCGGACTCTACCAGCCCTAGAGCGCATTCCACCGAGGTGCGGGTCTCTCCTCGGGCGTTCACTCGCGGGCCCGCGCTACTCGTTGTTGAAGGCGCTGAAGCGGCGTCGCCAGTCCTCTGGGAATATCAACTCGAGCACGTCGTCGACGGCGATCACGCCGATCACATGCTCTTCATCGTCCACCACGGGTAACGCGGTGAGGTTGAAGTCGGTGAGCTCACGCGCTACTTCGGGCAGATCGGCGTCGGGGTGCAGGCTGACCGGCCGGCGCTGGACGATATCCGCGAGCCGCGCGTCTGGGTCGGCGCAAACAAGAGCGGCGATCGCGAGCGCGCCGGACAGCTGCCTCTTGCTGTTGTGCGTGAAGACGACGGTCAGCTGCTCGGGCTCGAGTGGCGTCTTCCTCACCTCTTCGAGCGCTTTCTTGACCGATACTCGTTCAGAAAGGGAGAGGAAGTCGGGATTCATCAGCCCGCCGGCGGTCGAGGGATTGAACCCTAGCAACGTCCGCACTTTGCGTTGCTGAGTCTTCGGTAGTAGCGAGAGCACCGGCTCGCGCCGCTCCTGTTCGAGCTCGGCCAGCAGGTCGGCGGCGTCGTCGGCGCCCATCTTGGCCAGCACGTTCGCGGCCTCGGCGTCCGAGCGCTGATGCAGAAACTCGACCTGATGCTCGGGATCGAGCTCCTCGAATACATCGGCTTCGAGCTCGCGATCGGCACCGACCGCGCGGATGATCTCCTCGCCCTCTTCGTGTGAGGCGGCCTCAACCAGGTCGGCGATCTGAGCCGGGTGGAGCTGGGCCAGCTTGCCGAAGCGCATGCGCAACCTGGACGATGGAACATGTCCGACAAACGGCTCGACGCTCTCCCAGTCGAGTAACGTGCGTGCCGCCGAGCGGCCTCCCAGGCGCCGTGGTAGTAGTCGGCGCAAGGGACCGCGCAGGCTCACGTCGACGCCCACGACGCGCCAGGCGCTGTCTGTGAACGCCAGCTCGATATCGCTTGCTCGAGCCAGCCGAGCGCCGGCGACGTTGATCAGCCGGTGCCCGAGAACGTCCCGACGCAGGAGCACCTCGCTCCGACGGCGCTCGAACCGGCCCAGATTGAGCTGATCCCCGGCGAGCTGGACTCGGCCCGGTTTGAGCTCGGCGATCATCTTCGCGGCGACGAAGAGATCGCGCCCGGCCACGTGCGCCTGGAGGCCGGTTACCGGCGGGTAGGCGCCGTCGGCCAGCCTGACGATCAGGTCTTCCACGCGACCGAGATTCTCGCCGTTTCTATCGACCAGCTTGCTCTTGAGGAGCATCGAGAGGTGAAGCACCGCCATCTCCATAGGCGGAGAGACTAACTGAGAAAACCGACCCACGCGGGTCGGCTCAGGCCGCTTGCCTCGAATCCGAATCGAGTTCAATCGCGCGAACTCGATCTACCCGTCGACCTAGGCGATGGCGAGCCCGAAGTATCGCCAAGAGTTGCCGATTCTCACCCGACCACCGATCTTTTCCTGGCGCTTGCAGATCGGGGTCCCGACTCTACGAGCCCGATTTTGATCGAGCCCGGCCTATGCCTTCTTGACGTGCGTGAACATGTCGATGCCCGTCATCTGCAGGTAGCCGCGCCACATGGCGGGGATGTAGTTTCGGCTGGACGCCGACGATGGCCAGTTCTTCCAGTAGGCAGACTGGGTCTGGGCCCAAATGCCGTTGTACCACAGCGGGATGATCGGAACGTCCGTCATCGTGATCGCCTGCAACCGCTTCATGATCGAAGCGCGCCTGCTGGTATTGGTGAAGGGGGTCCTGTCGAGCTTCACTACGAGGCGCCACGCGTTCGAATTGCTGTAGCGGCCGAAGTTGAAGTTCGTCTGCCCCGTGCCTGTCGTGATGATGGGCAGGTGGAAGATTCCGTTGTAGTAGGTCCACGGGTTGTCGCTCAACGCGTAGTTGTTGTCGATGATGGTGTCGAACAGACCCTGGTTGCGCTCGGTTTGCCAGTGGTTGAAGTCGCCCACATCCTCGTGCAGATGGATGCCGGCTTTCTTCGCAGACGCCACGATCATGTCACGCGCCGACTCCCAGTCTGTCCAACCTTGCGGGACGGCGATCTTGAGATTGATCTTGCTTCCGTCCGGGGCTTCGACGTAACCATCACCGTTCTTGTCCTTGTAGCCGGCAGCCGACAACAGGGCTCTCGCCTTGCTGATGCTGTAGCTGAACCCAAGCGCCTTCAGCTGCTTCTGGTCAACCCACTTCTTCCATACGGCGGGCAGACCCGTCGCGTTCGCGGGCAGGACGAGATGGCCGTAGTCGTGGGCGGCGATATAGGCGACGTCGATCGACATCGCGAGCGCCCGGCGGAATTTCTTGTCGTTTAGCGGTGCCTTGGTGGTGTTGACCTCGAGCCAGGTGGTTTCCGCCGACAAGAAATAAGGACTCTTGGCGTAGTACGTCTGGGCCTGCCCAGTGTTGACGAGGTCCTGGATGCCGGGCAGGTAGTTGTTATTCAGGTCCTCGATCTTCGTCAACAGACCGCCCAGAGCATTAGTGTTTTCGGTGTTGCACAGGTCGATGATGTAGGTCGGAGCAGGCGACGGAGCGATGCCCTGCTTTGCGGCCCACCAGGAGACCTTCTTCCTCCAAACAACTCTGACTGCCGGGTCGTAACCGGCTTTATCGAGCGTGTACGGGCCGGTGCCGATCGGTTCCACCGAGATGGTCGTGAGCGTCGCGTTGTCGACGTTCTTGTACTGCTGCGGATTCATCATCGGCAAGTTCCAGATCATGTTCTGCCACTGCGCGTAGTTCGGAGTGCCCTTGAAGGTGACAGTGATCGTGGAGCCCTTGACCTTGATCTTCTTGACGTTCGACCAGAGGGTGTTCTGCGGGTGAGACTTGAATCGCATGAGCTTCAAGTTGAACACGACGTCATTCGCCGTGAACCGCTTGTTGTTGCTCCATTTGATTCCTGACCTGACCTCGATCTCGTACTGGTTCTTTCCCTTGACGAAGTCCGCCTTCTTGGCAAGCCAGTCGATGTACTTGTCCTTGAGTGGGTCATAGCGGAGCAGCGTCTCGTTGTTGAGCCCGACCATGCCGGCGGCGTAGTTACCGACATAAGGGTTGAAGCCGGCGATCGAGCCCCACTGCGTCCCACTAGTTATGAGCGACTTCGCGCGCGGGTAAGAAGCCGCCTTCGACTGGGCGCCGGCCCAGCTCGCCGCCAGAAGCGAGACCGCGGCTACCGCAACGATACTGGTACTGACGGCTAATTTCCTACGACCTACGATGTCTGCCACCTCCACCGAGCCGCGAGGTCGGATTGAGTCTGTCCCAGAGAAGTGTCCGCGGGAAACCGGTTGGCCGTCCTTTCGACGCCTCACCGCGGAACGCGGTCGACGGGAGCAACCGGACGGACAGCGAAAGCGGCGTGAGGGGCGGCGCCTGCTTGACGGCGGTTCGCTCGGCGCTGAGTGGGGGTGGCGTCGAAGCTAGATAAAAAGCTATGTCAGCGGTCTCAGTCATCGTAGCCGGTTGTTATTTGCTGGGCACCTCTTGAGCGCCGGCTTCGTAACTGCACTAGAGACCCCCGAGTGACTAGCTCCGAAGACTTGATACTTCGCAGCGGGAGGCGTGTCAAGAGGCTCAGCCCGCTGAACGCCGATCCTGGAGCGAATAACTGAGGATAGAAGCCACGTATGGCCAGGTCTAATAAGTTCCTAAGAAGTTCTAGAAACGGCCTGTCCCACCGGCTGCCTCGGTTGCCCCTGTGAGAGCGCGGTTGCGGAAATCGCTGTCGATGCGGGCTCGTGGGCCCGGCTCCAGGGTGCCGCATCTGCCCCTTCAGCTTGCAGCGATACCGGCTCGAATCCCTCTAATGGGTGTTCCCTCAATCGAGTTATTGCCCTTTATTTAGATCTGCGGCGGGTCGAATTAGGCAACACATGCGGCGTCTCACACTTACAAGTCAGTATGGGATTCTCAGCGCAGCGCTGATCGTGGTCGTCGGCGTGGTCTTTCACGCCGGGATCTATGTCGCGATCACGCTGGCGGTTCTCTATCTGGTGCAGCTCGCTTTCGTTGCGAACGCCTCGCACAAGCTGCGTATTCAGGTCGAGGAGAACGAGTACCAGGCTCTCCACGACACGCTGACGCGGCTTCCCAACCGGACTCTTTTCCGCGACCGCGTGGAGCAAGCGATCCTGCAAGCGCGCCGCGAAGACTCTCGCTTCTCTCTCTTGATCATGGACCTCGACAGGTTCAAAGAGATCAACGACACGCTCGGTCATCGCAACGGCGATCTGATCCTTCAGGCGATCGGCCCTCGCCTGCGCGGCCTGCTCCGCGACGTCGACTCGATCGCTCGCTTCGGTGGCGACGAATTCGCCGTGCTCCTACCGGGAGCGGCGAGCGCGGACGCGGCGATGCGCGTGGCAAGCAAGATCGCGATGGCACTGTCGCGGCCGTTCATGTTGAAGGGTCTCACGCTGGACGTCGAGACCTCGATCGGGATCTCGCTCTTCCCAGACCATGGAAACGACGTGGACACGCTGATCCAGCGGGCCGACGTTGCGATGTACATGGCCAAGGAAGCTCACGCCGGCTTCGAGGTCTACCAGGCCGATCGTGACCAAAACACGCCCAAGCGCCTGGCCCTCCTCGGCGAGTTGAGGCGGGCGCTGGAGAACAGGGAGCTGGTGCTCTTCTATCAGCCCAAGGCCGACATCAAGACCGGCAAGGTGCACGGCGTCGAGGCTCTCCTGCGCTGGCAGCATCCCGAGCACGGGCTGACCTTCCCCGACGACTTCATCCCGCTCGCCGAGCACACCGGTCTGATCCGTCCGCTCACGCTGTACGTCCTCAACGAGGCGTTGGCTCAGTGCCACCAGTGGCAAGAGCAGGGGATCACCTTGAACATCGCGGTCAACCTTTCGGCGCGCAACCTACTCGATACCGAGCTCCCCGACGATATTGCGCAACTACTCGATACCTGGCAGGTCGATCCGGCGCTGCTCAAGCTGGAGATCACCGAGAACACGATCATGGTCGACCCGCCCAAGGCGCTCGAGGTGCTGACCAAGCTACGCGATCTCGGCGTCGGGCTGTCGATCGACGACTTCGGCACCGGTTACTCCTCGCTCTCCTACCTGCGCAAGCTGCCGGTGGAGGAGATCAAGATCGATCGTTCCTTCGTGATGAACATGCCTCAGAGCGAGAACGACCAGCAGATCGTGCGCTCGACCATCGACCTTGCGAGCGGTCTCGGGCTGAAGGTCGTTGCAGAGGGTGTCGAGACCAAGGACACCTGGCGCGAGCTCGCCGAGTTCGGTTGCGATGTCGTTCAGGGCTATTTCTTGACCCGGCCGATTCCGCCGCAAGAGTTGGTCGAATGGCTCGCCAAACCGATCGACGCTCCGGTCAGCGCGAAGACGCGCTCGCGCAAGAAAGCCGCCGGCCTCAAGGCCGTCTGAGCCAAGTAGCTAGACGGGAGGCTTGAGCACCGCGAACTGGTCGGTGATCTCCAGCCTGTGCGAGCGGAAGCGAAAGACAGCCGCCGGTCGGCCTCCGCTGGGGCCCGAGGCGCGTCGCTCTCCGGTCGCCTCGAGTAGCTTGCGGCGGAGCAGCACTCGCTGCAGGTTCGTCGCCGAGACTTCGTGCCCGAGCGCGGCAGTGTAGAGATCGCGCAGTTCGGAGATCGTGAAGGAGTTCGGTGCGAGCGCGAAGCCGATGTTGGCGTAGGAGAGCTTGGCGCGCAGCCTCTCTCGGCCGGCGAGGATGATCACGCCGTGGTGGAAGGCCGTCTCGGGCAGCTCATCGACCGGATGCCAGCTGGTGTCGTCGGGGAGCTCGGGGTCGAGGTCGCTCGGCACGAGCCCCACGTATGCGGTCGCGACCTGCCACTCGCTGGGATGGCGAACCGGGTCGCTGGTCGTCACGAGCTGCTCGATATGAGAGAGCTCGCACACATCGACCTTCTCGGTCAGGTGCCGACGGATCGATTCCTCGAGCGTCTCGTCGTTCGCGAGGTAGCCGCCGGGTAGGGCGAAGGCACCGGCGAAGGGCGCTCGCGCCCGCTGCCAGAGGAGCACCTGCAGACGGCCGTCCCGTACCTGAAGTACGACGGCGAGGACGACATGGGTTGGCTTCTCGTGCGTGGGAGCTCCTGTCTGGGAGAGAGAACCTGGTAGACTTCCGAACAGGTTTTCTACTTACAGTCGATAACTTAGCGGAAAATCGAGCTGATGATCAAGCCGGTCAGAGGAGAGAATCGGAATAGTCGGGTCGATCTACTCATCGTTGGGTCGGGGATCGCTGGGCTCGTAACCGCGCTGACCGCAGCCGAGCGCGGCGCCGACGTAGTGGTCGTCTCCAAAGGAACGCTCTCGTCCTCGGCTTCGTATCACGCGCAGGGCGGAATAGCCGCAGCCTGCGGCGCGGACGACAGCCCCGAGCTCCACGCGGCCGATACGACCGCTGCCGGCCGCGGCCTTTGCCGGCCGAGCGCGGTGAAGACGCTGGTCGAGGAGGCTCCCGCTCGAATCGACGATCTGCGTTCCTGGGGTGTTCGCTTCGAGCCGGACCCGGGGCTCGAGGGCGGTCATTCACGCTCGCGCGTGTTCCACTCGCACGGGGCCGAAACCGGGCGGGAGATCGAGTCGGCGCTTGCCCGCCAGGTGCGAGCGCAAAGCCACATTCGCCTTGTCGAGAAGGAGCGCGTGCTCGGACTCTGGCGCGAGCGCGGGCGTTGCGCCGGGATCATCGCGGATAACGGGCCGATATCGTCGCCGGCCACGCTGCTGGCGACCGGTGGAGCGGGAGCGCTCTGGTCGCGAACCACGAATCCGCGCGGTGCGCTCGGCGAGGGAATCGGCATGGCCTATCGGGCCGGCGCCGAGGTCGCCGATCTCGAGTTCGTCCAGTTTCATCCGACCGCCTTGTCGGCCAACGGGATGTTGCTCAGCGAGGCGCTTCGCGGTGCCGGCGCATTGCTCCTCGATGCGAGCGGCGAGCGCTTCACCGACGAGCTGGCACCGCGCGACGTGGTCGCTCGCGAGATCGCCGCGCGCGGCAGCGCCCTGCTCGATCTCCGCCCGATCGACCGGGGGCGCTTCCCGACCCTGGTCGATCGTATCCGCGACGCCGGCTTCGATCCCGACAACGAGCCGGTACCGGTCGCTCCCGCGGCGCACTACACGCTGGGCGGCATCGCCACCGATCTCGACGGCCGCAGCACTCTGCCCGGGCTGTATGCGGCCGGAGAATGCGCCTGCACGGGCGTCCACGGCGCGAACAGGCTGGCCTCGAACTCGTTGCTGGAATGCGTGGTGTTCGGTCGTCGTGCGGCGCTCGCGGCGCTGGCGGACGCCCCAACCGACTTCGCCCCCAAACCGCCCGAGGCGCTTTCCACGGAGGTCGATCGGGTCGATCGAAAGCTGCGCGAAGAGATGTGGCAGGGAGCTGGTCTGGTACGCGACGCGGCCGGCCTGGAGCCGCTCCTGACGGCCTCGGCGCTTGTTCCGCGCCTGATTGCAGAGTGCGCGCTGCATCGGCGCGAGAGCCGTGGCGTCCACTTCCGCGCCGACTTCCCGATCGAAGAGCCGGAGCTGGCGGCGCACACCGTTCTTGGTCAAGGGCAAGAGCCGGTGCTGGAGCGATGGAGCTGACGCAGGCCGAGTTGGAGCGCGCGGCCGCCGAGGTGGCCGGGAGAGCGTTGGCCGAGGATATGAAGGCCGGCGATCTGACGACCGAAGCGCTCTTCGGTCCGGCCGATCGCTGTCGGGCGGTGATCATGTTCAAGGAGGAGGGTGTCGTCTGCGGACTTTCGGTCGTCGGCGCCGCCTTCCGCGAGCTTGATCAAGCGGTCGAGCTCGAACGGTTGGTCGCGGAGGGGGAGCTTGTGACCGAGGCGCCGCGAGAGGCAGTGCGGCTGCGCGGTCGAACACGGGCGATACTCGGCGCCGAGCGGGTTGCGCTCAACCTGCTCGGGCGTCTATCGGGAATCGCCACGCTGACGCGAGCGTTCGTGAAGGCGGTCGAAGGCTTCGGTGTGGCCATTCTCGACACCAGGAAGACGACACCCGGGCTCAGGGCTCTGGAGAAGTACGCGGTGCAGACCGGTGGAGGCGCCAACCACCGTTTCGGCCTCTACGACGCAGTCCTCGTCAAGGATAATCACCTGCGTCTCGCCGGCGGTGTCGAAGAGGCCGTTCGCCGGCTGCGGACTTCGGTTTCGCTGCCGCCGGAGGTCGAGGCCGACACGCTCGAACAGGTCGAGCAGGCGCTCGCGCTCGGCGTAGAGCGCATCTTGCTCGACAACATGAGCCCGCCGGAAGCTGCCGCCGCGGTGGAGCTGGTTGCAGCCCGCGCCTGGTTGGAGGTGTCGGGTGGCGTCACGCTCGAAAATGTGCGCGCCTACGCGGAGACAGGAGTGAATGCGATCTCGATCGGCGCCCTCACGCACTCCGCGCGCGCGCTTGACGTCTCGCTGGAGGTGCTGGCGCCTTGACGCTCGAATCTGTCGAATCGCTCCAGGAGGAGGTACGGTCTCTCGCGCGTGCTCGTGAAGCGGTTGTCCTCGCTCACAACTATCAGCTCCCCGAGGTCCAGGATGTTGCGGATTTCGTGGGCGACTCGCTTGGGCTCTCACGCCAGGCGGCGCGCGCCGAGGGCCAAGCGATCGTGTTTTGCGGCGTTCACTTCATGGCCGAGACGGCGAAGATCATCTCTCCCGAGAAGACCGTTCTGATTCCCGATCTCGCGGCCGGCTGCTCGCTTGCCGACTCGATCGACGCCGATCAACTGCGGGCCTGGAAGGCGAAGCACCCCGGCGCCGTCGTCGTCTCCTACGTCAACACGTCCGCCGCGGTCAAGGCCGAGAGCGACTACTGCTGCACCTCGGGCAATGTCCGTGCGGTAATCGAATCGATTCCGGCGGAAGACGAGATCCTCTTCTTGCCGGATCTCTACCTGGGTCTCTGGGCCGAGCGGGTGACCGGACGCCGACTTCATCTCTGGCTTGGCGAGTGCCATGTTCACGCCGGTATCCGGCCGCAAGACATCGATCGCGTTCTGGAGGAAGCGGCCGACTCCGAGCTGCTCGTTCATCCCGAGTGCGGCTGCGCCAGTCAGGCCATGGCTTTCGCCGGCGAGCGCGCCCACATCCTCTCGACCGAAGGGATGATCACCTTTGCGGCGCAGAGCGAGAAAGACCGCTTCAAGGTCGCGACCGAGGTCGGCATCCTCCACCGGCTTGGCAAGGAGCTGCCCGGTAAGCGCTTCGAGCCCGTCAACGGCAACGCCGTCTGCCGCTTCATGAAGATGATCACGCTCGAGAAGTTGCGCGATTCGCTACGCGATTGGCGCTACGAGGTGACGGTCGATCCGGAGATCGCCGCCCGTGCGCGAACGGCGATCGAGCGCATGGTGGCGACCGGCTGACCTCCCGTCGGCGAACCGTGTCAGCCGGTGGGCCAGCCGGTGCTCTGCGGGTTGAGGTCGAGGCTTCCCCCGTCTACGCATTCGCTGGAAAGGCTGTAGTCGGTCGGCATGCGCGGTTGCTGGACGGCGAGGAAGTGAGCGGCAACCGCCCTTGCCTCGGCGCCTGGAGAGCCCAGGCGCTCGGCTACTCTTGCCAGCGTTTGGATCGCGTAGCACTGCGCCTCGTTTTCGCTTCGGACGCCGCGCAGGTGCTGGGCTTCGTGGCTCAGCACCAGTGCCGCGTAGACGGCCCTCTCGACCTTGCTGGGGCAGGGAGTGGCGCCGAAGACGCAGACGAAATCCGCTCGCTTCCGAGTCACACCGTAGGCGGAGAGGTCGTGGCAAACAGAGGTTTCGAGGTGAGTCGTGCTGCTTGGCTTGCCGTTGGCGTCGAAGGCCACCGATCCGCCGTGACCGCTGATGTCGATGAGCCCGCGCAGGAAACCGGGGCAGTCGACGCTCACAGGCCGTCCCGCAAGTTCGCTGGCAACTCGGCTCAGCCTGTGATCGAGGCTCAGCTCACGCTTGGCTTCACAGGCGATGAGCGCCAGGGCGACGATGGCCAGGACCACGAGCACGCGCATGCCTTCAGCTTCGACACGAGGATGCCGACTCTTGAGCGTGCCTCGCTACAGGTATCGTTTTCGCATTGACTGATGGTGGCTAGCGGACTCGACACGGCGACGCAGGCAAGGATCGGCCCTCAAGCGACGGGCCGTGCTTGGCCCCGGCGCGGTAGCCGCGGCGCTGTTCTGGTGTTGATCCTCCTGCTCTTTTCGCTCGCGCTCCCGGCGCTTGCGCTCGGGGCGCCGCCGGCCGGCTTCACGCCCTGTCCGAGCGCGAGTGGTTTCTACTGCGGTCACGTGGTCGTACCGATCGATCGCAGCGGACTCGCCGTTCCGACGACCACGACGTTGTCTCTGCCGGTGATGTGGCGACCCGCGGAGGTCGCTGACAGCGACGGGGCTGTCTTCGCGTTCGCCGGAGGGCCCGGTCAGGCGGCTACTCCGTTTGCGGCCGAGTTCGCGGCCGTGCTCGCGCCCGCGTTGAAGACGCGTGACCTGGTCGTCTTCGACCAAAGGGGAACCGGCGCCACCGCACTCGACTGTCCCTCGGCGGCCGCGGCGACGAGCTTTCAGACCTACGTTCAGAAGTGCGCCGCCGAGCTTGGCCCAGGGCGTTCCTACTACACGAGCAAGGAGTCGGCTCTGGACCTTGACAGCGTACGCGCGGCTCTCGGCGTCGACAAGGTGACCATCTTCGGTGTTTCTTACGGCACCTACGTAGCTCAGCTCTATGCCAGGCTTTTCCCCCAGCACACGGCGGGGCTAGTGCTCGATTCGGTTGTTACCTCGACCGGCGTCGACGCTTTCCTGCGTTCCAACTTCGTCTCGATCGCCAGCGTGCTGGCGGCGAACTGCTCGAAGAAGCTTTGTCGCGGTATCACCAATGCCCCGTATCGCGACTTTGCCCGGCTCGCCGCGCGCGTCCGGGCCAAGGGCGTGCTGCCGCTGCGCTACGCCGACGGCGCCGGGAAGGTGCACCACACGGAAGCGAGTCAGGCCGATCTCCTCTATCTGATGACCGAGATATTCAGTCTCGACGCCGCCAGCCGCGCTCGTCTGCCGGCTGCTGTTCGCTCATCTCTTGCGGGCGATCCCTACCCGCTGGGGCGCCTGTTCGCGCCGTCGCCCGCGGGGAGTATCTCCAATGCCGAGGAGAGCAACACGCTGTACCTGGCCACGAGGTGTACCGAGGAGAGCTTCCCGTGGTCGCCGGCCGACTCCACCGGCGTTCGCAAGGACAAGCTGTCAAGCACGCTCGCCGGAATCGCCGCCAGCACGTTCAACCCCTTTAACTCCGGGACGATGCTCAGTCTTTCCGATATCAACTACTGCCTCTACTGGCCTGCGCCGACTCAGGCCGTCGACCCCACCGTCACGGCGCCGTTGCCGAACATTCCGGTGCTGATACTGGGCGGTCAGGAAGACGACATCACTCCGACCGCCAACTCGGAGAATGTAGCCGCCTTGTTCCCTCAGGCCAAACGCGTCAGCGTTCCTTTCACCGGGCACAGCGTCACCACCAACGTCTGGCCGAACGCCAGCACCTGTGTCGCAAGCGCGCTCGCGGGCTTCTTCGGCGGTGGCTCCGTTGCTACGTCGTGCGCGAACGTAGCGCCCTTCTTCAGGCCCGTGAAGGTCGACCCTGTCTCGCTGGCGAAGGTCGCGCCGGTAAAGCTGAAAGGAATTCGCGGCCAGACTGTGGGAGCCGTTCTCGGAACGCTCAGCGACGTGACCATGACGGAGCTCTCGGCGTCGGGGCCGACTGCGGGCCTCCGCGGAGGTTACTTCCAGGGGTCGCCAGCGAACTTGCGCCTGCGCAAGATCGTCTACGTACCGGGCGTCGTCGTGAGCGGAAAACTGAATCTCCTCAGCGGGCTGGCGAAACTAACTGTCAGCGGTAAGGGCTCGCGCGGCACGCTCGTCGTTCACCGCCTCGAGAAGATCACCACCGTCAAGGGAACACTCGACGGGAAGCGCCTGAGTATCAAGGCGCCCACCACTCCAAACGACTCCACTGTTGCCGCCAGCCTGCCGCGGTTGCTCGGCGCCGGTCTCTCGGCGCGCTCGATCCCCTAAGAGCGCGTTTCAAATGAAGCACTCCACCTCTGACCGCGCTCAGCGGCGCGCTGCTTTGTCCTCGGTCGCACCCGTATCTCTGTCGATACGAGCGCTCCCTGCGTCCTAGCTTCGCTCTCGCCGATCGCACCTAGTCGGCGGGTCTTCATTTCGTTAGAGCTTCTAGGGCCCTTCGACGGCGTTTCGGGGCGAAGTAGGCTACCCCCGTGAGAATCTTCGTCACCGGTGCGGCGCGTCTGCTCGTTTCGAGCGGTAGCGGACACCGATTCGGCACTTCCTCAGTCGGGCCGATCGATCTGCTCGCTGCGGAAATCGTGAGGGGAGAGACTTGAGCGAGAACGAGCGCCTGCGAGTAGTTCAGTTTCTGCGCGCGCTCGACGACGCGATCTGCGATCGGAGGGAGAAATTTCCCGGCGGAGTCGCGACGCTCTCGGATCGTGAGCTGCCCGGCGTCCTGAACATGAACCTACTCAGGATCGAGTCCGTAACGGATCGTCTCTCGCTCCACGAGCTGATGCTGGAGGCCGAACGAATCGCGAGCGAGGCAGAAAGACTGCAACACCGGCTCGCCTTTCGTCGCGTGATCGCCTACGACGAGGAGATCGGCGCCAGGCTCGCGCTCGGATTCGAACAGGTCGAGGGCTGGCAAGCCGAGCGCGTCGTCTTGATGGTGCAACACCGCAGGCCCGATCGGGCCGTCGACGAAGGTTTCGTGCGCGAGGTCGAGCTCGAGGAGCTGGAGCCCGTGAGGAAGCGCTATCTGCTTGACCGATCGGGCGGCGACGAAGAGCGCGCCCGTCAGGAGCTCGCGGTACCGCGCAGACTCGTCTCGGCCGGCGAGATGCGCTTCTTTGCGGCCTTCGTCGGGAGCGAGATTCGCTCCTTCTGCGAGCTGTACAGCGACGACAGCGGCGTCGCGGTCGTCCGTTCGGTTGCGACCCTGAAGGCCCATCGCCGCGCCGGCCTGGCCCGAGCCACAGTCTCGCACGCCGTTCGGCGCAGCCAGGCGTTTGGCAATGAGCTCACCTTCCTGCGTGCCGTCCACGACGACTGGCCTAAGAACCTCTACGGAGAGCTGGGATTCGACGCGATCGGGATGATCTATCGCTTCGCGGCTTACGACCGCTGACCGGTCAGGCGCCGCCGCTAGGCCAGTCGACGGCGGAGCGCCGGATCAGCACGACACTCGTCGCCCCGATCAGCAGGAGCGTCGAGGCGCTCAACGAGATGCCAACCAGGTTGCCGAGAAAGAAGACGAGCGTCGGCGCTCCCACGAGCACGGAGATTCCGATCAGCGCCAGCACGTTGGCACCGGTGGCCCTCTTCACCAGGAGTACGAGCGCGAGCAGGAGAAAGAGCGCCGGCGGAACCAGGAGAGTGGCCGCATAGGAGATCTGCTCGACGCGGCCGCCATTGTCGGGCCGGTGGACGACGCCGTAGAAGGCCGCGAATGCGACGATCGCTGTCAGGGCAAGGGCAAGAGTGAGGGTCCCAAGACGATGCAACAAGCGCATTGTGAAACATTCTCAAGGAGCGTGCAGCGAGAACGTTCGCACTGTCGCCGGAGCCGGCTTACGACTCGCGGGTCTCAATCGACGTCGAGCGCGAAGAGGTCTTCGAATGTCTCGCGTCGCCTGATCAGCCGTGCCTTGCCGCGCGAGACGAGGACTGCCGGCGGTCGAGTGAGAACGTTGTAGTTGGACGCCATGCTGAGCGTATAGGCGCCGGTGTCGGGAACGGCGATCAGGTCGCCGCGGCGCGGCTCGGGCAACGCCACGCGGCGCACGAGCACGTCGCCGGCCTCGCAGTGCTTGCCGCAGATCGTGTACGAGCGCTCGCTCGGCTCGCCGGCGCGGTTGGCGAGCAGGGCCTCATACCGGGCGCCGTAGAAGAGCGGGCGCGGGTTGTCGGAATAGCCGCCGTCAACCGCCACCCAGGGTGGACCTTCGGCCGGCTCCTTGACCACGCCGACCGTGTAGAGCGTAAAGCCCGCCTCGCCGACGAGCGAGCGGCCGGGCTCGAGGATCAATCCTGGCCGGGGCAGGCCGTGCGCGGCGAAGTCTCGCTCCAGCCGTTCCTCGAGGTCGCCGATCCACGCGGCGATCGACGGCGCCTGCTCGTCCTCGCTGTAGCGGATGCCGAGCCCGCCGCCGACGTCCACCACCGCCGGCGCCCAGGCCAGCTCGGTGCGGCAGACGGCGACGAAGCCGGCCAACCAGTCGAGCAGCATGCGCGGCGCCGACAGATCGAGCAGCTGCGAGCCGAGGTGAATGTGCAATCCGGCCATCTCGATACCGAGCGAGGTGCCGAGACGCACGGCCTCGATCGTCTGCTCGGGTGTCAGGCCGAACTTGGAGCCGAGCTGCGCGGTCTGGATCGCCTCGTGCGTGTCGACTTCGATGCCGGGAGTGACGCGCAGCAGCGCTCGCTTGATCCCGGCCGCCGCCGCTCGCTCAGTCTCGTCGGGGGCGTCGAGGACTACGTACAGCACGTCGGCCTCGGCGGCCGCGCGCAGCTCCTCGTCGCTTTTGTTGTTGCCGTGGACGACGATCTTCTCGCCCCCGATTCCCGCCGCCAGGGCGACCTTCAACTCGCCCAGCGTCGAGACGTCGGCGCCCACGCCCTCCTCGGCGAGCAGGCGTTGTACGGTCACGTTGGGGAAGGCCTTGGAGCCGAAGACGACGAGCGCGCCCGGCGCCGCCTCGCGATAGGCGCGCGCCCGCGCCCGTAGCGTCTCTTCGCAGTAGGCGACAAGCGGTGTGCCGAACTCCCGTGCCAGCTCGGAGGCGCGCAGGCCTCCGACTTCCAGCTCGCCCTGCTCGATACGGGCGCTGTCGGGAAAGAGATCCAGAACTGACATAGCGCGAGCTTAGCGGCAGGAGGGGTCGATTTCCGAGCGTGTCTCGGACGACCGGCCGGAATAACGGTTTGGGCTACCGGCGGGGATCTTCTTGGGCGAGGAGTTGCCGGGCCGCTGCTGAACGGCTTTCACGTTAACCCTGCGTGCGGTAGCGTTCTAGAGCTTTGAAGGACGAGCCCGGCAAGAAGATGGCAGACGATCCCTACGATCCACACGCGATCGAGCTCAAGTGGCAGGAGCTCTGGGCCCGCGAGCGCGCCTTCGCGGAGCCCAACCCCGCTCCGGGCGAGCCGGGCTGGGACGAGCGCTCGACCTACGTGCTCGAGATGCTGCCCTACCCCTCCGGCGATCTGCACATGGGTCACGTCAAGAACTACACGCTCGGGGATGTGGTCGCCCACTTCCGTCGCCGCAACGGCTGGAAGGTGCTGCGCCCGATGGGCTACGACGCCTTCGGACTCCCGGCCGAGAACGCGGCGATCAAGGAGGGCGGGCATCCGCGCGAGATCACCGAGCGAAACATCGGTCGCATCCGCGAGCAGATGCAGCGGATGGGCTGGGCGATCGACTGGGAGCGGGAGATCTCGACTCACAGGCCCGAGTACTATCGCTGGACGCAGCTCCTGTTCCTGAAGCTGCTCGAGCGCGGCTTGGCCTATCGCAAAGAGTCGCTCCAGAACTGGTGCCCCAACGATCAGACGGTGCTCGCCAACGAGCAGGTCGTAGACGGGCGCTGTGAGCGCTGCGGCGCGGAGGTCGAGAAGCGCTCGCTCGAGCAATGGTTCTTCCGCATCACCGACTATGCCGACGCGCTGCTCGATGAGATGAGTCTGCTCGAGCACTGGCCCGAGCGCGTGCTGACGATGCAGCGCAACTGGATCGGCCGCTCGGAGGGCGCCGAGGTGGTCTTCCGCGTCGAAGGGACGGAGATCGACATTCCCGTCTTCACCACGCGCCCCGACACCCTGTTTGGCGCCACCTTCTTCGTGCTGGCTCCCGAGCACCCGCTCGTCGCCGAGCTCGTGGCCGGGCTGCCGGAGGAGAAGGCCGTGCTGGCCTACGTCAAACAGGCACAGGCGCGTTCGACTATCGAGCGTGAGGAGAAAGCCAAGGACGGTGTCGCCACGGGGCGCAAAGTGATCAACCCGGTAAACGGTGAGCGGATACCGATCTGGATCGCCGACTACGTGTTGATGGAGTACGGGACCGGTGCGATCATGGCCGTGCCGGCGCACGACGAGCGCGATCATGCCTTCGCCCGCAGCTACGGGTTGCCGATCGTGCAGGTGATCGCTCCTCGGCAGGGCGAGGTCGACGTCCAGTCCGAGGCCTACGTCTCCAGCTCGGCAGACGATGTTCTCGTCCACTCGAGCGAATTCACGGGGCTCGCCAGCCCGGAAGGGACGCGCTCGATCATCAACTGGTTGAGCGCCGTGGGCCTCGGCAACAAGAAGGTGCGCTATCGCCTGCGTGACTGGTTGATCTCGCGCCAGCGCTACTGGGGTTGCCCAATCCCGGTCGTCTACTGCGATAGCTGCGGTGTCGTGCCGGTGCCGGAGAACGAGTTGCCCGTGCTCTTACCGGAAGTGTCGGACTTCCTGCCGAAAGGTCGCTCGCCGCTGGCCGCCGCCGAGGAGTGGGTGGCCACGAAGTGCCCGGAATGTGGCGGCGAGGCCAGGCGCGAGACCGATACGCTGGACACCTTCGTCGACTCCTCCTGGTACTTCATTCGCTACTGCGACCCGCACAACTCCGAACAGCCTTGGAGCCGCGAGGTCGTCGACCACTGGATGCCGGTTGACCAGTACATCGGCGGGGTCGAGCACGCGATCCTGCACCTGATGTACGCGCGCTTCTTCACCAAAGCGCTCAACGATCTGGGCATGCTCGGCTTCCGCGAGCCCTTTGCCCGGCTCTTCACGCAGGGGATGATCCACTACCGCGGTGCCAAGATGTCCAAGTCCAAGGGCAACGTGGTGATGCCTAATCCGCACATCGAGCGCTTTGGCGCCGACGCGGTGCGCCTCAACATCCTCTTCATGGGCCCGGCCGACCAGGACGCCGAGTGGCAGGACACCGGCATCGAGGGCACCAGTCGCTTCCTGGGTCGGCTCTGGCGCACCGTGCTAGAGGCGGCCGCGAAGCCCGAGTCGAAAGAGATCACGCCGCTCGTCCGCAAGGCGCACCAGACGATCGCCAAGGTCACCGACGACGTCGATCGGCGCTTCGCCTTCAATACCCCGATCGCCGCGGTGATGGAGCTGGTCAACGAGATCAATCGCGCACCGGAAGATCCGGGCGCCCGCTTCGCCGCCGAGACCGCGGTCAGCCTGATCCAGCCCTACGCCCCGCACATCGCCGAGGAGTTGTGGCAGAGGTTCGGGCACGAGCGCCTCTGGCAGCAGCCCTGGCCCCCCTACGACGAGAGCCTGCTCGAGCAGAAAACCTTCGAACTGGTGGTACAGGTCAACGGCAAGGTGCGCGATCGGATAGAGGCCTCGGTCGACGCCGGCGAAGAAGAACTGGTCGAGCTGGCGCGCTCCTCGCCTAGAGTCGCCGCTCTGCTCGAGGGGAAGGAACTACGCAAGACGATCGTCGTCCCGCGCAAGCTCGTCAACCTCGTCGTCTAGCCGCTCGGAGGTCTCCGGCTCAGATATCGGTAATGACGCCTGCAGCGAATTCGGTGCGATGCCGGCGCAATTCCGTGACGATTCGCGCGGCAGGATCGGGGCATGAAGCTCCCCGAAATCTCGCGGCACCAGGCGATCGTCGTCTGCGTACTGGCGCTGGTCGTGCTCGTCGTCGCGGGCAAGCTGCTCGGAGCGCGCCAGCCGGTCGTGCAGAAGCGCGCCCCGGTCAAGCTCGTCGGCGCCGCGAGCGGCTCGCGCGCCCGGCTTCTAGTCGATGTCTCAGGCGCGGTTCGCTCTCCGGGCGTGTACAGGTTGCCGGCTGGATCGCGCATCAACGACGCGCTCGAAAAAGCCGGAGGAGCAACCAGGGCGGCCGATCTCACGCTCGTCAATCGGGCTGCCACGCTGACCGACGGTCAGCAGGTGCTGGTGCCCGTAAAGGTCAGTGCCACGAACGCCGCGGCAGCTCCGGGCGGGTCGGCTTCGGGCGCCGCGGCGGCGGCGCCGATTCACCTGAACAGCGCAACGGCCGAGCAGCTCGACGAGTTGCCCGGAGTTGGACCGGCCACCGCTGCGCGCATCATCGACTATCGCAGCGCGAACGGGCCGTTCAAGACAGTCGACGAGCTCGACTCGGTGAGCGGTATCGGGCCGGCCAAGCTGGCCGAGTTGCGCGACCTCGTCGTTCCTTAGCTCGCCTTGCCGGACGTCTTTAGCTCGCGGTCGATATCGCTTCAGCATTGCCTCGCGACGGCGCTCTGTCTGGGCCTGGCGCTGGCTAACGCGCTGCGGATCGGGGTCTCCGCCAGTTCGATCGCAGCGCTCGTGTTGATCATCGCGGTCGTGCTCGGGCGGGCGCGGCTTCGCCTGGTCGCGCTCGGGGTGCTCTTCCTGCTCTGCGGCCTGGCAGTCGGTTCGCTCAGGTTGAGCTCGCTCGATCGCAGCCCCCTCACTCCGCACATCGGCGAGACCGCTCCGACGCGCGTGGTTGTAACCGGGTCGCCGCGCGTGAGCTCCTTCGCGGTCAGCGCGGTCGGGCAAGTCGAACGCTTCGGTCGCAGGCCTCTGCGCGAGCGCGTCTGGCTCGACCTTCCGCCCGGCAAGAAGCCGGCGATCGGAGCTGTGCTCGAGCTAAGCGCCGAGATCGAGTCGCCGAAGGGGCCGAGCTCGAGCGGTTTCGACCAGCGAGCATGGCTGGCTCGCCAGGGCATTCATGTCGTTCTGCGCGCGAGCGCCTGGCGCCGTGTCGGTCGCCGCGGCGGCGTCGCTGGGTTCGGCGACCGCCTGCGCGAGCGGCTGGCGCGCTCGCTCGTGACCGGTCTGAAGGGTGAACGACGCGGGCTCGTCTTGGGCTTCGTCCTGGGCGAGGACGAGGGCTTGCCGGACGGGCTGCGCCAATCGTTCCGGCGCTCGGGCCTCTACCACCTGTTGGCGGTGTCGGGCCAGAACATCGCCTTCCTCGTCGCCGGGGTGCTCGGGATCGCCTGGCTGTGCGGCATTCCCAGGCGCCTCGGCGAGGTGCTGGCGCTGACCACGATCGGCGCCTATGTGCTGGTGGTCGGCTGGCAGCCGTCGGTGGTGAGGGCGGCGGTAGCCGGGGGACTGGCGTCGCTCGCCTGGCTGGCGGCGCGACCGCGCGACCGCTGGTACTTCCTGCTTCTGGGAGCGCTCACGCTGCTGGTCTGGAATCCGCGCTCCGTCTACGACCCCGGCTTTCAGCTCTCGTTCGCGGCCGTGATCGCCATCTTCGTGCTGGTGAAGCCGCTCGAGCGGCTGCTCGAGAAGACTCCGCTTCCGACTCCGCTGCGGGCGCCGATCGCCGTCTCGACCGGCTGCACGCTGCTGACGACGCCGGTCATGGTGTTCCAGTTCGGCAAGGTGCCCGTGTACGGGGTGCTGGCGAATGTCGCGGTCGAGCCGGTCGTGCCGCTCGTTCTCTTTCTCGGCCTGGCCTGCGTACTGGTGGCGCCGCTCGCTCCTCTCGCCGCGCAGGCGCTGGCCTTTCTGAATGGGCTGCTGGCCGCCTATATCGCCTTCTGGGCGCGGCTAGTCGGCACGCTGCCGGGCGCACAGGTGGGCCGAGCTCATCTCCTGCGGCTTCTCCTCGTCGTCTTCTTTCTCGCGCTCTGGCCCTTCCTGCTCAGACCACGACTGCCGCGACTTGCCGTACTCGCGCTGACCGCGTTGATTCCGCTCTGGGGCTGGCAGAACCGGCCGCGCCCCGTTTCGCTGGCGCCGCCTCCGGCGGGGCTCCGCGCCACTTTCCTCGATGTCGGGGAGGGGGACTCGACGTTGCTTCAAACCAGCGACGGGGCGGTGCTGATCGACGCCGGTCCGCCGGAGGCGAACGTGGCCGGGCAGCTCAAGCGTCTTGGGATCAGGCGAATCGACGTACTGGTGCTCAGCCATCCGCACCGGGATCACGTCGGCGGGGCGGCCGAGGTGCTGCGCAGGCTTGATGTGGGGCTGGTGCTTGATTCTGGTATTCCCTCGAGCGACAGCGACGAGCGGACCGCGCTCGCTGAGGCGGCGCGTCGAGGAGTTCCCAAGAAGCTCGGTCGAGCCGGTCAAGAGCTTGATCTGGGCGATTTGCGGCTGCGCATACTCTCGCCCACGGACAACTCCGCGAATGCAGCAGGTGACGCCAATGAGGCGGCGATCGTCGTCTTGGCCTCTTACGGCTCGGTCGATCTGTTACTTCCTGCCGACTCCGAGTCGCCGTTCACGCTTCCCCTCGCGCTCCCGCCGGTCGAGCTGTACAAGGTCGCCCACCACGGCTCCGCCGACGAGGGCTTGCCTCAGCTACTCGATCGCCTCGACCCACGAATCGCGATCATCTCGGTTGGCGACAACGACTACGGTCATCCGACGCCGTCCACGCTCGCCGCTCTGTCAGAGGATCCGGAACGAAGCGTCTTTCGCACCGACCAGGACGGGCGCCTGACGCTCGAGTCGGACGGCTGCACGGTGACCCTGCAATCGCAACGCGGCCCGAGCTTGTCTCTGAATGAAGACCCGTCGACTGGGTGCGTTCGGTGAGTGCGAGGCCAGAACGCGACCGAGGACAACGTCCTCGCGCCGCCGAGCACGGCCAGACGATGGAGTGCTTCGTTTGGGGACAAGCTGAATAAAGCCCGTATCCTTGCCCTGTGGCTGAGCTCAAGTCGTCCTACCTGATTTTCGGGACCAACCGGCCGCGGGTCGAGGAGGCGGTGAAGCGCCTGCGGAATCGCTTCGCGCCGGAGGCCGTCGAGCGCCTGCGGGCGAGCGAGGCGAGCGGCGATCAGGCCGTGGCCGCCTGTAACGCCGGCGGGTTGTTCGCGAGCGGCGGGCGGGCGGTGATCGTGGAAGGGGTCGAGCGCTGGAAGGCGGCGGACGCCAAGGCGGTCGGCCACTACCTCGACGATCCGGCGCCCGACACCATTCTGGCGATGGTCGCCGACCAGCTCAGGCGCGACTCGGCGCTGGCCAAGGCCGTGGGCAAGAGAGGGCAGATCCTGGCCTATGACGTCGCCAAGCGCGAGCTACCCGATTGGGTGCGCTCGCAGCTGCGCGAGCGCGGAGTGGACGTGTCGCCGCGGGTGGCCCGCGATCTGATCGAGCTGGTGGGAGAGAACATGGGCGAGTTGGCCTGTGAGATCGACAAGCTCGCGACCTGGTCGGGCGGCGACAAGATCGGCGAGGAGGAGCTGGAGCTGCTGGTCTGTCCGCGGGGCGAGGTGGCGCCGTTCGGGCTCACCGACGCTTGGGGCCGCCGCGACGCGGGCGCGGCGCTGGCGGCCTACGAGCTCTTGCTCGAGCGAGCGAGCGAACCGCGCCCGGCGCTGCTTGCCAAACTGGCGGGGTTGCTTGCCTCGCACATCGGCAAGGTCTCGGCCTGCCACCGCTTCCTGCAACAAGGGCTGGGCGCGCGCGAGGCCGCGAATCGACTGGGAATACACCCCTACGCAGCGGAGAAGGCGGTTGCCCAGGCGCGGAACTTCAACGAGATCGAGTTGCGCCGCGCCGCCGTTCGTTTGGCCGCGCTCGACCTGGCGCTCAAGGGCGGTAGTCGCCTACCGGCCGAGCTGGAGTTCGAGCGGGCTCTGATCGACCTGACGAAAGTAGCGAGCTAGTCGGCCGCAGTGCGCGCGCGGCAGCGCAAATCCTTCGATCGAGATCGCGCGCGCTACTGCTTGCCGGCGACGAGCCTCGCGGCCTGCGACTTCTTGCGCGCGGCGGCGTTCTTGTGCAGCGCTCCGCGGCTGGTGGCCCGGTCGATCCACTGCACGAGTAGCTTGTGCTCGGCCTCGATCTTGGCGGTCTCGCCTTCGTCCACGGCCGAGCGCAGCCGCCTGGTCAGCGTTTTGACCGTCGAGCGGTAGCGCAGATTCTCGACTCGTTCGCGGGTCGTGATTCCGACGCGCTTTTTCTGTTGCTTGATGTTGGCCATAGCGTCAAAGTGCCCGCAGAGCGGGCGCGAGCGATGGTAGCAGACGGCCGGTTTGCCCGGAGAGAGTCGACTCCCGTTATCTCGCTCGAAGCGGGCGAGGTCTTGCTCGTGTTTGCTTCACTTGCGCCGGCTAGCGGCGCCCGTTCGGTTCGTGGTGCGGGGCTTCGGCCCCGGGTAAGTGCATCAGGTTCTCGACCGCACGAACTCCTTCCACCTCGCCGGCCTTTTCGATGATCTCGGCGATGATCTCGGGCTGCTCGATCTCGCCGCGAAACGAGACGGTGCCGTTCGCGGCTTCAACGTTCAGCCGGCCCTTGGGAATCTCGCGGAAGCGAAATACCTCGCTCTCGACCTTGTTCACAAGGGTCGCGTCGTCGTAGCTCCTCGGCCGCCGCGCCAGGCGCCGCGTGCGCGCAGCGAGCGCTTGTGTCTTTGCCGCTCCGAGATGCGCTACGCGTTCCGCGCGCCGTTCGCCCTGCCGGGCGAGAGCGAGCGGCCGGTCACGCAACATCCTGCGCCGGCGCTTTCCGCTGTGAGGATCGAAGAGAAGGCCGATCGCCACCCCCAGCGTGATCAGCCCGGCCACCTTTGTCCAGCTTTTCCATTCAGTCTCGACTCGCATTCTCATCTCCTTAGTTAGTAAGCGAGTTCCCGCCGACGCCGCAGCCAAACATCGGAGCGAGAGGGGACGAGAGCGCCGGTCCGAGCCGGGCGTCTACCTATACTCGGGCGCGTGGACGACGACGTTGCAGTCGGCCCGCTCGCGGCAGAACTCCTCGAGGACGGCTCTATCGAGACCTCGGCACACGGGCGCCGTCTCGCTCTCTCGACGCTGATCTTCGCCGTCGCGACGGCGATCTCGCGGGTTGTCGGGCTGGCGCGGGAGATGCTCGCCGCGTACTACTTCGGAACGAGGGGTCCGATCAACGCCTTCACCGTCGCCTTCCAGGTGCCGAATCTGATCCGGGCGCTGGTCGCCGACGCGGCGCTCTCGTCGGCCTTCGTGCCGGTGTTCAGCGAGCTTCTGGTCAAAGGTGAGCGCAAACGGGCCTGGCGTGTCGCCTCCTCGCTGTTCTGGTTGATGCTGCTCGGGCTCGGCGCTCTGACCGCTCTGTTCATGCTCGTTGCGCCGCTGGTGATGAGCATCTTCGGCCTTCACGGGTACGAGCAGCTGGCTGTAACGCTCTCGCGCATCCTCTTCCCGATCGTGGTGCTGCTCGGTCTCTCGGGAATCGTCGTCGGCATTCTCAACAGCTACGAGCACTTCTCGATACCGGCGCTGACGCCGGTGTTCTGGAATCTGGCGATCATCGCGGGGCTGGCGATCGGCGTGCCGATGACCAACAGCAAGACGACCCAGCTCTACATCTACGCCGGCGCGATCCTGGTCGGCACCGTGATCCAGTTCTTGTTGCCCCTGCCCTGGCTCTACGGCCTCGACGGCCGGTTGCGACCTGTGATCGACTGGCACGATCCCGCCGTCAAGCGCGTCTTCGTGCTGATGGGCCCGGTGGCGCTCGGTCTCGGCTTGATCAACTTCAACGTGATGCTGGGGACGATCTTCGCCACGCGCCTGATCGATCCCACCATCGCTCCAACGGCGATCTCGAGGGCCTTTCTCATCTACATGCTGCCGCAGGGGATCTTCTCGGTCGCGATCGCCACCGTCCTCTTCCCGACGCTCTCGCGGGCCGCGGCGCAGGCCGACTGGGATAGCTATCGCGACACCTTCAGCGTCGGGATGCGCCAGATCGCCTTCACGCTCGTGCCCTCGAGCGTGATCTCGATCGTACTGGCCGTCCCGATCGTGCGCCTGCTCTACCAGCGCGGCGAGACATCTCCGCATCAGACCCACGTAATTGCTGCCTGTCTCGCCGCCTACTCGGTCGGGCTGGCCTTCAACGGCTTCATGTTGATGCTCAACCGCGGCTTTTTTGCTCTGCAGCGGCCCTGGATGCCGACCCTGGTGGCGCTCGGGAACCTGGCCCTGAACACGGTGCTCTACTTCGCCCTCTATCGCGTCGGGCCCTGGGGAATCCCGCTGGCGATCTCGATCGCCAACATCGCCGGTACGGCGGCTTTGCTCGTCCTGCTCAGGCGCCGGATCGGGCGCATCGATTTCGGCGCGATCCTCAGCTCGTTTGTTCGTATCGGCGTCTCCGCGGCGGTCTTCGCGGTAGTCGGCTACGGCATCTGGCGCCCGCTCGACGAGGTGCTCGGCCGTTCCTTCCCCGCGCAGCTGGCGTCGCTTGGGACGGCACTGGCGGCCGGGCTTGCTGCGTATCTGATCACCGCTCGCTCGCTCGGGGTGCGCGAGCTCGAGACGCTGCTGGCGTTGCGGCACCGCCGCACCACGTAGAGCGAACGCCTCTCTCGTGAATAAGTTGTTTCTGTTTCGTCACTTCTAGCGCTTGACGGCGAGCGATTCATCAGAACGGTGTCTGACACCGGCGGGGACGGATCGGAATCGTGGGCGCGTTTCGAGCTGAAGTTCATCGCCATACTTCCAGCGGTATGGACCAGAGCAAGATCCGCAACTTCTCGATCATCGCGCACATCGACCACGGCAAGTCGACGCTGGCCGATCGCATCCTCGAGCTGACGCACGCCGTCTCCAAGCGCGATATGCGCGAGCAGGTGCTCGACTCGATGGAGCTGGAGCGCGAGCGCGGCATCACGATCAAGGCCCAGGCGGTGCGCGTGCAGTGGAAGGGCCACGAGCTGAACCTGATCGACACGCCCGGCCACGTCGACTTCACCTACGAGGTCTCGCGCTCGCTGCAGGCCTGTGAGGGGGCGCTCTTGGTGGTGGACGCGGCGCAGGGGATCGAGGCGCAGACGCTCGCCAACGCCTATCTGGCGATCGAGAACGATCTGGAGATCGTCCCCGTCCTGAACAAGATCGATCTGCCCCAGGCCGACCCCCAGGGCACCGCGATCGAGGTCGCGCATCTGCTCGGCGACCAGCCCGAGCACGTGCTGGCGATCTCGGCGAAGACGGGGCAGGGGGTGGAGGCGGTGCTCGACTCGGTGATCGAGAGAATTCACGCTCCCGCGGGCGACCCGAGCACGTCGGCCCGCGCGCTCGTCTTCGACTCTTCCTACGACCAGTACCGCGGCGTGGTCGCTTTCGTGCGCATGATCGACGGCTCCTTCTCGCGCCGCCAGGCGCTCAAGGCGATGGCGCTCGGCACCGAGTTCGAGCCCGAGGAGATCGGCTTCTTCGGCCCGGGCATGACGCCGGTCGAGACGCTGGAGGCCGGCGAGGTGGGCTATCTCGTCACCGGCCTCAAGGACGTGGCCCGGCTGCGCGTCGGCGACACGATCACGACCGTCGCAGGTCCCGCCTCGGCGCCGCTTCCCGGCTACAAGGAAGTCAAGCCGATGGTCTTCGCCGGTCTCTTCCCGACCGACTCGGACGCCTACCCCGAGCTGCGCGAGGCGCTCGAGAAGCTGAAGCTGAACGACGCCGCGCTGCTGTACGAGCCCGAGACCTCGCAGGCGCTGGGCTTCGGCTTCCGCTGCGGCTTTCTGGGCCTGCTGCACATGGAGATCGTGCGCGAGCGGTTGGAGCGGGAGTTCGACCTCGATCTGCTGGTGACCGCGCCGAACGTCGCCTACCGGGTGATGGCGCAGAGCGGCGCCGAGCTCGAGGTGCACAACCCGGCCGAGATGCCCGACGACCGCGAAGAGGTTCTCGAGCCCTACATCAAGGCGACGGTGATCGTGCCCAAGGACTTCGTCGGCACCGTGATGGAGCTCTGCAACGACCGCCGCGGCCGCTTCGACCACATGGAGTACCTCTCCGAGCAGCGGGTGATGCTGATCTACGAGCTGCCCCTCGGCGAGATCGTGCTCGACTTCTACGACCAGCTCAAGTCGCGCACGCGCGGCTACGCCTCGTTCGACTACGACCTGAGCGGCTTTCGCCCGGGCGAGCTGGTGCGGGTGGACATCCTCGTCGGCGGCGAGCCGGTCGACGCGCTCTCGCTGATCCTGCACAAGGATCGCGCCTACGACACCGGGCGCCTGCTGGTCGAGCGACTGCGCAAGGAAATCCCTCGCCAGCTGTTCGACGTGCCGATTCAGGCCGCGATCGGCTCGCGCGTGATCGCCCGCGAGACCGTCAAGGCCAAGCGCAAGGACGTGATCGCCAAGTGCTACGGCGGCGACATCAGCCGCAAGCGCAAGCTGCTCGAGAAGCAGAAGAAGGGCAAGAAGCGGATGAAGCAGGTCGGCTCCGTGGAAGTGCCGCAGGAAGCGTTCCTCGCCGTTCTCAAGCTCGACGAGGGCGGAGGGAAGAAATGAGCGGGACCAGGCACTTGTACGTTCACATCCCCTTCTGCGCCTCGCGCTGCGACTACTGCGACTTCGTCTCGCTGACCGGGCACCGCAATCAGCACGAGCGGTACGTCGCTGCACTTCTGACCGAGCTGGAGTTGGAGCGAAACGCGCTCGCGCCCAATCTGGAGACCATCTATCTCGGCGGAGGCACGCCGACCCTGCTCGCAACCGAGACTCTCCGCAGCTTGCTCGAAGGATTGCCCGCCGCGGGCGAGCTGACAGTCGAAGCCAATCCGGAGACCGTGACGCCGTTGCTCGCCGGGGCGCTAGTAGAAAGCGGCGTGAACCGCGTGTCGCTCGGCGCGCAGAGCTTTCAGCCGCGCCTGCTCGAGCTGCTCGGCCGCCGACGCCGGCGCGGACGATGTCCGCCGCGCCTTCCGGCTCCTCCGCGAGGCCGGAATCGGCAACATCTCGCTCGATCTTCTCTACGGCATCCCCGGGCAAAGCCGCCGCGACTTGAACGCCGATCTCGGCGAAGCGCTCACGCTTGCGCCCGAGCACCTCTCCTGTTACGAGCTGGAAGCGAAGCCGGGTACGCGCTTCGCCCACGAGCACGGCGCCGAGCTCGCGGAGCAGGCCGACGCGCTCGAGGATCACCTGGAGTACGTCGTCGAGGGCCTGACCGGCGCGGGCTACCGCTGGTACGAGACCACCAACTTCGCCCGGACAGGCAGGGAAAGAGACCTTCGTTCGCAGCACAATCTCGGCTACTGGCGCGGGCACGACTATCTCGGGATCGGGATCGGCGCCGTCTCGACCGGGGGCGACCGGCGCTGGCGAAACGCGCCTTCGCTCGAGCGATATCTCGGAGCGCTGGAGCGGGGAGAGAAGCCGCCGCGCGAGACGGAGGTGCTCGACGGGGCGACGAAGCTACGCGAGCGCCTGATGCTCGGCCTGCGCCTGGACGAGTCGGTGGAGATCGAGGAAGTCGAGCCGGTACTCGACCGCGGCGCGCTTGCTCGGTTCTGCGAGCTCGGCCTCGTTCGGATCGAGGGTGGGCTGATGACGCTCAGCACGCGTGGGCGGATGCTCGGCGGAGCGGTAAGCGCCGAGCTGATCGTCTGGCCCGACGAGACGCTCGCGGCTTAGAGCCGCTCTTGACAACTTGATCGAGAGGCGAAGCCTGGGCGGCCGCGGTTTGGAACTGAGCCGATGGACATATTCCGCGCACGGGCCCGGCGCGTTCGGCGCGGCCCAGCGAACAGGAGGCTGTCATGCCAATGGTCATCGGTTATCACGAGGTGAAGGACAGCAAGCACTGGCTTGCCTCGCCGAAGCGCGAAGAATTCTTCGGGCCGCTCGGCGTTACCGGCATCAAGACGTTTCTCGACCCGCAGAACCCGAATCGTGCGGCCGTGCTCATGAATATCCCGGACATGGACGCCGTCATGGCGGCGCTGCAGACCGAAGCCGGCGCCGAGGCGATGGCATATGACGGTGTGCTGCCCGAAACCTTGATGATTCTCGTCGAGGCTTAAAAGCCGATTCCGCTAGGCCTGCACGGCCGAGGCGGCCGATCTGCGGCGCCGGCGGACGAAGCTCTCAGCGGCGGGGCGGCGGGATCAGCGGCGAGGCCGAGCACGGCTCCGATCGAGAACGGCTCGAAAGAGCAGATCGGGCAACGCGTTCTCTCCCTCGCCGTACCGCCATCCCAACTACCGGCTCGGACGCTCGAGCGAGGGCGCTTCTCTGCACCCGGTTACGCCCGCCGCTAAAATTCCTGCAAATGCCCGATCCTCTGGCAATTGACCTGAGCGATCGCCAGCGCCGGATTCTGCGCATGGTGGTCGAGGAGTACGTGACGACCGGTCAGGCGGTTGGATCCAGGCATCTGGTCGAGAGCTCCGGACTTTCCATCTCCTCGTCGACGGTGCGCTACGAGCTGGCCGAATTGGAGGAACGCGGACTGCTGACCCATCCGCACACCTCGGCCGGGCGCGTCCCCACCGACAGCGGCTACCGCTACTACGTGGACTCGCTTCTATCCGAGCGCACGCCCCAGGCGGAGTTGTTCCCGCTCGACCTGATCGCCGCCGAGAACGAGGTGGAGGAGGCGCTCGAGGCGACCACCGAGATCCTGGCGGGAGTGACGCATCTGCTCGCGCTCGCCTCGGCACCCTCACTCGAAACAACCGCGGTTCGCCACGTCGAGGTGCTGCTTTTACAGCCCAAGATCGTTCTCCTGGTGCTGATCACTTCCACCGGCGAGGTATCCAAGCGGGTCTGCGCCTTCTCGAGCGCGATCGACTCGGGGCTGGTGAACTGGGCGCGCGAGTACCTGAACGAGCGCTTCGAGGGTCGAGCGCTTGGCCTGAGCCTGCTGCGCCAGGTGGTCGAGGATCCCGGTTTGAGTGCGAGTGAGCGCGACTTTCTCGCCGTTCTACGCCCGGTCTTCGAGGAGCAGATCGGCCGCGGCGAAGAGCGCATATTCGTGGGTGGGGCGGCGACGCTGCTCGACACCACGCGCGGCAGTGAGCTCGACGCCTGTCGCAGCCTGCTCTCGGTGCTCGAGCGACGGGCGGCCACGCTCGAGCTGCTCCGCGCCTCGATCGAGCAGCGCCGGCCGTACGTGCGCGTCGGCGAGGAGTTGGAGAACCCGGCGCTCAGCGGTGTCTCGTTGGTCGGCGCCCGCTACGGCCTGGCGCATCGCCCGCTCGGGACGGTTTCGCTGCTCGGTCCGATCCGCATGGATTACGAGAAGGCGATCGGCGCCGTCAGGGCCGCCGCACAGGAGCTTTCGCGCTTCGTCGAGGACGTCTACGAGGAGTAGCTGTTCTGTAGCGAAGCTCATGCCGTGCGGGAATCGGCACAGGCAGGTGCGTGTTTTCTCGTTAGCGTTCATGTTGGGGTTCCCCCCGCGGGCGCCCAAAGAGGCCATGCCCGCCGGATCAACCAGCGTCTCTCTCTTCTACCTGAGCGCACCCGACTAACCTTGAGCTAGATGTCCACCAGCGAACGCGACTACTACGAGCTGCTCGGCGTCTCGCGCAGCGCCAGCGAGCTCGAGATCAAGAAGGCCTTTCGAGCGCTCGCGCGCGAGCTGCATCCCGACGTCTCCGATCACCCCGAGGCCGAGGAGCGCTTCAAGCTGGTGGTCGAGGCCTACGAGGTGCTGTCGAAGCCCGAGACGCGCGAGCTCTACGACCGCTTCGGCCATGCTGGCCTGCGCAGCGGCGGCTACCAGCCGACCGGCGTCGATTTCGGCAACCTGTCCGACCTCTTCTCGGCCTTCTTCGGTGAGGAGCTGTTCGGAACCGCGGCGCGGCCGCGGGGAAGGCAGCGCGGCGCCGACATAGCCGCCGAGGTCGAGATCGACCTGGCCGAGGCGGCGACGGGAATCAAGCGCGAGGTCGCCTTCGAAGCCGAGGTGGTCTGTCACGTCTGCGAAGGCTCGGGCATGAAACCCGGCAGCGCGCAGACGACCTGCCCCGCGTGCAAGGGCCAGGGAATGATCCAGCAGATCTCGCAGAGTCTCTTCGGCCAGATGATGCGCACCCATACCTGCCCAACCTGCGCCGGTGCGGGCAAGGTGATCGAGCACCCCTGTGAGAACTGCAACGGAGCCGGGCGCGAGGTTGAGCAGAAGCAATTGGAGGTTGAGATACCGCCGGGTATTCACGATCGCCAGCCCATCCGCATCTCCGGCGAGGGGCACGTCGGCGCCCGCGGCGGCCGCGCCGGCGACGTCTACGTGCTCGTTCACGTACTTCGTGACGAGCGCTTCGTGCGCGAGGGCGACGACCTCGTCTCGACGCTCGAGTTGACGATGACGCAGGCGGCGCTTGGAGGCAGGGCGACCGTGCCGACGCTGGACGGCGAGACGGAGGTCGAGATCAAGCCGGGCAGCCAGCCCGGCGTCGTGCTCACGCTCAAAGGCAAGGGTATGCCGCGTCTCCAGGGCTTCGGGCACGGCGACCTACGTCTGCTTCTAACGGTGCTCGTCCCGCGCAAGCTCGACGAGGAACAGCGCAAGCTGCTCGAGCAGTTCGAGCAGGGTGCCGGCGCCGCCACCTACGAACAGGACGAAAGCCTGTTCGAGCGGTTGAAAGGCGTCTTCCACTGACCGAGTTGCTGCGCATTGCCGTCTGCGTGCCGCTCGAGCGGGCAGAGGAGGCGCGGGCGGAGCTGCTCGAGTTCGCCGCCCACGGCTTCGAGGAACGGGATATCCCCGACGGGCTGGAGTTGGCCGTCTACGGCGGGCGGGAGATCGAGGGCGCTCTGCGTGCGAGCTTCGAGGAAATCTCGTCCGAGAAGGTGGAGCCTGGTTGGGAGGAAAACTGGCGCGCCTTCCACCGCCCGGTCGAGATCGGGCGGCTCTGGGTCGGGCCGCCCTGGGAGGAGCCTCGGGCGGGACTCCTTCCGGTCGTGATCGATCCCGGCCGGGCTTTCGGCACGGGCGCCCATCCCACCACCAGGCTCTGCCTCGAGCTGCTGCAGGAGATCGAGCCGGCGAGCCTGCTCGATCTCGGTTGCGGTTCGGGGGTGCTGGCGATCGCCGCGGCCAGGCTGGGCTTTGCGCCGGTCACGGCGATCGACAACGATCCCGAGGCGATCGCGGCGAGCTTCACAAACGCGGCGGTAAACGGCATTGCGCTCGATGCGCGCCTTGCCGATGTTCTCGCCGCTACGCTGCCGCCGGCGAAGGTTGTCGTCTGCAACATCGGCTTGAAGGAGCTGGAAGAGTTGGCGCCTGAGCTTCGGTGTGAGACTCTGGTCGCCTCGGGCTATCTCGCAACCGACGATCTGCGCCTGCCCGGGTATCGAATCTCGAGCGGGCAGGAACAGGGCGAGTGGGCCGCCGTCGTGGCGCGTCCGGAGAGGGGTGGGAGATGATCGGGGAAGCGAAGCTCGAGGCGGCGCCTTCGGGCCTGCTGCCGGCCGACGAGGGCTGGTTCGTCGTCAACGTCCGCGACACCGCCTGGATGACGAATGAACGGCACGGATCCGGTTGCCGGTTCGAGAACACGAACCTGCCCTTTTCGCAAATTGGCTTCAATCTGCGCGTGCTCGAGCCGGGGCAGGCGAACGCGATTTATCACCGCGAGTCGAATCAGGAGGACTTCCTCGTGCTCGCGGGCAAGTGCCGGCTCCTGGTCGAGGGTCAGGAGAGGGAGCTCGAAGCGTGGGATTTCGTCCACTGCCCGCCGAACACAGAGCACGTCTTTGTCGGCGCGGGAACGAGCCCCTGCATCATCCTGATGGCCGGGTCGCGCGACCCGGACGAGGACGTCTTCTATCCCGTCTCGGGTCTTGCACGCCGCTACGAGGCCGGCGTCGAAAAGGCAACGGCATCGCCACCCGAGGCCTACGCGAACGCCGGACCGTTTCGGGCCGAACGCCCCGCCGCCTGGGACGAACTACCCTGGGCCTAGCGAGTGTGCTCTCGATGATCTCCGCGCCATGACCACGTTCTCGGTTCGCTTTCTCGGCTGCAAGGTCTCCTACTCGGACGCCGACGCGCTCCGGGAGCGACTACTCGCCCAGGGCCATCAGGAGGCGCGCGCAGGCGAGGCCGAGATCGCGCTCGTCAACAGCTGCTGCGTCACGCGCGAGGCGCTCGGTAAGTCACGCCGAGCAGCGGCGAAGGCCGCACGCACGCACAAGCAGGTGTACGTCACCGGTTGTGGCGCCAACCTCGAAGGCGCCTTCACCGGCTTGCCCGAGAACGTGACGATCCTGAGCGGGCGGAGCGCGGATCTGCCGCAGCGGCTTTCCGGGCTGGTCGGTCACGCCGGCGACGCGGTCGGTATCCGTCCCAAGCGGGTTCGAGCCTTTGTCCAGATTCAGGACGGCTGCTCGTTTGGCTGCAGCTACTGCGTAGTTCCGCTCGTGCGCGGGCCGGCGCGCTCGAAGTCGGCTGAGGAGGCGCTGGCGGAGGTACGGCGCCGCGTCGAGCAGGGCCACAAGGAGGTCGTTCTCTCCGGCATCAATCTCGGTTGCTTTCATGACAGCGGCGCCGGCATCTCGCTCGCCGCACTGGTGCGCGAAGCGGGCGGGACGCCCGGCCTCGAGCGGCTGCGTCTCTCCTCGATCGAGATCAACCACGTCGACCCGGAGTTGATCGCGGCGATCCGCGCGACGCCGACAGCGTGCCGGCACCTGCACGTTCCGCTGCAGTCCGGCGACGACGAGATCCTGCGCGCGATGCGTCGCCATTACGATGCGGCCACCTTCCTTCGCCGCCTAGAGGGGCTCGACGACTTCAATCTCACCAGCGACGTGATCGTCGGCTTCCCGGGTGAGGACGAGGCCGCTTTCCAGCGCACGCTCGATCTGGTCGAGCGCGTCACAATCACGAAAGTGCACGTCTTTCCCTACTCTCCCCGCCCCGGGACGGCGTCCGAGGGCCGCGACGACGTGCCCGCCCGAGTGAAGAGAGAACGCGGCGCTCGTCTGCGGGAATCTTCGGGAAATGCCTGTTTGAGCCGCTGGCGTGGCAAGATCGGTATGACAGAAAGCGTTCTGATCGATCGGCCGGGGCGCGGGTATGCCCGCGACTACACGCCGTGGCTCGTCGACGGCCCGCTCGGTGAGATCGTGCAGGCGGAGGCAAAAGACGTTACAGAGCAGGGGATAATCGGAGAAGTGAGACGGCCATGACCCAGAGCGACTGTCTCTTCTGCGAGCTCGTGCGCAGCAGCACTCCGATCCGCCGAGCCGACGGCTTCATCGCCGTCGAGGACGTCAACCCGAAGGCGGAGGTCCACATGTTGATCGTGCCCGAGCGTCACATCGACACCTTCCGCCAGATCGGCGAGTTTCCGCCCGACGAGGCGCTGCGAATGCTCGAGTTCATCGCCGACACGGCGCGCGCGCTTCGGCTCGAGGACTACCGTGTGCTCTGTACCGTCGGGTCGAGCGCCGGGCAGACGGTCTTCCATCTGCACTGGCACCTGCTCGGTGGACGCGATCTGGGCGGTCAGATGCCGGCGCTGGCGCTGGCCGAAGCCGAGCGGGAGGACTGAGGTGATCAAGCGAATCGAGACGGAGCTCGCCGACGCAATTCGCGCCCAGGACGAGCTGCGCCGCGACACGCTGCGCCTGATCCTGGCCGCACTTCGCTCCGCCGAGAAGAGTCTGCTTCGGCCACTCTCGGGTGACGAGGAGCTGCAGGTGCTGCAGCGCGAGCGCAAGCGGCGGGTCGAGGCCGCCGAGGCCTTTCGCGCCGGCAATCGTCCCGAGCGGGCCGAGCGCGAGGAGGCGGAGCTGAAGATCCTCGAGGAGTTCATGCCGCCGCCGCTTTCCCGTGCGGAGCTGGAAGAGATCATCGACGACGCCGTCGCCGCGGTCGGCGCAACCAACATCCGCGACCTCGGGCGCGTGATGGCCGACGTCATGCCCCAGGTCTCGGGTCGCGCCGACGGCTCGGTCGTCTCGCAGCTGGTGCGCGAGGCGCTGGCCTAACCGCTGGTGCCAGGCACGGGTACATGTCCGAAATGGGCGTTGCCAGCGACGGGAAAGAGCCAGTACTGCAGGGGAATCAGCGAAGCTCCGCAGGAATGTGCCGATTCTCGGAATTCTCTCCGCATTCGGGCGTTTTGCAGGAAGCCTTCGTCTTATAGCCGTGTGCGCCAGGGACATGTCCTGGTGCCAGGCACGGGGACGTGGCGTTTGGAGACAAGGGAGGCGCCTCGGCAGGGAACGAACGCCTGGTCCAGCACCTACACTGACTCCCGAATGCAGGACGTACTGACGATGTCCAACGAAGTCGCGGCCGAGCTCGCCGCCGTCTCGGACAGCGTGCTCGAGGCCTTGCGCGAACGTCTCGACTGCACGATCAGGCTGCGCGGCAACCGGATCACGCTGGAGGGCGAAAAGGCCGAAGTCGCACAGGCGCGCACGGTGATCGAGGAGATCGTCGCGCTGATCGACGACGGGCAGGAGGTCGGGCCGGGCTCGGTCGACGCGGTGCTGGGCGCTCTCGACCAGAGCGAGGACGTACGCGAGGTGTTCGAGGAGGTCGTCTGGCGCCATCGGGGCAAGAAGATCACCCCCAAGACCGTCAACCAGAAGCGCTACGTCGACGCTATCCGCTCGCGTACGGTCACCTTCGGCATCGGCCCTGCGGGCACCGGCAAGACCTATCTGGCGATGGCCCTCGCGGTCGCCGCGCTCAGCGAAGGACAGGTCGGGCGCATCATCCTCACTCGCCCCGCGGTCGAGGCTGGCGAACGACTCGGTTTCTTGCCGGGCGACCTGCTGGCCAAGGTCGATCCCTATCTGCGCCCGCTCTTCGACGCTCTCTACGACATGCTCGACGCCGAGAAGCTATCCGCTTACATCGAGCGCGGCACGATCGAGGTGGCGCCGCTCGCCTTCATGCGCGGGCGTACGCTCAACGACTCCTTCATCATCCTCGACGAGGCCCAGAACACCACCCCCGAGCAGATGCAGATGTTCCTGACCCGGCTCGGCTTCGGCTCGCGCGTTGTCGTCACGGGCGACATCACCCAGGTCGATCTGCCCAAGGAACAGGCTTCCGGCCTGATCCAGGTGCAGCAGATCCTGGCCGACATCGAAGGCATCGCCTTCGTCCGCTTCGGTCACGAGGATGTCGTCCGCCACAAGCTGGTGCAGCGAATCGTCGAGGCCTACAAGCGCCACGTCGAGGCGACGGGCGCCGAGCGGCGCCGCTAGCCGGCTTGGAATGTGATGATCGTGGTCGAGATCGACAACAGAAGCGGCGCCGCCGTTCAAGAGCAGGCCGCCGCCGCGCTTGCCCGCAAGGTGCTCGGAGCCGAGGGCGTCGCCCAAGGCGAGCTCGGGCTCAGCTTCGTCGGCGCTGAGGAGATCCGAGCGCTCAAGCGCGAGCATCTGGCGATCGACGAGGTAACCGACGTGCTCTCCTTCCCGATCGATCGACGTGACGACCTGCCGGCCGGCCTTCCGCGCCAGCTCGGCGATGTCGTCATCTGCCCCGAGGTGGTGGGGGTCGAGTGGCGAAAACCACTCGTACACGGCCTCTTGCACCTGCTCGGTTACGAGCATGGGCCCGCTATGGAGGAGCGGGAGAACCGCTACGAATCGATATGAGCCCCCGGTCGCGAATCTCGCTCATCGACAGCTTCAACTTCGCCTTTCAGGGTGTCATTCACGCCGTCCGGACGCAGCGCAACATGCGCATCCACCTGCTCATCGCGATCGCTGTGCTGATTGCCGCGGTTGTTGTGGGCGTCCAGCGATTGGAGCTGATCGCGATCATTCTCGTGATCGCCTTCGTACTCATCACCGAGATGGTCAACAGCGCACTGGAGGCGACGATCGACGTGTCGACGACGAGCTTCGACCCGATGGCCAAGTTGGCCAAGGACATGGCCGCCGGCGCCGTTCTGATCTCGACCGCAACCGCCGTCGCGGTCGGCTTTCTCATCTTCGAGGATCGCATCGCGAACCCGAGCACGCGCCTGCTCACCCGGGCCGAGCGGGCACCTGTGTATCCGACGCTCGTCGCGCTGCTGGTCACGATCATCGTCGTCATCGTGACCAAAGCGCTGACCCATCGCGGGACGCCGCTTCGGGGTGGCCTACCCTCCGGCCACTCAGCGCTCGCCTTCGCAGCCTGGATGGCGATCACCTACCTGATTCCCGCCGGCGATCACCGCTTCCTGATCTCGTCGCTGGCCCTGATAATGGCGTTCCTGGTAGCGCAGACACGAGTCGAGGCGGGCTTTCACTCAGCCCTCGAGGTCACCTACGGCGGCGTGATCGGGGCGCTCGTGACGCTGGCGTTCTTCCAGATATTCGCATGACCGAGCAGCTGAAGAGCGGCTTCGTCGCCGTTGCCGGCCGTCCCAACGTTGGCAAGTCCACGCTCGTCAACGCGCTCTGCGGCGGCAAGGTCGCGATCGTCTCGGACAAGCCGCAAACCACGCGGCGGCGCATTTTCGGAATCGCGAACGGAGAGGGCTACCAGCTCGTGCTGGTCGACATGCCCGGCTTTCAGCGCCCGCTCGATCCTCTGACCGAGCGCATGCAGCACACCGTCTCGAACTCGCTCGAGGATGTGGATGCGGTCATGTTCGTGCTCTCCTCGCAGGAACGGATCGGCGCCGGCGACCGCTTCATCGCCCAGACTGTGTTCGCGCTCGGCGTGCCGGTACTGATCGTGCTGAACAAGGTCGATCAGCAGAAGCCGGGCCACATCGCCGCGCAGATGAAGACCGCCGCCGAGTTGGGTGACTTCCACGCGCTGCATCCGGTCAGCGCCAAGACCGGCGACGGGATACCCGACCTGCGCGACGAGCTGCTCGGGCTGCTTCCCGAGGGTGTCGCCTACTTCCCGCGCGACGTCATCACCGATATGCCGCTCGAGCTGCGCCTGGGCGAGCTGATCCGCGAGAAGGCGCTCGCTCTCACGCGCGACGAAGTCCCGCACTCGCTCTCGGTCGAGGTGGAGGAGATCACCGAGCGAGTGATCAGGGCGCGCATCGTGGTCGAGACCGACTCGCAAAAGCAGATTCTGGTCGGGAGGGCCGGGCGGATGGTCAAAGAGATCGGCGTCCGGGCGCGGCCCGAGATCGAGCAGTTGATCGAGCACCGAGTCTTCCTCGACCTCAAGGTGAAGGTCGAGCCGCGCTGGCGTCGTGACCGGGCCACGCTCGAGCGGCTCGGACTGTAGGCTCCGCCGTCGCGAGGCCGGCCGGCACTGATCGTCAAGGAAGCGAAGGAGACCTAGTCACTTCAGGTTCGCCAGCGCCAGCCCGTAGACGTCGTGCAGCGCCTCATCGATCAAGACGAAGCGCACTTTCGTGATCAGCGGTAGCCGGATGAGCGCCTCGCTCGTCGCTGCCAGGGCGATCGGCGCGGCTAGCTGCGGCGGATAACCGTAGGCGCCGGTGGAGATAGCGGGGAAAGCGATCGTGCGGCAGCCGTGCTCACGCGCCAGCTCGAGCGCTCGCTCGTGGCAGGAGGCGAGGAGCAGCTCCTCCTCGGCGCCGCCGCCCTGCCAGATCGGGCCGACGGCATGAATCACGAAGCGCGCGTGGAGCCTGCCGGCGCCGGTGACGACGGCCTCGCCTGGCGCGCAGTGGCCGATCTTACGGCACTCCGCCATGATCTCGGGCCCGCCGGCGCGATGGATCGCCCCGTCCACTCCGCCACCGCCGCGCAGCTCCGGGTTGGCCGCGTTGACGATCGCATCGACGCGTTCGAGCGTGATGTCACCGAGCGCCAGCTCGATTCGCTCATGTCCGCCGGGTGGCATCCGACCGTTCTGCATCTCAGGTCGAGAGTCTCGTTCAGAGTCGAGCGAGAATCAAGCCGAGTCCGGCGCTGCCGATTCGCCGCGCGCTCGGGCGTCGATAAGCTCTGGTCATGCGCTACCGCAGACTGGGCCGGACGGAGCTCGAGGTATCGGAGATCGGCTTCGGCACCTGGGGGGTAGGCGCGGACGCCTGGAAGGGCGGAACCGACGCGGACTCGCTCGCCGCGATGCGCCGCGCGGTCGAGCTCGGTGTCAACTTCCTCGACACCGCCATCGTCTACGGCTCCGGCCACAGCGAGAAGCTGGTCGGGCAGATCAAGCGCGAGCACCCCGAGGTGCTGATCGCCACCAAGATCAACCCGGCCAACTGGGAGTGGCCGGCCAGCGACGAGACTCCGGCCGACGCGGCCTTCTCCGCCGCGCACGTGATCGCGCGCACCGAGGAGAGCCTGCGCAATCTCGCTATCGACGTGATCGACGTGCAGCAGTTCCACGTCTGGTCGGATACCTGGGTCGGCAAGGGCAGCTGGCTGGAGGGAGTCGAGCAGCTCAAGCGCGAGGGCAAGATTCGCTTCTTCGGCGTCTCGGTCAACGACGCCCAGCCCGATTCGGCGCTGAAGCTGGTCGAGACCGGTCTGGTCGACAGCGTGCAGGTCATCTACAACATCTTCGACCAGGCGCCCGAGGACAACCTCTTCCCGGCCTGCGAGCGGCATGACGTCGGCGTCATCGCCCGCGTGCCCTTCGACGAGGGGGCCCTCACCGGCAAGGTGACGCCCGACACGGTCTTCGAGCAGGGCGACTTCCGCGCCCACTACTTCAGGGGCAACCGCAAGGCCGAAGCCTGGGAGGCCGTGAACAAGATCGCCGCCGATCTGGAGATACCGCTCGAGCGGCTACCCGAGATCGCGCTTCGCTTTTGCCTGCTTCCCGCTGTCGTCTCGACGGTCATCCCGGGGATGCGAAGTGTTCCGCACGTCGAGTCGAACATCGCCGCCGGCGATGCGGGCCCGCTCACGCCCGATCAGATCGAGAAGCTGCGCGCGCACCGCTGGTTGCACGACTGGTACCACTGAGCCGAATCTAGGCTCTGATCACCGCTCGGCCGGGGGCGCGCATTCGCAGACCGGGCAGCGTGGCGTGATGGGCTTGCAGGCGAACGTCCGTTCGTGTAGAACATATGTTCCCTATGATTGCCTGTCTCCTAATCCCGGGTTTTGAGTTGCGAGCAGTCCTGGCGGGACGATCGGAGCTTCAGGGACGGCCGCTGACACTTGAGCCACCGCCAGGGAGCAATAATGTGATCGGGCCGGTGACGGCAAAGGCCGCAGAGGCAGGGGTTAGGCCGGGGATGCGCCTGGGGGAGGCGCTCTCCGTGTGTTCGAAACTCTGCCTGGTTGCGCCCGATCCGGCCCGTATCGAAGCCGAGTGGGAGCATCTGCTGCGTCGGCTGGAGGATGTCGGTATCGCCGTCGAGCCCGAGGAGCCGGGCTGCCTCTACTTCGAGACGCGCCATGTCGAGCGGCTCTACCGCGGGCTAGAGCAGGTGCTCGAGCGCACGCTTCTGGCCGTCGGGCCTTTCTGGGAGCCGAGGCTGGGTGCGGCCGGCCGGCGCTTCGCGGCGCTGGCGGCGGCGAGCGTGGCCCGGCCGGGGCAGGCGCTGATCGTGCCCGAAGAGCAGACCGAGGAGTTTCTGGCGCCACTTCCGCTCGAGCTCTTGCCGCTGCCCGCGCCCGAGCGCGAGCGCCTGCAGCAGCTGGGCGTGCGCACGATCGGGCAGCTGATCTTGATCCCGGGCGGCGCCGCGGGCGAGCGCTTGGGCCGGGAAGTGCGCCGGGCCTGGGAGTTGGCGCGCGGCGAGATGGCCGGGCGTGTGCAAGGGAGGGCGCCCGCCGCCGATATCGCCGAGTCGATCGCCTTCCCCGAGGCGGTCGCAAACGAGCTCACGCTCAGAAGGACCTTCTCGGTACTGATCGAGCGCCTGCTCGCCCGGCCCGAGCGAGGCGGGCGCTTCATTCGCTCGCTCGTCCTCTCGGCAAGGCTGGCCGGCGGCGGCTCCTGGCGCCGCAAGGCCACCCTGCGCCAGCCGAGCGCCGAGCGCGGCCGCATCTCGGCGGCTCTCTCTTCGAAGCTGGCCGAGATTCCCTCGCCGGTGCTCGAGCTGGGGCTGGAGCTGGAGACGCTGGCCGAGGAGACGGGCGAGCAGCTGCAGCTCGCGGCCGGAGGCGAGCTGGAGGCGAAGCTGGCGCAGGGGCTGAAGCAGGTACGGGCGAGCACGGGGCCGGGGTCGGTCTGCGGCGTCGTCGAGGTTGCGCCCTGGTCGCGCATCCCCGAGGCGCGCGCACTGCTCGTCCCGCGTGACGATTAGCCGGAGCAAAGATGTCGAGCACGGCTCGCTTGGCGAGCGTCGAGGGCGGTGACCGCCATTCCCATCCCACTCCGCGGGGCCTGACCAGAGCCCTGAACGCGCCGCGGGCGGCCCTGGTCGAGACGAATGCGGCCGGGGTACCGCTGCTGATCAATCGCCAGCAGGTCGCGTTGATCCGAGAGGAGTGGCGCGTGGTCGACCGCTGGTGGACGGAGGAGCCCGTCTACCGCCGCTACTTCGACTGCGTGCTCGCGGACGGGATGGGCGTGGTGGTGTTCCACGACGCCGTGCGCGGCGGCTGGTTCGCGCAGAAGGCGTGATCGGCTCGTAGCGACTAGCGCTGCGGGACAGGCTCTCTGACCGGTACGAAAAGCGCTCGAGCGACGGGGCGCGGCATCCACCAGTTCCATTCCCCGAACAGCCGCATGAGCGCGGGCACGAGCAGGGCGCGGATCACGGTCGCGTCGAAGATGATTCCGGCCGCGAGGCCGATGCCGAACTGCTTGATGTCGACGCCGGGGCCCGTGGAGAGCACGAAGAAGGCGAGCATCAACACCAGCGCAGCGCTCGTGATCAGCTTGCCCGTCCGCGACAGCCCGAGGCAGACGGCTCGCCGGGTGTTGCCGGTCTCGTCGTAGATCTCCCGCATGCGGGAGATCATGAAGACCTCGTAGTCCATCGAGAGGCCGTAGAGGAAGGCGAAGATCATCAGCGGTATCCAGGGGATGATCGAGGCGGTGGCGTGAACGTTCCAGATCGCGTGTGCGCCATGGCCGTTCTGGAAGATGAAGACGATGATCCCGTAAGCGGCTACGAGCGAGACGAGGTTCAGGACCACGGCCTTCAGCGGCAGCAGTATCGAGCGGAAGGCGCGCGCAAGCAGAATGAAGGTGAGCAGTACCACGAAGGCGAGCACGTAGACGAAGTTGCCGTAGACGGCGCTGACAAAATCGCGCTCTTCGGCCGCCAGACCACCCAGCGTCCCGCTTGTGCTCTCCAGCTCGGAGCGGACGCGGTTGATCGTCCCCCTGGTTGCCTTCGCAGAGCCATCCGTGGTCGAGAAGGCCTCGACGAGGCTGCTCGAGCCCTTGCGCCAGTCGGGAGGCGCGACGGCCGCCGCGACCCCTTTCGTAGCGCGCAGCTTCGCGACGATCGGCTGCCGGCTCCCGCCGTTCTCGACCAGCACCACGAAGGGCTTCATCACTCCCGGCGAGATATCGGCCTGCGCCAGCGCGGCGCGGCCGTTGATGGCGTCGCCCTTGCCGGGGAAATCCTTCGCCTGCGCCTCGCTCGGGTTCAGCTGCACACCGTAGTAGACGAGCGCGGCGACGATCGCGAGACCGACGGCCGCGACCGGAACTGGTCGCCGCATGACAAATCCGGCCCAGTCGCCCCACCAGCCATGCTCGGGATGACCGCGATCGACGAAGCGCTTCGGTAGCAGGCGCCAGCTGTTGATTTTCGTCCCGAACACCGCCAGTAGCGCCGGCAGAAGCGTGATGGCGGCCAGCACCGAAACCGCGGGTATGAGCATGCCGCCGATCCCGATCGAGCGGATGAACGGCAGCGGCAGCAAGATCATCGAGAGCAATCCCACGGCGACGGTCGATCCCGAGACGATCACGGAGCGACCGGCGTGCGTCATCGTCTCCACGAGCGCGGTCTCTTTGTCCTTTCCGTCTCGCAGCTCATCTCGGAAGCGGAAGATCATCAGCAGCGAGTAGTCGATCGCCACCCCGAGCCCGACCAGAGCGATCAGGAACTGGACGATGATCGACACGTTCGTCAGATAAGTCAGTCCCCAGACGAGCGTGAAGGTGTTGAAGATCGCCGCCACTGCGATCAGCAGCGGTACCAGCACCGCCGGCGCCGTCCCGAAGACGAAGAACAGGATGACCAGACAGCCAAGTCCGCCGATCACGGCCTCGGTGAGCACGCTCGGCCCGTTGCTTCCACCGGTTTCGGCTTGGTAGAGGGCGTCCCGCCCGGTCAGGTAGGTCTGGATGCCGGCCGGCGCGTTCGCCTTCAGCTGCGCGCGCACCTGCGGGATGCGCGTGCTCGAGTTGAAGCCGGGTGTTCCGGGTGGATAGATCTCTGCGAAGGCGGTGTGACCGTCCTTGGAAATGTAGGCGTGGCTGCCGGTCGACCAGAAAGAAGAGACACGGGAGCCGGGATTGACGGCCGCCGCCGCGGCTATCGCCTTCCCGATTCCGGCAGCCCTGGTCACGTCACCGGAGCTGTGGAAGACCGCCACCAGCGGCGCCTGCTCGCCGTTGCCGAAGGTCGCGAGCGTGCGCTGATTGGCCTCGTAGGCCGAGTAGCCGGGAATCGAGAAGCTCTGGAACCAGCGCTTCGAGACCTGACCTGCCGAGAAGGCCCCGAACACCGTCAGCGCCAGCCAGGCGCCGATCACGATCAGCCGGTGAGCCGCGATAGCGTGAGCCAGCCGGGCGAGCAGAGGCTCGCCCTCGGAAGTCGCAGAAGAGCGATCGGTCATGAAACCGTCGTGTGCCCTGCGGGCGATTTTTAAACACGTAACCGGAGAAGAGATCTCGCCTGCCGCCCGCCCGGCGCCCGCTCAGAGCTGGTGATCCAGAAAAGCGTGCAGGGCTTCCTCGGCTAGATCCGGCCAGAGCTCGGCGTGCTCGGGCGGCACCTGCACCCAGGCCTTCATCGGGCGTCCGCCCATGGGATCGAATGGTTCGGCTCCTTCTAGCGCCAGCGCCCGCTCGAGCGCCTCGCCCGAGAGCTTGAAGACCATCTCCTCGCCGTTCAGCGCGGCGAAAGGCTTGCCGGCGATCATCAGCGAGGGCAGCCCGAACATCTTTCTGCTGACGATCTCGGGCCGGCGCAGCTGCAGCCCGGCCAGCACCTCTTCGTAGATTTCGAGCGAGTTCTCGTCCGGGGTTTCCATCGCCATGGCTGGGATGGTGCCAGAACGGTAGCGCTAGACGAAACAAGCCCACTTCTTCGGCGCGACAGTCTCCCGGCGCGGCGCGGGCGGTCGAGCTGGGCTACGAGGCGCTGGCGCTGACCGACCACGACGGGCTCTACGGCTCGCTCGAGTTCGCCCACGCTGCCAAGGCGCTGGGCCTGCGCCCGATCACGGGCTGCGAGCTGACGTTGGAGAGCGGCTCGCACCTGACGCTGCTCGGAGCGCGTGAGGTGCTGACACCGGGCTTGACGCCGGGTTCAAACAGCGCTTCGGCTCCGTCGCATCAATATCCGCGAGGCGCCGCCGATCAACCTCTACTCATGGAATATGAGCTCATCTGGCACGACCCGTCCCTGGTGATCATCCGGATGTCCGGAGAACCGCAGGCCGAGAACTTCATCGCCGCGACCCGCGAGTGGCTGACAAGTCCGCGTTTTCGACCGGGCATGGACAGGATCAACGACGTCAGCGGCTTGAACGCGACGGGCATGAGGGCGCAAGACATCGAGCGTATCGCGACGATGGGCGCAATGGCCGGAAAAGAAAAAGCCGGTACAAACAAGCTGAAGGGACGCCTCGTGATGGTCACCGGCGACTCGCCGCTCAAGTTCGGCCTCTCGCGCATGTTCGAAGCTTATTTCCAGACTCACGCGGAAGCCCCGTTTCACTTCTATACGACCCTCGAAGAAGCGCTCGCCTTCCTGCGCCCGAACGAATCGAGATCGGAGTCGTAGCACAGCACCGGAGCGAAGCTCGAGATCGCCGCAGCGATGATCAGACCGCCGGGCCGGCACCGCGACGAGTCTCGTGCCAGGCCGCGAGCCGTTCGGCTCGATCGGGCAGGTGGTAGAGCGGCCCGGGCAGGAGCACAGCGTCCCACTCGCCGTCGCCGGACCCGAGCTCGAGCTCTCCGCCCTGGTCGTAGTACGACTTGATTTCCTCAGGCAGATCCATCTGGAGATCATAGGTAACACCCTGACTCGATCGAACATACGTTCGCTACAATGAGCAAGTGAGGCAGTACGGCTCTCGCTCACTCGCTCGTCGCCGGTTGCTGTAGAGGCAGGGCGAGCGATGTACGCAGAGTTGCATGCTCATTCCTCGTTCTCATTCCTCGACGGGGCCTCGCAGCCCGAGGAGCTGGCTGCCCGCGCGGTCGAGCTGGGCTACGAGGCGCTGGCACTGACCGACCACGACGGGCTCTACGGCTCGATGGAGTTCGCGCATGCGGCCAAGGCGCTGGGGCTGCGTCCGATCACCGGCTGCGAGCTGACGCTGGAGGGCGGCGCGCACGTGACGGTTCTGGTCGAGACGAGGCAGGGCTACTCGAACCTCTGCCGGCTGGTCACGCGCGCGCACGCGCACACGCGGCCGCCCGGGAGGGAGCGAGAGCTGCGAGCACCGGCTCTTCCCATCCAGGAGCTGATCGAGCGAAACGAAGGGCTCGTCTGCCTCTCGGGCTGCGCCCGGCACGGGCTCGGCGTGCGCGAGCCGAACGCCGCGGGCGAGCTGGCGAGCGCTTTTGGTCGGGAGCGCTTCTTCGTCGAGCTGCAGCGACCCTACGAACGCGGCGACGAGCGTCGAAACGCCGCCCTGCGTGGGCTCGCGAGCGATCTCGGTGTCGAGACGGTGGTCACAGGCGACGTCCATGCCCATTCGCGCCGCCGCAGCCTGCTTCAGGACGTGCTCGTCGCCATCCGCGAGAACACCTCGCTCGAGGCCTGCGAGCAGGAGCGGCGCGGTAACCACGAGAGCGTTCTGCTCTCGCCCGAGCAGATGGCGGAGCGCTTCGCCTCCGACCCTGGCGCCGTCGCGCGGGCGGGCGAGCTGGCCTCGAGGCTCGAGTTCGACCTGACCGAGGAGCTGGGCTATCGCTATCCGGATTTCTCTGACGGCGGAGAGCCTGCAATCAGACGCTTGGCACAGATATGCGAGCTCGCTTTCTCCGAGCGTTATTCGCCGAATACGCGCCTTGCTTCTCAGGCGCGTATTCGGTTAGACGAGGAGCTGAAGCTGATCGAGGAGCTGGGACTGGCGGGTTTTTTCTGCCTGCACCACGAGGTGCTGGAGCTGGCGCGCGAGGTTGCCGCCCAGGTGCGCGGGACGGGCTCGCCGCGCAGCGTGCTGCCGCCCGGGCGCGGGCGCGGCAGCTCGGTCGGCTCGATCGTCTGCTACCTGACCGGGCTCTCGCACGTCGATCCGGTCGCCGCCGATCTCTCGCTCGGGCGCTTCCTCAATCGCGAGATGGCCGGCGTGCCCGACATCGACCTCGACTTCCCGCGCGACATCCGCGAGAAGCTGATCGTGCGCATCGTCGAGCGCTACGGAAAAGAGCACGCGGCGCTGGTGGCCAGCTTCCCGACCTACCGCTCGCGCGGCGCGATCCGAGACGTCGGCAAGGCGCTCGGGCTGCCCTTCGGCGAGCTGGAGCGGCTGGCCCGTCTCTCTGACAGCTGGGATGCGCGCGAGGTGGCCGACGAGCTGAAGCGTCTGCCCGACGCCGAGCAGAAGCTCGGCTCCAGGCGCTGGCGGGCCTTCGCCGCCCTGACCGCCGAGATCGCACGCCTGCCCCGCCACGTCTCCCAGCACCCGGGCGGGATGGTCATCTCCTCGCGACCGCTGGTCGAGCTGGTGCCGGTGCTGCCGGCCGCGATGGCCGGGCGCCAGATCTGCCAGTGGGACAAGGACTCCTGCGCCGATGCGGGCTTCCTCAAGATGGATCTACTCGGGCTGGGCATGCTCTCGGCGGTCGAGGCCTGCGTCGAGGAGATCGCGCGCCTGCACGGCCAGCCGATCGACCTCTCGCGCATCCCGCTCGACGACGCGGCCATCTACGCCGAGATCCAGCGCGCCGACACGGTCGGCTCGTTCCAGATCGAGAGCCGGGCCCAGATGCAGAGCCTGCCCCAGACGTTGCCCGCCAACCTCGACGACCTGACCGTACAGGTGGCGCTCGTGCGCCCCGGCCCGATCCAGGGCAAGGCCATCCACCCCTACGTCGAGCACCGCCGCCGCCTGCGACGCCGACCCGAACTTCAGTCGTCCCCTACGACCATCCGCTGCTGGAGGAGCCGCTGCGCGAGACGCTCGGGGTGGTCGTCTTCCAGGATCAGGTGCTGGAGGTGGCGATGGCGCTGGCCGGCTTCAGCGTGGGCGAGGCGGAGGGACTGCGCCGGGCGATGAGTCGCAAGCGCAGCGCCGAGGCGCTCGAGGCCTACCGCGAGCGCTTCATCGCCGGCTCGGCCGCAAAGGGAGTCGATCCCGAGACGGCCGACATGGTCTACGACAAGCTGGCCAGCTTCTCGGGCTTCGGCTTCCCCAAGTCGCACGCCGCCGCCTTCGCGCTGCTCGGCTACCAGTCGGCCTGGCTGCGCCACTACTACCCGGCCGAGTATCTGGCCTCGCTCTTGAACGCCCAGCCGATGGGCTTCTACTCGCCGGCGGCGCTGGTGCGGGATGCGCAGCGCCGCGGGCTGACCGTGCTGCCCGTGGACGTGAACGCGAGCGCCGCCACCAGCCGGGTGGAGAACGGGGCGGTGCGGATCGGGCTGCTGCTCGTGCGCGCGCTCGGCGCCGCGGGGGCCAAGGCGCTGGTGGCAGAGCGGGAGCGGGGAGGAGCCTTCGCCGACGTCTGCCAGCTGGCGCAGCGAAGCGGACTCGACGAGCGGACGCTGAGCGCGCTCGTCTCGGCGGGCGCCTGCGACTCGTTCGGCCAGCCGCGGCGGGCGCTTCTCTGGCAACTCGGCCTGGCGCCGCGCGACAGGAGCGTCCCGGGCTCGGGCGGGAAGGAGCGTCAGCTCGCCCTGCCTCTGTCACCGACCGTGGCCACGCCGCCCCTGCCCGAGCAATCCGCCTGGGAGCGGCTGCTCGCCGACTACCGCTCGACCGGGCTTTCCACCGGCGTCCACCCGCTTGCCCTGCTCCGGCCCGAGCTTCCGCCCGGCACCCTCTCCTCGCTCGATCTCCCCACTGCGCGGAACGGCTCGCGGGTCACGGTCGCCGGGATGGTCGTCGCCCGCCAGCGCCCGCCGACGGCAAACGGCGTCACCTTCTTGCTGCTCGAGGACGAAACCGGGCAGCTGAACGTGATCGTGATGCCGCCGCTCTATGCCCAGAACCGCGCCCTGGTGCGCGGCGAGCCGATCCTGCTCGCGCGCGGGCGTCTGCAGCGCTCGGGCGGCACGATCAACGTCATCGCCGAGGAGCTGGAAAGCCTCCTCCCGCTCGCGCATCGAGCTTTCGGCGGGCGCCGACATCCACGCCTCGCTGCCGGGGATTCACAGCTTTCACTGATCCGCTCCGGTCTTCGCACGAGCGCGCGGGTTTTCTATTCGTGGCGGCAGAGCATCGGTCGGACGACTATCTTCGTTGCGTTCGAAGAAACGGGTATCGCTCGGCGCACTCGCTCTCTTGATGCTCGCTGCAACGGGTGCTCTCGCCGGTTGCGGGAATGACGCTAGCGGCCAAGTCGAGACTCCAGCCGTAGCCGGCTTGTCATCCTCAGGTGTCGCTCGGCACGCTGCCGGTGTGGGCGCGCGGGGGATTTCACCCTCCGACGCAGCACATACCGCATGTCGTCGGCGTGTCCGGGAAGATCACCGCGGTTCTCTTCGCCTCCCGCTTCTTTCGCCTCCGCCGAAAGATCACAGCAACAAGATCCTCTGGGTCGCGCGGGTCACACCCAATCTCGGCGCCGACCTGCGCAGTCAGAGCGCAGCGGATGGTTGGGACAAAGAGGGTCGGAACCGTCGCGGCGCGCACGGTAAAAGGCGGGCCCGGCCCGTCGAACATCAACCTGCCCACCGCGGGATGTTGGCGCTTCGCCCTCCAGTGGGGCACGGCATCTGACACTCTCGATCGCCGGTAGCCGCAACCGCTGAGGTTACGATGACCTCTCGCGCGCGCGAACCAAGAGGAGCCACCGTGTCGCCTCCGAAAGCCTCGATTTCTACCGCTCGTCCGGCCTGAGCGAGGTAGATCCAGATATCGCCTCACTGCTCGGGCGCGAGCTCGAGCGCCAGCAGGGGACGATCGAGCTGGTCGCCTCGGAGAACTTCGCCTGGCCGGGCGTGCTCGAGGCGCTCGCCTCGAGCGTCACCAATAAATACGCCTCCGGCTACCCGGGCGAGCGTCACTACCCCGGCTGCGAGATCGCCGACGAGATCGAGCAGCTGGCGATCGACCGGGCCAAGGTGCTTTTCGGCGCCGAGCACGCCAACGTGCAGCCCTACGCCGGAACGACGGCCAACGAAGCGGTCTATCTCGCTTGCCTCGAGCCCGGCGACACCATCCTCTCGCTGCCGTTCGCGCACGGTGGCCACCCCACGCACGGGGAAGAGCCCAACCTCTCCGGCAAGCTCTACAACACGGTCTCCTACGGCGTCAGGCGCGACACGTTCCTGATCGACTACGACCAGGTGCGCTCACTCGCGCTCGAGCACCGCCCAAGGCTGATCATCTGCGGCGGCTCGGCCTACCCGCGCATCGTTCAGGTCGAGAGGTTTCGCGAGATCGCCGACGAGGTGGGGGCGCTCCTGCTCTGTGACATGGCCCACTTCGCCGGACTGGTCGCCGCCGGCCTGCACCCCAATCCCGCGCCCCTCTGCGATTTCGTCACCTCTACGACCCACAAGACGCTGGCCGGGCCTCGCGGCGGCTTCATCCTCTGCAAGCACGAGCACGCCCGCGCGCTGGACGAGGCCGTCTTCCCCGTCCTCCAGGGCGGGCCGTTACTCGACACGATCGCGGCCAAGGCGATCTGCTTCGAGATCGCCGCTTCGCAGGGATTCGCGGATTATCAGCGCCGGGTGCGCGCCAATGCCGACCGGCTCGCCGCCGAGCTGGCCGCACGAGATCTCGACCCGCTCACCGGCGGAACCGACACGCACCTGCTGGTCGTCGATCTACGTTCGAGCGGTTGGACGGGCGCGGAAGCAGAGAGCCGCCTGCATGAAGTCGGGGTAAGCGCGAACGAGATCGCGATTCCCTTCGACGAGCGCCCCGCGAAGCGAGACCTCGGGCCTGCGGCTGGGCTCGCCCGCCGTCACCAGGCGCGACTTCGACGAGGAGGACATGACCGAGGTGGCGGCGATCATCAGTGGCGCTCTGAAGCCGGATGCCGACCTCGCCGCCCTTCGCGCGCGTTCGACCGCGCTTTGCGCGAAGCGTCCGCTCTATCCGGGCTTCCGCGGTTACTGCACCTTCCTACCGGGATAGGCTCTGGCGCCGGTAGTACGGTTACGGAGATGAACCTGGCGCCCCAACTCGCCGCCATCAGCATGCCCCGGGAGGTCATCTTCGGCTTTGTCCTCGCGCTGGTGATCGCGCTTGCGCTCACGCCGGCGATCGGCTCGCTGGCAAGGCGGATCGGCGCCGTGGATGAGCCCGGCGAACGGCGCCTGAACGAGCTGCCGATTCCCAGGCTGGGCGGGATCGCGCTCTACTTCGCCATCCTCGTGCCGGCGCTCGCCTTTCTCGATCCCTCCCGGCCGCTCAGGGCGATTCTGATCGGGGCGAGCATCGCCACCGTCGTCGGAGCGATCGACGACGCTCGCGATCTGGTCTGGTGGCAGAAGCTCGGCGGGCAGGTGCTGGCCGCCGGCGTGACCGCCGGGCTGGGCGTCTACGTCGACCACTTCACCCTCCCCGTGATCGGGGTGGGGGCGCTGCCGAAGTGGTTCGGTATCACCGTCACCATCCTCTGGATCGTCGCGATCATGAACATGGTCAACTTCCTCGACGGGCTCGACGGGCTTGCCGCCGGGGTCTGCGCCATCTCCGCCCTCACCTTCTGCCTGATCGCGCTCTCGCTCAATCGCGCCCAGCCGGCGATCCTGTCGGCGATCGTCTTCGGTGCAGCGCTCGGCTTCCTGCGCCACAACTTCTATCCGGCGCGCATCTTCATGGGCGACTCGGGCGCGCTCCTGCTCGGCTTCGTGCTGGCGGCGATCTCGGTCGAGGGCCTGTTCAAGACCGCCGCGGCCGTCGCGCTCGCGTTTCCCCTGATCGTGCTGGCGATTCCGATTCTCGACACCTCGTTCGTCGTCGCCAAGCGGATCAAGCACGGTAAGCCGATCTACTCGGCCGACCGCTTCCACCTTCATCACCGCTTCATCGATCGCGGCTTCACGCAGCGCCAGGCCGTGCTGACCATGTATCTGTGGTGCGCGACGCTGGCCGGAGCGGCACTGGCCACTCGCTTTCTTGCCCCGCATGCGCACGGCCACTGGCAGCTCTGGCCGAGCATCGCCGACGGCGCCATCGGGTTTTCCGTTCTGGCGGCTTCGGCCTACATCGTCTACGTGCTCGAGATCGTCAGGGTGGCGAGCCCGCGCGCGCGTAGGCGAGCCCGTCGCGAGGCGCAACAGGATGAGCGCCGCAGCGCCTGATCCGGCGCTCATCGGCGCAGAAACGCTGGTATCCTCGGCGCCGGCATGGAGCGTTCACCGGGCCCGTCTTTTCAGCCCGCGGGGGCCGGTGGACTCCTTGTTGCGACGATCGTGGTAGCGGCGGGTTTCGGCGCCCTGATCGGCTGGCTGCTGGGAACTGCAGCGGTCGGAGCGGTGGTCGGAGCGGCCGCAGGTATTCTCGCGGGCATCTTCGTCGTCTACCGGCGTTACCGGGGGTTTTTGAACTGAGTCCGTCGAAGTCGAGCCGTTTGTCAGCACCGCGGCCGCTGCCGGACCGGACGCGGCCGCCGCTTGTCGCCTCGGCATTCATCCTCCTGGCGCTGCCGGTTTTTTGGGCCGCCGGCTGGCCGCTGCGCGGCTGGGCGCTGGCGGCGGCGCTCTGGGTTGCCGGGCAGGCGTTCGGCTTCCTGCTGGCCCGCTTTCCGCTCGGCGCCGGTGACGTCGGCGCATCGGCCGCGGCCGGCCTCGGAATGATCTTCCGCTCGCTCGTCGTCGGCGTGGTGCTGATACTCGTTGCGGTCTCCAACCAGGAGGTCGCGATCGCTGCCGCTCTGCTCTACCTGCTCGCCTTCTCGATCGAGCTGGCGCTCTCGCTGCACAGCTACTTCTCGGCGGAGCCGCTCCGATGAGCCGCTCGCTCGCCGCGCTTCGCCTCGGCCGGGTGCTCGCGGCGGTCTCGCTCGTCGCCCTGGCACTGCCCGGCTCGGCGTTCGCGAGTGGCGACTTCGATCCCTCCGAGGAGTTCGTGCTCAAGCCCTGGATCGAGATTCCCGCAATCCACCTCGGCCCGGTGACGATCGACCTCTCGATCACCAAGGCGGTTGCCTATCTCTTTCTCGGCACGATCACGACGATCGTGCTCGCGCTCGTGCTCATGCGCCTGCGCCTGCGTCAGGATCCTGGACGGCGCCAGACCGTCGGCGAGATGGTCTACGACATGGCGCAGGACGGGATTGCGGCGCAGGGCCTGCCGACCAAGGCGATGGGACGCTGGTTCCCCTACGTGGCCAGCCTCTTCCTCTTCATCCTGGTGCTCAACTTCATCAGCTTCATCCCGCTGCCTCTAACCGGCGAGACCTTCCACATATTCGGGCTCGAGCTGCCGACGCTCGGCATCTACGCCGCCACCTCCTCGCTCTCGGTGACGCTGATGCTGGCCCTGATGACCATCTTCTTCTCGCACCTCGAAGGCATTCGTTGGAACGGCACCGGTAGGTACTTCGCCAGTTGGCTGCCGGGCGGCATGCCCAAGTTCAGCATCGTCTGGGCGGTCCCGCTCGCTCTGCTCTACTTGCTCGAGGTGATCAGCCAGCTGATGCGGATCGTCTCGCTGAGCGTTCGTCTCTTCGCCAACATGCTCGTCGGCCACATGCTGATCCTGACCCTGATCGGGTTGATCTTCATACTGCAGGCTCTCTACCTGGCGCCTATCGTGATTCCGGTAGCGGTGCTTCTCTACCTGTTCGAGGTCGGGATCGTGGTCTCGATCCAGGCTTTCATCTTCGCCATCCTCTCTGCCACCTACATCGGCTCGGCGATCGAGCCCGAGCACTGAAAACGAAAGGAACTTCATGTCCATCCTCGCAGCGGTAACCGGCGACGTCACCAAGATGGGAAAGGCGTTCGCGCTCGCCCTCGGTATCGGCTTCGGCTCGCTCGGCGCCGGCATCGGCCTGGGCCTCATCTTCAGCTCGATGATCCAATCGGTCGCGCGCCAGCCGGAGCTGCGCGGCGAGCTCCAGGGAATCATGTGGATCGGCTTCGCGCTGACCGAGGCCGTCGTCTTCTACGGCCTGATCGGCGGCCTGCTGGCCTTCGTGCTGGTTTAGTGGGAACCGGATTCAGCTGATGCCTGTAGCGGCCAACTCACTGATCACCGTCATTCCGGGTCTGATGATCTGGACGCTCGTCTGCTTCCTGATCGTCTACCTCGTCCTCCGGCGCTTCGCTTTCGGTCGCATTCAGAAGATGATCGACGAGCGACGCGATCGAATTCACCGCTCGATCGAGCAGGCCGAGCAGGCCCGCGACGAGGCGGCGCAACTGCTCGATGAGCACCGGGCGATGCTCGTTCAGGCGCGCGGGCAAGCCGAGGAGATTCTCGAGGACGCGCGCAAGGTGGCCGAGTCGCAGCGCGAGCGCCTGCACGGGGAGCTGGAGAGCGACCGCGCCCGCCGCCTGGCCGAGACCGAGCGTCAAATCGCGTCCGAGACGAGCCGTGCGCTCGATCAGATCAAGAACGAGATCGCCGAGCTGGCGCTGATCACGACCGCCAAGGTGACCGCGCAGCTGCTCACGCCCGAAGATCATCGCCGCCTGATCGACAGCGCCGTCGAGGAGCTCGACTTCTCGGCCTTTGAGGAGAACGGGACGAGGCACTGATGGGACTCGTCGAGCAGAAATACGCGCAGGCGCTGTACGCGGCCGCTCTCGACAAGGGGCGCCTGGCCGAGGTTCGGGACGGGCTGGCCGACTTCGTCGCGGCCGAGCGGAAGGTGCCCGAGTTGCACGTGCTGCTCGCCAGCCCGACGCTCGATTCGGTGACCAAGGTAGCGCTTCTCCGCGATCTGCTGGCCGGAGCGGAGCCGCTCGTGCGCAACTTCCTGCGCCTGCTGGCCGAGAAAGAGCGGATCACCGCGCTGGAGGAGATCGTGCACGAGTTCGAGGCGCTGGTGGCCGCGGGCGAGAAGTGCCTGCGCGTGGTCGTGACGACGGCTCAGGAGCTGTCCGACGAGGAGGCCGCCGCGCTCGTCGCCAAGATCGAGGCGGCTACCGGGCGACCGGTCGAGGCTCGGCGCCGCGTCGATCCGTCGCTGATCGGCGGCCTGGTCGTTCAGGCAGGGTCGCTGCGCATCGATACCAGCATCCGCGGCCGCATCGAAAACCTTCGTAAAGAGCTTGTCGAGACAAGGAGCTGAGAAGAGCCGTGAAGCTGCGACCCGAAGAGATCACCTCGATTCTGAAGCAGAGGATCGAGCAGTTCGAGATCGAGACCGATCTCTCCGAGACCGGCACCGTGCTGGAGGTTGCCGACGGTATCGCGCGCGTGTACGGGCTCGAGAACTGCGTTGCGCTGGAGATGCTGGAGTTCGAGCACGACATCGTCGGCCTTGCCTTCAACCTCGAAGAGGACAACGTCGGCGCTGCGCTGTTCGGCGAGTGGCAGAAGCTCTCCGAAGGCTCGAGCGCGCGCCGCACGGGCCGCGTTGCCAGCGTGCAGGTCGGGGACGAGATGCTCGGCCGCGTGGTCGATCCGCTCGGCAGCCCGCTCGACGGCGGCGGATCGATCACCACCAGCGAGCGCCGTCCGCTGGAGTTGAAGGCGCCGGGGGTGATCGCCCGCCAACCCGTGAAAGAGCCGCTGCAGACCGGAATCAAGGCGGTCGACTCGATGATCCCGATCGGTCGCGGCCAGCGCGAGCTGATCATCGGCGACCGCGGCACCGGCAAGACGGCCATCGCCGTCGACACGATCTTGAATCAAGCCGGCAAGGACATGATCTGCATTTACGTGGCGATCGGGCAGAAGGCCTCGACCGTCGCCCAGGTTTACGAGCGCCTGAAGGAAGCCGGCGCGATGGAGTACACGGTGATCGTGAACGCCGCCGCGCACGAGGCCGCCCCGATCAAGTGGATGGCGCCGTTCGCCGGTTGCGCGATCGGCGAGCACTTCCTCTACTCGGGCCGGCACGCGCTCTGCATCTACGACGATCTCTCCAAGCACGCCGACGCCTATCGCCAGCTCTCGTTGCTGTTGCGCCGCCCGCCCGGCCGTGAGGCCTTCCCGGGCGACGTCTTCTATCTGCACTCGCGGCTGCTCGAGCGTGCCTGCAAGCTGTCCGACGAGCTCGGCGGCGGCTCACTCACGGCACTGCCGATAATCGAGACGCAGGCCGGCGACGTCTCCGCCTACATCCCTACCAACGTGATCTCGATCACCGACGGGCAGATGTTCCTCGAGTCCGACCTCTTCTACTCGGGCGTGCGCCCGGCCATCAACGTCGGCATCTCGGTCTCGCGCGTGGGCTCGAAAGCGCAGACCGAGGCGATGCGGAAGGTGGCCGGCCGCTTGCGCCTGGATCTAGCCTCCTTCCGCGAGCTCGAGGCCTTCGCCCAATTCGGCTCCGAGCTCGACCCGGCGACGCTACAGACGCTGGCCCGCGGCGCGCGCATGGTGGCAACGCTCAACCAGCCTCAGTACCAGCCCTGGTCGGTGGAGGAGCAGGTGACGGCGATCTACGCCGGTATCCACGGTTTCCTGGACAGCGTTCCACCCAGCCAGGTGCCGCGCTTCCAGGAGGAACTGCGCGAGCAGCTGCGCAGCGAAGATCGGATCCTGAAGGAGATCCGCGAGACCGGTGAGCTCTCCGACGAGTTAGCGACGCGACTCGACGCCCAGCTGCAGAAGTTCGAGCAGGTCTTCAACGTGGAGGAGGAAACGGGCCTGGCGATTTAGCCTCGCGGGCTTCGAGCAGATGGCTTCCCAGCAAGAGATCAAGCGGCGCATCCGCTCCGTCCGCTCGACGCACAAGGTCACCAGGGCGATGGAGCTGGTCTCGGCCGCCAAGCTCAGGCGCTCGCAGCAGCGGATCGTGGCCATGCGTCCCTATGCCGATCGCATGCTCGAGCTGATCACGTCGACGGCGCAGACCCTGGGAGCGATTCATGGGCTGCCCTTGCTCGAAGACCGCGAGATACGTACGCTCGCGCTCGTGCCGCTGACCGGAGACCGCGGGCTGGCCGGCGCCTTCAACGCTCAGGTGCTGCGCAGGTCGTTTGCGCTCGAGCACGATCTCCAGGCTCAGGGGATAGAGGTCAAGTGGCTGGTATCGGGCAAGCGCGGGCGCTCGTCGCTTCGCTTCCGCAAGCGCGAGATCGATACGGACTGGACCGGTTTCAGCGACCGGCCGGAGTTCGCCGAGGCCAAGGCGATCGCCCACCACCTGGCAGAGCTGTTCACCGCCGGCGTCATCGATGCCGTGCTGCTCGTCTACAACCGTTTCGGCACCGCGATGGTGCAGACCGTTGTCGAGCAGGAGATCCTGCCGCTCCCCAAGCAGGTTCTGGAGGGCTTCGACGAGCCGTCGATGCCGCCGCCCGCACGCGGAGAGGTGCTCTACGAGCCCGAGCCGGAGCTGATTCTCGAGCGGTTGATACCGGCCTATCTGGAGACCGAGGTCTTTCGGGCGCTGCTCGAGTCGGCCGCCTCGGAGCACGGTGCCCGCATGAGCGCGATGCGCAACGCCTCGAAGAACGCGGAGGAGCTGATCGATTTGCTGACGCTGATCATGAACCGCGCCCGCCAGGCGGCGATCACGCGAGAGATCCTCGAGGTTGTCGCCGGCGCCGACGCCTTGTAACCGCCGGAAATCTGCGATTTTCGGCGGCATCCCTGGGCGTAGGAGTCACCGCTCCTGCGGCGCGAGTGCCTCGCGGCGCGCGATGCGCGAAAGTGAGCCCGGGAGAGCTCCGAAAGCGTCGTTCTTATCTTTTTCTAACAATCGGGCGAAGCAACCGTCCTAATTCGACGTGAGCCCGGTGACCGCAAAACGCTCCTGCGCGGATACGCTGGCGTTGCTCTCGCTTTCACTCGACGAGGAACTGGGTCCCCTCGGAGCTCGCCGGCTGGAGCGCCATCTGCTCGGCTGCCCGGACTGCAGGCGCAAGAGCTCGAGCATCGAAGCAAGCACTCTCGCGCTCAGGAGTCTGCCGCTCGAGGCGCCGTCCGTCTCGCTGCTGCCGCATCTACCCTGGCGGCGCCGGATCGCTCGCACCGGATTACCCGCCGCGGCGGCGATGATCGCCTCGGCGCTCGCTCTCGTGGCGCTGCAGGGATCGGTGGACGCGGGCTCCGGCGGCACGAGTCGCACCACAACGGTCTCGAATGCGGTGGTGTTCTCACCGGTCACCCATTCGCTACCGCCGCAGTCACAGCAGCAGTCGATGAGCGCCTCGCTCATCTGGATGCCCTAGCGCTTGGCGCGGGCGCGCTCTCGCCGCAGGAGCTTGTACGGCCACGGAGCGACCGTTCACCCGAGCAAACGCGTTGGCTAGACTGGCGCAGCACCGCCCGCTCGAAATTAGAGTTTGCCTCGCGTAGGAGAGAGATGACCGAGCAAAAGAAAGACGCGCCCAACACCGGCAAAGTGATCGAGGTCAAGGGCGTCGTGATTGACGTCGCCTTCACCGATCACATGCCTGCGATCTACAACGCGCTGGAGATCGAGATCGCGCCGCTGAACGAAGGCGAAGAGTCTCGGATGCTCACCGCCGAGGTGCAGCAACACCTAGGCGACGATCGGGTGCGAGCCGTCGCGATGGAGTCGACCGACGGGCTTGCGCGCGGTGCGGTTGCGCTCGACACCGGCAGCTCGATCACGGTTCCAGTCGGGCAGGAGACGCTGGGCCGGCTCTGGAACGTGCTCGGGCAGGCGATCGACGGGCGCGAGGCAGCGCCGGCGGAGATGGAGCGCTGGCCGATTCACCGCGATCCGCCTTCCTTCCGAGATCTCTCGCCGACGCTGGAGATCTTCGAAACCGGCATCAAGGTGATCGATCTGCTGACGCCGTATATCAAGGGCGGAAAGATCGGCTTTTTCGGCGGCGCCGGCGTGGGCAAGACGGTGCTGATCGAGGAGCTGATCCACAACATCGCCAAGCAGCACGGCGGCGTGTCGGTCTTCGCCGGCGTCGGCGAGCGCACGCGCGAGGGCAACGACCTCTGGCTCGAGATGAACGAGTCGAAGGTGATCGACAAGGTCGCGCTCGTCTACGGGCAGATGAACGAGCCGCCCGGGGCGCGCCTGCGCGTCGCTCTTTCCGCGCTCACGGTCGCGGAGTACTTCCGCGAGCAGGGCCAGGACGTGCTGCTGTTCATCGACAACATCTTCCGCTTCGTCCAGGCGGGCTCCGAGGTCTCGGCGCTGCTCGGGCGGATGCCCAGCGCAGTCGGCTATCAGCCGACGCTGGCGACAGAGATGGGCCAGCTGCAAGAGCGCATCACATCCACCCGCACCGGCTCGATCACCTCGGTGCAGGCGATCTACGTGCCCGCCGACGATCTCACCGATCCGGCGCCGGCCAACACCTTCGCCCACCTCGACGCGACGACGGTGCTGGCTCGCTCGATTGCCGAGAAGGGCATCTATCCGGCCGTCGACCCCCTCGACTCGACCTCCCGCGCCCTGCAGCCGGGCGTCGTATCCGACGAGCACTACCGCACGGCGAGCGAGGTACAGCGAATCCTCCAGCGCTACAAGGATCTGCAGGACATCATCGCCATCCTCGGCATCGACGAGCTCTCGGACGAGGATCGACTGATCGTGGGACGGGCGCGGCGGATCGAGCGCTTCCTCTCACAGCCGAACTTCGTCGCCGAGGTCTTCACCGGCGTCCCCGGCGAGTACGTCAAGGTCGCCGACACGATCGCCGGCTTCCGCGCGATCATCGACGGTGACTGCGACGAGCTGCCCGAACAGGCCTTCATGCTCACCGGCACGATCGAGCAGGTGTTCGAGAAGGCCGGGGTTGAGCGCAAACAGACGCCTGCCGCCGCGACGGCGTGAGATCAGGCAGATGGCCGAGCGGAGCCCATTCAGCGTCGCGGTGGTCACGCCCGAACGGGCCGTCTTCGACGGTGAGGCCGAGATGCTGGTAGTACCGGGCGAGGCGGGCGAGATCGGGGTGTTGGCCCGCCACGTGGCGCTGGAGGCGCTGCTCGAAGCGGGCTTGACGCGCATTCACCTTTCCGGCGGCGAGAAGGTCGAGCTGGCGACCGGGCCCGGGTTTTTCGAGGTTCACGCGAACCGAGCGCTCGTTCTCGTCGACGACGCGGTCGATCTGCGCGAGATCGATTTCACGCGGGCGACCGTCCAGCTGGAGGAGGCGAGGGCTGAGCTCGCAAGCCTGGAAGGCGGAGAGGTAGAGGGCGATCGTTGGCGAATCGAGCAGAAAATCAAGCACGCTGAGAATCAGCTGGCCGCTGGAGGTCAGCAGCAGTCGTGACTCGGTCGCGTCGCTAGGCCGATAACAACGGTAGCTATGCTTGACGCGATTTCGAGCGCGCGGGTCGGTGCGCGCCTCGCATTTTTAGTATGCGAACGACATTAAAAAGAAGGATCGGACGCTGGGAGCAGGTCAACGGTAACGGCCGTGCCGCTTCGCCTTCTGCCGCGCGTCGAGCCGTCAGCCACTACCAGCAGCCATCCGCTCGCGGGCGCGTGTTGCGCGGTGTCGGGCGTTATCTGCTCAATGCAGCGCTTTTTCTGGCGATCGTGGCGGGTGGCGCCGCCGGCGGTCTCTACCTCTGGGCGAACGAGAAGATCGGCCAGACGGCGGCCACCTCGCCCGGGGCGGTCAAGAGCCAGAAATACCTTCACGTGGTCATGCCGAACCAGGCGGTGGTGGCGCTCGTGGTCGGCTACGACAAGCGCCGCGGAGTGGTCGGCGACCAGGGCCGTTCCGACACCCTGATGCTCGTTCGTCTCGATCCTCGAAAGGGCAGCCAGAGCATCACGCTGCTTTCCTTCCCGCGCGATCTGCGCGTGCCTCTGTACTGCAACCCCAACTCCCCCTTCGCCACCGGGAAGATCAACTCGGCTTTCAGCCGCTGCGGGTTGGAGGGCGCGGTGCTGACGGTCAAGGCCCTGACCGGGCTCCCGATCAACTACGACGCGCAGGTGAACTTCCGCGGCTTCAAGGACATCGTCAACAAGATGGGCGGCGTCTGGATCGACGTCGACCGCCGCTACTACGTTCCCTCCGGCTCCGGTTACGCCTCGATCAACCTTCAGCCCGGCTACCAGCGCCTGCGCGGCGGGCAGGCGCTCGATTATGCCCGCTACCGTCACGGCGACTCCGATCTCTACCGGATCATCCGCCAGCAAGCCTTCATTCGCTCCTTCCGCCAGCAGTTCTCGAAGCTTTCGCTGCTCGATTATCCCAGCATCGTCAACACGATCGCCGCGAACATCGAGGCCGGAAACAAGGGTGGCGGCTCGATCCCGGCCGGGACGTTGCTCGGCTACGCGCAGGTCATCCACGGCCTGTCGGGTGGAGGCATCGTCCAGGTCAAGCTCGACAACGTCGCCAGCGCCTCTGACGGCAGCTCCGACCTGGTCGCCTCGCCGACAACGATCGCAAACGCAGTCGATGCATTCATGAATCCGGACTTGACCGCCAATACTCGCGCCGCCGCACAGAACAAGGTCGCCCACGGCGGGTCGCAGGTCGACGCTGCCCCCGCGCCCGAGCAGACGACCGTGCTGGTTCTGAACGCCGGCGACACCGCGGGGCTGGCGGGCGACACCAGTAGCGGCCTCGCTCAGCGCGGCTACAAGGTCGTCGACCCGGCCGGCGGCGCCGCTGCCAACTACCCGGGCAAGAGGCTCTGGCACACGATCGTCTACTACGACCCGGCTCAGGCCAAGTCGAAGCCGGCCGCGAAGAACCTGCTGACGATGTTCGACGCCGGGAGCATCAGGAAGATGGTGCCCAGCGTCTCGGCGCTGTCGAACGGCGCGATGGTGGTCGCGGCCATCGGCCAGACCTTCGACGGCACGCTGCCGCCGATCGAGCGGAAGATCGATATCCCCACCGTCCAGGCGCCCCGGATCACGACCAACCCCGGCCTCACTACGGCCAACATCCAGGGCCTGCAGCGGCGCTTCCCCTTCCGGCTCGAAGTTCCTCACGCCGTCGCCAGCTCGTCCTATCTGGCGTCAGAGTCACCGATTCGCGTCTATCGCATCGCCAACAAGCAGACGGCGCTTCGCTTGACCTTCAAGCTGCCGGGCTACCTCACCGGCTACTGGTCGATCGAGGAGACCGCCTTCGGCGACGCGCCGATCCTGTCCGAGCCGCACTTCACCAAGCAGATCGGCGGGCGCACGTTCGACTACTACTACGACAGCGGCCACCTGCACATGATCGTCCTACGCGAGAACGGTGCAACCTACTGGGTGACCAACACGCTCGACAACTTCCTCTCGAACGAGACGATGATCGCGATCGCCAAGGGCCTGCACCCGACCAGGGGCCCACTTCACACGTAACTCGCAGCCCGGCGGCCGCACTCGCAAGTAGCCTGCCGAGGTGCAGTCTTGATACGGACCCGGCGCATTCTCGTGTGCCCCGTCTCGATACCGTGTACGCCGCGCAAACGCGGTGCCAGGCACCGCGGGGGACAGCTGTGCCCGGACGAAGATTCCGCGCGGGTTTGTCATTTCAGTTCTCTAAGCAGATTTACCGTACGAGTGGCACGCAGGCTTGAGTAAGCTTCGCCGCGCATGAGTTCTGGTGGCGAGACAATCGGGATCATCGGCGCCGGTTGGGTCGGGCTGGTCACAGCGGCCTGCTTCGCCGATCTCGGCCATCGCGTGATCGTTCGCGACGTGGTGCCCGAGCGAATCGCGCTGCTCAAGACCGGCAAGGTCCCGATCTACGAGCCCGGCCTGGCGGAGTTGCTCGAGCGCAACAAGGGGCGCCTGCGCTACACGCTCGAGCTCATCGACGTCACCGCCGAGGCGGACTACCTCTTCGTCTGCGTCGGTACGCCTCCGACCTACTCGGGCGACGCCGACCTTTCGGCCGTCTGGGCGGTCGTCGACGAATTGTCGCCGCTCGAGCGGCGACAGATACTGATCATGAAGAGCACCGTTCCGGCGGGTACGGGCGAGAAGGTGCGGGCCGCGCTCGAGGCGCGCGGGCTCGGTCATCTCGGCTACGCCTCCAGCCCCGAGTTCCTGGCCGAAGGACGAGCTATCGAGGACTTCATGCATCCCGATCGGATCGTGGTAGGTTCCTTCGACCCCGACGACGGTACGCGTGTGGGCGCTCTCTACGCGGGCATCGATGCGCCGGTCGTCTACTGCGACGTGCCCTCGGCCGAGATGATCAAGCTGGCCTCGAATGCTTTCCTCGCTACGCGAATCAGCTTCATCAACGAGATCGCCAATGTCTGCGAGGTCACCGGCGCCGACGTCGAGCAGGTCGCAGAGGGGATGGGTCTAGACCGAAGAATCGGGCCGCACTTCCTACATGCCGGCATCGGTTACGGCGGAAGCTGCTTCCCCAAGGACGTCACCGCGCTCAAGCAGCTGGCCGGAAACTCCGGCTACCACTTCCAGCTCCTTTCCAGCGTGATCGAGGTGAACGAGCTGCAGAAGCGGCGCGTGATCGGCAAGCTCGAGAAGCACCTCGGGACGCTTGCCGGCAAATCGATCGCCATTCTCGGCCTCACCTTCAAGCCCGATACGAACGACATGCGCGAGGCTGCCTCGATCGTGCTCGGCTCACGCCTGCTCGCCGAGGGCGCCGAGGTCAGGGCCTGGGATCCGCTGGCCGAGCGGGACAGCTATCTGCGCGGCGCGCGCTTCTGTGAGAGCGTGCTCGAGGCCGTTACGGGCGCCGATGCCGCCGTTATCGTCACCGAGTGGAAGGAGTTGCGAGAGCTCGCCTCTGAGACCGTACGCAGCGCGATGCGAAATCCTCTGATCATCGACGGCCGTAACCTGCTCGATCCCGAGCAGGTCAGCGCGGCCGGATTTGCCTACGACTGTGTGGGGCGGCCGGGACGCTGCAACGCAGTCAAGACCGACGAACCAACAGCGGAGTGACTCCTCGCGAAGCCATCATCCTCGCTGGCGGTAAGGCCGAGCGCCTCGGCGAAGCCGCGCAGGGAAGGCCGAAACCGCTGGTCGAGGTCTGCGGGCAGCCGCTCGTCTCGCACCCGATCGTCGGCCTGCGCGAGGCCGGCGTCGAGCGCGTGCTGATCGCCTGTGCGGCCGGAAGGGGAGATGTTTTTACTTCGGCGCTCGGAGATCTCGGGGTCGAGATCGTTCCCGTCGAGGAGCCGGAGCCGCTCGGTCGCGGCGGCGGTATTCGCTTCGCGGCGAAGCAGTTGAGCTCAAAGGGAGCGGTCTTCGCAATGAACGGCGACGAGTTACTCGACGTAGATCTGAGCCGGCTGTATGCGGCACACGAGGCCTCGGGCGCACTGGCGACAGTGACCGTGTCGCCGCTCGTCTCGCCCTTCGGTCTTGTCGAGCTGCGCGAGGACGGATTTATCTCGGGCTTCAGCGAGGATGCGCCGCGCCTGCCGCATTGGGTCAACGTGGGGCTTTACGTGCTCGAGCGCGAGGCGATCGAGCGCTTTCCCGAGCGCGGCGACCACGAGCGCACGACCTTTCCCGAGCTGGCGAAGGAGGGGCGCCTGTACGCCTTCCGCTACGACGGGATCTGGCTGACCGTCAACACGCCCAAGCAGCTACGGGCGGCCGACGAGTACCTCACCGCCCATTCCGGTCGGCTCGAAGGAGAACGATAAGATGAGCCCGCCGGAACCAGCCGGATGAATGCCCCGGAATGACGAATCCCTCTTCAGCCAACTTCGAAGGCCTCGACGCCTTCGCGTCCAAGCAAGAACGCGTCGTAAAGCCATGGGGCTGGGAGCAGATTTGGGCCAAGACCGATCAGTACGTGGGCAAGATCCTCTTTGTACGAGCCGGAAACGCGCTCAGCCTTCAGTTTCACAACCAGAAGGACGAGTCCTGGTACTTCCAGTCGGGGCGCGCCGAAGTCGAGCTGGCTCGGGCCGGCGAAGCGGTGACCAGTCGCGAGATCGTCGAGCCGGGGATCGCCTTCCACCTCGAGCCCGGGACGGTTCATCGCCTGCGCGCGATCGAAGATACGACGGTGTTCGAGGTTTCGACCCCGCAGCTCGACGATATCGTGCGGCTGGAAGATCTCTACGGACGAGAGGGCACTTCGGAGCGCTGAGCACGGTCGTCCCGGCTCGGCCGTAAACGTAACGAACGAGAGAAAGGGAGCGAGTTGACGAGGGTAGATCATGACGTCAAAGACCTGGGGCTAGTCGCCGAGGGCGTGCGCAGAATCGAGTGGGCCGAACGTGAGATGCCCGTGCTTCGGGCGATCCGCGAGCGTTTCGAGAAAGAGCGACCGCTGGCAGGAAAGCGCATAGCCGCCTGTCTTCACGTCACTACCGAGACTGCCAATCTGATGCGTACGCTCAAGGCCGGCGGCGCCACGATAGCGCTCTGCGCCTCCAACCCGCTCTCGACCCAGGACGACGTCGCCGCCGCCCTCGTCGACGCCTACGAGATCGCGACCTTCGCCATCAAGGGCGAGGACAACGAGACCTACTACAAACACATCGAGGCGGCCTGCGATACACATCCGGAGCTGACGATGGACGACGGCGCCGACGTGATCAGCTTCCTGCACGGGCAGCGCCCCGAGCAGCTCTCAGAGGTCATCGCCGGCACCGAGGAGACGACGACCGGCGTGATCAGGCTGAAGGCGCTCGAAGCCGAGGGCAGGCTCGCCTATCCGATCATCGCCGTCAACGAGGCGCTGACCAAGCACCTGTTCGACAACCGCTACGGAACCGGCCAGTCGACGCTGGACGGTGTCCTTCGTGCGACCAACGTTCTGCTCGCGGGGCGTCGATTGGTAGTGGCCGGGTACGGCTGGTGCGGGCGCGGAGTCGCAATGCGGGCCAAGGGCATGGGAGCGCACGTGATCGTCACCGAGGTCGATCCTCTGAAGGCGCTCGAGGCCGTCATGGACGGCTTCGAGGTCATGCCGATGGCGCGCGCGGCCGAGACTGGCCAGGTCTTCATCACGGCGACCGGCGACAAGGGCGTCATCACCGGCGAGCACGTCGAAGAGATGCGCGACGGCGCCATTCTCGCCAACACCGGTCACTTCAACGTCGAGGTCGATATACCCTCGATCAGAGAGCGCGCCGGTAAAACACGCGAGGTGCGCGAGTTCGTCGAGGAGTTCGAGCTCTCCGACGGTCGCCGCGTCTATGTGCTCGCCGAAGGGCGCTTGATCAACCTCTCGGCCGCCGAAGGACACCCGGCTGTGGTTATGGACATGTCGTTCGCCAACCAGGCGCTCTGCTCCGAGTACGTCGTACAGCATCAGGGCGAGTTCGAGCACAGGGTCTATGACGTGCCGGTGCCGATCGACGAGGAGATCGCGCGCGTGAAGCTGGAGACGATGGACGTCGATATCGACGTGCTGACCGAGGAACAGGCGCGCTACCTCTCGAGCTGGAGCGAGGGTACGTAACCGAACGTGCGCGCGCGTCGTCCACAAGAGGCTGATCGAATGCGCCGCTTCTTGGGATCGAAAAGATGAAGGCGCTGGTGCTCGCAGCCGGGTACGCGACCCGGCTGGGGTCTCTGACTGTCGATACGGCCAAGCCGTTGCTCGAGCTCGCCGGCCGGCCGATGATCGACTACCTCTGCGATCGGATCGACGAAGCAGCTGAGGTGAGCGAGCTTCATGTCGTCTCGAACGCTCGCTTCGCTGGCGATTTCGAGCGCTGGGCAAATGGCCGCCGGGGTCGCCTGCGCCCACTCGTGCATGACGACGGCTCGCGCTGCAACGAGGAGCGTGTCGGGGCGATCGCCGACGTGCGCTTCGTTATCGAGCAAGCGAGCCTGCAAAGCGAAGATCTGCTGGTCGTGGCCGGCGACAACCTGTTCGACTTCTCGCTCGCCGCGATGATCGAATTCTGGCATTCCAAGACCGGCGCCAGCTGCGTCGCCGTCCAGCGCTGCCTCGACGCCGAGCTGATCTCCGCGTACGGAGTAGTCGTGCTCTCGCCGGAAGGACGGGTGAAGGAGTTCAGCGAGAAGCCGGAGCGCCCGATTAGCGACCTGATCGCCACCGCGGCCTATATCTACGCGCGGAGTCATACCGCGCTGATCGACCGTTACCTCGCGGACGGGAACTCCCCCGATCAGCCGGGCAACTTCCTCGCCTGGCTCTGTACGCGCGAGCCCGTCTTCGGCTTCGTCTTCAAGGAGAGATGGCTCGACATCGGCAGCCGCGAGCAGCTGCTTGAAGCTGACGAGCAGCTGCGCGGTCGGATCGCGCCGCCGTAGGTTCGGCACCGAAAAGGCGCAAATACGGCACGGTTTGCGCTCTAGCGTGGATGCGTGTCGCTGCTCGAGCTACTGCTTCCTTCACGTTGCGCGGCCTGCGGCGAGCCCGGGAACGAGCTCTGCGAGCGCTGCCGCGAGCGCCTACCCCGAGTCTGCGGTCCGCTCTGCGAGCGCTGCGGCGCGCCGACCGCCTGGCCGGTGCCGCGCTGTCTGGAATGCTCCGGCCGTCGAATCGCCTTCGCCAGCGCGCGCGCGGCGCTTCTTTACACCGGCTCCGTTCCGAGAGTCGTGGGGGCCTGGAAGGAGCGCGGTCTTCGGCATCTGGCCGTCGCGCTGGCCGAGCTGGTCGCCGAGACCGTTCCGCCCCCTCGAGCCGAGGCGCTGACCTGCGTGCCTGCGCAGCACGAACGGGCGCTCTCGCGTGGCTTCCACCCGGCCCGGTCGCTCGCGCTCGAACTGGCGCGCATCTGGGAGCTGCCCTTCGCTCCCCTGCTCGAGCGGGTGGGATCGCCGAGGCGCCAACGCGGTCTGGCGCTCAGCGAGCGCAGCCGGAATGTGGCCTCTGCCTTTGTGCCGCGCGCCGGCGCGAGCACACCCGCTGGCGTCTGTTTGATCGACGACGTATACACCAGCGGCGCGACTTCGTCGGTCTGCGCCGGCGCTCTACGCCGGGTCGGTTGCCGCCGGGTTGAAGTGGTCGCCCTGGCGAGGGCTGTTCGAGAACGCTAGAGGGGGGTAGAGTGAGAGCAAGACCGAGCGACCGTCCGGACTAGCGGCAAGTGCCTCGAACGAAGATCAGATACATATCCCGGACGTACACAGGTGGCGCTGTTGCAGCCGCCGGTCGTTGCTCATGGATCGGACGGGCCGCACGCCCGCCACATCTCGGAGACTAAGGAGCGCCCGATGCAGCTTCAGATCAAGGGAAAGAACGTCGAGATGAACGACACGATCCGCAGCTACGCGGAGGAGAAGCTCGGCAGGCTCGAGCGACATCTCGCCGATCCAACCAAGGTAGAGCTGGAGCTCTCCCTGGAGAAGAACCCCTCGATCGCCGACAACCACATCGCTGAAGCGACGATCTGGACGAAGGGCCCGACCTTGCGAGCACGCGAGAGCTCGGTCGATTGGCGCGCATCGATCGACGAGCTGGTCGACAAGCTCGAGCGTCAGGCCAAGCGCTATCAGAACAAGCGCCGCAACCATCACCCGCACGGCAGCTCGGCGCCGCAGTCGGCCCGAGACGCGACCGAATACTCGCGCGGGACACCCGTCGTGCCGGGCGAGCCCGAGCCGATGATCGTGAAAACGAAGCAGTTTCCGGTCAAGCCGATGACGCCTGAGGAAGCGGTTCTCCAGCTCGAGTTGATCGGTCACGATTTCTTCGTCTTCCGAAACAGCGAGGCCGACGAGGTCGCGGTTGTGTATCGTCGTCGCGACGGCAACTACGGACTGATCGAGCCGCAAGCGTGAAGTGGCACAGGAAAAGCGAGGAGAGTACGGCCGCGCCCGCGCCGAGCTTCGACGGGGAGGCCGAGCCGAGCGCCGCCCATCCGGCCGAGCCGCTGCCGCCGATGGAAGCGACCCTCGCCGGCACCGCCGTCGAACGAGGTGGCGCGTCCTTCATGGGCATTCCCCGCACGCGCGGTAACTGGGATCTGGTCGTAACCGCCGAGGCGCCCGGCCTGACCGGCGCCGATGAGCTCGGCTTCGTTACGGTCGAGGACGGGGACATACTCATGGACGCGCAACTTCCCGAAGGGGACGTGACCCCGTTGGCAGAGGCGATCGAGCTACGGATACCGCCGCCTTACCGCTCTTACGGAGCTCGTCAGGAAGGCGACCTCTGGGCGGTCTCGGCGCGCGCGATCGAGATCGGGCGCTTCGACGCTACCGGTGCCGAGATTGAGCTGACGATCAGGGGCGGCGAGCGAGAGCTCGTCGTCGACGGGAGGAAATCGTTCGGCAGCGTCCCCGAGCTCGAGCGCCTGGGCAAGGAGCAAGGCGCCGACTTCTTCGCCCATGCGGTTCGCATCGAAGACGATCTCTGGGAGTTGACGATCAGTCCGCTGTAGGAAGCGGTTCGTTCAGGGCGGCGCAAAACCGTATTTGACCGGATTCAACCGCTAGACGAGTATTTGTACTCATGGAGTTCGAGATCGAATGGCTTGACTCGTCGCTGGTCATCTGCCGGACATCGGGCCGGGCCTCGGTCGAAGGTTACGAGGCAATGATGAAGGCGCTGAACTCGCAGCCGGAGTTCCGGCCGGGCGTCGATCTGATCGTCGATCACACTAACGTCGACGTCTCGGCGCTCACCGCGGCCGAGATCGAAAAGGTCGCCGACCTTCGATCTCATTTCACCGGCGACGTGGCGGCGCGCGCTGCCGGGGTCGTCGGCCCGGGCTCGCCCATGCGCTACGGGCTCGGGCGAATGTTCAAAGCCTTCGTCGATACCGACCCGGGTACGAAGATCACGGTGTTCGAGACGGTCGACGAGGCGATCGCCTGGCTGCGCGGAACCGATCCGTCGGTGCCTCCGGCACCCTGAAAGCCGGAGCGACGATGGCGCTTGCGCGTTCCGAAACCAGGCTCCCTGCCGAGCCCGTAACATGCTCTCGCGGATACCTCGCGGAAATGAGCTAAGAAAGGCACACCTTGCCTGAAAAAGACGAGCCACAGTACAAGCATCCGCGGGACGAGGAAGAGCTCGAAGCGGGGATTGAGGGCGGGGATGTCGGTGACGAGGCGGCGGACGAGAGCCAGGCAACGGAGCCGCCTCCGGAAGCGTCCAGCGCGGATGTTGCCGAGTCCGAGGTAGGAGGCGCAGGCGCCGAGAAGACCCAGGGCGTCGTCGTGTCGCTGTTGGCCCCGAATATCGCCGGCGACTACGCGGTTTTTGTCGCCTTGCCCGAGCGGCTGCTGATCGTCGAGGAGCAGGAGGGAGACAGCGATCTCGGCGTTCTTGCCGACGCGGTCGAGAAACGAATCCGGGCCCCCTATCGAGCTCGCGCGTTGCGCGTCGACGAGCGCCGCTTCGTCGTGGTGGCAAGCGAGATCGAGACGATCGAGCTGCCTGGATTGGATGGCGAGGAGCTCGTCGTGTTCGCGCTCCCGGACGGTCAGCGCACGGCCGTTCTCGACGGCGCCGGTTACGTGCTCGCCCGTCCGGAGGTGGAGGCGATCCTGGAGGTGTCGGCGCCCTGCCTGCTCAGGCTCGAGAACGTCGACGATCCGGTCTGGGAAATCTCGCTGGAACTGCTCTAGGCAGCTTCCCTGTAACCTTTCTCCATGACCGAAGTGGGGGCATCTTTCGAACGTTTGCTGCGCGTCGGTGAGGGCCGGCGGCTGAAACGAATTCAGGCTACGGCTGAGTACATCACCAGCCTCGAGCCCGATTTCGTCAACCTCTCCGACTCCGAGCTGAAGGCCAAGACGGTCGAGTTCAGGCAGCGGCTCGAGAATGGCGAGTCGCTCGACGACGTGCTGCCCGAGGCCTTCGCCGCGGTGCGCGAAGCGCGCCGGCGCGAGTCCGATCAGCGCATGTTCGACGTCCAGTTGATGGGCGGCATCGTCCTACACGAGGGCGACATCGCCGAGATGAAGACCGGCGAAGGCAAGACCTTCGTCGCCACGCTGCCGCTCTATCTGAACGCCCTGAGCGGCCAGGGCGCCCACCTCGTCACGGTCAACGACTACCTGGCCAAGCGCGACGCCGAATGGAACCGCGGCGTCTTCGAGCGCCTCGGGATGACAGTCGGGTTCGTGCAGAACATGATGCCCTTCGCCGAGCGCAAGGACTCGTACAACTCCGACGTCACCTACGGCACCAACTCGGAGTTCGGCTTCGACTACTTGCGCGACAACATGGCCGTGTCACACGAGGAGCTCGTCCAGCGCGGCCATCACTACGCGATCGTGGACGAGGTCGACTCGATCCTGATCGACGAGGCGAGAACACCGCTGATCATCTCCGGCCAGCCGGAGACGGCGGCCAAGATCTACTACGACTTCGCCCGCGTCGTGAAGCAGCTGCACAGCGTCCGCGCCGACCCGCTGCGCAAGGATCCGCCGCCCGACGCAGACTACGAGTACGACGAGAAGCACATGAGCGTGTCGCCTTTCCCGAGCGGGATCGAGAAGGTCGAGCGCGCGCTCCGGGTCGAGAACCTCTACGCGCCGCAGAACTCGCAACTGGTCAACCACATGATCCAGGCGATGCGGGCTCAGTCGCTCTACAACCGAGACGTCGAGTACGTGATCCAAGACGGCGAGGTCAAGATCGTCGACGAGTTCACCGGTCGCGTGATGGAAGGCCGGCGCTGGTCGGAGGGCTTGCACCAGGCGGTCGAGGCCAAGGAAGGGGTGCGCATCCGCGAGGAGCACGTGACCCTGGCCACCATCACCCTGCAGAACTACTTCCGACTGTACGAAAAGCTCGGCGGCATGACCGGCACCGCCAAGACCGAGGAGAAGGAGTTCGTCGAGATCTACGGTCTGAACGTAGTCGAGATCCCGACCAACGAGCCGGTGGTCCGCAAAGACGAGAACGACCTCATCTTCAAGAGCAAAGAGAGCAAGTTCCGGGCGGTAGTCGAGGACATCAAGGAGCGCTACGAGCGTGGCCAGCCGGTGCTGGTCGGCACGATCGCGGTCGAGACCTCCGAATATCTGTCCGAGCACCTCGAGCGCGCCGGAGTTACTCACAACGTCCTGAACGCCAAGCAGCACGAGCGAGAGGCCGAGATCATCAAGGACGCCGGCCAGCCGCACGCGGTCACGATCGCCACCAACATGGCCGGTCGCGGCGTCGACATCCAGCTCGGGCAGGGCGTCACCGGGCTCGGTGGGCTGTACGTGATCGGCACCGAGCGGCACGAGGCGCGCCGTATCGACAACCAGCTACGCGGCCGCTCCGGTCGCCAGGGCGACCCGGGCGAGACTTGCTTCTATCTCTCCGGTGAGGACGATCTCGTGCGCCTGTTCGCCGGCGATCGGATCAAGCGCGTAATGGAGATCTCGCGGGTTCCCGAGGGAGAGCCGATTCAGCACCGCATCCTCTCGCGCCAGATCGAGGGCGCGCAGAAGAAGGTCGAGGAGATGAACTTCGTCTCCCGTAAGCACGTGCTCAAGTACGACGAGGTGATGAACAAGCAGCGCCAGGTGATCTATGAGCAGCGCCGGCGCGTGCTAAGCGGGGAGGATCTCTCGGACGAGATAACGGGCTGGATCTCCGAGGCGGTCGATCAGGCCATCGAGAGCTTCACCGCGAGCGAGTTCACGGAGGAGTGGGACCTGGCCGGGCTCTGCGGCACCATGCAGGCGCTCTACGGGTCGGCGATCACCGCCGAGGAGCTGAAGGAGGACGAAGTCCCGCTCGAGCGCGTGGCTCTCAGCGAGGAGTTCGTCGCCGACGCGCTCGACGAGTACAAGGGGAAGGAGGAGGAGTTCGAACAACTCCAGCCCGGGTTGATGCGCGATCTCGAGCGCTTCATCCTGCTCCAGGTCGTCGACACGCGCTGGCGCGAGCACCTCGACAACATGGACTACCTGCGCGAGGGCGTGCACCTGCGCGCAATGGCCCAGAAGGATCCGCTGGTCGAGTACACCGCCGAGGGCCACAAGATGTTCGAGGAGCTCAGCGTCGCGATTCGCGAGGAAGTCGTCTTCACGCTCTTCCACGTGCAGATCGAGCCCGAGCAAGCCCAGGCTTTCGCCGAGCAGACGACGCCGAGCGCCAGCACCACGCCCGGTATGGGGCTCTCATACGAGCACGACTCGGTGGCCGGCGCGGACGCGATCGCCGCCGCGGGAGAGACGGCCGGCGCCGAAGTCCTGACCGAGCCGCGATCGCGCCAGGCCTCAACCCAGCAGCGCGTGGTTTCCGAGCATGACAGGCTGGGTCGCAACGACCCCTGCTGGTGCGGCTCGGGCAAGAAGTACAAGCGCTGCCACGGCGCCTAGCCGGCGAAAAGTCGGCCGGCGGCGCCGGCCAAGACTTTTCGCCGTATGACCTCTGTGTACGAGTCGGCGCGCCTTCGGCGCGAGTGTCTCGTCTGCTCCTCGGAGCGTCCTCGGCTAGCTGCGGGTGTAGACAGTGTTCGGAGCGGAAAGGCCGGGGGATGGCGTTTGTGAGCCGCGCCCGCGCAGGTCGGTCGCGGCGGCAGGGCGCTTTATTCGCTCGGTACGGTGCTGCTCTGTATCGTCGTGTTCGACTCCTAAGCCGCCCTGCGGCCACGGGGCGCAACGCGAAAGGAAGAAAATGACTCAACCACTTCGCTGGGGACTGATCGGAACGGGCTGGATCGCCGACAGCTTCGCGGCCGACCTGGCTTTCACCGACTCGGGTCGGGCGGTCGCCGTTGGCTCGCGCCGGATGGAGACCGCGAATGAGTTCGCCGATCGCTTCGACATTCCCAACCGCCACGCGAGCTACGAGGAGCTCGTCTCCGACCCCGAGGTGGACGTCGTCTACGTGGCGACGCCGCACCCGATGCACCATCGCGACACGCTGCTCGCGCTCCGGGCCGGGAAGCCGGTGCTGGTGGAGAAGGCGTTCACGATGAACGCCGCCGAGGCGCGCGAGCTGGTCGACGTTGCCCGCGCCGAGAAGCTGTTTCTGATGGAGGCGATGTGGACGCGCTTCCTTCCTCACATCGCGCAGATCCGGCAGCTGATAGCCGATGGCGCGCTCGGCGAGATCGTCACGGTCAGCGCCGACCACGGGCAGTGGTTCGCACAGGATCCGGAGTTCCGCCTCTTCGCGCCCGAGCTCGGCGGCGGGGCGCTACTCGACCTCGGCGTCTACCCGGTCTCGTTCGCCTCGATGCTGCTCGGCAGCCCAGACACGATCAAGGCCCTGATCGAGCCGGCCTTCACCGGCGTAGACGGTCAAACCTCGATGCTGCTGGGCTATGCCTCGGGCGCGCAGGCCGTCCTGACCTGCACGTCGCTGGCAAAAAGCCCGACTCGGGCCGCGATCGTAGGCACCGAGGCGCGCATCGAGATCGACGGCGACTTCTATTCACCATCGCCTTTCACCCTGATCAAGCGGACAGGGGAGCGGACACGGTTCGAACAGCCGCACGAAGGACGCGGCCTCTGGCACCAGGCCGACGAGGTCGCCCGCTGCCTCCGCGCGGGGCTGCTCGAGAGTCCGCTGATGCCACTGGACGAGAGCGTCTCGATCATGCAGACGATGGATGCGGTGCTCGCCCAGGCGTCTCGCTAGGTCGGCGCTGCGCTCTTTGCGAACACGGAAGGGGAAGGCGACAGTAGTTGAGGTGTTGATGATATATTGTTGACATGAATACAGACTTGTCACTCGTGCTAGACCTTGCTCTTGCGCGCACGCTCATTACGCGCGACGTGGACAACGCCCTCGGCGCCCATCATGGACTGGGTCTGAGCGACCTCGCTCTTCTGCTCGAGCTTCGCTCCGCGCCGCAGGGGCGAATGCGCCGAGTCGAGCTGGCAAATCGTCTCGGCGTGACCACCTCGGGCGTGGCTCGGCAGCTGGGCCCGCTCGAGCGCAGGAAAATCGTGACCCGGGAGTCGAACCCGGCGGACGCTCGCCTTGCCCTGGTCGTACTCACCGAGGCGGGGGAAAGCATCATCGAGCCGGCGCTGTCAACGGCCGAGGAAGAAGCCGAGCGGGTGCTGGCAAAGCACTGGTCGCCCGCTGAGCGGCAGCGGCTGGGCAAGCTACTGAGCGCAGTACGGCGCTGATACTCCGTGGCCGATCGCGGCGACCCGCTAGCATCGGGGCAGATGAACGACGAACACGTTCCGGTACCGCATCAACTCGAGGAGATCAGGGACCAGCTCGCTTGGGTCCGTGATTACCTTTGACCCCGATTCGCTGAAAACTCGCGCCGCCGCGCTCGAGCAGGAGATGGGCGCGCCCGGCTTCTGGGACGACCAGCAGCGGGCCGCTTCGGTCTCGTCCGAGCACGCTCGCCTGACCAAGCGGCTCGATCGCTACGAGCGGCTGACTCGCGAGTACGAGGACGCCCGCGACCTGCTCGAGCTCGACGGCGAGATGGAAGACGAGATCGCCGAGTCGATCGTACCGCTGCGCAAGGAGCTCGAGCGCCTGCAGGAGGACGCTCTCTTCAGCGGCGACTACGACGCGGGCGACGCCATCGTCACCATTCATGCCGGAACCGGCGGTACCGACGCCCAGGACTGGGCCGAGATGATGCTGCGCATGTACCTGCGCTGGACCGAGCGGCGCGGTTTCACGACCGAGATGATCGAGGCCAGCCCGGGCGAGGAGGCGGGGATCAAGTCGGCCACCTTCACGGTCAAGGGCGAGAACGCCTACGGCATATTCAAGGCCGAGCGGGGCGTTCATCGGCTCGTCCGGCTCTCGCCGTTCGACTCGGCTCACCGCCGCCACACCTCCTTTGCCGAGGTGATCGTCAGCCCGCTTCTGCCCGACTCCGTACCGGTTGAGATCGACGAGGAAGAGATCCGAGTCGACACGTACCGCGCCTCGGGAGCCGGCGGTCAGCACGTGAACAAGACCGACTCGGCGGTGCGCATCACCCACCTGCCCTCGGGCATCGTCGTCCAGTGCCAGAACGAGCGCTCGCAGAGCTCCAACAAGCAGACGGCGATGCGCATGCTGCGCTCACGTCTGGTCGAGCTGGAGGAAGAGAAGCGCGAGGCCGAGATCGCGCGCGAGCGCGGCGCGGCGCAGGACATCGGCTTCGGCAGCCAGATCCGGAGCTACGTCCTGCAGCCCTACCAGATGGTCAAGGACCATCGCACCGAGTTCGAGATGGGAAACACCCAGGGCGTGCTCGACGGCGACCTGGACGGTTTCGTACGTGCCTTCCTGCTGGCCAAGGCGGCCGGCAGGGTCGTATAGCCATCGCTGCGAGCCGGTCGGCGAGATGCGGCTTCCAGCCGACGGCGAGTGGGATTTATCACAGAATCGGCGCGCCTCTGTACGCCTCTGCTCGGCTTCGGGACAGTACTCTGAATCGACCCCGCGGGCGGGTGGCTCGGTGGCGGGCAGAAGGACGATCTGCCGTTACCCCGCTCGGTCGACCGCGTCCCTGGCTAAACTCTCGGAGCGATTCTCAACCGGCTGCGGCTTCCGGGTCGCTGTCGCTACGACTCCGGCACAGGACGTGGATCTCGACACACAGAACCCAAACGCTCCATCTGCGCTTGACGCCGCGCCGGCGACGGTGAGCGCGGGAGCGATGATCGTCTGTCAGGGCGTAACGAAGCGTTTCGACCCGAACGTACTGGCGCTCGACAACGTCTCCTTCCAGATCGACAAGGGCGAGTTCGTCTTCATCGTCGGCGCCTCGGGCTCCGGCAAGTCGACTCTGGTTCGTCTCTTGCTCAAGGAGATGGAGCCGACGCGCGGCACGATCATCGTCGGCGGTCGTGATATCTCGCGGCTGCGTCCGTCGCGCATCTCACAGCTGCGCCGCAACATCGGCTGCGTCTTCCAGGACTTCAAGCTGCTTCCCAACCGCAGCGCGGCCGAGAACATCGCCTACGCGCTCAACGTCCAGGGTGAGAGCCACCAAAACATCCGCCGCAAGGTGCCGGAAGTGCTCTCGCTGGTCGGGCTGGTGGAGAAGATGGACTCGCTTCCGAATCAGCTCTCCGGCGGCGAGCAGCAGCGCGTCTCGATCGCGCGCGCCTTCGTCAACCATCCGCCGCTGCTCGTCTGTGACGAGCCGACCGGGAACCTCGATCCCGACACCTCGGTCGGCATCATGCAGCTCCTGTACTCGATCAACCGCACCGGGACGACCATCCTGATGGTGACCCACGACCGCGAGATGGTCGACAAGATGCGCCGCCGGGTGATCGCGCTCGAGGACGGCAAGATTGCCCGCGACGAGCGCCGGGGGGGCTACTCCTCCCAGTGACCCGCTTACGCCTACTCTTCTCCGAGGCGCTGTACTCGATTCGCTCCAATCTCTCCACCACCGTGGCGGCGCTGATGACCGTGTTCATCGGCATGTTCCTGCTCGGCATCTGCATCGCGCTCGGCAGCTGGATGGTCTCCTGGAGCAATCACAACAAGAAAGAGATCGCCGTGAACGTGTACTTCTGCGCCGCCGAGACCTGCAAGGCGCCGGCGGACAACGCGCAGAAGGCTCAAGCGCTCGTGCGAATCAACGGCGATCAAGGCGCAGGGGCCTGATCAAGTCGTTCAGCGTACATCTCGAAGGAAGAGGCGTACAAGACCCAGTCGAAGATCTACCCGGACTACTACTCCGGCCTGAATGGCATCAACCCACTGCCCGACGCTTACAAGATCATTCCGACGCGCGGAGAGGACGCGGGCAAGATCGCCACGTTGCTGCAGAGCCCGCCGCTTAGAGGCGTAGAGGCGATCAAGTACAACAAGAAGGTGACCGAGCAGGTGCTCAAGGTCGCGAAGGTGATCGAGTTCTCGTTCCTGCTCATGGTGCTGATCTTGCTGGTCGCCTCGACGGCGCTGATCGCCAACACGATCCGTCTCTCGATCTTCTCGCGCCGGCGCGAGATCGAGGTGATGAAGCTGGTTGGAGCGACCAACTGGTTCGTCCGACTGCCATTCATGATCGAAGGTCTGATCTGCGGCTTCGGCGGCGCGTTACTGGCCGTGATACTGCTCTCGATCACCAAGCTCGTGGCCATGCCGGCTCTCCCTCACTCCTTCAGCGCCGGCAGCGACGTGCACGCCTGGCCCTTCGCTCTGACCGCGACGCTGATGGTCCTGACCGGGCTCGTGCTCGGGGCGATCGGCACGGGCATCACGCTGCGTCGCTTCCTCCAGGTCTGAGGTTCGAGCCAGGGTGAGCACCGCCCCGGAGACCGTTGTCGCCGAGGTGATCCGCCGCGGCAAGCTGGTCTACGCCGAGCCGTACTTCGCCCCTGGTTTGCCCCTGCTACTCGAGCAACGGGCCAGGAGCGAGGTCAATCTGGGCGATCTCGTACTCGTGCGCCCGGGCCGCAAGCGCTCGCGGGTGGAGCGAGTGCTCGGGTCGGCCTCGCGGATCGAGACCGTGCTCGAGGGGCTGTTGGCCGAGCGCGGGCGCCGGCGTGAGTTCGAGCCCTACGAGCTTCCCGCGCCGGCAGACGAAGATCGCGTCGATCTGCGCGATCTCGTCAGCTTCACCGTCGACCCCGAGACGGCCGAGGATTTCGACGACGCGATCTCGCTGCGAGAGGAAGAGAGCGGCACCCGTGTCTTCGTTCACATCGCCGATGTCTCGGCCTATCTACCGAGCGGGGCGCCGCTCGACTACGGCGCCGCCGAGCGCGCCTTCTCGACCTACGTGCCGGGGAACGTGGCTCCGATGCTGCCGCCCGAGCTGTCCGAGGACGCTTGCTCGTTGCGACCGGGTCAGGACCGACTCTGCGTCACGACCGAGGTTCTGCTCGCAGGCGAGCAGCGCTCGGGCGAGCCACGCTTCTACCGTTCTGTCATTCGCTCGGACGCCCGTTTGAGCTACGGGCAGGTCGAGCGAATCCTGGCCGGGAAGGAGAGCGCCGCGCCCGCGCTGGTCGCAGCGCTCGAGCAGGCCGATCGGGTCTCCGCGGCGCTCAGACGCCGCCGTTTCGCCCGTGGCGCGGCGCGCATCGAGCGGCCCGAGCTGGAGTTTGCCTTCGACGGTGAGGGTGGCGTAGCCCGAGCCTGGTTCCAGACCGAGCCGCGAGCGCACGCCCTGATCGAGGATCTGATGATCCTCGCCAACGAGGCCGTGGCTGAGCTGCTCGCGAAGCGGGGGAGGGAGGCGCTCTTTCGCGTGCACGAGCGCCCCGACCCACAATCGCTGACGGCACTGATCGCCAAGCTCGCGGCGCTCGACGTACCGACGCCGCCTGCGCCCGAGGAAGGGTCGCTTGCTCCGCAGGAGGCCGAGCTATTGGCCGCCCAGATCGCAGCCGGTGTGACCGAGTACGTGGCTCGCGCCAGCCGGGGCCGGGAAGCCTTTCCGACGCTTGTGCTGCGCGCGCTCAAGCAGGCGCGCTACGACCCGCGCAATCTCGGCCACTCGGGTCTTGCCAGCAAGGCTTACTGCCATTTCACCTCTCCCATTCGTCGCTATCCCGACGTCGTCTGCCACCGCGCCCTGCTGCACGAGCTCGGCCTGAGCGACGACCCACTCCCGGGCGACCTGGAAACTCTCGCCGATCACGTCTCGGCCAGCGAGCGTGAGGCCGCACGCGTCGAGTATCAGGCCGACGAGATCTGCCTTGCCTGGATGCTCGAACGGCGACAGCGCGTCGAGGGCTCCGAGGAGCGCTTCGTCGGCGAGATCATCGGCCTGATCGATTCCGGGCTCTTCGTACGCTTCGGCGAGGTTTTCGAGGGATTCCTGCCCGCACGGCGACTGGGCGGCGACTACTTCCAGCTCGACCTGCTCGGGATTGCTCTGGTGGGCCGACGCGGCGGTCGCCGCTACCGCCTCGGCGATGAGGTCGAGGTGTGTGTCGAGCAGGTGCGACGCGCGGAGGGAAAGGTCGAGCTCGCGCTCCCGGGCGACGGCCGTGCTCGCAAGGCGCTCGCACCTCCCGGACGCTCCGTGGGACGCCGGCGTCGCCTCGCCTGACCGGCCAGAGCGCGGACGGGAGTTATGGCTCCGGCTCGGCAGGCTCGGGCTCGCTGCTCGTGTCCGCTTCGGCTCGAAGTGCCGCGATCCGCGCCCGCCGGTCGGCAGTTATCTCTTGCAGGACGATCTGTCCCGAGGCGACGACCGGTACGGCGACCAGAGCACCCAGCACACCCAGGAACGCCCCGAACAAGGTCACGCCGATGATCACCGTCGAGGCCCAGATGTTCGTCGCCTTACCCTGAATTGTCGGCGTGAGCAGGTTGTTCTCGAGCTGCTGGTAGATCAGGATGACCACGAGCATGATGATCGCCGCGGTGGCGCCCTGCTCGGCCCACAGCGTCGGGACGAGGATGAACCCGGCGATTGTCGCGCCGATGTTCGGGATCAGGTCGAGGAAGCCGGCGATCATGCCGAGGGCGAGCGCATAGCTCGAGCCCAGCAGCCAGGCCGTTCCACCCTGTACGACGCCGGCGATGACCGCGATCGTCGCGGCACCGATAGCCCAGCGCGAGATCGTGACGGTGATCCGCTCCCAAAGCTCTTCGGTCGTCTCGCCATGGCTGGGCGGTAGCACGCTGCTCAAAGACTGCTTGATCTTGGGCATGTCGATCAGCAGGAAAAGCGTGACGAAGATGATCGTGAAGACCGCCAGAGCGAAACCGAACACGTGCCCGGCGACTCCGGTGAGCGCGCTCAGGTCGAAGGGGGTCCTGTCGGCGAGGCTCTGAGCCCCGGACTGGACGTTGTTCGCGGCGCCCGAATCGCCGAGCCAGGACAGCTCGCCCGAGGAGCGGAGCTGCTGCACGAGATCGGGCAGGCCCTTGAGGAAGTCGCGCAGCGACGAGAGCAGCGGCACCAGCAGCACCAGCGCGAGGCAGGTCAGGATCACGACCGTCCCGAGCACGACGATCGTCGCCGCGAGCCCGCGCTTCATTCGTGTCTTCTCCGTCAGCAGGCGCAGCGGAAAATCGAACACCAGCGCGAGGAACAGCCCGGTGAAGACGAGCAGGACGGCATCGGAGATGGAGAGGAAAGCCCAGACGCCGAGGAAGACCGCCACCACGATCAGCAGCGCGCGCAGCTGGATCGCAACCTGGACCGTGGTGGGCTTACGCGTAGCGGTATTCACGATTCCGAACCCGGGTCACTCTTCGGGAGGAGGTTTCTCTGCTTCTTTGTTCCTGCGGAACGGGATTCTCTCGCGGAGAGGGGTCTTAGGGGCCGATTCTTTCTCCGCGCGCTTCTGCTCCCGCTTTTGCTTTTTGAGCTCTTTCTGCTCGACCACCTTCTCTTTTGCGCTGCCGTACGACTCGGTGACGAGCTTCTTGCCGCCCGTCCAGCCGAATACCCAGACGATGAGTGCGAGCGCGAAGACCTGATTCCAGGCGGTGGTCACGAGCTGCTGGCCGATCGAGTATGCCGTCGCGGTAGTGGCATCGGTGACGTCTTTCAGCGCCGTGACGTTCATCGCCTGGTTGACGCCGACGCCGCCCGGGGTCACCGAGACGGTGTTGGCGATCGAGTTCGAGCCGACAACGTGCATGACCGAAGAGAAGGTGACGGGGATCGCGTATGCGCCTAGGAAAACCGCGATCACGCAGAGCTTCGCGATCCATCCGGCGAAGGAGGGCAGAAACACCCTGGTGAAGTACTTCGATGGCGTGCGGAGGATGGCTCCGCCGACCTTCGCTCTCTCCCAGAGCTTCTTCAACTGGCGCCAGAGAAGGCGGCCGAGAATGACCACAGCGACGATGATGCCTGTCCACAGCAGCGGATTGGCAAGAATGTGGCCGGTGTCAGGCGTGCGCGATCCACCGATCTTCATCCCGGTTGTGGTGAGAAAGAGATAGAGGTAGACGAAGACGCTGATTACGGTGAAGAAGATCTTCTGGACCAGATAGGCGGCGAAGATGCCGGGAAAGCCCGCGCCCGGGATCAGCGCGTCGAGCATGATCAGCAGCACCAGAGTGCCCAAGTTCGCCGGTAGGAAGCCGTTCAAGGCGACCGAGACGGCGTAGGCGGCGAGAATCGCGCGGAACTCGATATTCACTTCCGGGTAGGCGGCACGGAGGATGCCGAGCCAGGCAAGGGCCGTGAAGGTCGTCTGCAGTGTCTGGAAGAAGAGGCCGGCGACAAGATAGCGGGCTGGGATCGCCGTGACCTGGTCCCAGACCTGCCTCAGCCAACCCAAGATATTGAAGCCGAGTAGACGGCAAACGATCAGCACGACGACGACCGCGATAGCCCACACCAACAGCTTCCTGAACCTGCTCGGACGGGAGGCGTCACGAAGCGGGGAGATCGTTGCGGCGACGCCACTCATCGGGAACGTCCTTGATTCACAGGGCGACAATATAAGTTAGTCGCACAGTCCGCTGCTCTAGTATCGATTCATGGAAGCGCCGGCAGCGAAGTCCGAGGTCGAGTACATCGGGCACGCGACCCTCGTCCTCGACCTCGCGGGCACGCGACTGCTCACCGATCCGCTGCTCCGAAACCGCGTCGCGCATCTACGGCGCATGAAGAAGATCGGCCCGCTCGAGTTGTCGGATATCGACGCAGTGCTGATCTCGCATCTGCACTTCGACCATCTCGACTTCCCTTCCTTACGGCAGCTCGATCGCCGGACGCCGATCGTGGTCCCGCGCGGCGCCGGCAAGTTGATCCGGCGCAAGGGGCGATTTACCGAAGTGACCGAAATGAATCCCGGCGACGAGATTCGCACGGGCGAGGTCACGATCGCGGCCACCTACGCCGAGCACAATCCGTTCCGTCTCCGCACCGGCAACAAGGTCGAGTCGCTCGGCTTCCGCGTCGCCGGCGAGCGCAGCATCTACTTCTCAGGCGACACCGGGCTGTTCCAGGGGATGGCGGAGATCGGTCCTGTCGATGTCGCGCTCGTGCCGATCTGGGGCTGGGGGCCGACGCTGGGGGCCGGGCACATGGATCCCACAGCGGCCGCCGAGAGCCTGCGCCTGCTTCGCCCGCGGATCGCGATCCCGATCCACTACGGCACTTACTATCCGATCCTGCTCGGCGCCCTCAGGCGTCCGACATGGATCCACGAGCTGCCGGAGAAGTTCCGCCTGGCAGCCTCGCAGACCGCGCCCGAGACGGATGTGCGAATACTCCAGCCGGGCGAGACGACGGAAATCTGAACCAGTGTCGGCGCTCGGCGTCAGGCGGTGGGCTGGGCGGTCGACTCGGCGCGCTGCGCATCGCCGCCCTGGAGCAGTTGTCGCCAGTCGCGCAGGATCTCGTTGACGCGAGCCGCGCCGATGATCTCGCCGCCGGCGAGCGGTAGCCGAGCGGGGAAGAGGATGAAGGGCCTGGTCTGGGGACCGCCAAGTCCTCCGTGGAAGCTGATCAGCTCCTCGAACGCGCATCCCTCCTCGAGGTCGGTGTTGTAGAAGCTCCCGATCATGATGTCGGCGACGTGCGCGAAGCCGTCGCTGCGACGCAGGTGCTCGGGCGCGGTGCGTGAGAATCCTGCGAGTGGATCCTTGCCCTCGATCCGCCCGTCGCTCAAGTAGTGCGTTCCTTCGGCGCCGAGCACAATCGCGCCATGCTCCGAGGAGCGGACGAGGATCCAGCCGACGTGGGGGTGCTCGCGCAGTGCCGGAATCAGGCCTGGGTGGCGCTCGTTCAGCTCCTCGAGCGTCAGGCGCCGCCGCTCCTCCATCAGGTAGACGAGCCCGAGGTTGCCCGAGCCCAGCACGATCACCTGCTCGTCAGCGACGTCGTTCTTCGGCTTCTTCGTCTCCTTACGGCCGGTGGCCTCGCCGATCGCCTTGCCGACCGCCGAGTCGTTCTCGTCGCCGGCGCTGAGCTCGACCACCGAGGTCTCCACCGAGCGGCGCACGAGCTCGTCGAGGCCGTAGCCGTTTCGCTGCTTGAACGTCGCTCCCTGGGTCTGCCCGTGATCGGAGAGCACGACGATCTCGTACGGCCGCGGGGCATAGCGACGGGCCGCGTCGATCCGGCCGATCTGCTGGTCTAGCTTGCGGAGCGCCTCGAGTGCGTCCGCCCGCTCGAGGCCGGAGTGGTGCGCGACCTCGTCGTAGCTCGGGAGAGTCGCGTACACCGCAGGCCGTCCCTTCATCAAGTCGCTCAGCACGCCGTAGACGATCAGATCCCTGACCACGACGCACAGCGCCGCGCGAAGGAGCGGATACTTACCGCCCCGGTGGCCGCGCGGGACGACGTTTCGGCGAGTCGCCCGGATCGCCGCCGACAACTCGAGCGCAACCTCCCAGAAGAACAGCACCAGCGCGCGCGTGACGTTGGTTCCGTTGGCGAGGAACGCCCGATAGCCGGGGTTCGACTTCTTCTCCGCCTCGATGCGACTCACCGTCAGGATCACGTGCTCGGCTCCGCCCGACAACAGATTGCCGCGGCTTGCGCCTCCGTCCGCCAGCAGACCGCGATCGCTCGTGTGCCGCCGCTCGATCTCGGCGCAGTCCGGCGGCGCCGAGCAGGTCATCATCGTCGCCGTCTCCTTCTCGACCCAGCGGAACGCAGGGATGTCGTCGTTCGAGCCGAGCAGGATCCCGGCCTGGCTCGCCCCGGTCTGCGACGACAGATCCGTCTCCCACTCCGCGAGACGATGCGAGCCCTCCGCCAGCCAGCGGGCCATGTTCGGCGCGTTGCCGTCGCGCATCGCCCGCCGCAGGACTGGAAGCGCGAGACCGTCGATCTCGACGAACAAGATCCCGGGAACGTCGGTCTGCGTCTGGCCGCCGTGCCGGCGCGCGATGCGCTGCACCACGCGGAGCGCGTAAACGTCGTCGTCGTTCGATCCGAGGATGACCTGAAGTACGACCGTGACTGCGGCGGCGACGAGCGCGGCCACGAGCGCCCACCAGAACGAGTCGACCTGGATCACGCGTTCGTCGATCGAGGAGGCGATCAACAGCATCCAGGCGTCGAGCACCAGCACCAGCAGGAACCCCAGGACGACGGTGAACGGTAGGCGCAGCGCCGCCACGAGCGGCGGCAGCAGCGCGTTCAGCACGGCGATGATCGCCGCGCCGACGACCGCGCCGATGAAGTTCGGGATGGTCACGCCCGGCGTGATCGCCGCCGCCGCGAGCAGCGCGCAGGCGGCCACGAACCAAGACAGCAGGAGGCGTCCCGGTTTCAGACGCGGGCGCTCGGGGCGCCAGGCCGGGAGCTCCCCATAGGCACTTTCCGATGCCGCTGGCATCGAGCAACCCTAACCGAATCGGGCAGCGTCGAGTCGCGGCGGAATCGGAGCGCCTGTCCCTAACAGTGGCTTGCGGTCCCGCTCTCGATCGGCTCGTTCGGGCCGGTCGTCCAGGCGTACCAGTCGCCGACGTGGTTTTGGACGCAGTAGGACCTGTCGTCCAGGCTCGAGATCTTGTAGCGGGAAGCCGAGCTATCGTCGATTTGTAGGTCGTATTGCTCACGTAACGCGGTGAGCGTGGCGCCGACATAGGTGGAGTGCTCGGTATAAAAGGCCGTCAGGGCCGGCACTACGACGCGCACGTTCGATTTCGCCGTGGTGCGACTTGCACGCTCGCTGAAACCGAGATAGCCGACGACGGCGATGCCGACGAGAACCCCGATGACGACGATCACGACCAGGAGCTCGACCAGCGTAAAGCCGGCTTCTTCCTCAGCCTGAATCTGTAGCCCCGCCGCAGACGAGCGCATCTATTCGATCATCTGCGCTACTCGGCCTCTGCTGCAATAGCTCATAAGGGGGAGACCTCCTTGAGCGCGTTCCAAATGAAGCACTCTGCCGCCTGGCCGCGCTCGGCCGCGCGATACGTTGTCCTCGGTCGTGTCCGTAGCTTCAAGCTACGAATTCGACGCTGCGTCCTAGCTTCGCTCTCACCGATCGCGCCCGGTCGACAGGTCGTCAATTGAAACGAGCTCATACAATCGCGGGTATGTCTGCAGCCGGAGAGAAGCTGATCGTCGACAACCGTCGCGCTCGCCACGACTACCACCTGCTCGAGCGCTTCGAGGCGGGCTTGGCGCTGCGCGGGAGCGAGGTCAAGTCGCTTCGCCTGGGTCAGGCCAATCTCACGCGCGCTTTCGGCGAGATCAGGGCCGGCGAGGCCTGGCTGATCGGCGCTCATATTGCTCCCTACGAGCAGGCCGCGCTCGGCTCGCACGATCCCGATCGCGACCGGAAGCTGTTGCTGCGCCGACGCGAGATCGCTTCGCTCACTGGCGAGCTGCACGAGAAGGGTCTGACGCTCATCCCGACCAGGCTCTATTTCAAGGCCGGGCGGGTCAAGGTCGAGCTGGCGCTGGCACGCGGTAAGACCGGTCGAGACAAGCGCGAAGACCTCGCCAAGCGCGACGCGAAACGCGAGATCGAGCGTGAGCTTAAGGCCCGCCGCTAGCTGCAAATTCCGAGTCATACTTGTGCCGACCGGCGCAATTGTGATTCTTATAGCGTGAGCAACTACTACGAGATCCTCGGCGTCTGGCGCGACGCCTCCGAGGACGACATCGACCTGGCCGCGCAGGCGCTAGAAGACCACTGGCGAGGGGCACTCGCCCTCAGCGATCCGTCGGCGACCGACTGGCTCCAGATCATCCATCAGGCGCGTAAAACGCTGACCGATCCGGAGACACGCGCGGCCTATGACGAGCAGCTCGCTACCGCGGTCGAGGAGGCAGCCGACGAAGAGGAGCCTGTTCTCAGCCCCGGCTTCCCCTGGCGGCCGTATCTCTGTGCGATCCTCACCGTGCCGGTGCTGCTGGCAGGTTTCCTGCTCATTCTCGCGCTGGTCGCCAACCACGCCGATCTGACCAGCCTCGACGGATTCAGAGACTCGCTTCTGACGACGCTGCTGGTGGCCAGCGCGGTGGCCCTTCCGATCGGGCTGGTGGTGCTCCTGATCGCCGCGCAGGGGCGAAGAAAGCAGCACGACCTACGCTTACTGCAGCTCGAGAACGAGTCCGACCCGGTGATTCGGGCAGAGATCGACGCTCTCGGCCGGCTCTCCGAGTACACGGATGTGGCCGTCTGGGTGACCTGGGGATCGGTGATGATCGTGATCGCGATGTGGGTCTGGCTGACCGTGCTACTGGTCGGCAGCGCCTAATTGCCCGCGAAAAGCTCCGCCCTCCTGCGGAGGGCATGATGACTTTTCGCGGTTCTAGAGAAAACGGCCCATGGATGGCGTTTTGTGAGCCGCGCCTGCCACGCCGGTCGCTCCGTTTCCGTCGAAAGTCCGCCTCCCTTCGGGAGGCATGACGACTTCCGACGGTGAGAGAAAAGCGATCCTGGGGATCACGTTTTGTGAGCCGCGCCCGCCATGCCGGTCGCGGCGGCGAAGCTCTTATCGAGTCACAGCTACACTCAGAGAGAAGAAAACATACGGGGGCGATCAGGTTTCGACGTGGTCGGTTCTCCGGTCGAGCTGCAAGCCGAGGTCCCCGGTTGGCCTCGTTAATCAACCGGGAAACAACGTAAGTGCGGATGAAAACCTCGCACTCGCTGCCTAGGTAACTAGGTGACGCGTCGCTCCGAATTGGGCCCGTGGTTCGGGTAGCGGCGTCAACTAACGGGCTCGGCGCCAAGGGAGAGCCACTCGCCCGCGGCGCGACCACTCAGGAGGGCTAGTCCGGCGGTAGGCCGCCAGCGAGCCGGCTTCCGGGCGAAATCAAAGCGCTGGACAAGCTTGTAGACGTTCGGTCGGTGCGGCTGCGGACGCGGGTTCGATTCCCGCCGCCTCCATTCTCGCTTTCTCGGGCGGGTCATCGCGTCAGGCGCGATGACCCTGACGCCGCTGGACGGCACGATCGCTCTGCGGGGCCGTATCCTCTCGGATCACTGTCCTCTCCGGCGCTGCACGCCCAGCGGCGCCCCGAGAAAGCGAGGTCGCGTAGAGGTGGGGGAGGGACGCCGTGGCCGGTTTTTCGGGCTAGGGGCTGAAGTAGCGGCGTCCGAGGAGCGTCAGTGAGCTGCGCCCGCGCATATCGGGCGCGGCAAACGAGCGTGACCTGCGAGACTTGCTCCCGGTTAGTACGAAGTCCTTCTCGCGAGGAGGCTTGGCAGATCGCAGGTAACGGAGAACGCCGCTTCGCAAGGCTCCGGCTCCCCGAGCGTCTTGGAGCTCAGCACGCCGTCACGGCGGCCGAGCTCGTGCTCGTCTCGGGTGCTCTCCTCGTGCTCGCGGCCCTCGTCTTCGGCGGGCATGTCCTGCACGGGGGCCTCTACTCCGACGACTGGGGGAACGGTTCCGAGTACCGCTTCGTGGAATCGCCGCACTACCTCCACGCGGTCGAAGGGCGGGCCAAGGACATGGGGAGCCGGCCGGTGCTAGCGCTCTTGCTCCCGCTCTCGAACGTGTTCTTCGGAACACACGCCGCACCGCAGCTCGCCGTCGCGCTTCTGCTAGGCGCGCTGACGTGTCTCCTGCTGTATCTCCTGTTGAGGACGCTCGGGCTGGCTCCCGTCCACTCTGGTGCGATCGCGGCGCTCGTACTGCTCTTCCCCTGGGCGGATTCGATCCGGCTCTGGGCGACCGCCAGCCTGAACACGGTCGCGCTTTGTTTCGGGCTGCTCGGCCTCACGGTGGCGGTGCGCTCGATACGACGCGACGACCGAAAAAGCGGCCGGGGCCACATGCTGGCGATCGCTCTCTTCGTGCTCAGTATCCTCACCTACGAGTTGATGGCCCTCGCCTTGCTCCTGACGGGGCTCTTCTACCGCGGCCGGGCTGCACGCAGCCGCGTCCTGCGCTGGTGGCTGGCCGATGCGCTCGCGGTCGGCTCGGCACTGATCTACACAGCGGTCACGACCACCAAGCAGGCGGGCTCCGCCTCGCACCTGCTGCATAACGTGCCGGTCTACGCGCGCCAGTCGCTGGCCGTGCTCTCGCTGTCGTTCGTCCCTCCGGGCGTCCACAGCACGATGCCCCGCCTGCTCGGGCTCGCGGTCGCCGGGCTCGCGGTTGCCGTGCTCGTGCGCAGGCAACGGCGGCGACCCGAAGCGGAAACCAAGCGGCTGCTCGTGCTCATCGTGGCCGCCGCCCTCTTGATTCCCTGTGCTTACGTCACCCTGATAGACAGTTACGTTGCGCCGCTCGACGGCGGTTACGGAAACCGCGGCAACCTCTTCGCGGCGCTCGGGTACGCGGCGCTGGCCTATGGACTGGCGCTCGCGGTCGCGAAGGCGGTCGCGAGATCGCGGAGGCGCCTCGAGGTCGTGATCGCAATGCGTGCTTGTAGCCCTGGTGGGAGCCGGATACGCGGCGCGCGCGCGGGACGACGTAGCGCACTGGGATCGTGCCGCCGCGCTACAGGCCGAGCTTCTGCGAGATTTCGATCGGGTCGCGCCGGGCATTCCGGCAGGGACGACCGTCGTGAGCTTCGGCTTCCCGGCGGATGTCGAAGGGGCACCTGTCTTCAACGCCAGCTGGGACCTGAATGGCGCCGTACTTCTGCACACCGACCAGAGGCTGCAAGGGCAGCCCTTCTTCCAGGACGCCACGCTTCGCTGCCTACGGCGCGGACTCATCATGACGCTCCCGAACGTGGACGCTCCCGTCGCGATGCAGTATGGCCATGTCCTCTTCGCTGACCTGCGCAAGGGTCGCACGCAGCAAGTTGGGAGTCTTTCAGCTTGCCTTTCAGCCCGTCGGAGCTTCCGGCCCGGGCCGCGATCCGTCACCGGGTAGAGAGATCCTCGCTTCCTCGGGCGGGTCATCGCGTCAGGCGCGATGACCCTGGCGCCGCTGGCGGCACGATCCTGTTCGAGGCCGTGCGCGGCGCACTGTCCTCTCCGGCTCGCACCGCCAGCGGCGCCCCGAGAAACCGAGGAGGCATTAAATCGGCGTTCGGGCGTCGTGGCCGGTTTTTCGGGCTAGGGGCCGAGCGCCCGGTCAGTTGCCCACGGCCGCGAGACTGACAGACCACCGAGAACTCATCGGCCTCGGACGAAATCCAGCCTCACCTCTTCGGGCGACATTCCCGCACACTCGTCCACGCGAGTTTCCCGATCTCCACGCGCCTCCGCTTGAAGACTTCACCTGGCGATTTTCGTGTCGAGCGCTGTTACAGTCGCCGCTACTGCGAAAGGAGCGACCGATGCCCGCGTTCATCATTACCCGGATCCAAGTGGGCGACTACGACACTTGGAGGCCGATGTTCGATCAAGATAAGCCACGGGCGCGAGAGAAGGCGAAAGTGCAGCGTGTCTACCGTGACGCCGACGACGCGAACCACATTTTCATCTTCCTCGAATTCGCTTCCTTAGACGACGCGAATGAAGCGCGGCGTCGCCTCGTGGAGTCGGGCGCGCTCAACCGCTTCGAGGGGCGGAAGTTGTTGGGCCCAACGTCGTTCAAGAGGCTGGTCTCAAGTGACATTTCCGAACGCTCGCCCATGGCTCGGTGCTTTTCGCAGATGTGGCGAGTCTCCTGTGACGCCCGTTGACCGCGGTCGGCCAGACTGATAGAAGCGGCGATAGGTTCCGCGACCCTGGGAGGCCTAGCCCGTGTTTAGTCGGATCGTGCTTGTTCGCACACGGATCGTTGCCTATGTCGCCCTCCTCAGCGGAGCGCTGACCTTGGGGCTTGCCTGCGGCAGTTCGTCGCACACACGCGCTCACGTCACCGAGGTTAGCGCCGGCAGCGCCTACGCCTGCGCCCTCTTCTCCGACCAAAAGGTCGAGTGCTGGGGCACCAATATCCGAGGTGAGCTCGGTAACGACAAGGTGATCATGAGCTCGGCTCCCGTTCCGGTGAGCGGCGTCACGAATGCCACCGCCATCAGCACCGGCGGTAATCACGCCTGCACTCTGCTTTCCAATCACGAGATCAAATGCTGGGGGGCAAACGACGACGGCCAGTTAGGCAACGGCGAAAAGACCGATAGCGCGACCCCGGTTCGAGTCGGCGGTATCACGAATGCCATCGGCGTAAGTACCGGCGTTTTCTTTAGCTGTGCGCTTCTCTCGAGTCACAGGGTCGAGTGCTGGGGAGCGAACTACGAAGGCCAGCTCGGTGGCGGCAGCATGAGGAAAAGCTCGACTCCTACTCCTGTCAGGGCTGTCACGAACGCTACCCAGGTGAGCGCTGGTTTCGATCACGCCTGTGCGCTAATTTCCAACGGTCGGGTCAAGTGTTGGGGATACGGCGGCGGGCTCGGCAACGGCGAAACGACTGGCAGCTCGATTCCGGTTCCAGTCAGCCGCGTCACGAAAGCCACTGCGATCAGCGCCGGTGACGCAACCTGTGCTCTCCTCTCCGACCACGGGATTCAGTGCTGGGGTGTAAACGACTTCGGTGAGCTTGGCAACGGTAAGACGACGATCGGTCTGAGACCGGTTCCGGTGAGCGCTGTCACGAGTGCCACGCAGCTGAGCGTCGGCGGCAATCACGCCTGCGCTCTTCTCTCCAACGGTAGTGTCAAGTGTTGGGGTCAAAACGAAGGCGGTGAGCTCGGCGACGGCGTGAAGCACCACGGTTTCAAGAACGCCTACGGACTCGACATGAGCCCGACCCCGGTAAAGGTAACCGGTGTCACGAACGCCATCCAAGTTAGCGCCGGCGCGGGGCAAACCTGCGCCCTCCTCGCCAACTACAAGGTCGTTTGCTGGGGCGCAAACGACTTCGGCCAACTCGGCAACGGTAAGAGGGCCAACAGCTCTACAGCGGTTGGCGTGGTAGGCCTCCCCTAGAACTTTCTGTCTTGCGATGCGCGGGCTTCATGCTCGGCCAGCTCAGGGTACATTCCTGAACACTCGCCCAGCCGACAGTGCCACGGCCCGACGTGTCTCGGCCGTGGGTTCAGTCGGTCAGCGGGAACGGTGGCACCACGACTTCGCCCACGCAGGATGTAGCGTCCAGACCTTTCGTGGTTCCACGGTCGACGAAGTCAGCCAGCATCCCGTCGCACCCGCCGTCCCAGCTGAAGTCGTGGCCCAAGCGCGGGAGGACGATGATGCGGCTGTCGGGGAAGCGTCGCTTGAGGTCTGAAAGGTTTCCCAGCGGGTCTTGCGGGTCGGCGCCGCCGACGAGCGCCACCACAGGCACACGGCTGGATACGGGGAGGGTCCAGAGCGTTCGACGCTCGGCACGCTTCGGGATGGAGCTGCACTCTTTCCGGAACTTCGCAATGAGCGCCGCTGTGTAGCTGTCGAAGTCCGTGCCCCACGGCCCCTCCGCATCGAGCCCCACCCAAGGTTCGTTGCACCAGATCGACGCGCCCATGAGGTTCAGCTGGCCGATGTCGAGATCGCCAGAGCCGGCGTGCTCGAGAGGCGCGTAATCGCCGTTCGCCGCGTGGCTGACGACGAGCGGAATCGAGACCGCTGTGTTCACGTTGCGCAACATCTTGTGCACGACGGAGGCAAGCTGGTCGCCGCTCATGCCGTGGATCGGGTGGTTGTTCCATGCCCTCACCATCTCGCCGAATTGACGCTCCCAACCCGGAAATGCCTTCCGGCAGCCGGCCTCCGAGGCACATGACTTCGCGAGTTGGTCGAGGGCGCGCTGAGCGTTGACGGCGTAGCGGCTGAAGTAGGGGACGCCGAGCGCGGTGGCGCCCGACAGGATGAGCGTGTGCACCCGCGACGAGTGGAGCCTCGAGTAGATCTGCGCCGCGGTCGCGCCGTAGGAGCCGCCGTAGACGTCGAGCTGCCGGTATCCCAGCGCCGCCCGAACTGCATCCAGGTCATCCATCGCCATCGGCGTGCCGTACTGGGTCACGTCGCCGCCGTGGGACTTCGAACCGCCGCTGCCGCGCTGGTCAACGAGTAGGAAGTCCCGAGACGCGTTCAGCTGACTCGACTGCCACCCACCAGCGAGCGCCACCTCGGTGGCGGCGTCTCCCGGCCCGCCGGCGAGATAGGCAAACGCAACGCCTGAAGTCGCCGTCAAGGACGCAGGGAGTACGACCACATGCAGCCCGATCGTGCGCCCGTTCGGCTTCGCCCGGTTCTCCGGGACGACGAAGGTGCCGCAGCGGGCGTTTATCCCTTGCACCAGGCACGGCTTCGGCGGCCACGACAGCTGCGCCTGCCCCGAAAAGAACGCTCGGTCGATGCCGACGCTGATGCCGGCGGCGACCAGCAGGCCGGCCAGGAGCCACACGGCCCAGCGATGCGGCCGGTGAACTCGACGCGGAACCGGGTGTTCACCCGTCGACATACGCGGAGCTCCACTTTAAACGATGTCGGAAATCGCGCGATGCCCTATCAGTGGGCGCTTGGTCCTGCGCCGCGTGCAGCCGCGAACGGGCGTGATCGTCCGGCGTACCTCGCGTGGCATTCCCGAACGCTGACGCTCGGGCCCCGTGCCTAGCTGGTCGCCCGAGCCCAGCCGGCCGTCAGGGTGGGAGTGCCGGCGAGCGTCTGGTAGACGACGCAGTAGCGCTCCGTCAGTCGCAGAAGGGTGTCGAGGTCGTCGTCGCCGGCGTCGGTCTCGAGCTCGAAGCTCAGCCTGATCGAGCGGAAGCCGACCGGCGCCTCCTTGCTGACGGCGAGGGTGCCGCGGAAGTCGAGATCGCCTTCGGCATGCACGACCCCTGTCTCGACGTCGAGCCCCAGGGACGTGGCCACAGCGCGGAGCGTGACCCCCGCACAGGCAGCGAGAGCTTCGAGCAGCATGTCGCCTGAGCAGAGACTCAGACCGTCACCACCGGTCGCCGAGTGAAGCCCTGCCTCGACGAGCGCACGGCCTGTCCCGACCGAGCACGTGATGCCCTCGCCGAGGGTGCCCGTCGCCCGCAACGTGACCAGCGCCTTGTCCGGGTGCCGGCGGTATCGCTCCTTCAGCGGCTCTTGCACAGCGCGCAGCTGCTCTCGGTCCATCACTTCCCTCGATCCTTTGAGTGCGACCCGACCGCCGACGCGATGCGGTCTCGATTGATCACGTCAGGGTACATTCCTGACCACTCGCCCAGGCGATCGTCCTCCGTTCGGACGCGCAGTCGTATCGTCAGCTGCCGAAGATGGCGTCGACGTTCGGCAAACCCACGAACCGCGTGAAGGTGCCCTCGGTCGCGATCTCCTCGGCGGCTGCGAGGAAGCCGGCCCACGCGGTGCGCGCGAGCGCGCCGCCGGCGCTGATCCGGCGGACGCCGAGCGAGGCGGCCTCCGCGACCGTGATGAAGGGCGCGTTGACAAGCAGGTTCACGGGCTTCGGCGCTACCGCGGTGACGATCGCCGACACCTCGTCGGCCGTGGAGATAAAGGGCGCGTAGAGGCAGTCGGCGCCGGCGCCGGCGTACGCCTGCAGCCTGCGGATCGTCTCCTCGAGATCGGGTCGGCCGACCACGAACCCCTCCGAGCGGCCGGTGAGGACGACGCCTGCGCCGCTCTCGTCGATCGCCTGCCGCGCCGCGCGAACTCGCTCCACGGCGAGTTCGAAAGGGTATAGAGGATCGTCGGCGTCGCCCGTCGAGTCCTCGATCGACAGCCCGGCGACGCCGGTCGCCAGGGCGAGCTTCACGTTCGTCGCGACCGCGTCCGGATCGTCGGCGAAGCAGTTCTCGAAGTCCGCGTTCACCGGAACGCTCACGGCGCCGGCGATCTGTCGCAGATGCTCCAACGCCTCGTCGCGTCGGAGGCCTTTATCGAGGCGCCTCAGCGTGAGGGCATGCCCGGCGCTCGTCGTCGCCACCGCCTTGGACCCCATCTGCGCGAACGCGGCCGCGCTGCCGATGTCGGGGCGCCCTAGCGTCCAGGCATGACCGGCGCTTGTCGTCGCCACCGCCTTGAACCCCATCTGCTCGAGCGCGACCGCGCTACCCACGTCCCACGGGTTCGGCATCACGAAGCAACCCGCCTCGTGCAGCCGGTGAAAGGCCTCGACCTTCTCGTCCTTCTGAGCCATACCGGAGGCGACATGCTAACAATCGGCGGTGAGCTCGGAGGACGCCGGAAGGCACACCCACGTGGCCCGGCGACCGACCCTCGGCTCGGCTTGCGCTTCGCCTCGCCTCCGTCCGGGCGTCGTCGGGCCTGCGTCGCAGTGGGCGGATCAGCTTCGACTGGGCGATGCGGGTGCGCAGAAGCCGGCCGCTGTTGGTTCGCCGTCCTGACCGTCGCGGCCGCCCGAGCCTTAGCTCACTTGTGCCTGACTATGTCGACCGAGATCTCCAGTCAACTCGCGCTTCGGGAAAGGATCGGGGCGTCGCGCCTGAACCCCCAGACAGTGCAGTAGACGCCGAGGAAGAGTTCCCACAGGAACTCCGGGGCGGTCGCGATGCCTTGCAGCCCGCGCAGCGTGCTGCTCGGATTGTTCCCGCTGAACATGATTGCCGTCCCGGTCGCGATGAGCAGCGGCCCGCCGACGAGGCCGAGCCACGCCACCCGCCGCGGCACGAGCCCTGTCCGGTACATCATGTAGCCGAGGATCAACCCGTTCCCCCAGCCGACGACCCAGCCGCCGCCCCCTAACGTGAACGTCCAGTCTTTGATCGCTGCCAGCGTGTACGCGACTGTGCCTTCGGCCGCGCCCGCACTCTCTTGTTGCAAGGTGGCGAGGCCGAGCATCGCGACGATGCCGACGAGGATGAACGTGCACTCGACAAGCCTCGCCGTCACGTAGCCGATCGAAAGCTCCTCGAACTGCCGTCTCATGATCGGGACGATCACGACGGCGGTGCCGATGTTCGCGATGATCAACAGCAGCTCCAACAGCGCGCCGAGGTAGATCTTGTTCACGTTTCCCGAGCCCGCGACGAACGCGACTGGATGACGGAGCGCCGGCTCGTACAGCAGCAGCGCCGGGATCGACGTGACGAACGTGATGAGGTAGAGCACGCCGAAGACGCGCGCCCTCTTCTGATCTAGAGACACCCCTGAACCCCTTTCCCCGGCCAATCCCGCGCGGCCTGCCCGCGCGACCGGACCGGCTAGGGCTCCAACCTACGCGTGGCAGGCACCAGTTTCAAGGGGCCAGTAGACCCATCTATTTAAACTCGGAAAGCCTGTCCCGGAGGTCGTGCGGGGGACCTTCCCCCGTCGCAACGACTGTGCCGGAGTCCGTCTGTGTCGGGCGTCATTCCGAAACAGTCGCCCTGGCGACCGCGGTCTTCCTTGCCGAGGGCGGAGAGCGGGCGCGCAGTCGCGACTAACAGCGACGTCGCAGATCGCTCAGGGTTCTTTCTTCCAGAACCGCCATCCCTTCTCTCTGGTCTGCTTCTTTGGCGCCTCCTTCGCTTGGCCCGTTGACGCCGCTTGAGCGTCCTGCCACTCCCGCGCGATCTCGTTCGCCGAGGCGTTGGGACTCGACTTGGCGAGGAAGGTGAGGGTGGGCAGAGCGGCCGATATGACCCCGCTCGGCCCAAGAAGACCGAGCAGGGGATGTTGATCGAGTATCGGAGCGACCTCACGTGCGATGTCTCCCGCTCGCTGTTGCCCAAGGCTGTCGGTGAGCGCGCGACGCAACTCGTCCTCCATCATCTTCAACTCCTCTCAGTGAGACGGTTTCGCCGATGCAAATCTAACGCCTTCCTGCTTTAGGTGTTGCCGGGTTGGGTGAAGCACTGCTCGCAGAGGTTGACCCACGCCTGGAGATGGGCCGACGTCATCCGCCCCTCTGTCGAGAGACATTCGTGAACACTTGCCCAGCCGGGGATGCTGCGATTGGGACCTGCCCACGCGATACGCGCTGCTGAGGACTTCTGACGCGTTCGTATCTCCGGAAGTCTCTTTTGTTCGTATAGTTAGTACTATCGAGAAGATTCTCCCCCGTCCTCGCCTTGTTACCGCGGGCTTCGTGCTCAGCGGAATGCTGGTCCTCTCGCTGCTCGGCGTCGTCTCCTCTGGCGCATCGGTAGCGGCGTCCGGCAGGGTCTCCGCGAGCCTGAGCAAGACGAGCCTCACGTCCGCTCAGGCCGGGAGCGTCAAGCTCGTCTGTAAGTTCTCGCCGGCGAGCACGCGCTGGGGCTACGTGCTCTCGCTGAAGAAAGGCGCCAAGTGGGTGACGTTACGAAGCGTCAATAAGACGGGTCGCTTCAAGGGCTCCTACACGGTGACCGTGAAGAAGCTCTTCGGCTCGAAGGCGGTGAAGATCGGCCAGTATCGCGTCAAGGTCTCGGCCGACGCGAACAGCGTGACGCGAGGCTTCAAAGTGGTCAAAGCCGCACTCGCCCCTGCGCCCGGCGCGTTCAGCAAGACGAGCGCGGCGAACGGTGCGACCGGTCAATCGAATACACCCTCTCTCAGTTGGGGAGCGAGCAGCAACGCCGCCACGTACGAGTACTGCATCGACACGACCAACAACAACGCCTGCGACGGCTCCTGGGTTTCCACGAGCGCAGCGACTAACGCCAGTCTCACTGGTCTGACGCTCGGCGCTACCTACTACTGGCAGGTTCATGCGAAAAATGCTCAAGGAACCACGGATGCGGACGGCGGCTCGTGGTTCTCGCTCACGGTTTCCGGGCCGACGGCCGGAAACTGGGAAGCCACCGGACTAAGTGGTACCACCGGCACCGATCTGAGTTTTGTCAAAATTACGAGCGTCTTTTTCAATGTTCCGGCCGATCAGGCGACCGTGTCGAGCTTCGGCTTTGTGTATAGCTATCAATACCCGCTGGCGGGTAGGCTGTTCGGGCAACGACGGCCGAACCTGGTTGAACCAGCCGTTATCGCCAATCGTGGGCGGCCAATTCAGCGACCCGGCGGGGATGCAAGCCTGGGGTGAAGCTGGCATCTATGTCTCCGGTACAGGTGAATTCAGCGGCACGTTCGATTCGCCGACAGCGGCCCATGGCACGGCCGAGCTGTCTACCGCTATCAGGTGCGACGGCACCACTCCGTAAATGTTGACATGGGGCCGTTTTCCTGGACGGCCACGTGGCGAAACGCCGGATAACCTCTCTGAGCCGACTCTGGCCCCTTCGCCGTCAAAGAGAGAGACAGGTTGGTAATGGTCACGCTGCACCGCGTCTGTCATCGTGCCGTGACTCACCCCAGGCGACATTCCTGAACACTCGCCCATCCGTCCGTGTCGCCCGCTTACCACTCGCTCCCGCCAAACGGGCGACCGTCTGAAACTCGGTTCAACGCGGCTCTGTGCGCTTCGGGCGAGAAACACGGGTAAACGCGGCGCTGCTCCGGCGGATCACATTCGAACGGGGGCGGTGCCACTCGCCAGCGTGCAAATTCTCAATCGAGTGAAAGAGGGCTTCAGATGAGCAAACTACTCAAGAGGCCGTCGCCGGCGCTGGTCGTCGCCTGTCTGGCGCTCTTCGTAGCGTCGACGGGAACGAGCATTGCGGCGCGGCACTACCTGATCACCTCGACCAAGCAGATCAAGCCCAGTGTGCTCGTCAAGCTCAAGGGCGCCAAAGGATTGAAGGGATCGAAGGGATCGAAGGGATAAGGGGATTGACCGGGGCGACCGGAGCGAACGGCGCACAAGGCCCTAGCGGCGTCGTCACGACCGGGGTCTTCTCCGGCCCTGTAGCGAGCATTGCCGGAAGCTCCTTCGTCTACGTCTTCGCCGGTGGCACCGTAACCGTCACCACCACGGCGAGCCAGCGGCTCACCGGTGCCGCCGTCGTGTCACTTGGCTCCACGGCGAGCGGAACCGGCCAGCTCATCGACTACGGCCTCTGCTATCAGCCGAGCACTGGAGGCGCAATCGCTAATTTCATGGGCGCGAACTACGCAAGCGGAGTCGTGTATCCAGATTCACGGACTTTCGCGGCGGCAGCATCCGTGCTGCCCGGTGCGGGAACCTGGAAGGTCGGGTTCTGCGTCCGTAACGGTTACGGTAGCAACGCGATCGACAACAACCATTGGGTGAACGGCTGGGTGCAGGTCACGGATTGATCGCTCATCGTCCTTCGGGCGTCTTCTCTGCGTTGGGAGGGCGTCCGAGGACGAGCCCCTTCTGTCGGCAAAAGCCGCTGTTCGAGAGCGAGAGCTGGCCCACCAGCTGACGAAGTCTGATCGCTCCGTCGACTGGACGTAATCGGTGCGTAAGCGTCGTGTCGGCGCTCGAGCACTGCGGTCAGAAGCCCTATCCTCACGGATACTGTCGCCATGAAGGAGCGAGTCCGGGAGCCCGAGCACGGTTCGACGGCGGACCCTCGAAGCGAGGGAATCTCCCGGATCGGCCGCTGCTGAGGATGCCCCTTGCCTTCCTCGGAAAGCTCGCCCGTGTCGGGCTCGACGCGCTCCAGCGTTACTTCGGCGACGGCTGTCCGCAGCACGCGGCGGGAATCTCCTACCGCGTTCTCTTCTCGATCGCACCGCTGGCGATCGTGCTCGTGTCGGTGTTCGGGCTCGTACTGCAGAACGAGGGCGTGCGCCAGGACGTGGTCGATACGATCGTCGGCGCGCTGCCCGTGTCGGCTGCGGGCACGAAGGACGTCGAGAACGCGATCACCGCGATCGCGACACCGGCGAGCGCGATCGGACTGCTCAGCTTGCTCGTCTTCGCCTGGGCCGCAACCGGGATGATGGCTGCCATCCGCCGCGGGCTCGAGTCGGCGCTGGGGGCGGGGGAGTCGCGTCCACTGGCGCGCGGCAAGCTGGTCGACCTGCTGTTGATCGTGAGCGCGGCGATCCTCGTCTTGCTCGTCGCGGCGCTGACACTGTTCGGCAGCCGGGTCGAGGAGGCCTCCGTGCCCCTTGCCCGGGTGACCGGTCTCGGCGCGGGAACGCTGGCGGGCGGATTCCTGCACCTGGAGGTGTTCGGGATCACGGTGGCCGTGGTGATGCTGCTCTACCGCTTCGTCCCCGCTCGGGGCCTACGGTTCGGCGACGGCGTCGTGGGCGCGGTCGTGACGGCCGCGCTGCTGCAGGCCATCACCTTCGCCTCCAATTTGGTCTACGACCGGGCGAGCACCCTGAGCACCGTCTACGGCTCGCTCACCGCGGCGCTCGTCTTCCTGTACTCCGTCTACCTCTACTCCTCGGCGCTCCTGCTCGGCGCCGAGATCGCCGCGGCCTGGTCGCGGCCGCCGGTCGTGGATCCCGAGCCGGCCATGGTGCAGCTGAAGCGCTTTCTGATCGGGCTGTTCGTCCAGCAGAGCCCGCCGCCGGGAAGCGGTACCACTGTGCCTCCCCGGGAGAAGAACGCTCGCGACGGTACAGACGGGTGAAAGCGGTGATAGGCGGCCGGCGGCGGATTTCAATAATTACTTGAAGAGTTAGAAACTGGGCAAAGCAGGCATTAGGATAATGCCCGCAATCGCCCGACGTAAGGAGGGAGGCGTTATGGCAAGAAAGGAAGCATGGGCCGGATGGATAGCCTTCGCCGGCATTCTCGCCTGGACTATCGGAATAATCGACATATTCCAGGGCTTGATCGCGGTTATCAGGGATAAGTACTACGTTTTCACGCCGTCGCAGATAATCGTGTTCGATGTGACGACCTGGGGCTGGATCACGCTCATCTGGGGCGTCGTACTCCTGCTGGTGGGAACTGGTCTGTTCGCACTTCAGGGCTGGGCGCGCTGGGTAGGGATCATCGTCATGGTCGTCACGATCGTCGAGCAGCTCGGCTGGCTCGGCAGCAGTGCGTATCCGCTCTGGTCGCTGACCGTCCTATCGCTCAGCATCGTCGTCCTCTATGCACTGACCGTCCGCTGGAAGGATGTCGAACAGGTGATGTGACCTCGTACTTCTTCTGCGGTGAGGCGCTTGGCTTCTCGATCTTGAGCGCGGCGCTGATCGCTGATCGCCGATCCGAGGAATCAGTACGCCGCAGTATCCACTCTCGCCGATCCTTCCGCGCGGAGATCGGCGGGGGTGGATGCTTTGAGACTCAATCTCAATAAGTGTGGCGCGGAGCGCGTCGGCTACTCGCCCCGCGACTCCGACTCTCGGTGCCGGCTACCCGCCGGACGTTTCGTCGGATGCGTTGGACACTGTTCTTGTCGGTGCTTCTCGCTCAGGCGCCACTCGGTCCAGACCGGCGAGAAGACCGCGCAGGCCATCGAGATGACGATCCAGATGAATGCGTAGGCCAGCAGCGTGACCACGATTCCGAACGAGGAGAAGGCCTTCCCGTAGGTGTACAAGGAGGGCGCGATCCAGAGCGGCGCTGTGGCGATCGTGCCCCCCAGCACAAGGGCGCCAACCGTTGCTCCGGGCAGGAGCCGGCGCAGGCTCACCTTTCGGTGCAAGAGGAAGTAGGGCGTCCAGAGCCAGAAGATCATCGATCCGATCAACCAGACCGGCAGCACTATCAGGACGCTCGCCCCCTCGAAGTGCTCGGCGGCGAGCAGCGCCAGGACGAGGGCGCCGGCCGCGACGACGAACCAGACCGCGAACATCGCCTGGTCGGCCGCCAACGAGCCGGCCTTGACCTTCCAGGCGCGCGCATACAGATCCTGATAGATCTGGCCGATCCCGAGCCCCCAGATCAGACAGCTGATCGCCGCCGAGATCGAGGCCGCGAGCAGATTGGAGGAGACGGTGCCGAAGGTGTCGCGCACGAGGCTGGCCGTCGGGTCGTGCAGGTGCATGTGACTGATCAGATGATCGGCGAAGAGGTTCGTATTGCTCGTCGACCCCTGCACGACGGCGGCGAGCACGAGCACCGCTGGTACCAGCGCGAGGAACGCGTAGAGGGTCGCGGCCGAGCCGGAGTTGCGGCTGGCCTGGAAATAGGCGCGGAACCACTGCTCGGAGAGGCGTCCGACCCTCGTATCGCGCCGAGCTCCGAGCCACTTCATGATGGCTTTCGCCCGGTCGGTCATCGTGTCAGCGTCCACTCCTCGCGCATGCGCCGCATGATACGGCCTCTTCGCCGCCGTCTGGCACGAGCAGCGCGAAGCCCGGCGCCCCTGGGCGCTGCCCACCGAAGCTATGCCTGTAGTGCGCTCAGCGCCGCGACGCCGATCGCCGTCACGACGACGCCCGCGATGCGTAGCCTTCCTAGCTTCTCGCCGTAGAGGATGTAGGCGGCGATCGCCGCCAGCACGGCGAACTGCGATCCGAGCACCGCAGTCACCGAGATGCTGTGACGGGCGCCGAAGGCGAAGGCGAAGAAGCCGCCCACTTCGGCCAGGCCGCCTACGATCACGTACGGCGCCGCCTCGCGCGTAAGCCGAAGGCGCGACGTGAGCGCGAGCGGGATCGTCACCAACGCCACTCCTATCACCCGCGGCGGCAACACGGCCCAGGTCAGGGGCAACTCTTTACTGATACGACCGAGGGCGTAGAGGCCGAAGCCGAACAAGAGCGCCGCCACTCCGGCCAGCAGCACCGATTGCAGCTCGCGCCGCCGCGGCGGACTGTCGGCCTCGCTTCCGGAGGCCACGGCGACGATGCCGATGGCGATCACTGCCAGCGCGGCCGCCTGACCCTGCCCGAGCGCCTCACCTGCGGCGACCGCGATCACCGCCGCCACGGCGCCCTCGGTGGAGATGATCGGCGACGCGATGCCGACCTTGCCGATGCGCAGCGACTCGTAGGCGAGCAGAAGGCCGCCCACGTTGCAGATCCCGATGATCACCAGCCAGCCGCCGAGCGACGGATCGAGAGAGTCGGGAACGCCTTTGAGCGCGGCTAGCGGCGCCGCGACGACGAGGCCCACCACCATCACCCAGGCCAGCGACGAGGCCGGTCCGATCAATTTGCTCGAGCGCGACGAGCAGAGCGTCGTCACCGTCCAGAAGGCGGCCGCGCCCAGTCCACCGAGAATCGCCAGCACAGGCTGAGTTCTACCTGCTCGGCGCGGCTGCTGCGCCGACGGCGCGAGCCGACGAAGCGCGCTCGAGTTCAGCGCGTGCGCGTGAAGCGCTGCACGGCTTCGAGCAATTCGCGGCTCTTCTCGGCGGCGACCTGCTCGTCGCCGGAGGCGAGCGCGCCCGCCACGCAGTGGCTTACGTGATCGTCGAGGATCTGCAGCGCCAGGCTCTCGAGCGCCGTGCTCACCGCGGCGATCTGAGTGAGGACGTCGATGCAGTAACGGTCTTCCGTGACCATGCGCTCGATGCCGCGCACCTGGCCCTCGATCCGATGCAGGCGCTTGGCGAGCGCGTCCTTGCGCGGGCTGTAGCCGTGCGCGTGAGTCGTGGTTGATCTCGGTCATGTCGTGCCCTCTCTCTTCGAATGGAAGCGGCGCAGGCGCAGCGAGTTCGTGACCACGAAGACGCTCGAGAAAGACATCGCCGCGGCGGCGACGATCGGGTTGAGCAGGCCGGCCACCGCCAGCGGGATGGCGGCCACGTTGTAGGCGAAGGCCCAGAAGAGGTTGCCCTTGATCGTGCCCAGCGTGCGCCGCGCCAGGCGAATCGCGTCGCCGGCCGCGCGCAGGTCGCCCGAGACGAGCGTCAGATCGGAGGCCTCGATCGCCACGTCGGTGCCCGTGCCGATGGCGAGCCCGAGATCGGCCTGGGCCAGCGCGGGCGCGTCGTTGACGCCGTCCCCGACCATCGCCACGACTGCGCCTGTGTCTTGCAGGCGCCTGACCTCGGCGACCTTGTCGGCGGGGTAGACCTCGGCCAGCACGCGCTCGATTCCGACCTCGTGCGCGATTCGCTCCGCCGTCTTCTTCGCATCGCCCGTCAACAGCACGGGCGTCAGACCGAGCCGCTTGAGCTCGGCGATCGCCTTGGCGCTGCTGGGCTTGACCGTGTCTGCGACCTCGAGCACGGCCCGCTCGGCGCCGTCCCAGGAGACGGTGATCCGGCCGCCGCTACGCCCGACCGTGGTCTCGTGCCCCTCGACCGTTCCGCTCACGCCGACTCCGGGCTGGTTGCGGAAGCCGGTCACCAGCGGCAGCGCTCCCAGCTCGGACCGGGCGGCGCGGGCGATCGCCTCTGCGATCGGGTGCTCGGAGGCCGCCTCGACCGCTCCGGCCAGGCGCAACACCTCGGCGCGCGACACCCCGTCGAGCGGCTCGACGGAGGCCAGCTCCATTCGTCCCTCGGTCACCGTGCCGGTCTTGTCGAGCACGATCGTGTCGATCTTCCTGGTCTGCTCGAGCACCTGCGGACCCTTGATCAGGATGCCGAGCTGCGCGCCGCGGCCGCTCCCGACCATCAGCGCGGTCGGCGTCGCGAGTCCGAGCGCGCAGGGGCAGGCGATGATCAGCACCGCTACCGCGGCGGTGAAGGCCTGCGAAGCCGAGCCGCCCAAGACGAGCCAGCCGGCCAGGGTCGTCAGCGAGATCGCGATCACCACCGGCACGAACACCGCCGAGACGCGGTCGGCCAGCCGCTGCACGGGCGCCTTGCCCGACTGGGCTTGTTCGACCAGGCGCGCTATCTGAGCCAGAGCGGTGTCGCGCGCCGACCCGGGTCGCCCGCACGACGAGGCGGCCGTAGCTGTTGACCGTCGCCCCGGCCGCTTCGCTTCCCGGCCCGACCTCGACCGGCAGCGACTCTCCGGTCAACAGCGATTCGTCCAGCGCCGACTCGCCCTCGACGACGACGCCGTCGGTCGCCACCTTCTCACCCGGCCGTACTACGAAGAGATCGCCCACGGCGAGCTGCTCGATCGGCAGCGAAATCTCCACACCGTCTCTGAGCACGATCGCCTCCTTGGCGCCTAGCTCCAGCAGTCTGCGGATCGCCTCAGAGGAGCGCCCCTTGGCGCGCGCCTCGAGCCAGCGCCCGAGCAGGATCAGGGTCGTTATCGCGGCCGCGGCCTCGAAGTAGGTGTCGGCCGCGAGCCCGAATACGAGCACCGCCGCCGACCAGCCCCAGGCGGCCAGCGTGCCGATCGAGATCAGCGTGTCCATCGAGGCGTCGGCGTGGCGAGCGTTCCTCAGCGCGACTCGGTGGAAGCCGCTGCCGCACCAGAAAACGACCGGCGTCGCCAGCGCGAGAGCGAGCCACTCCCAGCCCGCGAACTGCAGCGACATGACCATCGCCGCCAGCGCGACCGGAACCGTGAGCGCGATCGCGACGATCAGCTTGCGTTGAAGCTTTTTCAGCGGCTCGTCGGGATGGTGATGAGCGTACTCCTCAGTGGCGCCGTGACCCGGGTGATTGGGCGCGAGCGGGCTTGCTCCGTAGCCGATCGACTCGACCGCGCCGATCAGGTCGTCGGTCGTCACCGAGTGGTCGCGGTGGACGGTCGCCTGCTCGGTGGCGAAGTTGACCGTCGCCTCGACGCCGTCGAGCTTGTTCAGCTTGCGCTCGATCCTGGCGGCGCAGGAGGCGCAGGTCATGCCCTCGAGATCGAGGCGCAGTTCTTCGCGTACCGGTGTCTCGCTGCCGGGAGCCATCACGCCGCCCGGTATCCGGCCTCCTCGATAGCGGCGCGCAGGGCCGTGTCGTCGAGCCCCTCGCCGCGCACGACGACGCGCTTGCTGTCCAGATCGACATCCACCGAACTGACGCCGGCGACGCCAGTCAGCTCGGATGAGACGGTGTGCTCGCAGTGGTGGCAGGTCATGTCTGGGACTAGGTATGTGATCTCGGTCATGGGTTCCTCCTCGAGGTCAGTATACCCCTAGCGGGTATACGTACGCAAAGCGAGTCTCCCGGGGCAAGGGAGGTCGGCTCACTGGGATACGCCAGGTCGCTCGCCGCGATTGGGCTCGGCCCTCGGCGGGGTAAGACCGTGGAGCCGGCGATGTCTTCCTCTCAAATCCTTCTACTCGGCGCGATCGCCGGAGCCACGATCTTTCTCGGCCTGCCGGTCGGGCGCCTGCGCGATCCCAGCCCGCGCCTGACGGCCTTCCTCAGCGCCACCGCGACGGGGATCCTCCTGTTCCTCTTCTGGGACGTCGTCAGCGCCGCGGTCGAGCCGATCGAGTCGGCGCTCAGAAACGCCGTCGACCATGGCGGCTCCTGGTTTCGCTTCGTCGCCTTCGCGTCTCTCTTCGCCGTCTGTCTCGGGCTGGGGCTGCTCGTGCTCATCTACTACGAGAGCTGGGCCGAACGGCGGCGAGAGGCGAGTGCGCCTTCGTGGGGATGGCTCTCGGGCCTCAGCCCGGCGCGCCGGCTCGCGCTCCTGATCGCCACCGGCATCGGGCTGCACAACTTCGCCGAGGGGCTGGCGATCGGCCAGTCGGCGGCGGCCGGCGACACGGAGCTGGCGCTGCTCCTGATCATCGGCTTCGGCCTGCACAACGCCACCGAGGGCTTCGGCATCGTCGCGCCGCTCCCCGGCGAGGGAGTGCGCCCGAGTTGGGGCTTCCTCGCGCTGCTGGGCCTGATCGGCGGCGGCCCCACCTTCCTCGGGACGCTCGTCGGCCAAGCTTGGGTGAACGACGCCGTCTCGATCGCCTTTCTCGCGCTCGCGGCCGGCTCGATCCTCTACGTGGTGATCGAGCTGCTCAACGTCAACCGCGGTTTTCGCATGCAGCGGCTCGTCGGTTGGGGGATACTGCTCGGCCTGATGGCGGGCTTTGCGACCGACTGGGTCCTGGTCGCGGCCGGCGCCTGATTCTGATCGCGCCTGTCGCCCGCCGTCGCGGAAGCGTAACTTAATAACCGGATTACGAACCGCCGACGAAGAGGAGAGACCATGGCCGCCGACTCGAGAACGCGTACCGTGCGGGAGCTCGTCGAGCCGCAACCGACGCTCGAGGGAGCGGGGGTGCGGCTCGAGCGCTCGATCGGCGGCTGGGCGCTCGACTACCTCGACCCCTTCCTCTTGCTCGACCACTTCGAGTCGGACGACCCCGAGGACTATCTGGCCGGCTTTCCCCTGCATCCCCACCGCGGTATCGAGACGGTCACCTACATGCTCGCGGGCGAGGTCGATCACAAGGACACGCTCGGGCACGCCGGCGCCATCGGCCCCGGCGACGTGCAGTGGATGACGGCCGGCGGCGGCCTTCTGCACGAGGAGATGCCGCGGCCACGCGACGGCAAGATGGGCGGCTTCCAGCTCTGGGTCAACATGCCCGCCAAGCTGAAGATGTCCCAGCCGCGCTACCAGGAGGTGGCCGCCGCCAGCATCCCCGTGGCCGAGCGCGAGGACGGCGTGCGCGTTCTCGTGGTGGCGGGCGCGGTGGACGGCGTGCGGGGTCCGGTCACCGAGATCTACGCCGAGCCGGAGTACATCGACGTCGAGATGCCGCCCGGTTGTAGCTTCAGCCAGCCCGTGGCGCAGGGGCACAACTGCTTTGCCTACGTCTTCCGCGGCGAGGGCTCCTTCGGCGTCGCCGGCGACTTCGGCTACCGCGGCGATCTGGACGGGCAGCTGGTTGCGGCGCGGCGGCTGGTGATCTTCTCCGACGGCGACGAGGTGCGTGTGCACACGGGCTCCGGCAGCGTCCGCTTCCTGCTCGTCTCGGGCGCGCCGCTCGGGGAGCCGATCGCCCGTTACGGGCCGTTCGTGATGAACGCCCGCGAGGAGTTGGCGCTCGCCCTGAGCGACCTGCAGCAGGATTCGTTCATCTGGCGAGACGATGCCGATTGGGCGCGGGCGCGGCAGACCTGGCAGGAGCCCCCGTCCCGCTAGGCGTGAGCGGGAAGCGCGGGCAGATAGATCGTGAACTTCGTGCCGGCGTTCGGCTTGCTCTCGACGCGGATGTGGCCGCCCGACTCCTCGACGATGCCGTACACCGTCGCCAGCCCCAACCCGGTACCCCTGTCGGGGCTCTTGGTCGAGAAGAAGGGCTCGAAGATGTGCGCGAGCGTTCCCTCGTCCATGCCGGTTCCGGTGTCCGAGACGACGAGCGCCACGTAGCGCCCCGCCTCGAGCGTCGCGTCGCTTCCCAGCAGCGGCTCACCGAGCTCGAGGTCGGCGGTCTCGATCGAGATCAGGCCGCCGGTTGGCATCGCGTCGCTGGCGTTCACGATCAGGTTGGTCAGAACTTGCTCGATCTGGCTGCGGTCGGCCAGGACGAGCGGTACCACCGGCGCCAGCGCCGTCGTGATCTTGACGTCGCTGCGGACCAGCTCGCGCAGCAGTAGCTGCGTTTGCACGACGACCGTGTTCAGGTCGAGGCGCGCCTTCTTCGCGGCCTCGCGCCGGCTGAAGACCAGCAGCTCGCGCGTGATCGAAGCGGCGTGGTCGGCCGCACGCTTGATCTGCACGGCATCGAAGTGGCCGTCTGATCCCTCGGGGAGCTTCGCCAGTAGCAGCTCGCAGTATCCGCCCAGCGCCGTCAAAATGTTGTTGAAGTTGTGCGCTACACCGCCGGCAAGCCTGCCGATCGCCTCCATTTTCTGCGCCTGCTGTAGCTGCTTGGTAAGCAGCGCCCGTTCTTCCTGCGACCGCTTGCGCTCGCTGATGTCGTGCGCGAAGCCGCAGAAGAAGTCCTTTCCGCCATACCGGACAAGAGTGGCCGTCAGCTCGACCGGGAACTCGCTGCCGTCCTTACGCCGGTGTAGCGATTCGAAGGCAACGGACCCGTCTCGGCGGAGTGTCTCCCAGATCTCATTCATTCGCTCGGGTGTCGCCCAGGGGTCGACCAGGCTTGCCGGTTGCCCGAGCAGTTCGTCGCGCTCATAACCAACTATGCGGCAGCCAGGATCGCTGACGTAGACGATTTCGTTGTTCGTGTCGAGCCAAAAAGCGCCATCGGCGTTCGCGTCGATCCATTGCGTCAGCATGTCGATTTGTACCTCGGCGCGTTTCTGCTCGCTTATGTCCGCTAGTGAGTAGACCAGGTATTGCACGTCGCCGAACGTCACCGGGAGAGCGCTGATGCGTATCGTCAGCTCTCTGCCGCTCCGCGTTCGCAATGCAAGCTCGAGACCCTCGACCGTTCCGTCCCTCTCGATCAGGTCGATCACGCGCTGCCTATCCTTCGGATCGGCCCAGAGTCCAAGCTCGGTCGACGTCTTTCCCACTACCTCGTCGCGGCTGTACTCGAAAATCTGCTCGTATTTCTTGTTCACATCGTAGATCCGGCCGTCGGCTGCGTCGGCGACAGCGATTCCGATCGGAACTGACCTGAAGATCGCAAGCAGCTTTTGCTCAGCATCCGCGCGCGCCTCTTCGGCGCTTTTGTGCTCGCTCATGTCGATACCGATCGAGGCCGTTCCGACGATCTTGTTCCGGCGACGAATAACGCTGTTTCGCCAGACGATGTAGCGCTCCTCACCGCTCTTGGTCAGGATCGGATTCTCGAACCTGTCCGTCTCACCCATGGTCGTCAGGCGCTGGAACTCATCCCAAACCTGCGGGTAGCGCGCCTTCGGCACCAGCAGCTCGAACCACGCGGCATCTTCGAGCTCTTCGCTCGTGTAGCCGGTGATCTGCTCGAACGCCTGATTGTTGTAGATGACCTTCCCCTCGGCATCGAGGACGACTACGATCGCGTCGGTCGTCTCGATCAGTTGCAGCAGCGACTCGCTCAAGGCGCCTGCGACCGGTTGGGTGCGTTTGCCCCTAGCCATCTCTCTCGACCACCCTGGGATCCGGCGCAGAGCGCGCACCCGGCTTTCGAAGCGGGTGCTCGCCCGGTCGTTCTCTGAGTGTGGGGCGGTTCGTACGCATTTCCTGCCGTGTACGTCTCAAACGGTGACCGTCGCAAACACGGGTGTCATCGATCGCCGTTGACCCGCAACAGGATCGATTATCGATCAGCCGAGCGGGTCTGTCTACGTGTCGGTTGCACGAGGGTGCGCGGCCCGACGACGGGCCCGCCGCCGGCGCGATCCCCCTCGACCGCCTGGCGGGAGGTCAGTAGTGACATTGCTAGCCCTTTCGCCGATCGTCGGCCGAACGCTCGACGCCGACTCGACGGTCGACTGCCGGCAGCCGCTCCTACGCAGTCGAGACGGTCCGGTCGGGGCACCCGTCGACCATCTCAGTGCCCGTTGGCCGAGAAGTGCTGGTAGTCCTTGACTCCGCTCCAGTAGCCGCCCCAGCCCCAACCGGCCGAACGGAAAGTGCTCACGAGAACACCGCCGGAGTAGGCCATACCGGGCCTGATGCGCGAGCGGTTCAGGTACGAACGGCTGGCCGTGTGCGCGGTCGAGCCACCGGAGCTCACGTAGGGGTTCTCGATTGGATTGACGTCGATCGCCAAACCGTAGGCGTGGTTCGACCAGCTCGAAGAGCCGGTGGCCGCCCTGCAATTGAAGGCCGACGTGTTGTCGGCTTCGATCGAGCGAAAGTCGCTACCGCCGTATCTGTCGACGAGCTGCATGCGCCTGATCGGGAAGTCGGCTCGGTAAAGACGGCGAAAAACGGCGACGACCTGCGTCGCCACGGCGCGGTTGACGATCAGCTGCCCTGTGTGCGGGCGCTGATCGAAGTCGCGGTAGCTGAGCTCGAGCAGGCGTAGGTCCGACAGCGGCACGGGGCAACCGCGGTGCCAGGAGACGCCGGTCATCTGAGCCCGCAGCGCCGGTCCGAGCGAGGAGATCGTGCCTTGAAAGGCGGTTGGCCCGGCAGCTGCGCCGGATACGAAAGGCGCGCCGAGGGCAACGGAAAGTAGCGCGATAGGAAGAATGCGACGCATTGAGACCGTCAGGTTAGCGGGTGTATTCGATCGTCTCCGCGGCCGAGGAACCTCGGCGCAACCCCCTTCGGTCGTCGGACACGGGCTCGCAGAAAACGCCATTGATAGAGCGACCCGAGCCGACAGGTGGTGTGACCTTCGGTTGAACCACGGCGCGAGGCAGTGGAGAATGCCGACAGGAGGTCGCCCATGGAGTTTCTAACCGTCGAGATCGAGAAGCCCGAGGACGTGAACGTGATCCTTGGCCAGTCTCATTTCATCAAGACCATCGACGACGTCTACGAGGCGCTCGTCGGCACCGGGCCGCACCTGCGTTTCGGCATCGCCTTCTGCGAAGCCTCGGGGCCGTGCCTCGTACGCCGCGCCGGCAACGACGAAGAGCTGATTACGCTCGCGGTCGAGAATGCAACCGCGATCGGCGCCGGGCACTCGTTCATAGTGTTTCTGCGCGAGGGCTTCCCGGTCAACGTCTTGAATCAGCTCAAGCAGGTGCCCGAGGTCTGCCGCATCTACTGCGCTACGGCCAACCCGGTCGAGGTCATCGTCGTCCAGACGGAGCTGGGCCGCGGGATCGCCGGCGTCGTGGACGGAGAGAGCCCGCGCGGTGTCGAGACCGACGAAGACGTCACCGCCCGCCGCGAGCTGCTGCGCAGGATCGGCTACAAGCTCTAGCGACTCACCCGGTGTCAGACACCGTTTTCGTAAAGGATTTCGGTGTGTCAGAGGCGTAACGTTTTGTGCTCCGGAGGGGCTCGACGGGACGGGTCGATTCGATGAAGTCGCGGTAGCGCGAGCGCCACTCCGAGCCTCCGCCGACGATGTCCCGAAGCATCGTCTCATTTAGAAGAGGCGGCACAGGATCGTTACCGGCACTGGCGCGGTAGCTGCTTCAGGGCCACTCCGATGGTTCGGCGCAGAGGCCGGCACGAACGGGGTTATGCGCCACGTAGCGACAAACCGTTAACAGGTATGACTCATCGTCGACGAGCTGTGCGAGATACCGGTTCCGGAATAGATGCGCACTATGCCCATGAATACGGTTAAAGCGTCTCGAGTAGCCACCGTTCAATTCTCTCAGGGCTGCCGAGAGGCGTGCATCGGGGGTCTGGACAATCAAGTGATAGTGGTTGCTCATCAGACAGTAGGCGAGGCACCGAAGTTCGTGACGATCGACTACGCGAGCCAGTCGATCCAGGAACGCCTCTCGGTCTAGGTCGAAGAGGAATAGCGGCTTCCGGTCGCTACCGCGCGAAGCGACGTGATAGATCCCGTTGGGGGCGAATACGCGAATCGGTCTGGGCATGCGAGCCACCATACAAAGCCCGTGCATCGCGGAACGGCTGTGTGGAGAATGGTCTCACTTTCGTCGCAAATACCCCTTGACGGATTTGGTGTCTGACACCGAGGTGGGGTGGACCGCGAGTTTTCCGGCGGCGAGAGCGGGGCAAAAGCCCTCTGCCAAAGGGAGGGAAGAGATGAGGAGTATCTGGAACGGGGCTATCTCCTTCGGACTCGTGACGATTCCGGTCAAGCTCTACGCGGCGACGGAGGAAAAAGACGTCGCCTTTCACCAGGTTCATGCCGCCGACGGCGGGCGGATTCGCATCCGCCGCGTCTGCTCGCTCGACGGCGAGGAGGTCGCCTACGCCGATATCGCCAAGGGCTACGAGTTGGCCGGCGGCGAGGTGGTGATCCTCAAAGGCGAGGATTTCGCGGAGCTTCCGCTCACCAGCTCGCGCGTCATCGACGTGCTTCGCTTCGTACCGCTCGAGCAGGTCGACCCGATCTACTTCGCGCGCAGCTACTACCTCGAGCCCGAAGAGATCGCGAGCAAGTCCTACCGACTTCTTTGCGAGGCGCTGGAGCGCTCGGGCCGGGTGGGGCTGGTGAAGATCGCACTGCGTCAGCGCGAGTCACTGGCAACGTTGCGGGCGCGCGAGGGCGTACTTGTGCTGGAGATGATGCTCTGGCCCGATGAGATTCGAACGGCCGCCTTCGACTTTCTCGATCAGGAGCAGGAGATCCGGCCCCAGGAGCTCGAGATGGCGGGCTCCCTGATCGATGCCCTGGCGGGAGATTTCGAGCCTGAAAGCTACAGCGACGCATATCGCGAGGCGCTGAAGGCGCTGATCGACGCCAAGGTCGAAGGTCGCGAGCTGATGACGCCGCCGGCGGCCGAGGAGAGGAGCGTCGTCGTCGACCTGATGGCCGCGCTCGAGCAGAGCGTCGAGAACGCGCGCCGGCAGCGCGCCGGCGACGAAGTCGGCTCCGCCTCCGGCAAGCGGGCAGCTCAGCGCTCGTCGCGTCGCAAGCCGGCCTGAGGCGCCGTAATGCCCGCGACCGAAACGCAACCGCAAAAGCGCCTGCGGCGAATCGAGCCGATGCTCGCCCGAGCGAGCGAGAGCCTTCCCGCCGACGAGCGCGGTTGGGCCTTTGAGTTCAAGTGGGACGGTGCGCGCGCGCTTCTCTACGTCGAAGCGAGCGGCCTGAGCGTGGTCTCGCGCAGCGGCCGCGACATGACCTCCGCCTACCCCGAGCTGCAGGCGTTGCAGGCCGCTTTGCACGGCAGCGAGGCGATACTCGACGGCGAGATCGTGGCGCTCGACGAGAGTGGACGGCCGAGCTTCACGGTCCTGCAGACGCGCATGCACGTGACCAACGCCGCGAGAGCTCGGCGTCGGGCACTCGAGCGTCCGATCGCCTACGTGGTATTCGACCTGCTTTATCTCGACGGTGAGGAGCTGCTCGAGGCGTCGTACCTCGAACGGCGCGGCTTACTGGCATCGCTCGACCTCTCGGGCCCGAACTGGCACGTACCGCCTTTCTTCGAGCAGGAAGGCGCCGAGATGATGCGCGCGTCCCGTGAGCAGGGCCTGGAGGGGGTCGTCTGCAAGCGCCTCGATTCTCGTTACCTTCCCGGGCGCCGCTCGGGCGATTGGCTGAAGGTCAAGCACGAGCACTTTCAAGAGGTCGTGATCGGTGGCTGGCACCCGGGCGCCGGGCGCCGCTCCGGTGGCATCGGCTCGCTCCTGATCGGCTTCTACGACGGCCGCGAGCTCGTCTACGCAGGCAGGGTGGGCAGCGGCTTCGGCGACGATGACCTCGACGATCTGCTCGTCAGGATGAAACCGATCGAGCGATCGAGCTCGCCCTTCGCCGGCGATCTTTCGCGAGCCGAGTCGCGTGATGCGCACTGGGTCGAGCCGCGCCTGGTCGGAGAGGTCCGCTACGGAGAATGGACAACCGACGGACGGCTCCGGCACCCTGTCTGGCGCGGACTACGGCGGGACAAGCGTCCAAGGGAGGTCAAGCGTGAGCTCTGAGCCGATTGGTGTTCGAATCGGAGATCACCAGCTCCGCGTCTCGAACCTCGACAAGGTGCTCTATCCGGCGAGCGGCTTCACCAAGGGCGAGGTGATCGACTACTACTGCCGGATCGCGCCCGTGCTCCTGCCGCATCTGAAGGATCGGCCGCTGACCATGAAGCGCTACCCGCACGGGGTCGCGGGCGGGTTCTTCTTCGCGAAGAATGTCCCGGCCGGCGCGCCTTCCTGGGTGCGAACGGTCAGGCTTCCCTCGCCGGGCTCGAGCAAGGGGCGGGACGAGGTCGAGTACGTGCTGGCCGACGATCTGGCTTCGCTTGCCTGGATGGCGAACCTCGCCGCCCTGGAGCTGCACACTCCGATGTGGCGCCTCGACACCGAGCGCAAGCCCGCTCCGCCCGATTTGATGGTCTTCGATCTCGATCCCGGCGCACCGGCGACGATCGTCGAGTGCTGCCGCGTGGCCGAGCTCATCCGCCGGCTTCTCGACGACGACGGGCTGAGCGCCCTCGCCAAGACGAGCGGCTCCAAGGGCTTGCAGCTCTACGTGCCTCTGCGCCCGGAACGCCCCTGGAAGGACGTGCACCAGTACGCTCGGAGGCTCGCCGAGCAGCTCGAGCGCAAGTATCCCGATCTCGTTGTCTCGAACATGAGGAAGGCCCTGCGCCAGGGCAAGGTCCTCGTCGATTGGAGCCAGAACAACGCCGCCAAGACGACCGTCGCCGTCTACTCCCTTCGCGCCCGCGAGCGACCGACCGTTTCGACCCCCGTCACTTGGGGCGAGGTAGAGGGCTGCCGCCGAGTCGACGACCTCGTATTCTTTTCCGGCGACGTGCTCGCGCGCCTCGAACGGCACGGCGATCTGTTCGCGCCGGCATTGCGGCCGGAGCGAGCGCTGGCGGCCTAGATAAGACGGCAGCGAGCCCCATGCGCCGCACACGGGGCTCGCTGCCGTCTCAGATGGGAGGTTTTCGCTGTGGTCGTTACCTGCCGCGGCCGCGCCGGCGGATCGATTTCGCCTACGTTGCCGCGTTCTTCGGCGTCTTGTTTCCTCCCGGCGAAGCGCCGAGATCATCGAGTAGCTGTAAGTACTCCTTGCGGGTCGTCTCACCGCGCGAATAGCGCATGCGAACTGTTGCCAGCGCTTCGTCGGACTCGTCGTGATGGGCCCAGCCGTGTCGGCCGTGATAACTCCGATGCCGGCAGCGATCGACGAGCAGTAGGACAACGACGATCAGGATTGCGATGACTATTCCAAGAATCGCCCACTCGACCGAGCTGGTTCCCGCGTCGCGCATGTGCGCCGGATAGCCGTAGGTTCCGCCGTGTCGCATCAATGGCCCGAATTGGCCCTGGCTGCCGTTCATGTCCCCATGATGGCGATCTTCGTGTTAAGAGCGGGCGAGCCGGGGTTAACGTCTCGCTAACACGACTCGTCTCGAGGCACTCGAGGCCGGGGTAGACTGGCCCGGTGGAAGGGGTGCCGCCACCCAACGACGCAGCGAAGGCTCTATTCGCGCCGATCGCATCGACCTACGATCGTTACGCCAGCCTTCTCTCGTTCGGCCAGGACCCTCGTTGGCGCCGGTTCCTCGTCTCGCGCGTCGTGGCCGGCCCAGGCGACACCGTGCTCGACGTGGCGACGGGAACTGGGGCTGTCGCGATCGAGCTCGCCAGGCGAACAGGGGCGCAAGTCGTCGGGATAGATCAGAGTCCCGAGATGCTCGCGCAGGCGCGCGAGAGGATCGCTCGCGCCGGTCTCGGCGAGCGAATCGAGCTGCACGAGGGCCGGGCTGAGAATCTGCCTTTCGCGGACGATTCCTTCGCCGCGCTCAGCTTCACTTACCTGCTTCGGTATGTCGCCGATTCAGCGGCGACGATGCGGGAGTTGGCGAGGGTCGTTCGCCCGGGCGGCGTCGTCGCTTCGCTGGAGTTCGGAGTCCCACCTCGCCCGCTTCCGCGAGCCGCCTGGGAGTTGTATGTGCGGCTGGGCCTTCCCGCGGCGGGAGCGCTGGTCTCGGACGGCTGGAACCAGGTCGGGCGCTTTCTCGGCCCGAGCATCCACGAGCTGTATGCAAATGGGGGTTTGGAGCGCATCCTCGATTGCTGGCAAGCAGCCGGTATCGGGCAGCTGCGCTACCGCTGGCTCTCGCTCGGCGGGGCGATCGTCATCTGGGGGCGGCGGAGATGACGGCCCGCCCCCGCCCGGCGTTCTACGCGCTCGACTCCGGCGGATGGCGCGACTACGTGACGCTTCTACACCCGCCTTACACGCTCTGGCATCTCTCCTATGTGGCCATCGGCGCCTCGCTCGCTCCCGGGCTGGAGCCGAATCGGCTCGTCTGGGGCCTGGTGGCGTTTTTTCTCGCGATGGGCGTCGGCGCACACGCGCTCGACGAGCTGAACGGACGACCGCTCGGCACGCGGATTCCGTCCTGGGTCTTGATCGCGACCGCGATCGTCACGATCGGCGCCGCGACAGCGATCGGAATCGGCGCAGCTATCGCCTGGACGCTCTGGCTGGTTCCATTCGTCGCGTTCGGCGCCTTCATAGCCGTCGCCTACACGCTCGAGCTGGCCGGAGGTCTCTTCCATGGTGATATCTGGTTTGCACTCGCCTGGGGCGCCTTTCCTGTGCTCACGGCTTACGTAGGGGCCAGTGGGACGCTGCGCGTCGAGGCGCTCCTGGCAGCGTTATTTGCCGCGCTCCTTTCCAGCGCCCAACGCCGGCTATCGACTCAGGTGCGTGTCATACGCCGCCGCGTGAGCGAGATATCCGGCTCGCTCGTCTACAACGACGGCAGCGTCGAGGCGATCGAGGAGCGCATGCTCCTGGCAACCCCCGAGGCGGCGCTGCGAGCTCTCAGCGCCGCGGTTGTGGCGCTGGCGATAGCGCTCCTCGTGCTCAATTTGGCTTGAGCCAGTTCGTACGTTCCTGCGGTGTTTGGGAATCGAGCACTGTGTAACAGAGGAAACCCTTTCTTGCGGACGCGAGTTTCGATGGGCGAGGGGACGGAGCGAAGAGCACCTCTCCCGGGCCGTCGTAGAAAAGCGTTTCTCGAGTCGCTAGGCTCCCGGTCATGTGGGACGTACTCAGCTGGCACAGCGGCACTCTGAGCATCGCCTGGTGGGCCGTGCTGGTGCTCGTCGTCTTCCTGCTCGGCATGGCCGGGCACGGCGGCGGACACTGGCACAAGCACTAGCGGCGGAACACACGCAGGCTCCCAGAGCCGCGCAGGGGCGCTTTGCGCCGATCGGATGTCGCAGCGATCGAGAATCGGTCGATGCAAGCCGTAGGCCGCGTCTTTCCCGAAAGAGCTGCGAAATACGTATTTCCCCGTATTGAAGTCGGCGACCGCGCGTGGGAAGATCATCGAGCGTCGAGCACGGAACGCAAGTAGGTTGAGCTTCTCCCAAGGGGCAGCGGAAGAGCCGGAAACGGCGAGGCCGAGGTTCTTAGGAAGAGGGGACGAAAGCGTCACCGGCTCGACGCTTTTCTGTGCGCAGGCGGAGAAGGCTCAGGAGCGACGCCTGTACCGGTAGAGCAGGCCGTGCTGCGCACGACTAGCTGTCGCTGCTCAGTGCGTGAGCTGCGGCTAGATCTCCCGCGCTCTCCTCAACCGGCGAAACCTCTGAGTCGGGATAGAGAACACTCCAGACGCGTAGGTAGATGGCGATCTCTCGCTGCGCTATTTCGGCGGCCTTGCCGGTGTCGGGGCTGAGGATCTCGATCTCGTTCAGACCAGAGACGACCGTTGCCTGACCAAGGCTCTCCAGGAAAGAGGCCAGGCGTTCGGTATAGATCGGGTCGCCGAGTCGCAGTTGCATGATTCCACAGGTTGGGGCTAGTTCTAGTGTCGTCAGGATGGGGGGGCCGCGCATCGCTCGATAGGAGTAATCGTGAGGATCCGATGAAGTTACTTCCTCCCGGCATTTCTTGCTCGAAGTTTGAGATTCATAGCTTGTAGTGCTCTTAAGCTATAACCCTCTTGCACCATGCACGCTTTTGCTAGCCTAACGATGCTGATGTCGCTTCGGTGACGTCAGGCCGAGGCGACCCGACCGAATTCTCCCGGGCGTCGGCGGTCTTCGTTGTCGCGTAAGGAGTAGTTGCTCGTGATTAACAGAAGCGCTCTGCGCATTCTCGTTTTCGCGCTTATGCTCGGCGCCTTGCTTGCTTCATCACCAGCCGGCGCCGCCAGCAAGCGGGCGTCCGAGTTCCGGAAGATACGGCAGCTTAGGCAAATCACCTGGCATTGGCAGAGCGTCGTGGGCGTGGCGGTCACGCCGGCGCGCCACAGCGCTCCGAAGACGTCGAGCGCGAAATACCGTCGTTGGGTGCTCGAGCTATGGCGCGAACGGGCCGCTCGCGCCCGTCGCAACGCCCGACGCGTACCGCACAAGGCTCAGTGGTTGTGTATCCATCGTGGCGAGGGCGCCTGGGACGCCCGCACCGGCAACGGCTACTACGGCGGCTTGCAGATGGACATTTCCTTTCAGCGCTCCTACGGTGGGTATCTGCTTCGCGTCAAGGGTACGGCCGATCGCTGGAGCCCCTTTGAGCAGATGTGGGTGGCGGAACGCGCCTACAGGAGCGGACGCGGTTTCTACCCCTGGCCGAACACCGCTCGGGCCTGCGGCCTGATCTAGCGCTCGTCGAGCGCGCCTACTCAGAGTTAGAACCGTGCGATGCGAGCGAGCGACGGCTGCGCTTGCGGGTTAGTTGCCGACGACCTGAACCAGCCAACGGCGGTCGCGCTCTCGATCGAGCTCGACGAAGAGCACGCGCTGCCAAGCGCCGAGCGCGAGCTCGCCGCCTTCGACCGGGATCGACTCGCCGGCCGGCCCGAGCAACATCGCCATGCAGTGGGCGTGACCGTTACCGGCCTCCATGTCCTCTGCGCAGATGTTCTCGGTGCGGCGATCCCAGTCGTCGTGTGCGTAGTAGCGCTCCGCCGGGACCAGTCGTTGAAGCAACGCGGCGAAATCCTCGAGGAAGCCGCTCTCGAGCTCGCCGACGCGAATGCAGCAGGTCGTATGTGGCGAGTAGACGCATGCAATGCCGTTGTCGATGCCGCTTTCACGCACGGCCTCGATCACCTCGTCGGTGATATCAATGACGGTCAAGCTACCCGCCGTCCGCAGATCGCACTCGTGTAAGAACGCCCTCACGAAGGCTTATTGTGCTTGAGAGATCATCTTCTCGCCAGGGGGACTCACTCGGCCTGCTCGAGAATGGAGCCTAATGCTGCGCCTGCTCCGTACGGGGCGCTTGCGGGAGCGCCTGCAAAAGGGAAGGATTGGTGCGTGACCTGGACGAAGCTGATCCGCAAGAACCTACTTCGTCGCCCGATGCGCACGGCCCTCACGGCCGCCGGGGTCTCGATCGGCGTCGGCTTGATCGTGGCTCTGCTCTCGATCACAGCCGGAGTGGCGAACACCGCCAACCAGCTGATCCATTTAGGCAGAGCCGATTTCGGGCTCTTTCAATCGGGCACGACCGATCTGACCAAATCGCTCTTGCCCGAGTCGCTGGAGCCGCGGGTCAGAGCTCAACCCGGCGTGCGTCAGGTGGCCGGAATCCAACTGTACGTAACCAAGGTGGGCGATCAGACTGTCCTTCCTCGTGCTGGGACTGCGGCCGGGCGAGTTTCCCTGGCAGCGGCTCGTGCTCGTTGAGGGGAAGCTCCCCGGGCCGAACCAGATCGTGGTCGGCGATTCGGCGCTGCCGTCTCTGCACACGAAGATCGGCGGCGAGCTGAAGGTCAAGGGCTTTCGCGGAGCGCCCGTGTTCCGCCCGATAGTGCGCAGCTTTCGCGTCGTCGGCCTTTACCACACCGGTGACCCGTCCGAGGACAGTGCGGTGGTGATGCAGCTCGGCACGCTCCAGAAGCTGAGCGACCACACGGGCGAGGTCACGACCGTCGCCATCACCGTGACGCCCGGGCGACCATCGAGCGAAGTGGCCGACGAGATAGTGCAGAACATCTCCGGCGTCGTGCGGATTGCCGAGCCGGGGCAGGCCGTCAAGGTGGATACGCAGAGCCGGCTCCTGATCAGCGCCGGCTGGATCTTCTCGCTACTCGCTCTGATTGTCGGTGGTATCGGCGTCATGAACACGATGGCGATGGCGGTCTCCGAGCGCACGCGCGAGATTGGCATTCTGCGCGCGATCGGCTGGCCGGCCTATCGCATCGCGGCTCTGATCGTGAGCGAAGCGATCGGTATCTGCCTACTCGCCTTGGGGATCGGGCTGGGCATCGGGGTGCTGGCGGCGCATCTGTTCACGAGCCGCGGTCTGATCTCGACCTTCGTCAAGCCGGACTTCACCGCCGGTGTGTTCGCCTGGGGACTCGCCTTCTCGCTGGGGGTCGGACTGTTGGGCGCGATCTACCCGGTTCTGCGCGCGATCAGGCTTGCTCCGGTTGAGGCTCTGCGACGAGAGTAGGCGGCTCGTCGAGCGGCTCTACGCGTCCGTCGCGCATGCGGTAGGCGCGGTCGGCGGCGAGGGCGACGGCGACGTCGTTGGTCACCACGAGCGTGGTCATCTGGTGCTGCTCGCGCAGCCGTTTCAGAAGCAGCATGATCCGCTCGCCGGTGACCGAGTCGAGTGCCCCGGTGGGCTCGTCTGCGAGCAACAGGCGGGGACGGTTTGCGAGCGCTCGGGCGATCGCGACGCGCTGGCGCTCGCCACCGGAGAGCGTCCCCGGGTTGGCGTCGAGGCGATGCGAGAGCCCGACTTCGCTCAGCAGTTCACGCGCTCGGGCTTCCCTCTCCTTGCGCGGACGGCGCCCGAGCATCGGCATCTGGACGTTCTCGAGCGCGCTCAGAGTCGGAATCAAGTTCGAGAGCTGAAAGACGAAACCGACGACGCTCGCTCTGTACTCCGAGGGGTTACGAAGGCTCTCGATTCGGTTTGTACCGACGGTGATCGAGCCCGAATCCGGTCTGTCTAGCGCGCCGATTAGATTGAGCAGCGTGCTTTTCCCGCTGCCCGAAGGGCCCATCAGCGCGACGAACTCGCCCGGCTCGATGCGCAGGGTCACGTCCTCGAGCGAGCGAATGAGCCCGCCCTCGAAGCTCTTACGGACGTGCTCGATCGTGACCTCGAGCCCGTGCTCTTCGCTCGCGCTCACTGTTCGACTCGCATTGGCCGGTTGGCGTACGTGGTTATTGCCTATTGCCTTGTCGACCGCCTGCGGTGATCGCGGATGCGATCGAGACCGCCGACTTGGTGATTGTCTCACGACGGCGATGATCCATTCGGCGGATCTTGATCTCAGCGGTCTTAGCGACGGCTATGCCCGGAATTCGACGCCGTCGGTCGCCTCGGCGTGAATGGCCCCAGCCGGCGCCTCACTTGCGCACAACCGAGAGCGGCCAAAGGAGCGTCTTCGTCTTTCCTTTAGCTTTGACCAGAGCTTGCAACGTCAACTGATGGCCTACCGCCGCCGCCGGCCAGGTGATCTTCTCGTGGTGGCGACCAACGAAGCGGTAGGTCTTTCCGTTGTCGATCTTGCCGACCTGAATGCTGCCCAAAAGCACGTTCATTCGCAGGGTCGCGGCGATCGGTTTACCTGAGAGATCGCTAACCGTAACCGTGATGAACCAGTTCTTGTTCACCGCCGGGTGGTGGGAGGTAGCGGTCAGAGTGGCCTTGAAAGAGAGCTTCGACGGTGTCGGCGTAGTTGGTCTCGGCGCGGTCGTCTTATTCGCCGTCTTGCCGCCGCCGCAGGCGGTAGCGAACACAATCATCAAGGCGGCGACGAGGACGAGCCGGAACGGTTTCCCGTGCATGCGCTGATCGTATTGAACAATCGACCGATTTGAAACCCGAAGGCCCGGCGCCGCTTCCTGGCGGAGGATTAGCGATCAATCATCTAGGAGCAGGCGAGACACATACGCCGCAGGGGCGCTGACTCACGCATAGACGCGCGTTCCATAGCACGCCCGCGCAGGTCGTCGGTACGTCGGCGAGAGCGCTTCCAGCTATTCCCGGGCGAAGGTGTTTGATCGTGGGTCATTGCGGGAACATCTCGCGGCCACTAGACGTTCTTCGAAGTAGACAACAACACCCAAGGAGGGATCAGCATGACGAGAAGCAGAGCACCCGCGGTTGAGGAATATGACGAAATGCACCTGAGGATCATGGTCGAGGAGGCAGTGCGCTCCGGAATGTCGGAGCCCGAGATCGAGGCGCTGCTGATACAAGTGGAGGCCGATGATCGGCAGGCACTCCGCAGCGCCGCCTAGCGGCCAGGTGGCCTGGGCCGCGGTAGTTCGCAGACGCTTCGCTAGGCGAGATTCGTTGAAAACGCCTAGACGAAGCCGAGGCGGGCGCAAACAAATACAAGCGGTATGGGCCCGGCTGGATTCGAACCAGCGACCGTCGGATTATGAGTCCGCTGCTCTAACCAACTGAGCTACGGGCCCCGCCGCCGTCAGCCTATCGCCGGCGGCCCGACTCTGCGCGGAGATTGGCCGCCTCTTCCCCCATGCTTCTTCGCACGCCCGTAGAGGGCACCGTAGAGGGCATTCGTAACCCGCTTTATCCAACCCGCTTTATCCCTCGTTGGAGTGAATCAGCGCGAGCTCCCTCGTTCGGGGGAAGGCGCATTCTATCGAGCAGGACTACGGTCAATTGTGTCCGTGCCCCTTCAGAGCGTAAACGGGGTTTCGGACTAACGAGAAATCTGCGGTACCGCGCTCGCGCGGTATAGAAGGAGCAGTGAGCGGTGCACGAATGCGGCAGTGCCCTCTGGGGAACGGGAACGCGAGGAGGACGTTAGTCCTTCCGGCAAACCCGCTCCCTTTTTCGTTGATTCAAGCTCCCGGGGCTCCCCCTCCCGGGAGCTTGATTGTTACGGGGCTTTCTTCCCTCAGCTGGCTAGTCTGGTCGCCAGACCAACCCCGAACTCCCCGTAGCGAGGTTGGCTCCGATGAGGACCCCGACCGCGCCCCCGAGTACGGAGAAGATCCATCCGAGCACGATCAACCACGGGCCTGCCTTCTTCATCGTGTCTCCCCTGCTGGCTCGAGAGGCTGAGGAATCCACCGACGACGATAGTGCCGACAACGGATGGTCGGACAATCCCACCTGGACCTTTCTCGGATAGTCGAGGCAACCACGCGGGCGTTCGCAGCTCGACGGTAGAATCGAAGACGATGAGCGAAATCGGAACCATGCGCGTCAAGAGCGGCCTCGCCGAGATGCTCAAGGGCGGGGTGATCATGGACGTCACCACCGCCGAGCAGGCCAAGATCGCCGAGGATGCGGGCGCCTGCGCCGTCATGGCGCTGGAGCGCGTGCCCGCGGACATTCGCGCCCAGGGTGGAGTCGCGCGCATGGCCGACCCGACCAAGATCCGCGAAATCCAGGCAGCGGTGTCCATCCCCGTGATGGCCAAGGCGCGTATCGGTCATTTCGCCGAGGCGCAGATCTTGCAGGCGCTCGAGGTCGACTACATCGACGAGTCGGAGGTGTTGACCCCGGCCGACGAGGAGCACCACATCGACAAGTGGCAGTTCACCGTGCCCTTCGTCTGCGGCTGCCGCAACCTGGGCGAGGCCCTGCGCCGGATCGCCGAGGGCGCGGCGATGATCCGCACCAAGGGCGAGGCCGGCACCGGCGACATCGTCAACGCCGTCCGCCACATGCGCGCCGTCTACGGCGGTATCCGCCGCCTCGGCTCGCTGCGCGACGAGGAGCTCTACACCGAGGCCAAGAACCTGGGCGCCCCGGTCGAGCTGGTCAAGTGGGTGGCAGATAACGGCAAGCTTCCCGTCGTCACATTCACCGCCGGTGGCATCGCCACACCCGCCGACGCTTCGCTCTGCATGCAGCTCGGCGCCGACGGCGTCTTCGTCGGGTCGGGCATCTTCAAGTCGGACGATCCGGCCCCGCGCGCCAAGGCGATCGTCGAGGCGACCACGCATTTCCAGGATCCCGAGGTGCTCGCACGCGTCTCGCAAGGACTGGGCGAGGCGATGACCTCGATCTCGACCGCCGGGCTCGACGAGAGCGAGCTGCTCGAGACACGCGGCTGGTGACCTCGACGGAAGTCCGCTTCCTACAGAGGCATGACGACTTCCATCGATACGTAAGCGGGTGTTGGGCGCGCCTGCGGTGCCGGCTCAACGCGTGCAGGATCGCGGTCAGCTGACTGCGGTTGCTCTGTGGAGTTCGGACGAGTCGAAGACAGCGTTTCGTGAGCCGCAAAGGTCATGCGGATCGCGGTGTACTGCGAACAGGTGAGCTGCGCTCGCGGCAATTCCGCTCTCGTCTTGTGCGCGCTCCAAAAAGACAGCCCAGGCGTTTGTCTGGGCTGTCTGTCGATTCTTACGCGAGACCTAAAACGTAGGCCGGGTACCCGGAGTACCCGCTCAGACCGGCGCCGAAGCCAGCGTCGGGTTCGCTCCGTACTTGTTATCACCAGGGATTACCGTCCGTCGCATAAAAGACGAGGTTAACGATCGGTAGCAATATCCACCAACCGGAGCGGTTGGTGTCATGCATTCGCCTGATGCCAACGGCGATGCTTGGAACGAGCACCGCCAGCGAGTAGAGACCTTCGAGCAATCCGGATCCGGCGCTAGCGGTGCCGATAGCGCGATCGATGAGCAAGAGGACGACGCTGATGATGAAGTTGAATAGAACGAAGTACCAGAACTCTGGTCGTCCGGCTCGCCCGCTGAACACCGTGTACTTCTTCAACACTTCCAGGTACCAGCTCAACTCTGCTCCTCTCGTATTCAGCTATTAGCTACGTGCCGGCAGACCCGGCTACCTGCCGTCTAGCCTAACGCCCGCTCTGGACGCGGTCTAGCTAACGAGAACCCCTTCCCTTACCGGAGCACGACGCTTCCCGGCGGCTATTACCAGGTGATCTGGCGCTTCTCTTTGAAGAAGCCGCCCGTGGGGCCGACGTCGGGAAGCGTCGCGGCCCAGACGATCGTCTCGGCGCCCTGCGCCGGGGTGAGAGGAGCGGAGCGACCGCCCATATCTGTCCGGACCCAACCCGGGTCGACCGAGTTGACGAGGATGTTCATCCCCTCGAGCTCGTCGGCGAGGACGCGGGTGAGCGCGTTCAGCGCGGTCTTCGAGAGGCGGTAACCGGGCGAGTGCCCGTTCATCTCGGCCAGCTGCGCCATGCCGCTGGCGATGTTGACGATTCGTCCGTAACCGCAGCGGCGCATGATCGGGACGACCTGTTGGCAGATGCGGTAGGGGCCGAGTGTGTTCGTCTCGAAACCCAGGCGTACGAGCTCGGCCGGGACGCATTGGGCGCTCGTGTCGGGATGGGCCAGGTCGGGCGCGATCGCGGCGTTGTTGACCAGCGCGTCGACTCGCTCGAGCTCACCGAGGCGATCGATGTCTTCCTCGCTGGTGACGTCGAGCTCGAGCACCTTTACGTCGAGGCCCTCGCCGCGGAGCGTCTCGGCCGCCTCTTCGCCCCTGGCGAGATCCCGCGCTCCGAGCAGTACCGCGTATTCGAGCCGCCCGAGCTGGCGGCAGACCTCGAAGCCGATGCCGCGGTTGCCTCCGGTTACCAGCGCGACGCGCATCCTTCAGTAACAGTAATCCCAATCAGGCGTGCATCGAAACCCGGAATCTACACTGGAGAGATGAGCGAGCAGCTTCGAATCGGCGTCCTGGCGGTACAGGGCAACTTCCGCGAGCACCTGAATGTGCTGCGGCGCCTCGGCGTACTGGCGAGCGAGGTGAGAAAGCCGCATCAGCTGGACGGCCTCGACGGCCTGATCATCCCCGGCGGCGAATCCACCGCGATCGGCAAGCTGGTGCGCGCCTACGAGCTGGAGTCGCGCGATCCGCGGCTTCGAGGGCGCCATCTTCGGCACCTGCGCCGGCATGATCCTGCTCGCCCGCGAAGCGGTGGATGGAGTGCCCGGCCAGCCGCTACTCGGATTGATCGACATCGTCGTTCGCCGCAACGCCTATGGGCGCCAGGTTCGTTCCTTCGAGACCGATCTCGAGTTGCCGGGCGAGGCGAAGCCTCTACGCGCCGTCTTCATCCGCGCACCCTGGATCGAGCGAGCCGGTCCGGGCGTCGAGATTCTCGCCCGCCACGATGAGCGCCCCGTCCTGGCGCGCGAAGGTCGTATCCTTGTCGCAGCGTTCCATCCCGAGCTCACCGACGACTCGCGCGTCCACGAGCTCTTTTGCGATTTAGCAAGGGAGGCAGCGAGTGTCCGGACATAGCAAGTGGTCGTCGATCAAGCACAAGAAAGGCGCCGCCGACGCCAAGCGCGGCAAGCTCTTCTCCAAGCTCTCCCGAGCGATCATCGTCGCGGCCAAGGAGGGCGGGGGAGACCCCGACGGCAACCTCGCGCTACAGAACGCGATCGAGAAGGCGCGCTCGTACTCGATGCCGAAGGACAACATCGAGCGCGCGATCGCCAAGGGCGCCGGCGCAGGCGAAGGCGCTCAGGCCTACGAGACGGTCGTCTACGAGGGTTACGGTCCCGGCGGTGTGGCGATCATCGTCGAGGCGTTGACCGAGAACCGCAACCGCACCGCCGCGGAGGTGCGCCACACCTTCTCCAAGTTCGGCGGCAATCTCGGCACCGACGGCTCGGTGCAACTGGATGTTCGAGCGCCGTGGCGTCGTGCTCGTTCAGGCCGACGGCGTTGACGAGGACGAGCTGATGCTCGCCGCCGCCGAAGGCGGCGCCGACGATGTGGCCGTCGAAGGCTCCAGCTTCGAGGTGACCAGCGCGCCGGAGGCGCTGCGAGAGGTACGGCAGGCGATCGAGGGCGCCGGCTTTGAGGTCGAGTCGGCCGAGTTGACGATGTTGCCCAAGACGACCGTGGAGATAGCCGAGGAATCGACCGCGCGCACGATGGTCAAGCTGGTCGAAGCGCTCGAGGAACTCGACGACGTGCAGGAGGTATACGCCAACTTCGACATCCCCGAGGCGATTCTCGAGGCCGTCGCGTCCTAGCTGGAGTCAGGACGTGCGCATCGCCGCCCGCCCGACTGATTTCAGGGGAAAGCCACCTATAGACTGACGCAGAATGCTTCAGTCTGCCTTGCTTTTTACGAGGAAAACGGCACCGCCACCGCTATTGACAGGGTCGAGTCGATGCCCCAGATTGTGGGAGTGGTGCAAGGCAACCGCACAGCATCTTCTCGTGGTCGGGCGCCACATACTGTCCTCTCGAGGGTCAGCTTCCAACGGTTATCGATCGTTTCTACCAGGATTCATATCGCGATTTCTAATTTAGGGTAAATTGCGCTTCAGAAAACTACAGTCAAAACGACCGAAAGCGGTGAAGAATGAAGACACGCCTCCGGAAGCCGTCACCTGCGATGGTTATTGCCTGCGTCGCTCTGTTCCTGGCGACCACCGGCACGAGCGTCGCCGTGATCAACGCCCTGCCCAACGGCAGTGTCGGCACCAAACAGCTCAAGAAAAACGCCGTCATCTCGAGCAAGGTGAAGAACCGTTCGCTCAAGGCGGTCGACTTCGCCAAGGGCCAGCTCCCCGCGGGCGCGAAAAACGTCGTCAAGCGCACCGCCACAGGCGACTTCGGCAACGTCTCCTCGAAAGTGACCGCGCACTGTAAGTCAGGCGAGGTTGCGACCGGCGGTGGAGCCGACTGGGACCCGTCTGCTAGTGATGGATGGCCGGTCGTGTCGTACAGCGTTCCGGACCCGATCAATACGGCCAAGGCAACCGGGTGGGCCGTCGAGATCGACAACATCTCGGGTAGCGGCGGCGTCCGGGCTATCGCCTGGGTCTTCTGTGCGCGCTAGCTCGAGAACCAGGATGGAGGAGGTTTCTCGCCCGTGGTAGCCGATCTCGCCGCAACAAGGCCCCAAAAACGCTCCATCGGGGCGTCGGTCTTGGGTGAGGAATCAGGCGTGACAGGCGTGACTTATCAGAAGGAGAGGGAATGAACCGGAACGAAAAGTTGACGAGACGACGCAAACTCACCGCTCTCGTCTCGAGCGCGGCGCTCGCGTTCACGCTGAGCGCGCTGGTCGGTGGAGCCTCCGCGGCCGCGCCGACATCGCCGGTCGACCAAACCAAGGTTCCCCACTACTTTGGACCGTACCCGAACTGGGCGAATAGCCCGCTCGCGGTTCATGACGCCAGCGTCACGATCAGCGGCGACGGCTCCGGCGCCAAGGCGGAGGCGACGGTCGGCGCAAACGGTTCGATCACGGGTATTACGGTGACCGATCCCGGGCACGGCTATTCGAACGCGAGCGTCGCTCTCGGCGGATCCGGAACGGGTGCCGCGGCGAGCGCGCACATCATCTCGAGAGGGAATCTCGCCTCGATCGCGGTACGCAAGGCGGGGCTCGGCTACAGAGAGCCGGTCGTGAGATTCAGAGACATCCCCAGAGCCGGACTCCCCAGTACCGGCAGCGGCGCGGCTGCGACCGCCTACGGCGGCGTCGAGCGCATTCGTCTCACCAACCAAGGACGTGGGTACACGTTCCCGACGGTCGACTTCGACCTGCCGAACGACCCGCACGGCGTCAAGGCGACAGGTCACGCCCTGAAGGACGCGAACGGCTCGATAACCTCCGTCGTGCTCGACAATCCCGGCTCCGGCTATTCGAAGGCGCCCGGTATCAAGATCATAGACGGGACGCAATTCTCCCCCGCCACCCACGACCCCGCAACCTTCATAGAGGCGACCGCGACGGCGACGCTGTCGATCTCTTCCGTCGTCCTCACCAATTTCGGCTCCGGCTACACCAAGCCGCCTGCGATGATCATCGCAGATCGCGGCGGCAAAGGCGGTACCGGTCGCGGGGCGTTGGTAGCGGGGACGGTCGAGAAGGGGACGATCGACTCGATCAGCGTCACGAACCCCGGCTCCGGCTACATCTCATCAAGCGGTATTCGCAAGTTCGTCGATACGTTGCCGGGCCTTACGCCCGCAGGCGTGAACGATCTCGGTCAGTACCTGCCGGTGGCGCAAGCCGACACAGACGACATTCGCGAACACGGACTACTACGTGATCGCGGTCGTCCAGCACAGAGAGAAGATGCACAAGGATCTGCCCGCGACGCTGCTACGCGAGTACGTCCAGCTTTCGACACGGCGTCGTAGCGGGCAAGCACGTCGCGCTGCAGACCGACCTCGTCGACGGGACTTCGGTGCCGACCTTGATGCCCGACGGCATCCCAGGCCTACGGGGTCGACGACCCGCACTACCTCGGGCCGGTGATCGTCGCGCAGAAAGACCGCCCGGTCAGGATCGTCTTCTACAACCTCCTGCCCGACGGGCAATAACGGCGACCTGTTCCTGCCGACCGACTCCACCGTCATGGGCTCGGGCATGGGCCCGATGACCATGACGGCGCCGACGGACTCCGGGACGGTCACGGACGACGGTTCGCAACCCGGAATGCACTCAGTATCCGAAGAGCGACAATTGCTTCAAGGACAACCGGGCCACGCTGCACCTGCATGGTGGCGTGACGCCCTGGATCAGCGACGGGACGCCGCACCAGTGGATCACGCCCGCCAACCAGACCACACCGTGGCCGCAGGGCGTCAGCGTGCGGAACGTACCCGACATGGTGGGTGGGGGCCGACCCGCCGGCGTGCCGGATTGCTCGGCTAATAACGACGGCTGCCAGACTTTTTATTACACGAACCAGCAGAGCGCCCGGCTGATGTTCTACCACGACCATGCCTGGGGCATCACCCGCCTCAACGTGTACGCGGGCGAGGCGGCCGGGTACGAGATCCAGGATCCGACCGAGCAGACACTGGTAACCAATGGGACGATCCCCTCCGACCAGATCCCGCTGATCATCCAGGATCGAACGTTCGTACCGGAAACGACCCAGCTCTCTACACAAGATCCGACTTGGGACTCCAGCCGTTGGGGCAGCTACGGCAACCTCTGGTACCACCACGTCTACATGCCGGCTCAGAACCCCGCGGACCCAAGCGGCTTGAGCTCGTTCGGACGCTGGTTCTACGGGCCCTGGTTCTGGCCGCCTGCGACGGACGTACCGCACGGGCCGATCGATAACCCGTACTTACAACAAGGATCCAGCGACGAACTTCACCACGCCTCTCACGACACCGTGCAGCCTCGACGATCCGAGCACCTGGCAATACCAGAGCGACCCGTTCTGCGAGCCGGCGACGATCCCCGGTACGCCGCACATCTCGGCGGGGATGGAGCAGTTCAACGACACCCCGGTCGTGAACGGGACGGCGTACCCAACCACGACGGTGGATCCCAAGTCCTACCGCCTCAGGATCCTGAACGCGGCCAACGACCGCTTCTGGAACTTGCAGTGGTACGTCGCGGACTCCACGGGAACCGAGGTCGCGCTCAAGCCGGCCGAGCTCGCGGCGGCTCAGACCGACCCGAACGTGTTCCCGACGCCCGATACGAGCGTCAGCCCGGCGGGGCCGAACTGGATCCAGATCGGCACCGAGGGAGGGTTCCTTCCGGCCCCCGTGGTCGTTCCGAACCAGCCCATCACCTGGATCACCGACCCGACCCGGTTCGACTGGGGCAACGTCGACCAGCACTCGCTGCTCGTTGCTCCCGCCGAGAGAGCCGACGCGATCGTCGACTTCTCGCAGTACGCGGGTAAGACGCTGATCCTGTACAACGACGCGCCGGCGGCGTTCCCGGGCCGGATCGCCTGCTACGACTACTACACGGGCCACCCCGACCTCTCACCGGCCTGCGCACCGCCCACCCTGCCCGGGTACGGGCCGAACACGCGCACGATCATGCAGGTGAAGGTCTCCAACAACCCTGCGGCCCAGGCGTTCGACCTGACCGCGCTTCAGACGGCATTCCAGCACCATGCCGACGGCTCGGGCGTGTTCGAATCACGGCCAGCACCCGGTCATCGTCGGGCAGGCGGGCTACAACTCGGCTTACGGCACCAGCTTCGCAGCCAGCGGTAACTGCAGCTCGCCGAGCTCGACCGTCAAGTGCGACGGGTTCGCCCGCATCGCACAGCAGGGCGGCGATCCGTTCACCTTCGACACGCTGCTGGGAGCGACGACAGCGTCGTGGACGAAGCTGTCGATCCCGCTGCAACCGAAGGCGATCCACGACGAGACGAACTCGGCCAACTTCGACGAGTACGGGAGGATGACGGCGAACATGGGCGTCGAGGCCGTTCCGGCCACACCGGGCGCTCAAAACGCTGTTCTGCTCCCCTATACGTTCCCGGGAACGGAAGTGATCGATGCCAGCGGCCTACCTGTCGGCGACGTCAACGTGACGCCGATCGCCTCGGCGACCGACGGGACGCAGATCTGGAAGATCACGCACAACGGGGTGGACACGCACCCGATCCACTTCCACCTCTACGACGTGCAGCTACTCAACCGCGTCACCTGGGACAACATCATCATTCCGCCCGACGCGAGCGAGCTCGGCTGGAAGGAGACAGTCCGGGTCAGCCCGCTCGAGGACACGATCGTGGCCCTCAGGCCGGTGATCCCGAGCCTGCCCTGGGAGATCCCGAACAGCGTCAGGGAGCTCAACCCGATGATGCCGGACGGGGTGGAGCTCCCAGAGTCGGTCCGGGGCCTCGGCACTGATCCGAGCGGTAATCCGATCACCATCACCAACCACCTCGTCAACCTCGGCTGGGAGTACGTGTGGCACTGCCACATCCTCAGCCACGAGGAGATGGACATGATGAGGCCGGAAGCGATCGCGGTTCCGCCGAAGCCGCCTATCAACGTCTCGGCAAGCGCGGGAACGGTCTCGTGGACGGACAACTCGATCGCCGAGACGTCGTATCTCATCCAGAAGCAGGTTGGAGGCACAGGAGCATTTGTCGACCTGACGACGGTCCCGGTCCCGGATATTTCGAATAACACCGCCGGCTCAGTAATGAGTTACGTCGATCCGGCGTTCGCGGCCGGCGATCGGTACCAGGTGATCGCGCAGAACACGGTCGGCGACAAGGATACGCCCGGGTTCCCGACCGTGACCGCGAAGTCGGTCGCCGTGCCCGCACCGTAAGAGCGGAGAGAGGGTTTGTTTCAAGAGCAAGAGGCCCCGAGGGGCCTCTTGCTCTCACTCGAGTTTCTTACATCGACTTGACCTTCGCCACCTCGACCTGTCTCGGCTTTGTACTAAGCTGAGAGAGAAGCGCTTGCGGTTACGGGCGAGCCTTGACGCTGGGGGGTGTCGGGCTCGCCCCCTTTTTGCTTTTCGCCAGCGCTGCACCGTCCGGCGCGCCGCCTACAGTCTCGACGTGAAGGTTCTCGGCATCGACCCCGGTACGGCTGCATGCGGGTACGGCATCGTCCAAGGAAGCGGAAACCGCCTTCAGGCTCTCGACCACGGATGGTGGCGAACGTCGCCCGGAACGCGGCTGGAAATTCGCTTGCGGACTCTCTTCGAAGGAGTGAGCGAGCTAATCGTTCGCGAGCAACCGGATGCCGTTGCGCTCGAAGAGTCCTACGTCGGCGCAGACGCCCGCATCGCGCTCTCTGTCGGGCAGGCGCGCGGCGCCGTTCTCGTCGCCGCCGCGGTAGCCGGTGTTGAGTGCTTCGAGTACGCGCCGGCGCGGGTCAAGCAGGCGACCTGCGGCCACGGGCGCGCCGACAAGGTTCAGATTCAGCGGATGGTGAAGGCGATCCTGCGCCTGGAGGAGATTCCGACTCCCGATCACGCGGCCGACGCGCTCGCGGTGGCGATTTGCCATGCGATGTCGCCCCCGCTCGAGAGGTTGGCGGGATGATCGCGCGGCTACGCGGTCAACCGGTCGGGAGGGGGGCAGAGGGTCTGATCCTCGACGTGAACGGCGTTGGCTACCTAGTGCACGCAACTCCGCGCGCGTTGGCCAAGGCCGATGGCGCCGAGCTGACGGTCGAGACCTACCTGCACGTGCGGGAGGACGCGCTCTCGCTCTACGGCTTCGCCGACGCCGAAGAGCGCGAGCTCTTCATCCATCTCCTCTCGGTCTCGGGAATCGGGCCGAAAGTGGCGCTGGCGATCGTGTCGGGCTCGGCGCCGTCCGAGCTCAAGCGCGCGATCGCCCGCGAGGACACCGCTCGCTTCCAGGCCATCCCCGGAATCGGCAAGAAGACGGCGCAGCGGGTGGTGCTGGAGTTGAAAGAGAAGCTGGCCGGCAGCGACTACGTTTCTGTTTCGGAGAAGGACGGCGGCGACGCGCACCTGGTCGCGCGCGAGGCGCTGGTGGAGCTTGGCTACTCGCTCGTCGAGGCCGAGCAGGCGCTGGCGCAGATAGACCCCGAGCTACCGCCAGAGGAGCGTGTACGCCAAGCGCTGAAAGCGGCTTAGCGGTGTGAGATGAGCGAAACCTTTCTAACGCCCACGATCAAGCCCGAAGACGACGACGTCGAGCGCTCGCTGCGTCCGCGCAACCTGGGCGAGTTCGTCGGCCAGGAGCGGATCAAGGAGCCGCTGGCGATCTCGCTCCAGGCGGCGAAGGGGCGTGAGGAGGCGCTCGATCACGTGCTACTGGTCGGTCCGCCGGGGTTGGGCAAGACGTCGCTCGCGTTCATCGTGCGCGAGGAGCTTGGCGTAGGCATTCGCTGCATTGCCGGCCCGGCGCTCGAGCGCAAGGGCGACATGGCGGCGATCCTCACCAGCCTGGAGCCGCGCGACGTCCTCTTCATCGACGAGATCCACCGCCTCAATCACGCGGTCGAAGAGATCCTCTACCCGGCGCTCGAGGACTTCCGTCTCGACATCGTCGTCGGTCAGGGGCCGGCGGCCCGCACGCTGACGCTCGACCTGCCGCACTTCACCCTCGTCGGCGCGACGACGCGAACCGGTCTGCTGACGACGCCGCTGCGCGATCGCTTTGGCATGACCTTTCGCCTCGACTACTACGACGTCGACGACCTGGCCTCGATCGTCCGGCGCTCGGCGCAGATTCTCGGCGTCGCGGTCGAGCCCGAGGCGGCAACCGAGATCGCGGCGCGCTCGCGCGGCACGCCGCGCATCGCCAACCGGATCCTGCGCCGCGTTCGCGACGTGGCCGAGGTGCGTCATCAGGGCGCCGTCACGATGGCGATCGCGCGCGAGGCGCTGGCGCTTCTGGAGGTGGACGAAGTCGGGCTCGAGCACACCGACCGCGAGCTGCTGCGGGCGATCGTCCAGCGCTTCGACGGTGGCCCGGTGGGGCTCTCGACGCTGGCGGTTGCGCTCGGCGAGGAGCCCGACACGATCGAGGACGTCTACGAGCCCTACCTGTTACAGCTCGGCTTTATCCAGCGCACGAATCGCGGCCGCATCGTGACCAAGTCGGGACGTGCACACCTCGGCGCCGCGGCTCCGGCCGACGACGTGAGCCTTTTTTAGGCGCGATAGCGAAGCGAGCGCCAGGAAGGCACCGGCGCCAGCTCGAGCAAGGTTCGGTCGCCGTCGGGGTCGCGATAGCCGAACTCGGCCTGCTCGTCGTCCCAGGCGACCGCGAGCAGACCCTGCTTGACCCGGTGATCGAGCCAGGCGCCGCGGAAGACGAGCTTGCGCAGCCAGTAGACGAACGACTCGCCGTTCACCAGCGAGATCTTCTCCCAGTTGTCGACCAGGTAGCGGCCAAGCTCGCTGCGGGGCTCGGATATCTGTCCGATCGGGCTCGCCGCGAGCTCGACCAGGTCGGCCGTCTCGGCCTCGCCCAGATCGTTACGGCGCACCAATTCCAACCGCACGGCCGCCGCCGTCACGCGCTCCTCGAAGTCGCTACCGGCGAAGGAAAAGCGATAGTCGAGGAACTCGACGACGTAGTCGCTACCCGAGCGGTAGTTGGATTGTCGCGCCACGTCGCCAGGATAGCCCCGGCTCGGTTTTACGCGTCGGCAGTCGCATGGGTGTTGCGAGCTCGGAGGCGCTCGAGTCGGATGCTGTCGTCCGGTCGCGGGCCTAGCGTTCTCTTCCCATGCAACAGGGAAGCTGGACGATCGAGTCGGTTGATCTGCGCGAAGTGCGGAGGCTGGAGCGTGAGCTCGAGTTGAGTGAGCTGACTGCCTCCGTGCTGGTTCGCCGAGGCCTTGCGGAGCCCGAGCGGGCGCGTGCATTTCTCGCCGCGGAGGCGCCGGGGCACGACCCCTTCGCGCTCGGGGATATGGCTCTGGCCGTGCAACGCATCCAGGCTGCGGTTGCCGCCGGCGAGAAGATCTGCGTGCACGGCGACTACGACGTGGACGGGGTCGCGGCAACTGCGCTTGCCGTTTTGTTACTGAGGCACCTCGGCGCCAACGTGAGCTGGGCGCTGCCGAGCCGCTTCGACGAAGGCTACGGGCTGACTCCGGGGATGCTCGAGCGCCTCGCCGGTGAGGGCTGCTCGCTTGTTCTCACCGTCGACTGCGGCATCACGGGGATCGACGAGGTGGCCAAGGCCGCCGAGCTCGGGCTGGACGTGGTAGTCACCGATCACCACCGGCCGGGAGAGCGGTTACCCGATTGCCCGATCGTGGCGCCGCGCCCGTCGAGTTATCCCTTTGCCGGGCTTTGCGGAACCGGCGTCGTCTACAAGCTCGGCGAGGCGCTGCTCGGCGCCGACTCGGCGTTTCTACGCGACCAGCTCGATCTCGTCTGTATCGCCACCGTCGCAGACGTCGTGCCGCTGCTCGACGAGAACCGCTGGCTCGTCGCGGCCGGGCTGGAAAGGCTTGGCCGGACGCCGAGGCCGGGCTTGCGCGCTCTGATGCGCACGGCGGGCGTCGATGCGGCGACGATCGATACGGGCCAGATCGCCTTTCGCCTGGCGCCGCGCATCAACGCCGCCGGCCGGCTCGGCCACCCCGATCTGGCGCTCGAGCTGCTGCTCGGCGAGGACGAAGAGGAGGCGACTCGGCGGGCACGGACGCTCGAGGAGCTGAACCGCGAGCGCCAGCTGGTCGAGGAGAGGATTCTGCGCGACGCGGTCCAGGAGGTCGAGTCGTGGCCGGAGTCGAAGCGGAGCCGACGCGCCTACGTGATCGCCGGTGAGGACTGGAACGAAGGTGTGATCGGCATTGTCGCCTCGCGGCTGGTAGAGCGATTCTCCCGCCCGGTGGTGCTCGTCGCCGGCGCGGACGGCGACTGGAAGGGATCGGGCCGCTCGATCCCGGCCTTCGACCTGCACGGTGGAATCGTCGCCTGCTCAAGCCTGCTCGAGCGTTTCGGAGGACACCGCGCGGCTGCCGGGTTTTCGATTCGGCCCGAGAACCTCGCCGAGTTCAGCGAGGCGTTCAGCGTCTATGCCAGCGAGGCGCTGTCGGACGGCGATCTCGTGTCGGTCACGAAGGTCGATGCGATCGTGCCGCCGCAGACCAAGCTGACGCTCGGTCTCTGCCAGGAGCTTGCTCGGTTGGCGCCGTTCGGCCTGGGCAATCCGGGCGTTCTCCTGCTCACCCCCGGCTGCGAGCTGGTCGATCTCTCCAGCTGCGGTGACGGTAAGCACCTGCGCTTTCGCGTGCGCCTCGACGGCTCTGACGTCGGAGGCGCGATCGCGTTCGGGATGGGGCCGCAACTCGACCGCTTCCGTCTCGACGGTCGCCACGACATCGCCTTTCGACTCGAGGAGAACCGCTGGAACGGAACGGTCACGCCCCAGCTCGTGGTTCGGCGCATCTTCGACGAGACGCCGCGCTACGAAGAGTTGCGCGACCGACTCGTCTCCTGCTGGCGCGCCGGAGAGGAGAGCTGGGACGAGCAGACCCGGATCATCTTCTCGGAGGCGGGACTGCTGGAAGAGGGTGCCGGCCGACGCAGCCTGCTCGAGTCGGCGACGTTTCGGTCGCTGCTCGCCGAGGACGAGCGGCTGGTCGCCGCCGCATAGGCGGCTCAGGCGTGGCTCTTGCGCAGATCGAGCGCCAGCTCGAGCTCGTCTCGGATCGGGATGTCGTCGTAGCCTAGAGCGGGAATCTCGGGCTTGATTCGGCGCGCTTTCTCGATCGCGCCCTTGCGCAGCGCGACGAGAATGAAGCCCCGGCGCTGATAGAAGCCGAGCGCACGAACGTTGTCGTTGGTTGTCACCACTGAGAGTCGACGGCACTCCTGCCTCCAGGCTGCGTTCGCCACCGCCGCGACAAGCGCCGAGCCGACGCCGACTCCCTCCCGGAGGCTGTCGAGCGTGATCAGCTCGCTCTCGGCACCTCGCGTCTCGTAGGTCGCCAACCCCGCCGGCTCGCCGTCGATCTCGGCCACGAAACCCTCCAACAGGCTCGCGTCTCGCGCCTTGCCGCGGGTGACGACGACCGCGCCGCCCGAGCGCTCGCGTCTCAACTCGATCGCCCAGGGGCGGTCATCTTCTACGAACGCGCGCACCCGAACGCTCATAGGCCGCGATTATAGTGGCCGGGCCGCGCGATTCGGACCGACGCCGAACAGGCGGTTTACGGCGGCAGCTTTCGTGCCGACAATACACTTAGAAGATGACTGTTCTGGATGCCATCCAGCGGCACGAGAACCTCGTCGAAGAGTTACTCGCCGAGATTGAGGCCTATAACCCGAAAGTCGATCGGGATCTGATTCGCCGCGCCTTCGAGTTCGCCGCCAAGGCCCACGACGGCCAGCAGCGCCGCTCGGGCGAGGAGTTCATCAACCATCCTTTCGGCGTGGCCAAGATCTGCGCCGAGCTTCAGCTCGATGAGCAGACCGTTTCGGCGGCACTGCTGCACGACGTCGTCGAGGACACCGGCGTCTCGGTCGCCGAGCTGCGCGAGGAGTTCGGGGAGGAGATCGCGCGCTTGGTCGAGGGCGTGACCAAGCTGACCCGGATCCAGTTCCAGAGCCGCGAGCAGGCCGAGGCCGAGAACTACCGCAAGATGATCGTGGCGATGGCGAGCGACATGCGCGTCATCCTGATCAAGCTCGCCGACCGCCTGCACAACATGCGCACGATCGAGTACCTGGGCAGGCAAAAGCAGGTACAGAAGGCGCGCGAAACGCTGGAGGTCTACGCGCCGCTCGCCCACCGTCTCGGTATCCACACGCTCAAATGGGAGCTCGAGGATCTCGCCTTCCAGGTCTTGCATCCCCGCAAGTACTCCGAGATCAAGGCGATGGTGAGCGAGCAGCGCTCCGATCGCGAAGCGCACGTGCGTGAGGCCGCTGCTCTACTCAAGGCCGAGCTCGACAAGCTGGACATTCCGGCGGATATCTCCGGCCGGGCCAAGCACTTCTACTCCATCTACGACAAGATGGCCCGCAAGGGCAAGGAGTTCAACGAGATCTACGACCTGACGGCGATGCGGGTGATCGTCGAGAGCTCAGGCGAGGAGGGCACCCGTGATTGTTACGGCGCGCTCGGCCTGATCCACTCGCTCTGGAAACCGATGCCCGGCCGGTTCAAGGACTACGTCGCCATGGCCAAGGCGAACCGTTACCGCTCGCTGCATACGACCGTGATCGGACCCGAGGGCCGGCCGCTGGAGATCCAGGTCAGGACGCGCGAGATGCACGAGGAGGCCGAGCTCGGAATCGCCGCCCACTGGCTCTACAAGCGCCAGCGCTCGGCCAAGCTGCAAGAAGAGGAGTGGCTGGCCTGGGTCAAGCAGCTGGTGGATTCCCACTCCACGGCGGAAGGCGGCGACTCGTCCGACTTCATGCGCACCTTCCGCTCCGACCTCTTCGTCGACGAGGTCTACGTCTTCACGCCCAAGGGCGAGGTCAAGACGCTGCCGGCCGGCTCGACCCCGATCGACTTCGCCTACGCGGTACACACCGACATCGGCCACCGCACCGTCGGCGCCAAGGTCAACGGGCGCATCGTGCCGCTGCACTACCGGCTCTCGAACGGCGACTTCGTCGAGATCCTGACCTCGCGCCAACCGCGCGGCCCCTCGCGTGACTGGCTCTCGTTGGCGGTCTCCTCGCGCGCTCGCAACAAGATCCGCCACTGGATCAGCTCGCAAACCCGTGGCGAGACCGAGCAGAAGGGACGCGATTCGCTCGAGCACGCGCTCAAGGCGCAGAATCTTCCCTACCGTCGGCTGGCGGGCTCGTCCGTGCTCGCGCAGGTCATCCGCGAGATGGGCTTCAAGAAGGCCGACGACTTCTACCAGGCGCTCGGCTCGGGCAAGGTGACGGCCGGCCAGGTGGTCAACAAGGTCATCCAGCGGCTCAAGATCGACGATGCGGTTCCCGAGCAGGCGCTACCCGAGCGGAAGTCGCGCACGCGACGAACGACCCCCTCCGACAACCTCGGCATCCGCGTGCAGGGGATCGAAGATCCGAGCGTGCTGGTACGCCTGGCCAAGTGCTGCAACCCGGTGCCCGGCGACAAGATCGCCGGCTACATCTCGATGGGCAAGGGCATCACCATCCACCGTGACGACTGCCCGAATGTGAAGGCGCTGCGCCGCAACCCCGAGCGCTTCACCCGTGTGGACTGGGACGGCGGCACTACCCAGTGCTTCCGCGTTCAAATTGCCGTCTCGGCCTGGGACCGCCCGCGCCTGCTCGAGGATGTGGCGCGCACCTTCGCCGAGCACGGGGCGAACATCGTCTCCTACGGCGGCGCGGTCGAGGACCAGCTGGCCAAGAACTGGTATACGGCCGAGCTCGGCGACGTCAAGGCGCTGAAAACGCTTCTGAACGCACTCAGAAACGTTGACGCGGTCTTCGATGTGTACCGCGTCACGCCGTCCTGAGGACACGCTCGAGGAAAGAATCGATCAGCTGCGGATGATCCCGAGCACCTCGTCGCGCTTTTTCTCCATCAGGTCAGGAGAGAGCGCCTCGAGGTTGAGGCGAAGCAGCGGCTCGGTATTCGAGGGGCGGACGTTGAAATGCCAGTCGCTCGCGTTCACCGAAAGACCGTCCAGGTGCGTGACCGCGCCTTGAGCCGAGAAATGCTTCTCCAGCTCGGCTAGCTTGGCGGCGACGTCCGAGACGCGGGTGTTTATCTCGCCGGTGATGAAGTAGCGCTCACGGTAGGGGCGCAGGATCTCCGAAAGCGGCTTCCCCTGCTTCGAGACGTACTCCAGCATCAGCAGCGCGGGGATGATCCCGGAGTCGGCTCTGGAGAAGTCGCGGAAGTAGTAGTGGCCCGAGACCTCGCCGCCGAAAACGGCGCCGGTCTCGCGCATGCGGTGCTTGATGAAGGCATGGCCGACGCGGTTGATCAGCGCCGTGCCGCCGGCCTGCTCGATCGTGTGCGGGACGGCCCAGCTGGCGCGCACGTCGTAGATGATCTTCGCTCGGGGCTCCTTGGCCAGGAAGATCTCCGCGAAAAGCGCGGTGACGAAGTCGCCGGGCACGAACTCACCCGTCTCGTCGACGAAGAAGCAGCGGTCGGCGTCGCCGTCGAAGGCGATGCCGAGGTCGGCCTTCTCCTCCTTGACCTTGGCCACGATGAACTCGCGGTTCTCGGGCAGGAGCGGGTTCGGCTCGTGATTGGGGAAAGAGCCGTCTGGCTCGAAGTAGCAGCGGACGGCGTCGATCTGCGCGAGACGCCCGAGCACCGGCTCGAGCATCCGTCCGCCCATGCCGTTGGCCGCGTCCACGACCACGCGCAGCGGTTTGACCGCGTTCAGATCGATGAAGGAGCAAACGCGCTCGACGAAGGTCGGCCAGATGTCCGTCTTCGCGACGGCGCCCTTGCGGGCGACCTTGCCAAAGCTCTTCAGGGCGCGGTCGCGAACCTCGTTTAGGCCGGAGTCGCCGCCCACCGGCAGAGCGCCGGCGCGCACGATCTTGAAACCTGTGTACTCCTTGGGATTGTGCGAGGCCGTGCAGGTGATGCCGCCGTCCAGCTCGAGCGAGCCAACCGCGAAGTAGAGCATCTCGGTGCCGATCTGCCCGATGTCGAGCACCTCGGCGCCGCCGTCGGTGGCTCCTTCGGTCAGCGCGGCGACCATCTGCGGCCCCGACATACGCATGTCGCGGCCGATCGCGATCCGCTGTGGCCGAAACTCCTCGACAAAGGCGCGGCCGATCGCGTAGGCGCCGTCTTCGTCGATCTCCTGCGGGTAGATCCCGCGCACGTCGTAAGCCTTGAATACCTCGGGCTCGAGCATGATCTGATGCTAGCGACGCCGGAGGCTCTGGGACGATGTTGCCGCGACGAAATGTCGTGTGCGCCCAACCAGGCCGCTCGCTGAGAGGAGTCGGCGCGGCGAACACCGTCCGGCCTGGCTCCTAGGCTTTGAAGCTATGGAAAAGGCCCCCTCCAGGATTGAGCTGCTCGAGCTGGACATCGATACGAGACTTTCCGACCTGTGGAAGGAGACGCTCGAGATCGAGGAGTGGAGCTTGGAGGTAGTTGCGGCCTTTATGCGCGCGGCCTATGGCAAGGGCTACTGCGACGCCCTCACCGAGGACGCCCCAGGTCGGCTCTGCGCCGATCACGGCTACCGAGTGCCCGACCGCCGCGCAGCCTAACCCCGTTCGACGCCGCTGCTACCTGGCCGCAATTCGCCGCGAAGGTGGCACGGAGGGAGTTCGCGTCCGGTTGCCGAAAGAATCGATTCGATGACTCGACGCATCGCATTCCTGGCAATCTGCCTGCTCGCGCTCGCAACTTCCGCTTCTGCACAACCGGGCGGCGACAAGCTCTCGAATCTGCAGCGGAAGGTCGATCAGGCGACCAGGCGCGAAGGCGTTCTCACCTCGAGCATCGCTTCGATGAACGCGCGTATCTATTCGCTGCGCGGCAGCGTCGCAAACGCGGAGGCGAGCCTGGCACAGCTGGAGGTCGCGGTCAGGGCGCACGAGCAGCGGCTGTACCAGGTGCGCGCAGACTACGAGCAGCAGTCGCAACTGCTGAAGCTGGCGCAGCGGCAGTACGACTATGCCCAGCACCTACTCTCGCAGCGCCTGGTTGCCGTCTACGAGAACGAGCAGCCCGATTCGCTAGCTGTCATCCTTGCCTCGGAGAGCCTCGGGGACGCAGTCGATCGGCTCGAGTATCTGAACGCCCTCTCAGCTCGCGATCGGCACGTCGCCGAGCAGGCAGTGCGGGTCAAGCGCCGCTGGACGGCGATTCGCGAACGAACGCACCGCCTACTGGTGCGCGTCGACAGCGAGACCAACGCGGTAGTGCTCAAGGCCTCGCGCGTGCTCGCGACCCGCGATCGCCTCAGTTCGACCCGCGAGAGCCTGCGCAGCGAGCGGAAAACGAAGCAGGAAACGCTGGCGAACGTGCGCGGGTCGAGGGAGAAATGGCTGGCCGAGATCGCGGCGCTCCAAGCCGGCAGCGCGGACATCGCCGCTCGATTACGCGGCAGCGGCTCGCATTCCAGCGCGACGCCCTCGGCAGCCGGGCTGATATGGCCGGTTCAAGGAGTGCTCACCAGCCCGTTCGGAATGCGCTGGGGTCGGATGCACGAAGGAATCGACATCGGCGCTCCGACGGGCACTCCGATCTACGCCGCCGCCGCTGGAACCGTCAACTACGCGGGCTGGGAGGGCGGCTACGGCAACCTGACGCTGATCGATCACGGCAACGGCCTCGCGACTGCTTACGGCCACCAATCGCAGCTTGCCGTCGCGACCGGGCAGGTCGTGACCCGCGGCCAGGTGATCGGCTACGTGGGCTCCACCGGGCATTCCACCGGGCCGCACCTGCACTTCGAGGTACGGGTCAACGGGGCTCCGAACGATCCTCTGTCTTATCTGTCGTGAGGTGGATGTCGGGGAGGTTGCGGAAGCGCTCGTCGAGGTCGAAGCCGTATCCGACGAAGAGCTCGTCCGGGACCGTGAAGCCGACGTAACGGACGGGTAGGTCGTCGACCAGGCGCCGGTAGGGGCGGTCGAAGAGCGTGGCGATCGTGATCGACGAGGGTCCGCGCAGCGCGAAGACCCTCGTCAGGTAGTTGAGCGTGAGCCCGGTGTCGACGACGTCCTCGACGACGATCAGGTCGCGGCCTGTGATGTCCCCGTCGAGATCCTTGAGCAGGCGGATTCTTTGCTGCCCGGCATCAGCCGCCGAGGTGAAGCCGGCCAGCTCGACGAAGTCGATCGTGTGCGGGATGGCCAGCGCGCGCGAGAGATCAGCGAGAAAGACCACGCCGGCCTTGAGCGGCGCCACCAGAACCGGCTCCCTACCGCGGTAGTCGCGTGCGATCTCGGCTCCGAGCTCGCGCACGCGACCGGCGATCTCCCCCCGGCGCAAATAGATCTCACCGATGCTCGAGCGTTCAGCCGTCGTCCCTTACTCCTCCGTCCCTACATCCTTCCCGATCCGGGCCTATAGCGGGGTGCCCAGCCGTGAGATTCTGTTTGGAAGGGAAGCGCTCCGTTTGCACTCGAAAGGCCTTCAGGAGGCCAAATCGAGGCGGAAGCGCTCGGCCAGGCGCTGAACGTCGCGCCGGTAGAAGAGCTTGACGCGAACACCGGGGTAGAGCGCGCGCAACTTGCGCAGCTTGCGGTTCTTGCGGGTCACGAGTGACTGCTTCATGATCGTTATCTCGAGGTAGAGATCCTGCTCGGGGAGGTAGAAATCGGGCGTGAAAGCTTCGCTGACGCGGCCCTCTTCGTCGCGTTCGAGCACGAAAGAGGTTGGCTCGTACTGCCAGGGGATTCGGTAGTAGTCGAGTATTCTGGCGCACTCGACCTCGGCTCGGTTCGCGAACCTCGGGGTTTCCGAACCACGATCTGCCTGTAAATCGGCGCTTTCGGAGCCCATCTCCAAGCTAGCGTAGCAACAGGGTCGGACGCGTCTGGGTGCCGCCGGGGTGAGGCGAGAGTTTCCCGAACTGCTCCGCGCGGCATACACTTCGGGCATGCCGGGCGGGAGCGACGGTCGTGTTTTCAGAATCGCCCAGATTTCCGATCTGCACTGCGGCGGGCAGCACTTCGTGCCCAACCTGCTCGAGCGGGCGATCTCGGAGGTCAACGACCTGGCCCCCGACGTGGTCGTCTGTTCGGGCGATCTGACCTCCTTCGGCTTCAAGGGCGAGTATGCGCAGGCGCGGGCTTATCTCGATCGTATCGAGTGTCCAGACTTGGTCGTCATCCCCGGCAACCACGACGCTCGCAATGTTGGATACGTCCATTTCGAGCAGCTCTTCGGCGAGCGCAACTCCGTCTTGCACAAGGGGCCGGTCAGCATCGTAGCGATCGACTCCACCTCGCCCGACCTGGACTACGGGCAGATCGGGCGCGGCCGCTACCCCTGGATCGAGGAACAGTTCGCGCACCCGGCTCAGCTGCGCATCTTCGTCCTCCATCATCACCTGCTGCCGGTGCCGGGCACCGGTCGCGAGCGCAACATCGTGCACGACGCCGGCGATGCGCTCGAGTGCCTGCAGCGCGCCGGCGTGAACCTCGTCCTGTCCGGTCACAAGCACGTTCCCTACGCCTGGAAGCTCGAGGATCTGTTCGTCGTCAACGCGGGGACGGTGTCGTCGCTGCGACTGCGCGGTAACACCAGGCCCTGCTACAACGTGGTCGAGTACGACGGGAAGAGGATCGAAGTCAGCCGCTACTACCCGTTCCACGGAATCGAGCGGATCATCGAGTTCGACAACAGCACGCTCGAGTTCCGCAAGTTCACCGGCTCGATCGAGCACGAGGTCACCACTAGATGAATCCCGCAGCGCTTGCGCTGATCGACGGCGAGCATTACCCGCCGGTCGTACGCGACGCGCTGGCTTCCTTGCCCTATGAGTTCGTCTGCTGCGTCAACGTAGGCGGCGGAGAGAAACTTCGCTCTCCCGCGCAGAGCGAAGAGCTATACGGAGTTCCGATTGCCGCGTCGATCGAGCGGGGAGTTCAGATCTATTCGCCCGAGATAGTCATCGACCTCTCCGACGAGCCCGTTCTCGGGCCACGCGAACGGCTGGCCGCAGCGAGCCGTGTGCTGGCGCTCGGACTGCCTTATGCGGGCGCGGATTTTCGTTTTGATCCGCCCGCACTCGAGCCCTTCGCTCTGCCCAGCTTGAGCGTGGTCGGCACCGGCAAGCGAGTGGGTAAGACGGCGCTGGCGATACAGCTCTCCCGTGCCTGCTCGCGACATTTCGACGTCGTGGTCGTGGCGATGGGCCGCGGCGGGCCGCCTGAGCCGGAGCTGCGCGAGACTCCACCGAGCGTGGAGGAGCTGCTCGAGCTCGCACGCTCGGGGCGACATGCGGCCTCGGACTACCTGGAGGACGCGCTTCTCGGTGAGATCGTCAGCGTCGGTGCGCGCCGTTGCGGCGGAGGCTTGGCCGGAGCGGTCGGTTACTCGAACGTGGCCCAGGCGGCCGAGATGGCGCTCGAGCGACATCCCGATCTGGTTATCTTCGAGGGCAGCGGTGCTGCCTTGCCACCGATTGCCAGCGATCGGCGCGTGCTCGTCGTCAGCGCTCATCAGGACGCGGAGCTGGCCTGCGGCTATCTGAACGCGTATCGCATTCTCGTCTCCGACCTGATCGTGCTGAGCTTCGCCGAGCCTGGCGAGCGGCTGGATCAGCTTCGCAGCGCGATCGCAGCACTGCGACCGGATCTTCCGCTGATCGCCGCATCGATGCGCCCGCGCCCGCTGGCGCCGGTGAGCGGAAAGAAAGTGGCGCTTTTCACCACGGCTCCGGAGCAGGCGCTCAGCTCGCTCGGCGAGCATCTGGAACGTGCTCACGGCGCCGAGGTGGTTCATGTCTCGGGCAGCCTCGCCCGCCGCCGGGAGCTGGCCGAAGAGCTGGCCCAGATCGATGCCGAGCTGTTCCTGGTTGAGCTTAAGGCGGCCGCGGTAGATGTTGTGATCGAGGAAGCGAGGGCGCGTGGCTGCGAAGTCGGACTCGTAGATAACGAGCTGGTGCCGCTGGAGGGCGAGGCCGAGCTCGAGCCCGCGCTGCTCGAGCTGGCACAGCAGGCGCGCGCGAAAGCGACTGTCGCATGACCCAGCACCGCCACAACCCCTTCCCGCTGGGCGACGAGAGTCTCCCCTACTCAAAGGGCTTGATGGCGCGAGCGTTGATCGCGGTCGGGGTGGGTGGCATGCGAGCTTACGAGCTGGCGCGGCAGGTGGAGATCGACCTGGCCAAGCGCGACGAGCGGGTCGTCGAAATCGAGCGCCTGCATGAGCTGGCGATCGAGACGTTGGGCCCGATCGAGGGCCATGAGGCGGTCGAGCGCCTGCGCCGCTATCGCGATCTCGACCAGCTCGACATGCCGCTGATCGTGCTGATCGGCGGCGCTACCGGCACCGGCAAGACGACGATCGCCGCGGAGGTCGCCCACCGGCTCGGCATCACCCGCCTTTCCTCGACCGATTTCATCCGTCAGACGATCCGCGCCTTCTTCTCCGAGGAGTTCATGCCAACCATCCACTACTCCAGCTTCAAGGCCTGGGAGGCGCTGCCCGAAGCCGAGCGCGAGGAAGGCGACCCGCTGATTCGCGGTTTTCTCCAGCAGACGAAGAACGTCTTGGTGGGCGTGCGCGCCTCGATCGAGCGCGCGCTCGAGGAGGGCTGGTCGATGGTGCTCGAGGGCGTACACCTGGTTCCGGGGATGTTGCCGCTCGAGATCGAGGGAGCGCTTGTGATCCAGTGCCAGCTGGCAGTCCACAACGAAGAGGTTCACGCTTCGAACTTCTTCGTTCGCGACCTTGCAACCGAAGGCGTCCGCCCGGTCGAGAAATACCTCCACAGCCTCGGCGAGATACGCCAGGTTCAGGACTTCCTGCTCAAGCGCGCTCGTAAATCCACCGTTCCGGTGATAGAGAATGAGAACGTCGACCGCACCGTCGGTGCGGTGATCGAGCTGGTGCTGGAGGGCGCTGAACGCGTACAAGGGGTGAAATGAGCACGTCCAAGACAGCGAGGAAGAAGAAGGAAGCTCCGGTCATCGAGTCGTCCGCTGCGATCTGTATCTGCGCCCATTACGCCCGTGCCACCGATGCGGCCGCTCTGGCCAGCGCGCGCTGGCTGGGCCGCGCTGATCGTGAGGGCGCCGAAGAGGCCGCATTCACCGCGATGCAGAGCACGCTCGCCAGTCTCCCGATCGACGGGCGCATCGTCGTAGGCGCGTTCGATGAAGGGGCGCTCGCCGCCGGGCAGCAGATCGGGACCGGTGGAACGCCGGTCGATCTGGCTCTCGATCCTCTCGAGGGACGCGAAGTCGTGGCTCGAGGAGGGCCAGGGGCGATGTCGATGATCGCCGTCGGGGAACCCGGCGCCTTCGTAACTCTTCCGGACATGTACATGAGACGAATGGCTGTTGGGCCACGGGCCCGGGGTCAGATCGATCTACGCAAGCCCGTCGGCGAGAACATCGCGGCGATCGCCAGGGCTTTCGGACGAAACGCCAACGACGTCACGACGATCGTGCTCGATCGACCCCGTCACCACGATCTGATCGACGAGATACGGCACGCGGGGGCGAGGATCAAGCTGATTCCGGACGGCGACGTGACGGCGTCGATCTCGGCGGCGATTCGCGGCACCAACGATCATCTGGCGATCGGCATCGGCGGTACGCGCCAGGCCGTGCTGACCGCCGCGGCCCTTCGTTGCTTGGGCGGCGAGCTGCAGGCGCAGCTCTGGCCCGTATCGAGGCGCGAGATCGAGCAGGCCAAGGCGACCGGTATCGACGACATCGACCGTATCTTCACGACGACCGACCTGGTGCCGGGCGAGATCATCTTCGCCGCGACAGGCGTCTCGGGCGGCGATCTTCTACGTGGCGTGCGCTTTCTGGCTGACAGCGCCCGCACTCACACCCTGGTCATGTGCACCCGTTGCAACTGGGTGCGCTTTATCGACAGCATTCACTTCTTCGCCAGCGAACGCCGCGAAGAAGTCCGCCTGCTCGGAAGCGCCTAGTAAGCCGGAGAAAGTTCGGCGACTTCTCCGGCGAGATCGATCGTACGAGTCACAGCGCCTGCGGCGCCGGTGCCTTATCTGCTCCTCGAGAGCGCAGCGTGCTAGCAGTGAGTTGCGATCAGAGTTCGTGGCGCTGGGTACACTGGAACAGTGCTCACTGTTGACGACGTCACCGAGGTTCTGCGCCAGGTGTTCGACCCGGAGTTGGGGCTCGATATCGTCGAGCTCGGCCTTCTCTACGACGTCCAGATCGTCGACAACTCCGTAACGGTCTACTACAGCCTGACCTCGATCGGCTGCCCGGCCGGCCCGCTGATCCAAGATCAGATCCTGGAAGCGACGCGCGAGCTGCCCGGAGTCGAGGATGTGAAGCTCGAGTTGACCTGGGATCCTCCCTGGACGCCGGAGCGGATGTCCGAGGACGCCAAGATGCTGCTCGGTTTCGGCTACTGAGTCAGTGATTCTCAGACAGGTCGCCGGCGAGGATGACCGTGCTGGGCACAATGCCATGATGAAAGCCGCTCGACTCGAGCAGATCGCCTCGGAGCTGGGCCTGGATGCTGCGCGGGCCGCGCAGGCCGAGCCGTACGAGCGCGCCGAGCTTGCGATCGCCGAGCGGCGGGCGAAAGGGCTGTTCGCAGACCTGAGCTTCACGGTCGCACGTCCCGAGATCTCCTGTCATCCCGAACGTCTGCTCGAAGGGGCTCGCAGCGTCGTCTCCGCAGCGCTTTCCTACTACCTGCCCGGGCCCGAGCCGAGCGCGGGGGAAGGGCGACTGGCGCGGCATGCCTGGCGCGACTCCTACGCCGAGCTTCGCCTCAAGCTCGCGGCGTTGGGTGAGCGTATCGGCGGCGCCTATCGCGTACTGGTCGATTCCAGCGAGCACATCGATCGCGAGGCGGCCGTGCGCGCGGGTGTCGGTTTCTTCGGCAAGAACGGGCTGGTGATAGCTCCACGGCTGGGTTCTTGGATCGTGCTCGGGACCCTCGTCAGCGATCTCGCGATCGAGCCGGGGGAGCCGCTCGGTCGGGACTGCGGCGCCTGCCGTTTGTGCATCGAGGCCTGCCCGACCGGCGCGCTCGCGCGGGAAGGGGTGCTCGACGCGCGCCTCTGCCTTTCGTACTGGACGCAAGCGCGTACGGCGCTGCCCGAGCTCATGCGCGAGCGAATCGGCGAGAGCGTCTACGGCTGTGACATCTGCCAGCAGGTCTGTCCCTGGAACCGAGGAATCGAGAAGCGGAGGGGAGAGCACGCGCTCGGTTCAGCAGAGCCGCTCGTCTCGCTCGAAGACTGGCTAACCGCCGGTGACGAGGAGCTGGTGGCGCGCTATCGGCGGCTCTATTTCCCGCGCAACGATCCGCGCTTTCTGCGTAGGAACGCTCTCATTGCCCTTGCCGCTACCGGCGCGAGCAAGCACGAGCCGTTACTCGAGCGCTACGCCGACGGAGAAGACGAGCTGCTGGCCGAGCATGCCCGCTGGGCTCTGCGTCGCCTGCGCGAGCGCCTCGACGCTCCTAGAACTCGGAGCAAAAGAACAGTCGACTGGCTGCGTGGTCGAGCTAGGAGCAGCGCCTCGTTCGTAGCAGCGCTACGGGCGAGGCCGAGGCCGCATGCGCGCCGCCGAGCGCGGCCACGCGTCGGAGTGCTTCTTTTTGATTCGAGTTCTTAGTGCGCGTCGGTTAACGTCGCGGCCAGCTCGCCTGCCCGGGCGGCAATCAGCGCCCGCAAGTCTTTCGGCTCGAGCACGATCGCTTCGCCCCGGTAGGAGAGGATCTCACCGACCAGCCAATCCGGGCTGCCGACCGCCGTCTCGGCCAGGGCGGCTCCGTCGACGAGCTCGGTTGCGCCGCCTCGCTCCAAACGCCAGCGGGCCACCTTCGCTGAGTACCAGACACGAGCTTGTCGAGCATCGCGAAGTCCGCGCGGCTCGAAACCGGGCCGTCGCTCGAAGCCCTCGCCGGTGAGCCTGGCGCTGCGCATGCGGTCGAGGCGGAAGCTGCGCTCGCCGCCGGTGGTGCGATCGAAGGTGTGGACGTACCAGTAGGGCAGCTTCCGCTCGAGCGCGTAGGGCTCGGTCAGACGCCGCGAGGCCAGTTCGTCACCTTCTTTCAGGTACTCCAGCTCGACCAGCTGACGGAGGCGAATGCCCTCGGCCAGGCGGGCGATCAGATCCTCCTCGGCCTCACTCACCTGTGGCTCGGGCGTTTGCTGATGCTCGAACTGCCCGAAGGTCTCCTCGAGCTTGCGTCGCACCCGCTCGAGCGGCGTGTGCGCGTCGGCCGCGATCATCGGGCCGACGAACTCGAGCGCCAGTCGGATCGCCCGTGCCTCGAGCGGCGTCAGGCGAGGTGATGCGCGGAAGGTGTCGCCGAAGAGCTCCTTGTCGATACGAACCGTGTCACCGTCGAGCTCGGCGTAGACCGTGTAGCAGCCGCCGCCGAAGTTGACGAGGTTGAGCATCGAGAGATGCTCCTCGAGATCCTCGAGCGGAATGCGTAGGCTTCTGACGATCTCGTCGGCGGGGATTTGCGCCTCGCTTTCGTCGCCGCAAGCGGTCAACAGATGGGCGAGCAAAGTTTGTAACAGCGCGAAACGCTCGGGGGCGACCGGACCTGAGGAATGATCGGCGGTCTGCGCGCTCCGGGTCGCCTTGTCGCGCTCGTGCGCGGGCTTCTGTGGCGCCGAGAGATGCCGCTTCTCGACGAGTTTGAGCGCGCCCTTTCACCTCATCGCGCAACTCCGTCGGCTCCAGCGGTATCGCCCGTCCATCCTGACGAAGAACCCAGGCCGCAAGCAGACCGAGCGAGGAGTACGCGGTTGTGAAAACGCCGTCCTCGAGGTGGCCGGCGCCTCCGTAGGTCCGCTCGACCCACCAGGCCGTCTCGCGCCCAACGCGGACTCGAGCCTCGCCGACGACTGCGCCGATCTGCCAAGGAGCCCGCCCACGGTATTCGTCGATGTCGAAGTCGAGCGGAATGCGGAAGTCGCGCTCCTTGCGAGTGGAGAAACGAATGTCCGAGCGAATGCGCGAGACGCGGAAGGTACGCATCGCCTGACGCTCGAGATCGAAGCCGATCACGTACCAGAGGCCGTTGTCGGATAGCAGTCCGAAAGGATTGACGCTGCGCTCGGAGAGCTTGTCGTGCGAGATCGACCAGTAGTCGAAGCGGACCGTTCGCTGCTTGGATATCGCCGCCTCGAGCTTGCCCAGGCGCCCGGGCGTCTCGGGCGTGTAGTCGGGATCGAGAACCTCGACCCGAACGGCCGTGGCAGTCGGGGGCTCGCTGAATCCGGGGCGGCCCAGCGCCAGGTTCTGCAGCGCCAATCGGAACGGTTCGGCGTAGGCGAACTTTCCCTCGAGCAGATAGAAAGAAGTCTGCAGTGCCGCCAGTTCCTCGTCGGTCAGCTCGAGCGGCGGCAGGAAGTACTGCTCGGAGCGGAGCGTGTAGAGCTCCTCCCCGGTGAACTCGTCTCTCTGCGAGCGAAGCGGAACACCAAGCGAGGTGAGCTCGGAGCGGTCGGCGTAGTAGCGCCGAGCGAAGGCTTCGTCCGACATCTCCGAGTATCCCTCGACGTTTGATTTCACGTCGCGAGCCGTGACCGGGCGGCGTTCTGCCATCAAAAACGCGACCAGCGAGAGCTGGCGGATCAACTTGTCGGCGTCGTGAGACATAGCTCTGCGAGCTTACCGCTAGTGCTTGCCCAACGGGGTCGTCTCGTCTACCGTCGCTCGGACGCGGTCGTAGACGCGAGAGCTACGAGTCGCCCGAGCCCTTGCCGTACCGGAAATCGAATTGTCAGGCCGCGACTTGAGCCCGCTCGAGGTGCTGATGAGACGGGCAGTAGTCACGGTCGGGGAGAGGCGTGCGCTGGCAGGCCTTCCCCTTGCGGGTTGTCGCCTTGCAGCGCGCGATGCCGCCGTCGAGCGCGCCGGCCTCGATCTGCTTCTGAATGAACTCGCCTGCCGCGCCGATCCCCTTCTGCACCGCCCAACCCACCTGAGCCTGCACGGTGATCGGGTAGTAGCGGCGGATGTCCTGGAAGAGGGCGCGATCGGGCTTGGCGAAGTAGTGCGGATCGGTGGCCAAGCGAACCATCGTCTGCTCACAAGCCGTGAGCACGGATCGCCGGAACTCGAGCTGCTGCTCGGGATCGGCGTAAGGATCGATGAGATCCTTGATCGAGCGGTAGATCGCTCGTGAATACTGATACATGCAGCTCACTAGCTGCGTGCGTTGATCATCCATGCGATTCGAATGTTCTCCTCTTTCGGAGCGAGGCCCCACGCCAGGCGGCGAACTGGCCAAAGCCCGACTCGGCTTCCGCGGCGTGAGCGTAGTCTACCGGCATTTTCGGCTGATGACAAAAAAATCGTCAACACGAGTGAGAGCGAGACCCCTTTGGGGGAAGGGCGCGCGGCGTTTCGGGGTAGAGCTCGGACGTTGAGAGGCACTTCGTGGCTCGCCCGCTATTGGTCGCTCGACAGGTCACCACCGGCCGCGATCGCCGCTGTCGGTGCTCTCAGGAGGAAACGCGTTTCACGTACGGCGAGTTGAAACCGGCCCGTTCGGCAGACGAGAGGTGCTTTTGCGCTTCGCTTTGGCTCTCGTACACACCGCTGAAGATGACGAAGTAGCCGGGGTGCAGGCTCGAGAAGTCAGATGAGGCGAGAACGCCGACATCAGGGCCGAGACCGGCACGCAGGGCCTCGAGCGCCCTCTGGCGCGCGGCAGACTTCCCGCCCGAGACCGGCAGCGAAGCGAGCACGATCGTGTATGCAGCTGGGCCGGGCCAGGTGATCAGGCCGCCGCCGGCGTCGATCGGCGACGTCGATGTCTTGCCGGTCGTGCCGGTTCCCGTTGGCCGCGTCTCGGTGCTCGGAGTTGTCTGCGTCGAGCCGGTAGTGGTCGCGGTGGTCGTTCGCTTCACGCTCGGCCCGAGCGCCTGCAGCGTGCTCGTCTTGTCGCTCGAGACGGCCAAAATCGCGAAAACAGAGGCCACGATCGCTATCACCAAGGCGATCAGGACGGGCCAGCCCCAGGCTCTCTCGGCGAGCGGGAGGGCGTGTCGCCAGCGCTCGGCCAGGCCTGCGCTTCCCGTCTCGCTCAGTCGCGCACCACAAACCAGGCAGTACTCCTGAAAGGGCTCGACGACCGCACCGCAATCCGGGCAAACGCCCCTTACGTCTGAAGATGAGCTCTCGCTCGGAGGCTCGCCCTCGGTCGAGGTCAAGTCTCGCCCTCCGGGACTTTTTCGTCTGCGGCTCCGGGCTCGGCCGTCGAGATGTGCTCGAGGGTCTGCTCGCTCTGGTCGCTCGAGTCCGCCGTTTCGCCGACCGCTGCGCCGCAGTTCGCGCAGAAGCTGGCGCCGACGGCAAGGGGCTGCAGGCAGCGCGCGCACTGCTCGCCCGCCGCTGCAAGCTCGGTCGGCCGACCGCAATTGGCGCAGAAACGAGCCCCGAAGAGGAGCGGGGCCCCGCAGGCGCACTGCGGGCCGGGCGTCGCCCGGCCGGAGCGGGCACGTTTGAGAATGGACTCCAGCTCGTGGATGCGGTTCTCGACGCCCATCGCCTGGGCGCAGTGCTCCACGATCAGGTCTTCGCTGAACTGATCGCGCCGGTACATCTCGAGCATCAGGCCGCCGAGGTCGCGAATGCGGCGCTCGCGCTCGCGCATCAGCGCTCGGCGCTCGCGGCGGACGCGTGAGAGATTGGCGACCGGCGGACGCGGCGGACGCGCCCCCTTTACCTTACGGAGCCCGGCTCGTTTCTTACCCGCGGACTGCTCGTCGTTCGGTATCTCTTCGGCGGCTGCTTCGCCGCTCGCCGATTCTTCGCTCGCCGGCTCGCCAGCCGCAACTTCGTTGGGCGGCAACTCGGGTGCCGGGGCGTTCTGCGCGGCATCGGGAGGCGGCAGAGCAGGATCCGGCTGGTCGCCACTGGCTGTATCTACGTCGCCTTGGCGACGCGTGCGTTTGAAAGAGAGAAGGCGCGCCATCTCGAACGGCGCGAGTGTAGCGCAGCCGTCTCAACTGCGGATGGTGGCATGCCTCGGCGATGAGCAGGTCTTTACGCGTCTTGTTCGTTGTGAGCCAGGAGGCGGTCAAGAACGCGCCGGCGATCGAGTAACGCGCCGCCGGTTCGTTTGTCCAGGCCGAGATAGACCGGAGCAGCTCGACGACCCCGCCTGCAAGGCCGGGGCCTTTGTCGAAAGAGAAAGCCCCGACGGTTGCCGGGGCTTTCGAACAGGCAGATTCGGGAGCTACTACTTGAGCAGCGTCGTTCCCGCCGAGCGCAGATCGTCGCAGGCCTCGACGACGCGGGCGGCCATCGAAGCCTCGCCGGCCTTCCCCCACGCGCGCGGGTCGTAGACCTTCTTCACCCCGACCTCACCGTCGACCTTGAGCACGCCGTCGTAGTTCTTGAACACGTGATCGGCGATCGCGCGGGTCAGCGCGTACTGGGTGTCGGTGTCGACGTTCATCTTGATGACGCCGTAGTCGAGCGTCTCGCGGATCTGGTCGAGCGGCGAACCGGAGCCGCCGTGGAAGACGAGCAGGAAGCGGGCTTTCTCGCCGTACTTCTCCTCGACCGCGGCCTGACCGTCGCGCAGGATGGTCGGCTTGAGCACCACGTTGCCGGGCTTGTAGACGCCGTGCACGTTGCCGAAGGTGGCCGCGAAAAGGTACTCGCCCTTTTCGCCGGTGCCGAGTGCGTCGGCCACGGCGACCATGTCTTCGGGGGTCGTGTAGAGCTTCTCACGCCCGACCGCCTCGTTGTTGACGCCGTCCTCCTCGCCGCCGACGACGCCGGCCTCGATCTCGAGGATGATGTCGAGCTCGGCGCACTCGGCCAGAAGCTCGGAGGCGATCTTCATGTTCTCGGCCAGAGGCAGCGGCGAGCCGTCGAACATGTGGCTCTGGAAGAGCGGGCCCTTGCCGGCTTGGGTGCGTTGGCGCGAGGCCTCGAGCAGCGGCCTCAGGAAGGTGTCGACCTTCTCGGGATGGCAGTGGTCGGTATGCAGGGCGATGTTGACCGGGCACTTCTCGGCAACGATGTGTGCGTACTCGGCCAGCGCGATTGCGCCCAGGACGCCATCCTTCACGGTTGCGCCGGAGCCGAACTCGCCACCGCCGGTAGAGACCTGGACGATGCCGTCGGACTTGGCCTCGGCGAATCCGCGTAGAGCGGCGTTCAGGGTCTCCGAGGAGGAGATGTTGATCGCCGGGTAGGCGAACTTGCCGGCCCTGGCGGCGTCGAGCATCTGCTTGTAGGTCTTGGGATCAGCGATGGGCATTGCAACCTCTCAATCAGTTCATTCTTGGCATGGTGGAAAAGCTACAAAGGTAAATACCGAAATCGCCGCGAGTCTGCGTCGGTTGTGGCGGCCAAAGAGGGTCGGTAGAAACTACTAGGCGCTATCGCGCTGGATGCTGTAGACGGTCGCCCGGCCGCCGTTCAAGCCCTCTTCGATGCGTGCCAGCCGCTCGTCCACGCCGCGCCAACCGCCGGCGATCAGATCGACGAGCAGGCCGAGATCCTCGATGCGGGCGAGGCGCTCGGCCTCGATCTCTTGCTCGAGCTCGCCCAGGCGGCGAATGAGCTGGTTGGTGAGACCGCGCAACTCGGCAAGCTGGCGGGCGACGGGGAGAGTCTCGGCCTTTAGTCCCTCGCGCACGGCCAGCCCGATTTCCTCGGGCAGGATGGCTTCGAGCTCGGCGCCCATCTGGGTCAGCGCCTCCATCTGCGCCCGCGCCCGCTCGAAGGCGGCCTTGGTCTGGGAGGGGTCGAGGGCGTTGCCGTTTGCCTGTTCGAGCCGCTCGCGCGCGCGTGCCAGTGCCTCTTCCATGGACGAGAAGGCTAACGTTGGTAGCGGATGCTCCTACGCGAACTGGACTACGAGCTTCCGCCCGGGCTGATCGCGCAGCGCCCGCTCGAGCGGCGCGACGAGTCGCGGCTGCTCGTGGTCGAGCGCTCGAGCGGAGAGGTGCGCCATCGTCGCTTCCGCGAGCTCCCCGACGAGCTACGGGGCGAGCTGGTGGTGGTGAACGACACGCGGGTAGTTCCGGCCCGGCTACATCTGCGCAAGCCCACGGGCGGCCAAGTCGAGGTGCTTCTGGTCGAGGCGCTCGGCGACGGCGAGTGGGAGGCGCTGGCGCGCCCTTCACGCAAGTTGCGGACCGGAATGCGTCTGGGCCCGGTGGAGTTCCTCGAGGCGTTCGGCGAAGGACGCTGGCGGATAGCGCTGGAAGGCGAGCCGGCCGGAGAGGCGCCGCTCCCTCCCTACATCCACGGGAAACTGGAAGATCCCGAGCGCTATCAGACAGTCTTTTCCGAGCAGCCGGGTTCGGCGGCGGCGCCGACCGCGGGCCTGCACTTCACGCCCGAGTTGCTCGCGCGCCTCGATATCGAGCGGATCACCCTCCACGTCGGGCTCGACACCTTCCGCCCGCTGGCGGTTGACGATCTGAGCGAGCATCAGCTGCACGGTGAGCGCTACGAGGTGCGCGTCGAGAGTTGGCAGCGGATCGAGGCAGCCGAGCGAGTGCTCGCGGTGGGAACGACCAGCGTACGCGTGCTCGAGACGCTCGCACGCGGCGCACCGCTCGTCGGTCGCACCGAATCTCTTCGTCTACCCGCCGTTCGAGTTCAAGCGCGTGGACGCGCTGCTGACCAACTTCCATCTGCCGCGCTCGACGCTGCTCGCGCTCGTGATGGCCTTCGTCGGTGTGGAGGAGACGCGCGAGCTCTATCGCCGGGCGATCGCCGAGCGCTATCGCTTCTACTCATTCGGCGACGCGATGCTGGTGCTCTAAGGGCGCAACTGCTCGATCCGGCGCGAATCAGGCGCCGATTCGCCGCAGACACGTATCACTTTCCCGGATAGCCTTCCCTCAGGGGTCACGATCGATCCCTTGGGGGTGTTTGGGAGCAGGAGGCGTTACGACTGAGCAAACGACATTCGAGCTGATCGCTCGTGCAGGCGAGGCGCGCGCCGGTCTGCTCCGAACGGCGCACGGCGAGGTGAGGACTCCCGTCTTCATGCCGGTCGGCACCAAGGCGAGCGTGAAGAGCGTCGATCCCGACGAGCTGAGAGCGCTCGGCGCCGAGATCGTCCTGGCAAACAGCTACCACCTGCACTTCCGTCCGGGCGAGGAGCCGGTCGAGGAATTGGGTGGTCTGCACGGCTTCATGGGCTGGCCGGGCCCGATACTCACCGACTCCGGCGGTTTCCAGGTCTTTTCGCTGCGCGACACGTTGCTGGCCGTCGACGAGGAGGGCGTCACCTTCCGCTCGGTCTACGACGGCGACGCCGTTCGCTTCACGCCCGAGATCGTGGCCGAGATCCAGCGCCGCCTGGGGTCGGACATCGCCATGTGCCTCGACGTCTGCCCGCCGGCCGGCGCCGCACGCGGCGAGCTCGAACGGGCGGTCGAGTTGACCTCGCTCTGGGCGCGACGGCAGCGGAACGCGCCACGGGCCGACGGGCAGCTCCTCTTCGGCATCGTCCAGGGCGGTACCGACGAGGAGCTGAGGCGACGTTCGGCCGAGGAGCTCGGGGCGCTCGAGCTCGACGGTTACGCGCTCGGGGGATTGAGCGTGGGGGAGGAGCGTTCCGCGATGCTCGAGGCAACCGGCTTTTCGGCGCCGCTGCTGCCGGCCGAGAAGGCGCGCTACTTCATGGGCATCGGCGACCCGGAGGGCGTACTGGAGGTGATCGAGCGCGGCATCGACATGTTCGACTGCGTGCTTCCCACCAGAACCGCGCGCACCGGCTCGGCGCTGACCTGGGCGGGAAGGATCAACCTTCGTAACGCCCGCTTCGCGCGCGACCGGCGGCCGCTCGAGGAAGACTGCGACTGCCCGGCCTGCCGCCGCTTCAGTCGAGCCTACCTGCGCCACCTGGTCAACCAGCAGGAGCTGCTCGGGCTGCGGCTGCTCAGCCTGCACAACCTGCGTTTCCTGATCGCACTCGTGGCCGGGGCGCGCGAGGCGATCGTGCGCGGAGAGTTCGCTCGATACAAGCGCGATGCACTGGCTCGGCTGAGCGCGACGACGGCCTGAGCGCTCGCCTTCCCGGTCACCGAGCGCAAGGTCGAGCAGAAAGACCGCTTCGGTCTACACAATTCAGTCGAGGCGTTCGTATCTCGTCTAGGCAGGCGCCCCGGTCGAAGGTACAGCGTGCCGTCCAATTTCGCTCCCGTCGTGCTACCTCCGGATCTGACCGCGGAGCAGGAACCCGCCGCCGCGGGCGGAAAGCGCGCAGACGACGGCTCGAACAGCGATCCGTCAAGCTAAGCTGCCAGCTCCGATGTCTTCCCGACGACCCCAGCTCATCCTGTTGTTATTGATCCTGGCGACGCTGGCCGGAGTCTTCGCCTTCGCCTCTCCGAGCTCGCCGCTGTACAAGTCGCCGGCGCTCGGGCTCGACCTCAAGGGCGGGCTGCAGGTGGTGCTGAAGGCGAAGCCGATCGCCGGACGCCAGGTGACCAGCGAGGACTTGAACCGCTCGGTCAGCATCATTCGCAAACGCGTCGACAAGCTCGGAGTCGCCGAGCCCGAGATACGCACTCAGGGCAAGGACCAGATCGTCATCGACCTGCCGGGCATTACCGACCCGGAGCGCGCCAAGAAGCTGATTCGAGCCGAGGCGGTGCTACAGCTCTTCGATCTGGAGACGAAGCTGGTCGACGGAGTTTCCAGTGAACAACTTCGTGCCCGAGCCGCACAAGCTGTTCGATCTACTCACGCTGGTCAAGGCGCAAGCGAAGAGAGAGGGCGTTTCGGCCTACTACCTCTTCGACAAGAAACACAAGCTCCTCGCCAATGCGTCGTTCGACTCTTCGAAACAGCTTCAGAACTGGCGCCGGGCGAAGGGGCGGACGAACAAGGACGACATAGTGCTCGGCGTTCCGAAGTCGGACACGGTCGTCTCCTGCGACCTCGCTACGAGCCGCGACTGCCCGGGCCCGAGGGGTGATTTCGTTCCCAAGCCGAATCAGACCTGGTACTACCTCTTCGGGCTCCCCCCCAACCTCAGCGGTAGGGATCTGAATGCGAGCGGCATTCGCTCCGAGTTCGGATCGAACGGGCCGCAGGTCGATCTCAGCTTCACCGGCGACGGCAACAAGATCTTCCACAAGATCACGCGCGATGAGTACCTCCGCGGTCAGACCTACCGCCGCCCTCAGCACTTTGCGGTCGTGCTCGACGGTCAGCTGATCACCTTTCCGCAGATCGATCTCACCGACGGCCGGCTCAGCGACGGCATCGACCCCTCGATCAGCGGGGCGATCATCGAGGGAATCCAGAAGATGAGCGAGGCCAACGACATTGCCACGGTGCTGCAGACGGGCGCCCTGCCGTTGAAGTTCAACGTCGCCTCGGAGAAGGAGATCTCGGCCACTCTCGGACAGGACTCGCTGCGCCAGGCGATGATCGCGGCCGCCATCGGGTTGGTGCTGGTGGTCATCTTCCTACTCGCTCTGTACCGCTTCCTCGGGCTCGTGGCGGTAATCGGTCTGGGTATCTATGCGGCCTTCCTCTACGGAGTGATCCTGCTCTTCAACGTGACGCTCTCGCTGCCCGGGTTCGCCGGCCTGATCCTCACCATCGGCGTCGCAGCCGACGCGAACGTCGTCATCTTCGAGCGCATCAAGGAGGAGTCCCGTGCGGGCAAGTCGGTGAAGGCCGCGGTCGCCACCGGTTACGAACGCGGCTTCCACACCATCCTCGACGCCAACGTGGTCACCGCGATCACCGCCGCCGTCCTCTTCCTGGTCGCGACGGCAGGCGTCAAGGGCTTCGCGCTGATGCTGCTGCTCGGTACCGGTATCTCGCTGATCACCGCGGTCGCCGGCACGCGCGCCATGCTGGGCCTGCTCTCCAACTTCCGCTGGTTCAACAACCCGAGCTTCATGGGCGCTCACGGCGCTCAGCGCGGGCGCTGGTTGCAGATCGACTTCATGCGCAAGCGCTACCTCTGGCTCGGGATATCGGGCGTCGTCGTGCTGGTCAGCGCAGTCTCGCTCGGAGCCAAAGGACTCAACCTGGGCATCGACTTCAAGGGTGGTTCGCAGCTCGTGTTCAGCACTACGCAACCGACTCAGATCGGGACGGTGCGCAGTGTCGTCACCAACGCCACGGGCGAGAACGCCCAGGTCCAGGGGACAGGGAAATCGGTCGGCGGGTCGGAGAGCTACAAGAGCTTCCAGATCCGTCTGCGCTCGCCCAGAAACGACGTCGAGACCAGGCTCAGGGAGCAGCTCCAGACGAAGGTGCAGGCGACCGGTATCAGCAGTCAGACCGTCTCGGCCAGCTTCGCCAGCGATATCGCGCGGAGCGCGATCAAGGCGCTGATCGTCTCCTTCCTGCTGATCACTGCCTACATATCGCTGCGCTTCGACTTCAAGTTCGCCGTACCGGTGATCATCGCCGTGTTGCACGACATCGTGATCACGGTCGGGGTCTATTCACTGACCGGCCGGGAGGTGACCACCTCCACCGTAGCCGCGGTTCTGACGGTGCTCGGCTACTCGGTCTACGACACGATCATCATCTTCGACCGCATCCGCGAGAACGTGCCGCTGATGCGCACGGCTCCTTTCGCCCGTATCGCCAACCTTTCGATCTGGGAGACGATCCGGCGCTCCCTGGCCACAACCTTCATCACCCTGCTTCCGGTCGGGGCGCTGTTCTTCGCAGGCGGCGCCACGCTCAAGGACTTCGCCTTCGCCCTGCTGATCGGCATCACGGCAGGTGCCTATTCGTCGATCTTCGTTGCCGCGCCGCTACTCACGATGTGGAAGGAGCGCGAGCCGGAGTACGCGCGGCGCCTTCATGCTCAGGACTTCCAACGTCCGGGGCGCGAAGAGCCGACCGGCAAGCTCTTGCCGCAGCCGGCAATGGCGACCGCAGTCGATCCGGCTGCGGGTGGCGGGGTCGAAACCGCTGCAGACGCGGCCAAGAGGGAGCGGCGCCGGCAGCGACGAACCTCGAGACCACATGGACGTCCCCGCTAGCCGCGCGCCTGCGCTGTTGAGCGAGCTGGCGCTGGCAGCCGTCGGAGCGGTTGCGCTGACCGCGGAGAGGATCGACGCCCTGGCTGAGGCGATCGCCGCTCGAGGCAAGATCGCGAATGTCGAAGAGGCACGCGAGCTGGTGCGCGAACAGGTCGAGCGCTGGCAGGAAGACGCGGCGCGCGTCGGCGGTCGGGTGGCGTCCCGGGCGAGCGCACTTGCGCGGGAGCTCGGCCTGCTGACTCGCGAAGAGGCCGACGAGCTGGAGCTGCGGGTTGCTCAGATCGAGCATCGCCTTCAGCTCCTGGAGCGCGACAGCGAATCGTCGTGAGCGAGACGCAGGCAAAGGCGAAAATTCGGCGGCGGTTGCCCCGACCTCGGGTCGAATCGGTGCTGGCCGCGGGCGCGGGGCTGGTGGGTGTTCTCGCTCTGGCATCGGCGCTGACCCCGGATCTCGCCGATCGAGCGCAACTCGTGAACACCATCCTTCCGACCGGCTTCCCCGAGCTGGCCCGGGTGCTCGCGCTGGCCTTCGGCCTGGCGCTGCTTCTGCTCTCGCGCTCGCTTGCACGCGGGCGCCGAAGGGCCTGGACGTTGGCGCTGCTGGCCGTGATCGGAGTCACTATCGCCCACCTGGCGAAGGGTCTCGATTTCGAGGAGTCGATGGTCAGCTTGCTGCTCGTGGTCGCACTCCTGCGCTACCGCTCCCATTTCGACGCTCCGGGTAACCCGGCCGCTCGGCGTCCGGTCGCCGGCGCTCTGCTCGCCGTTGCCGCGATGGTCGCCATCGGTGTCGTTTTCAGCACGCATGGCATGCCCAATCGTGTCGGCGATCTGATCAGCGCCATCGCGGTGCTTCTCTCGCTGGGCGCGCTCGTACTCTGGCTCGGCCCCTTCCCCGAACATGTCAGCCAGTCACTGGAGGAACGGCATCGGGCACGGGAGCTGGTCGAGAGCTTCGGTCGCGACAGCCTCGTTTTCTTCACTCTCAGGCGCGACAAGAGCCTCTTCTTCTCGCCGAGCGGGAACTCTTTTCTGGCCTATCGACTAGTTGGGAGCTCAGCGCTGATCAGTGGCGACCCGGTGGGGAGGGAGAGCGAGTTCGCGAGCCTCGTTGCCGACTTCGTCACGCGCGCCCGCGATAACGGCTGGCGCGTCGCCGTGGTCGGGGCCGATCAGGAGCGGCTCGGCCTCTACCGCGAGCAGGGGTTGGGACGGGCAGTCAAGATCGGCGACGAAGCGTTCATTCGTCCGGAGCAATTCTCGACCGAGGGCCGCACGATACGAAAGGTACGCCAGTCGGCGCACAAGGTCGCCGAGCGGGACGGCATACGTTTTCGCGTCGTGCGCGCGAAAGACGCCGACCAGGAGTTGCGACTGACGATCGAACAGATCTCGTTAGCCTGGCTGGCCGGACGCCGCGAGCGCGGCTTTTCGATGGCGATGGACGACCTGTTCGCGCCCGGCAGCGTGCTGGCGCTGGCACTCGACTGCGGCGACGACCCGATCGCATTCCTGCATCTGGTTCCCAGCCCGGCCGGCGGCGGCTACTCCCTGTCGACGCAAAGGAGACTGCCCGGCTGCCCCGGCGGCATCTCCGAGTTCCTCATCGTCGAGACGCTGGCCTGGGCACGTGAGGCGCGCATACCCGAGCTCTCGCTCAACTTCTGCGCTTTCCGCTCTTTACTGGAAATAGACGAAGAGGGGCGGCTGCTGCACCGGCTGGCCCGCAGGACGCTGCTCGGTCTGGACTCGATCTTCCAGCTCGAGCGTTTGAGCTCGTTCAGCCACAAGTTCCGGCCCGAATGGCGGCCTCGCTACGTCTGCCTGGAGCGCCTGAGCGACCTACCGGCGGTCGGGCTCGCCTATCTGCGCGCCGAGTCGTTGATCGCCTCGCCGCAGCTTGCCCAGCCGCAGGCGGCCGCCGAAACTCGACTAGCGGCGGCGGCGCCGTCTCGTCCGCGGCGCGCTTCCTGTCAAACTTCCGATATGGCAAAGCAACCCGGCGCGAGCAGCTTCGGTCGCCTTTCGGAGATAGCGCAGGTGGCGGTGCGTCACGGATTCGGATATCTGCTCGCCCGCCATCACCTCGGCGACCTCATTCCCGGGCGGCGAAAGCTGCGCCTCGAGGAGCCGGTCGCCTCGGAGCGTGGCCGCCACCTGCGCGAGATGCTCGAGGAGCTCGGCCCGACCTTCGTCAAGTTCGGCCAGCTTCTCTCGATGCGCCCCGACCTTCTTCCTCCGGAGGTGATCAGCGAGCTGCGGCCGCTGCAAGACGACGTCAAGGCCCTTCGCTCTCGAAGACGTTCGCCGCGTGATCCAGGAGGATTTTGAGCAGTCGATCGAGCGGCTCTTCCTCGAGTTCGACGAGCAGCCGATCGCGGCCGCCTCGATCGGCCAGGTGCACCGAGCGGTGCTCCCGAACGGGCACGTGGTGGCGGTAAAGGTGCAGCGGCCCGGCGCCCCCGAGCAGATCGAGTCCGATCTGAACCTGCTCTACCAGGCCGCTCGCATTCTCAAGGAACGGGTGCGGGCTCTCGACTTCATCGATACGCGCGCGGTGGTGGACGAGTTCGCGCGCTCGATCCACCGCGAGCTCGACTATCACCAGGAAGGCCGAAACGCCGACTTGCTGCGACGTCAATTCGCCGCCGACCCGCACGTTCGTGTGCCGCGCGTCTACTGGACCTACACCCGCCAGCACGTGCTCACGCTCGAGTTCCTGGAGGGTACGCAGCTGGCCGATCTCGGCGACGAGCTCTCACGCGAGGATCGCCGAGCGCTGGCGACGAGGGTCGCCAGGACCTGGATGGAGATGATCTTCAAGCACGGCGCCTTCCACGGCGATCCGCATCCGGCCAACATCCTCGTGCTCTCGGGGCCGGACGAGATCGGGCTGGTCGATTTCGGGCTGGTCGGGCGGCTCTCGGACGAGGACATAAGCGGACTGACGCGGCTCTTCATCGACGCCGCAACCGAGAACGTCGACAACATGGCGCAACGGCTGCACGACCTCGGCGTTCGTTGCCCGCCCGAGCGCGAGCAGGAGTTCGCGCTCGAATTGCGGGAGAGCTTCTACCGCTACTACGGCGCGAGCCTGGCCGAGATCGATCCGATGCAGGTGATCCGCGAGGTCTTCACGATGATCTACTCGCTCAACCTGCGCTTGCCGACGCGCTTTATCATCCTCGACAAGGCGCTTGCCACCTTGGCCGCGGTCGGAGTCGAGCTGACCCCCGACTTCAACGTCTTCGAGGTCGCCAAGCCCTACGCCCGCGATCTGGTACGCCAACGCTTCGGCCCCGAGCGCGTGCTCAGGCGCGCCCGGCGCGACAGCATCGAGCTGGTGCGCATCGGTCGCGAGCTGCCGCAACTCGCGCACGGAGTTCTCAGCCAAACGCGCGAGGGACGGCTCGAGATCGGCTTCGTGCACAAGGGGCTGGAGGATGTGATTCATCAGTTCTCGGTGGCCGTAAACCGGCTCGTGATCGCCTTCGTGGTCATGGGCGGTCTGATCGGCTCGAGCCTGATCGGCGTCTTTACCCACAAAGGCCCGTATCTCCTTGGCGTCAATGTCATCTCGTTTGTCGGTTTCATACTCTCGGGCGTGCTCGGTCTCTGGCTGCTCTGGGGCGTGATTCGCTCCGGGCGCCTCTGAGCCAGCCGTCCCGAGCCGCCTCGACCGGGCGGGACGGTTGGGGAAAGGCCGTCACGATTCCGCCGTAAAAAGAGCGGAAACGGACACTATTCGCGCGTCTTGTCGCCTGTTAGCGTCGCCCATATGAGCGCAGCTGTCCTACTCGCCGAGCCCGAGCCGCAATTTCGCGAACTGCTGGAGCGCCAGCTCTCGGTGGCGGGCTTCGCGGTGGTCGAGGCCGGCGCGGGCGCCGAGGCGCTGACGCTGGCCGAGCAATCCTTGCCCGATCTCGTTCTCGTCCGGAACCAGCTTCCCGATGCCTCCGCGGCCGAGATCTGCAGGCGTCTGCGCGAAGGCGAGCCGGGTCGGAAATGGAACCGCGCTGTGCCGGTGATCGTTATCGGCGGCGCCGAGTCCGACGCGGTCGAGCGCGTTCAGGCCTTCGAGCGCGGCTGCGACGACTACCTGATTCAGCCCTTCCATCACCAGGAACTGGTCGCCCGCATCCACGCCGTGCTGCGCCGTGTCGCGCCCGACTCGCGCCAGCTTCTCGTCGCCGGCGAGATCCAGCTCGACCGGCAGACGCGCCGGGTCACCGTGGCCGGCGAGCGCGTCTTTCTTGCCGCCAAGGAGTTCGAGCTGCTGGCCAAGCTGGCCTCGGCGCCCTACCGCGTCTACTCCAAGGAAGAGCTTCTGCGTGAAGTCTGGGGCTTCCGCTCGATCGGCCGCACGCGCACGGTCGATTCGCACGCCTCGCGCCTGCGCCGTAAGCTCGCCCACCCCGGCGCCGGCCCGTTCGTGATCAACGAGTGGGGCGTTGGCTACCGGCTACTCGACAGCTAGGCAGGTTCGACCCAGCGAAGCGGAATCCAGCCCGTTTCCCCCCTCGCATTGCGGCAGAGAAGCCAACCGCTCTCCTCGTCGATCTCGATCACGTCGACGATCTCGCCTTCGCTCGCGGCCAGCTCAGTCGTGTCGTAGGCGCGAAGCGTCGTCGCGCTGCCGTCGGCGAGAGGCGAGAGATAGCGATCCGGCACCCAGCCGCCGCGACCATGCGTATCGCTGCACCAGCGAAAGGCCGGCCACTCTTCGTTGAGCTCGCCGAGGCGAAGGTGATCGCCCGGCGAGATTTCGAGCGGTGGCCGAGCGGGCGCTACGTGGCGGGTAAGGAGACGCGCGCGAGAGGCGGTCCAGGCCACGGCCGACCTAAGTCGAGGCGCCCTCGAGCTCGAGCAGCCGGCGCTTGTGGTCGAGCCCCGAGCCGAGCCCGCCGTAACCGCGTAACGATCCGTCAGAGCCGACCACTCGGTGGCACGGGATGACGATCATCAGCGGGTTCTGGCGCATGATGTTGCCGACGGCGCGGGCGGCTCGCGGCGAGCCGGCCATGGCGGCGAGCTCGCCGTAGCTGACCGTTTTGCCGTAGGGCACGCGAACCAGCTCAGCGAGCACGCGGCGCTCGAATCCACCCGTCTCGTAATCGAGCTGAAGGTCGAAATCGCGGCGCTTGCCGCCGAAGTACTCCTCGAGCTGCTCGGCGGCTTTCGCGACGACGCTGCCCGGCACGGGTGTGCACGCGGGCGCTCGCTCGCCGGCGGGAAGCAGATCGATCTCCGTCAGGCCGCGCTCCGATCCCTCGATGGCGAGCGTTCCGAGAGGGCTCTCGACGTAGGCGCGTTGGGGCTCGCTGGCGGCCATGAAGATGACTTTAGCGCGGACGGCGGCTCTCGCGCCGCCGCTTCGAAATCCGCACAGAGACACGCTCAGAGTTCGAACGGAATCAGCAGATGCGGCGTCAGGTAGACCTCGATCAGGGCGGCGACGAAAATCAGAGGAACGGATACGGAGACAGCTCGCAAGAGTAGCCGCCCTGGTCTCGCGGCCGGAGCGAAGATGCAGCTTGCCGCGGCCGCCAGCGGAAGAAGCAGAGCGCCCAGCTCGGGCGTTCCGTGTGGGAGGGTGACGAAGAGCGCCCACGGTGAGACGAGGTGCCGGTTGAGCGCGCGGGCCTGCTCCGAGAAGATCCACCACAATCCAATCAGCAGGCAAACGGCGACGATTGGATAAACGACGCGGGCGGCGCTGTTCACGACGGGGTGATCCCAGGTGTCGTGGATGTCCCAACTCCAGAGCCGCGCGATCGGCCAGGCAAGCAACGTGATAGCCACCAACCAGGCGCAGTTCAGGCCCGCGACCGCCGTCACGTCAGAGTAGTGATGCTGATGAGAGAAGAGCACCGAGCTGGAGTCGTTGTAGGAAGAAGAACCGTTTCGCAGTGCGGCGGTTACGACGATCGCCACTTGCAGCAACAACGCTCCGCCGAGCGCGCCTGCCCCGATCCAGCGGGCGCGATTGTCGAGTCGCGCGATCGTGCGAGGCTCACGGTCTTCGTTGGGCAGCGATTGCATTCGCTCAGCTTCTCGGCGGCGCGATCGAGCGGCTTGAGCTTGATTCCGAACCGTCGCGCACCGGATAGGCTCTAGCTCGTGCGTCTAGCCGTCGTCGGTCATGTCGAGTGGATCGATTTCCTGCGCGTTTCTCGCGTACCGACGCAGGGCGAGATCGTGCACGCCAGTCGGGGTTGGGGCGATGCGGCCGGCGGTGGCGCGGTGGCCGCCGTTCAGCTCGCGAATCTGGCCGGCGATGCGATGCTCTTCACCACCTTCGGGGCCGACGAGCGCGGCCGAAGCGCGAGGGAAAGGCTCGAGGCGCAGCGCGTTCGCATATTCGCCCGCGAGATTGATCCGCCGCAGCGCTACGGAGTCACCTTTGTCGACGACGACGGCGAGCGAACGATCACGGTCGTGGGGGAGAGGTTGACGCTGCGGGGCGACGACCCCGAGCTACCCTGGAACGAGCTCGAGCAGGCAGACGGCGTCTATTTCGTCAGCGGCGACGCGGAGGCCGTTCGCCGGGCGCGCAAGGCGCGCGTGCTGGTCGCCGCCTCGCGCTCGCTGGCGGTGCTTCAGCAGGCCGGTGTCGAGCTCGACGCGATCGTTGGCAGCGACCTTGACTCCGGCGAGCGTTATGAACGTGGCGACCTCGATCCGCCGCCTCGTCTCGTGGTTCGCACCGAGGGGGCGGACGGCGGCATGCTCGAGCCCGGCGGTCACTACGACGCAGTCGAGCCTCCGGGATCGATCGTCGACAGCTACGGCTGCGGCGACTGTTTCGCCGCGGGGCTCACTTATGGCCTGGCCGCAGGCATGCCGGTCGCCGAGTCCGTTCAACTTGCGGCTCGTTGCGGCGCGACGGTTCTCACCGGTAGCGGACCGTATGAGCGCCAGCTGACGCTGGCCGGCTAGCGCCCGACTACTAGTCAGATCGGCTTCTACCTAGAGCCTTGCTGCGCATGCCCTTGCCCACGCCGTCCACCGCCCGCACGGCGATCACCTGCCGGAGCCGTACGGCCAGGGCGACGCGGCGCTACTCGGCTTTCTTAACGATGCGGAGGTGGGACACCGCCTCGGAAGGCGTGAATTCGACGCATTCATAGAGGCTTTCCACGCCGCCCAATTCCTCGAAGATGCGCTCCCCTTGGCCCATCAAGAGGGGCACCTGCACCAGGTGCAGCTCGTCGATCAGGCCCGCCTTCAGGTACTGGCGCACCGTCGCCGGGCCGCCGGCCAGACGCACGTCCTTGCCTTTGGCCGCGGCAAAGGCCTGCTTCAGGGCCGACTCGATGCCCTCCGTCACAAAGGTGAAGCTGGTGCCGCCTGCCATCTCGAGGGAGGCCTTCTTTTGATGGCAGAGCACGAAGACCGGATGGTGGTAAGGCGGGTTCTCGCCCCACCAGCCCCGCCAAGCTTCCGTGTCCTTGGCATCGGGCGGCGGCCCGAACATATGCCGGCCAATGATGCTTGCGCCGATGTTGTCATCGGACTTGGCCGCGAAGTCGTTGTCAATGCCCTCGACGCCTCCCGACCGGCCAAACATGGCGCTGAAGAACTTGGTGGCAAAGGCCCAGTCCATCAGCTTGAGGCCGTCCTTGCCAAAAGGCTCTTCCTGGCTCTGACCGGGAGCGGCACTGAAGCCGTCCAAGGAGATGGCGAAACTGCGAACGACGAGTTTAGGTATCTCGACCTCGATTCTTTTTGAGTGTCTCAAAGTCCTTGCCGAACGCGGCAAAAAGAAACAGCTCCGCCCGGACGTCGCCGGACGAGGTTGCGGCGTATTGAGCCCTTCTGTGCCGCTGTGTCGCACTGATCTCATAACCTCGCCGGCGATCCGGTATCGGTACAGAAGCGAACCCGGTGGAGGATCGAGGGAGTTTCCAGCCGTTTGGTGTTGCGTTGTGGGAAATTGTGGGTTAAAGTGGGAGCCACGTGAATCACGTCAACGATCAACCTCATGCTCTCCGGCGAGTACGAACACACTCTTGACGAGAAGAACCGGCTGACGCTTCCGGCCCGGTTCAGGCCCCGCTATGCCGAGGGCCTGGTGCTCACGCGCGGTATGGACAACTCCCTGAGCATCTATACGAAGGAGGAGTTCTCGCGCTCGATCGAAGCTCGTCTCGCCAAGCTCGATCCGCTCTCGCGCGAGAGCAGGCTCATGCACCGCTTCTACTTCTCGGGCAGCGTCGAGGCGGTTCCCGACAGACAGGGAAGGGTGATGGTGCCGCAGGCGTTGATCCACAGCGCGGGCCTCGCGCGCGAGGTCATGGTGGTCGGGGTTTTCGATCACCTGGAGATTTGGGATCGCGCCGCCTGGCGCGACTACATGAAACAAGTGGAGGAGAACGTCGAAGATGCTGCCGAACGCCTTGCAGCCCAACGCGACTGACCACGTTCCCGTTCTGGCCGACGAGGTACGCGACCTGCTCGCTATCCGACCCGGCGAGACGGCGGTTGACGCAACCTTCGGCGCGGGCGGGCACGCACGCCTCCTCGCGGCCGATCTGCGCGGCGAGGGAAAGCTGATAGCTGTCGACCGCGATCCCTCAGTGCGTCCGTATTTCGAAAGCTTCCGCCGCCGTGCCGGAGTACAGGCGCGGCTCCTACACGGTGACTTTGCCGACGTGCTCGAGCGCCTTGCTTCGAACGGCGTCCGGGCCGACGCGGTCCTGTTCGACCTCGGCGTCTCGAGCATGCAGATCGACCGCCCCGAGCGGGGCTTCTCCTACGCGGTTGACGCTCCGCTCGACATGCGCATGGATCCATCCGAGGACTACACGGCGGGGGATCTCGTCAACGAGGCGAGCGCGAAGGAGATGGAGAAGATCTTCCGCCGCTTCGGCGAGGAGCGCTACGCCAAGTCGATCGCGCGGGCGATCGTGGAGCGCAGGCGCGGGGAAGAGATAACGCGCACCTCCGAGTTGGTCGAGACGATCAGGGGCGCCATTCCCGCCCCGGCGCGCTTCGGCGAGGGCCATCCCGCCAAGCGGGTCTTCCAGGCACTTCGGATCGCGGTCAACGACGAGCTCCAATCGCTCGCCGACGGGCTCCCCAGCGCGTTCGAGCTGCTGCGTCCGGGCGGTCGCCTGGCAGTCATCAGCTTCCACTCGCTCGAAGACCGCATCGTCAAGCGCTTCATGCGCGACAAGGAACACGGCTGTGTCTGCCCGCCCGATTTCCCGATCTGCAACTGCGGCCGCGAGGCAGAGCTGCGCCCGCTCAACCGCAAGGCGATTCGTCCCGGCTCGCGCGAGCTGGCCCTGAATCCGCGGGCCGCCTCGGCTCGCCTGCGCGCGGCGGTGAAGCTATGAGCACGGCTACCGCACGGGTCGCGGCCCGCCCGGCGGCGCGTCCCCAGCCGGCGCGAGCAGCGCCGCGGCGACGAAAGCAAAAAGCCGTTCAGCGAAGCGTACGGGGCGGAATCATCTGGATCGTCGCGCTGGCGGCGCTTCTGGCCGGTGTCGTTGCGATCAACGTCGCCGTCCTGCGCCAGAACATGCAGCTCGAGAGCTACTCGAGCGAACGATCGCAACTGCGCGATCAGAACCTCGAGCTGCGCACGCGCCTTTCTCGGGCAACTTCGTCTCCGAACGTCGTGAGTCTCGCCCGGAAGAGGCTGGGTCTCGTACTCGCAGCCTCCGACCAGACGACCTACATCAAGCTCAATGTGGGCGGGAAGTGAGTCAGCGAGCGGCGAACCGAAGAATTCGGCTGCTCGGGGCAGCGCTCGCACTCGTGTTCGCCGCGGCTCTCGCTCGGGCCGGCTGGATTCAGGTCGTTCAGGCCGGCTCGCTGGCCAAGCTCGCCGACGCTCAACAGACGCAGACGATTCCCGTTCCTGCGCCCCGCGGCGCGATCACCGATCGTCTCGGCGGCGAGCTGGCGACGAACGAAGACGCCGTCACGATCTCCGCGAATCCCAAGCTCGTTCGCTCGCCGGCGACCGAGTCGCAGCGTGCGGCCAAGGTGCTGGGGCTCGATCAGCAAGGGGAGGGGGAGCTGCTGAGAGCGCTCGCCGATCGATCGAAAGGATTCGTCTACGTCGCCAGGCAGGCGCCGGTCGCCAAGGCCAATCGGTTGAAGCGAATGAAGCTCGCGGGTTTCAGCTTCACGGTCGAGACCAAACGCGTCTACCCGCAAGGGAAGCTGGCAGCTCAGACGATCGGCTTCGCCGGTATCGACAACCGCGGCCTGACCGGGCTCGAGTTGGCCTACGACAAGAGGCTCACCGGGCGCGACGGCAAGGAGACGGTGGTAAGGGATCCCGCCGGGCGCGTGATCAGCACGCAAGGCATCACGTACGAGAAGTCCGGTTCGGACATCAAACTGACAATCGACAGCGCGATTCAACTCTACGTTCAGCAGGTACTGGCCGAGACTCGCAGGACCTGGCAGGCACGCTCGGCCTCGGCGCTGGTGCTGGATCCTCACTCGGGCGACGTGCTGGCGATGGCGACCGCCCCGACCTACAACGCCAACAGCGCCTCGCAGGCTTCGCAACAGCTGCAGCGGAACAGGACCGTCACCGACGCCTACGAGCCGGGATCGACCTTCAAGCTCGTAACTATCGCGGGCGCGCTCTCTGAAGGCCTTGTATCGCCGCAAACGACCTTCACTCTGCCCTACTCGATCAGGGTTGCCGACAAGACGATCCACGACTCCCACCCGCGCGGCACCGAGCGGATGTCGGTCACGAAGATCCTCACGGTCTCCTCGAACGTGGGCGTCGCCACCATCGCCACGCAACGGCTCGGCACCGAGCGCCTCGCCCGCTGGATCAAGCGCTTCGGCTTCGGAAAAACGACGGGCATCGATTTCCCGGGTGAGAGTTCGGGCATCGTGCTACCGCAGAATCAGTGGTACGGATCGGCGATCGGCACGATCCCGATCGGGCAGGGAATCTCCGTGACGCCGATTCAGCTTGCCTCCGCCTACGCGGCGATCGCCAACCGGGGCGTCTGGGTTCAGCCCCATCTCGTGGCGAGAATCGGTGACAAGGCGGCTCCGGCTTCGAAACGGCGAAGAGTGGTGACGCCGGCGATTGCAGATCAAATCATGACCATGCTCGGCAGCGTCGTCGACAAGGGAACGGGAACCGAGGCGGAGATTCCGGGTTACAGCGTGGCGGGCAAGACCGGCACGGCCGAGAAGGTCGATGCCCGTACCGGACGCTATTCGGGTCGCTACGTAGCGTCGTTTGTCGGTGTCGTTCCGGCTTCCGATCCGCGGCTCGTGATCCTGGTTACCGTCGACGAGCCGAGCACGATCTGGGGCGGTAGCGTCGCCGCGCCGGCCTTCAAGCAGATCGCACTCGACTGTCTGCGCTATCTGGAGGTTCCGCCCGACCGGGCGAGCTGAGAGCCTGTCCCGGGTGCCGACGTAGGCCCTAAGGCAGTGCCGGCGCGGCTCGGCAAGAGCGGGGTCGGGGGACGTTGGTAAACTCGCCCGGCGATGGATCTGGAGCGTTTGAGCGCGGCGCTCGAGCCCCGCGAGACAATCCGGCGCGCTCCTGTCGAAGTGCGCGACCTGGCCTACGACGTGCGGGCTGTCGAGGAGGGCTCGCTCTTCTTCTGCGTGCCGGGGATGCGCGCGGACGGCCATGATTTCGCCGCCCAGGCCGTACAGCGCGGAGCCGTCGCCTTGGTCGTGGAGCGTCCGCTCGATCTTGACGTGCCGCAGCTGCTGGTCGCCTCGTCTCGCGTGGCGATGGCGGAGGGCGCGGACGTCTTCTTCGGAGAGCCCACTCGCGAGCTTCAACTGGCCGGGATCACCGGCACGAACGGCAAGACGACCACCTGCTTTCTCGTCTACGAGATCCTGGCCGCCGCCGACCGCCGCCCGGGGCTGGTCGGGACGGTCGAGAGCCGCGTCGGAGGAAAGCCGAGGAAGATGGCGCGAACCACCCCCGAAGCAATCGATTTGCAGCGATTATTCCGAGAGATGATCGACGCGGGCGACAGAAGCTGCGTGATCGAAGCCTCGTCGCATGCGATCGCGCTACATCGGCTCGACCGGGCTCGGTTTTCTGCGCTTGCCTTCACCAACCTGAGTCAGGATCATCTCGATTTCCACGAGACAATGGAGAAGTACTTCGCCGCCAAGCGGAACCTTTTCCTCTCGGGCGAGGAGACGCCCGCCGCGATCAACATCGACGACGCCTACGGACGGCGACTGGCCACCGATCTGCGCGCCCTGGGACAGGAGCAGGTGCTCACCTACGGGCGCGCTCCCGACGCCGATCTGCGCCCGGACGAGATCGAGCTGAGCGCCGAGGGAACGCGAATCCGTCTCGGCAAGCTCGAGTTGCGAAGCTCGCTGCGCGGCGCCTTCAACGCCGAGAACCTGCTCACCGCGACCGCCGTATCCCGCCTGCTCGGGGTAGAGGACGATCAGATCGCGGCCGGAGTCGCGGCGCTGAAGGGAGTGCCGGGACGTTTCGAGACGGTTGAACGAGGCCAGCCGTTTGTCGTCATCGTCGACTACGCGCACACGCCGGACGCGCTGGCACGGTTGCTCGCCGCCGCACGCGAGCTGGCAAAGCGTGGAAGCTGATCTGCGTCTTTGGTTGCGGCGGCGACCGCGACCGCGAGAAGAGGCCGCTGATGGGCGAGATCGCCGCCGAGTTGAGCGACGTCACGATCGTCACCTCGGACAATCCTCGCAGCGAAGAGCCCCGGCTGATCGTCGAGGAGATACTCGAAGGGATCGAGAAGAAAAAGGTCGAGGTCGAGCTGGATCGCCGAGCTGCGATCGAGCAGGCGCTCGCACGGGCGAGCGAGGGCGACGTCGTGGTGATCGCGGGAAAGGGGCACGAGCAGGGCCAGGAGATCGGCAGCCAGGTACTTCCCTTCGACGATCGTGTGGTCGCCGCGGAACTGCTCGAAAAGCTCGAGGCGAGAAGATGATTCCGCTTCCGCTCGAGGAGGTCGCGAAGCTCTGCGAAGGAGAGCTGACGAAAGCGAGCGGCGCGGTGGAGATCACGGGCGTCGTGATCGACTCGCGGCGTGTTCAGGCAGGGGATTTGTTCGTGGCGGTCAACCGCGGCGCCGAGTTCGCGCCCGAGGCGCTGGAGCGGGGGGCGGCCGCGACGCTTGTGCCGAGCGATGCCGAGCGCGCGCTAACCGCTCTCGCCGGGGCGGTGCGCGCTCGCTCTGCTGCGCGCGTCGTCGCCATAACCGGCTCGACCGGCAAGACCTCGACCAAGGACATTCTGGCTTCGCTCTGCGCTCCCCATCTGCGAACCGTCGCGGCGGAGGCGAGCTTCAACAACGAGCTCGGTATTCCGCTCACCATCTGTCGCCTGGAGAGCGATACGGAGCTGGCGGTGGTCGAGATCGGGATGCGCGGTCTCGGCCAGATCGAGCAGGCCAGCGGCTTCGTCCGCCCGCAGATCGGCTTGATCACGAGCATCGGGCCCGTGCATCTCGAGCTGCTCGGCACGGTCGAGCGGGTTGCTCAGGCCAAGGCTGAGGTGCTGCGCGGGCTGGAGCCGGGAGGAGTGGGAATCGTGCCGGCGAACGAACCGCTACTCGAGCCCTTCATTCCGGTGGGTCTAGAGGTGCGCCGCTTCGGTCTCGGCGGATCGTCTTACCTCGTTTCCTTCGAGCCCGGCGACGAGGTATCCCGCGCGGTGTTCGAGATCGAGGGCGAGCGGGTTGAGCTGGAGCTGGCTTTGAGCGCCCGCCACCAGGCCGAGAACACGCTTGCGGCGCTTGTCGTCTACCACGCGCTGGGCCTCGCGCTGGAAGGTGCGCAGGAAGGCGCGCGGAAGATTAGGCTCTCTCGCTGGCGCGGCGAAGAGACCGTTCTGCCCGCAGGAGGGCTTCTGATCAACGACTCATACAACGCCAATCCGACCTCGCTCGCGGCGGCGCTCGAGCATCAAGCCCAGCTCGCCCATGGCCGCAGGCGAGTGGCCGTGCTCGGGACGATGGCCGAGCTCGGCAGTGAGAGCGAGCGCTACCACCGCGAGATCGGAAGTCGCGCCTCGCAGCTCGGTGTTGCCGCCCTGCTCGCCGTCGGGGAAGAGGCTCGCGCCTATCTCGACCTGGCCGAAGGGGTGCCGCAGCGCGTGTGGGCGCCCGACGCCGAGAGGGCCGCCAAGTTGGCGCTGGAGATCGCTCGGCCAACAGACTGCGTGCTCGTAAAAGGGTCGCGGGTCGTCGCTCTGGAGCTGGTTGCAAAGGCGCTCGAGGAGGCCTTCCTAGAGTGAGCTTCGTCCTCGCCAGCAGATTGTCGGAGGATCTGGCTCTTCCGAGCCCGATGGTGAGGGTGATCGTGGCCAGCATCCTGGCGCTCGCGATCTCGATCTTCGCGGGGCCGCGCTTCATCGCCTTCCTCCGCCAACACGACGTCGGTCAGCACATTCGCGAAGAGGGACCGGTCGGACACGTGGTCAAGCAGGGGACGCCCGTGATGGGCGGCGTGCTCTTCCTGGCGGCGGCGGTCATCGCCTTTCTCATTCTGAGCGAGTACACGATCGCGGCATTCACGGTGCTCTTCATCATGCTCAGCTGCGCCGGGATCGGCTTCGTCGACGACCTGATGAAGTTGCGTCGCCGGCGTTCGCTCGGGCTGGCCGGGCGCTGGAAGATGATCCTGCTCGTCCTGATCACGGTCGGCGCCGGTTACCTTGCGCACCGCGCCGGTCAGCCGACCTGGATCGACATTCCCTTCACCAATACGCACCTGGAACTGGGCGCCGTTCTGGTACGTGCTTCTCTTCTTCGTCATCGCCGGTGCGGCCAACGGCGTCAACCTGACCGACGGGCTCGACGGCCTGGCGGCGGGCACCGGCATCATCGCCGTCTTCACCTTCCTCTCGATCACGGTTCTCGCCTATGTGCGCTCGTCGCCGAACCCCGGCATGCGCGAGCCGAGGCTCGTCGATCTGGCGATTCTGGCGGCGGCTCTGATCGGGGGATTGATCGGATTCCTCTGGTACAACACCTTCCCGGCCGACGTGTTCATGGGTGACACCGGCTCGATGGGAATCGGCGGTGCGCTGGCGGGCTTCGCGATCATGACCAAGACCGAGCTGCTCCTGCTTCTGATCGCCGGGATCTTCCTGATCGAGGCGCTCTCGGTGATGATCCAGGTCTTCAGCTTTCGCTTCTTTCGGCGCCGCGTCTTCTTGATGGCGCCGATCCACCATCATTTCGAGATGAAGTCCTGGTCGGAGACGAAGATAATGGTGCGCTTCTGGATCCTCTGCGGCATTCTCTGCGCGCTGGCCTTCGCGCTCTACTACCGCAACTATTACTTCGGTTTCCGCTTTTGAGTGAGATTCCCGATCGCGTGCTCGTGCTGGGCCTGGCCCGGTCGGGGCGGGCGGCGGCGCTGGCCTTGGCGCGGCGCGGCGTGACCGTCGTGGCGGTCGATCGCTCGACCGAGCTCGACGTGAGCGAGCTGGCCAAGGCGGGTATCGAGTTGAGGCTCGGGCTCGAGAGCGAGCGGCTGCTCGAGGGCGCGGGGTTACTGGTGAAGAGCCCGGGCGTGCCGGCCTCCGCGCCGTTGGTGCAGGCTGCGCGGAAGCGCAGGATTCCGGTCTGGAGCGAGGTCGAGCTGGCCGCCCGCATCTTCTCCAATCCACTCCTCGGGGTCACGGGAACCAATGGCAAGACGACGACGACGGAGCTTCTGGGCGCGATCTTTCGCGCCGCGGATCGCAAGGTCGAGGTCGCCGGCAACGTCGGCCGCGCGATCTGTGATCTCGACGGCGAGCTCGATCCGGAGAGCTGGATTGTTTGCGAGCTCTCGAGCTTTCAGCTCGAGAACATCGAACGCCTGCGCCTGCGCGTGGCCGTGCTGCTCAACATCGAGCCCGATCACCTCGATCGTCACGGCTCGCTCGAGGCCTATCGCGACGCCAAGCTGCGCATCTTCGAGAATCAGCGCGAGGACGATGTGGCCGTGTTGCCGCGCGGATTCGGCGAGGTGCCCGGGCGCGGCCGGCAGGTCGAGTTCGATTCCCAAGATCCGCTGCCGGCCGAGCCGCTGATCCCGGGTGAGCACAACCGCGAGAACGCGGCTGCCGCCACTCAGGCCGCGCTGGCGGTGGGGATCGCCGAGGAGGCGATTGCCGAGGCGCTGCGCACCTTCCCCGGCGTCCCGCACCGGCTCGAGCCGGTGGCCGAGATCGACGGAGTCCGCTACCTGAACGACTCCAAGGCCACCAACACGGCCGCCGCGCGCAGGGCGATCGCTTCCTACCCCGAGCCGCTGCACATCATCCTCGGCGGGCGCGGCAAAGGGGAGTCGTTCGACGGTTTGGCCGCGCTGCTGCAAGGTCATCAAGCCCGCGCTTATCTGATCGGCGAGACCGCGGAGGAGATAGCGAGCGCACTCGAGCGGGCCGGGGTCGCGTTCGAGCGCTCCGGGACGCTCGAGCAGGCCGTCGCGGCGGCCGCGGGAAACGCAAAGCCGGGCGAGATCGTGTTACTGGCGCCCGCCTGCGCCAGCTTCGACCAGTTCGAGAACTTCGAGCAGCGCGGCGAAGCCTTCCGCTCGAGTGTGGCGAAGTTGAGCGCCGGCGCCTGATTTTCGGCTCCAATCGAGCCGCGGACAGTAGGAAGCACGCTCGCGCGGTCGAACCGTCCTAGCGTGAGTGGAAGTTGGTTCGAGGAGACGGGAACGGTGCGCAGAAGCGCTCCGGCGCGCGCCAGTCGCGCGAGCGGCACGGCACCGCGCGCGACGAGCGAGGGCGACGGCGCGATCGCCGCGAGCTGCAACGAGCGCGCAGGCCCCTGCCCACCTGAAGGCGGTAGCGGTAAACGCTCGCGGTTCCGGCCCCGTCCGCGCACGGACGCCGAAGATGCAGCTCGAGTTTCAGCTGCTGGCTCTGGCCACGCTGGCGCTCGTCGCATTCGGGCTGGTGATGGTCTTCAGCTCCACCTCGGCCACCGCCACGCTGGGCCACGGAAACGCGAGCGCCTATCTCGTGCGCCAGACGACCTACGCCCTCGCCGGACTGATCGCGCTGATCGTGTTCACCCGTTTCGACTACCGCAGGCTACGCCCGCTTGCGCCGTCGCTCCTGATGGGCTCGCTCGCGCTCTGCCTCGCGGTGCTCGTGATCGGCTCCCAGATCAACGGAGCGCGGCGCTGGATCTCACTCGGGCCGATCAGCCTGCAGCCATCCGAGCTCGTCAAGTTGGCCCTCGCGCTCTGGATTCCCGCGCGGCTCGTCCGCCGGCGCCGGCCCCGGACTCTGGGCGAGCTGGCCAAGCCGGTCGGCCTGATGGTCATGATCGCCTGCGGCCTGATCGCGGCCGAGCCCGACCTCGGGACGGCCACGAGCATCCTCGTCATGGTCGCGGCGGCGCTCGCGGTATCGGGGGTGTCTCTCGGACTGATCGCACGCGCCTACGCTTTGATCGGAGCGCTGGGAATGATCTTCATCCTGGCCGAGCCCTACCAGCGCGCCCGCCTGACCGCCTTCCTGCACCCGATGGCGAGCTCTCAGGACAGCGGCTACCAAGGTATGCAATCGCTGATCGGGCTCGGCTCGGGCGGCCTGTTCGGGCGCGGGCTGGGGCAGGGCGTGCAGAAGATTCACTTCTTGCCCGAGGCGCACACCGACATGATCGCCTCGGTGGTCGGAGAGGAGCTGGGGTTGATCGGAATCGTCCTGTTGATCGCTTTTTACGTTGTGTTCGCCTGGGCCGGGCTGCGGATCGCGCTGGCCTGCCGCGATCCGTTCGGCAAGACGGTCGCCGCCGCGCTCACCACGCTGATCTGCGGTCAGGCCGCGATCAATCTGGCGGCGGTGTTCGGGCTCGTCCCACTGACCGGAATCACGCTGCCTTTCGTCTCCTATGGAGGCTCCAGCCTCGTTGTCTCCCTCATAGCGGTCGGCATTCTCCTTAACATCGCGGTGAACCATGGAAAAACAGCGGCCCCCGAGGTGTCTGATCGCCGCCGGCGGAACGGCCGGGCATCTCATGCCCGCGCTCGCCGTCGCTGAGGCGCTCGAGAAACGCGGTGTCGAGGTCTCTTTCGCCGGCTCTTCCGAGCGCATGGAAGCCGAGCTGGTGCCCGAGGCCGGCTTCGCCTTCGATTCCTTCCGCATCTCGGGCTTTACGCGGCGACCCGGGCTGAAGCTGGCGCGCCAGCTGGCCCGGGCGCTGCTGGCGCCGTTTGCCTGCCTACGGATTCTCGAGCGTCGCAAGCCGGACGTCGTCTTCGGCGCCGGCGGCTACGTCGCCGGGCCGATGGTCTTGGCCGCGTGGCTGAAGCGGATTCCGGCGGCTCTGGGCGAGGCGGATGCGCACTTCGGCCTGGCGAACAGGTTGGCGGCGCCGTTTGCGCGCCGCGTCTTTCTCTCCTTTCCGATCGAAGGCCGCGAGAAGCGAAAGTACCGCCTCACGGGCCGCCCGCTGCCGAGGCGCTCGCGCCCACCCGAGCGGGCGCAGTCGCGCGAGCGTTTCGGACTGCCGAAACAGGGGCCCGTTCTGCTCGTGTTCGGCGGCAGTCAGGGAGCCCAGGCGCTGAATCAGCTCGTGGTCGAGCACTTCGGAGCGAGCGGGCCGGCCGTGCTGCACCTTGCCGGCGAGCGCGACTACGCGGCGCTCGAGCCGAGGATCAAGCGGCCGGACTACGTGCTGCTGGGATTCACGAACGAGTTCGGAGCGGCGCTCGCGGCTTGCGATCTGGCGCTGGCGCGCGCCGGCGGCTCGATCTGGGAGCTGGCGGCTGCGGGAAAGCCGGCGCTGCTCGTTCCCTATCCCTATGCGACCGCAGACCACCAGGCCAAGAACGCGAGTTACTTCGTGCAAGGAGGCGGCGCGATCACGCTGCCCGAGAGCGATCTCGAAAACGTCCCCGGAGTTCTGCTGGAGCTGCTGAACGATCCCGCCCGACTGAAGGCCATGTCCGCGGCGATGCAGCGCCTGGCCCGCCCGAACGCCGCCGAAGAGATCGCCGACGAGCTGATCGAGCTTGCCCGTAGCCGCAGAAAGGACAGCATCTCGTGACGGCCTTCCCGACCCGGACCCGAAACTACCTCTTCCTGCACTGCGGCTCCGCGTCCCAAGCACACCCATCCCGGTGCCAGGCACAAAGACATGTCCGAGACGGACGCTTGCCGCGCCTCGGTAACCCAGATCTCCACACTGTGCGGCGTTCTTGTTTGCTTGCACCGTCCTGCCGGGACGTGTCGTGGTGCCAGGCACGAGGACATGTCCGGGTGAGACGGTTCACGACGGGCGCGGTGGCATGAGCGAGGCTCGGGAAACAGCTCCGTTGCGCGGGCGCACGATCTGGCTGGCAGGCATCGGCGGCGCCGGGATGAGCGCCTATGCCCTGATCGCCAAGGCCTGGGGGGCGGATGTGTCGGGCTGGGACAAGGCCGAGACGCCCTATCTGGTGAACGTGAGGGCCGCGGGAATCGCAGTCGAGATCGCGCCCGAGCCGACGTTGCCCGACCCCGAGTCGGAGCGCTACGTCTCGACCGCCTACGGCGGGCGAATCGACGGCCGGCCCCGAGCCGACCTGCTGGCCGAGCTCGTCTCGCTGCGCAAGTCGATCGTCGTCGCCGGCGCTCACGGCAAGACCACGACGAGCGGGATGATCGCCTTCTGCCTTGACCGCCTCGGTCTCGATCCGGCCTTCATCGTCGGCGGCGAGATCGCGCAACTCGGCGGCAACGCCCGCGCCGGCTCGGGCTGGCTGGTCGTCGAGGGAGACGAGTCCGATCGCTCGGTCGCCGCCCTACAGCCCGAGATCGCCGTGCTGCTCAACGTCGATCTCGACCATCACACGACCTACGCTTCACTGGCCGAGGTCGAGCGGCTATTCGAGGACTGGCTCTCCGAGGTGCCGAAAGTCGTGCGAGCAGAAGAGCTGGCGCCGGTCGATCTTCGCCTGGCGTTGCCCGGGGAGCACAACCGCCTCAACGCCGCCGCGGCACTGGCGGCACTCGAGCTCGCGGGAGCGAAGCGCGCCGAGGCCGAGCGGGTGATCGTCGAGTATCGCGGCGCAGGCAGACGCTTCGAGGAGCGCGGTGAGGTGGATGGGGTGCGTGTCTTCGACGACTACGCCCACCACCCGGCCGAGGTGGCAGCGACTTTGGCCGCGGCACGCGAGCGGGCGGGAGAGGGGCGCCTGGCCGTCTTCTTCCAGCCCCACCTCTATTCCCGTACGCGCCATCTGGCGCGGGAGTTCGCCCGTGCGCTGGCCGCCGCCGACGCGGTTTGCGTCGCCGAAATCTATGCCGCCCGCGAGGACCGTGTGCCCGGCGTAAGCGGAAAGCTGGTTGTCGACGCGCTGGCCGAGATCAGGCCGGGTATGCCGCTCGCCTGGACGCCGGAGCTGGAGGACGGAGCGCACTTCCTGGCCCGCTGGGTCAGAAGAGGCGATCTGGTCTTCACGATTGGCGCGGGCGACGTCGACCGGGCGGGGCCAATGCTTTTGGAGGCGCTGGCATGAAGGTCGAAGAGGGCGCCATTCTCGGTCGTTACACGACCTTCGGTAGCGGAGGACCGGCGAGCGGCTTTATCAGGGCGCGCAGCGAGAGCGACGTCGTCGAAGCTCTCGCCTGGGCAGCCGAGCGTGACCTGCCCGTCCTACCGCTCGGGTTCGGCTCGAACCTGCTCGTAGCGGACGCCGGCGTCGAGGCGCTCGCGCTCAGGCTCGAGGGCGAGCTGGCCTCGGCCGCGATCGACGGCGAGACGATGATCGCCGGCGGCGGAGCGGCCGACGCGCTCTGCGCACGCCTGGCGCAATCCGCGGGGCTTTCCGGGCTCGAGTTCGCAGCCTCGATTCCGGGCACGGTCGGCGGCGGCGTTTGCATGAACGCGGGTGCCTGGGGCAGCGATTTCGGCGCTGTGCTCTCACGGGCGCTGATTGCCGAGCAGGAGGGATCTCGCTGGCTCGATCGCGACGGGCTCGGTCTTCGCTACCGCGGCTCGGAGATCAAACCGGGGCAGATCGTCGTGCGGGCCGAGTTCCGACTCCGACGGAACCGGGTCGAGGAGATCGAGAGAGGCGTCAAGGCCAAGAAGGAGCAGCGGAAATCGAGCCAGCCGATCGGCATTCGAACCTTCGGCAGCGTGTTCAAGAATCCCGATCACGAGCTCGGCGCCGGGCGCATGATCGACGCCTGTGGGCTGAAGGGCGAGCAGATCGGCGGTGCGAGGATCTCGCTCCAGCACGCGAACTTCATCGAGAACACCGGCGGCGCGAGCACGGCCGAGGCGCTTACCCTGATCGACCTCGTCCGCCGGCGCGTCTACGCGCAGTTCGGCGTCGTACTGGAGCCGGAAGTTCGCCTGGTCGGTGCGATCTCGCTACCGCCTGTCGGGCCTGATAACCAGCGGCGCGAGTAGGAGCGACTCCGACCGCCGCGAAAAAGGCTCCGTGGCCAGCACAAACCGCAGGACGAGTGCGCGCGTCGTCGTGCCGATCGGACGTAGCCGCAAAGCACGCCGGACGCTGGCAAGGCCGATGCCGAACGGGCGCACGATCGCGCTGCTCTTCGCCACGCTCGCAGCTGCGGTTGGCCTTTACGCGATCGCCCTGAAGAGCTCGCTCTTCGCGATCGAGAAAGTCGAGATCAGGGGCGCCACACCGTCCCTTGCGAGGCAGATTGACGCTGTGGTCAAGCCGGTCCGCGGTCAAAGCTTGGTCGGGTTGGACAAAGCCGACCTGCAGCAGGCGATTCTGGCGATTCCCGAGGTCAAGACGGCGCAGATCGATCGCGCTTTTCCGAACACGCTCCGCGTCGTCGTCGCGCGCGAGCACCCGATCGCCGTGCTGCGACGGGGTCACGAGGCCTGGGTGATCGCGGCCAGCGGCACTGTGGTTCGTCCGCTTCGGCGCGGTCGAGGTCGCGAGCTGCCTCGCGTCTGGGTGCCCGCATCGGTCGCGGTGAGAATCGGCTCCCCGCTCGACGATCGCGGCGTCAGAACGGCGATCGGAGTGCTCTACGCACTCAAAAGCTCCAAGCATCCGATGAATCCGACGAGCGTGCTGGCTCACAGCGGCGATCTGACGCTGACGCTGGGCTCGAGCACCGAGCTCCGCTTCGGCGACGCCTCTCAGGCGGCGCTCAAACTTGCGGTGGCCGAGAGGATTCTGCCCGATCTCGCAGCTCCTCCCGCCGGCTCGATCGCCTACCTCGATGTGAGCGTTCCCGACCGACCGGTAGGTGGATCGGAGCCGCGGTCGAACCCGGGTCGTTAGGGTTGTAGTGCTCCGAGAGGCGAAATGGCGCGTTGACAGTCATAGAAAGGGCGCGTACGCTGCCGTTTCACGAGGGCTCGGGGATTCGTCGAGAGCCTCTCGAGGTTGGTCGCAGAAGATGAAAGAAGAATCGAACAGCTATCTCGCGGTGATCAAGGTCGTCGGCGTTGGCGGCGGAGGCTCGAACGCGGTCAATCGCATGGTCGACGCTCACATCTCCGGGGTCGAGTTCAGCGTCGTGAACACCGACGCGCAGGCGCTTCTGATCTGCGACGCCGACATCAAGATCCATATCGGCGCCAAGGCGACGCGTGGGCTCGGTGCCGGCGCCAACCCCGAGATCGGGAAGGCAGCCGCCGAAGAGAGCCGCGACGAGCTGAAGGAAGCGCTGAAGGGCGCTGACATGATCTTCGTCACCGCCGGCGAGGGCGGCGGCACGGGCACCGGCGCGGCGCCGGTCGTCGCCGAGATCGCGATGGAGTTGGGAGCGCTCACCGTCGGCGTGATCACGAAGCCGTTCAGCTTCGAGGGCCAAAAACGAACGAGTCAGGCGCTGCGCGGAATCGAAGAGCTGCGCGATCGGGTCGACACGCTGATCGTGGTCGAGAACGACCGGTTGCTGGAGGTCGTGGAGAAGAAGACCACCGTCGTCGAAGCCTTCAAGATGGCCGACGACGTCCTGCGCCAGGGCGTGCAGGGCATCACCGACCTGATCACGACGCCGGGCCTCGTGAATCTCGACTTCGCCGACGTGCGCACGATCATGCGCGACGCCGGCACGGCGGTCATGGGTATCGGGCTCGGCTCGGGGCCGAACCGGGCCGTCGACGCGGCTCAGCAGGCCATCGCCTCGCCGCTGCTCGACGCCTCGATCGAGGGCGCGACCGGCGTCCTCCTGAACATCTCCGGCGGCTCGGACATCGGTTTGTTCGAGGTGAACGAGGCCGCCGAGCTGGTGACGGCGGCTTCCGACAAGAGCGCCAACGTGATCTTCGGCGCCGCGATCGACGAATCGCTCAAGGGCGACGTTCGCGTCACGGTGATAGCGACCGGCTTCGGCGCGGGCGGCGAGCACCGCCGCTGGCGCGCGACACGAACCGGCGAGCGGGTTCGCGAGAAGACGGCGCCCGAGTCGTTCGAGGTACCCGAAGACGTACTCGAGATCCCCTCGTTCTTGCGCGAGGACTGAGCGCTTCCCGCGGAGTAAAGCCCGATCAAGCAAGCGGCCGCTCGGGTGGATAGCATCGGTCCGGCATGCCGGGACTCAAGCGAACGCCGCTCTTCGACCGCCACGTAGCTCTCGGAGCTCGCATGGTTCCGTTCGCCGGCTACGAGATGCCGGTCTTCTACGAAGGCCTGATCGGCGAGCACAAAGCCGTGCGCACAGACAGCGGCGCCTTCGACGCCTCACACATGGGCGTGCTCGAGATCGGCGGACAGGGAACGCACGAGGCGCTTCAAGGACTGCTCTCGAACGACCTCGATCGCGTCCATCCCGGTCAGGCTCAGTACGAGCTGCTGACCAACGAAGAGGGCGGCATCGTCGACGACCTGATCGTCTATCGCCGCGGCGACGACGAGTACCTGGTGATCGTGAACGCGGCCAACCGCGAGGGCGACGTGAGCTGGCTGAGAGATCACCTGCCCAAGGGTGTCGATCTCCGCGACGTCTCGGACGAGCGAGCGCTGATCGCCGTTCAGGGCCCCGGCGCGTTGAAGCGCCTGGGGCTCGAATCGAGAGTCAGCTTCACCTTCGCCGAGATCGAGCTGTTCGGAGTGCCCTGCACCTGTGCGCGCACCGGCTACACGGGCGAGGCCGGCTGCGAGCTGGTCTGCGCCGCCGACAGGGCCGTCGAGCTGTGGGACGCGATTCTCGCCGCCGGTGTCGTGCCTTGCGGCCTGGGCGCCCGCGACACGCTCCGGCTCGAGGCCTGCCTGCCCTTACACGGTCAGGACATCACAACCGAGACCGATCCGATCTCGGCCGGGCTGGGCTGGGCGGTGGCGCTCGACAAGGAGTTCACAGGGGTCGAACGGCTGCGCCGAATCGCGGCCGAAGGCCCGGACAAGGTTCTCGTTCCCTTCGTGATGGATCAGCCCGGGATCCCGCGCCAGGGTATGCCGATCGTCGCCCGCGGTTGGGTCACGTCAGGCTCACACTCGCCGATGCTCGACACCGGCATCGGTCTGGGCTACGTGGAGCCGCACAAGATTCCGCCCGGCTCGATGCTGACGATCGATGTGCGCGGCCGACCGCTGTGGGCGAAAGTCGTGACGAAGCCCATCTACACGAGTTACCGGAACTACATAGACAGAAAAGGAGAGTGGTGAGTCGTGACCGCTGCAGAGAACTACCCGGCTGATCTGAAGTACCACAGCGAGCACGACTGGGCTCGCATCGAGGGTACCGAAGCCGTGTTCGGGATCACCTGGAAGGCGCAGGACATGCTCGGCGAGCTCGTCTTCTTCCAGCCTCCCGCGCTGGGAGCGACTGTCACGAAGGACGGCGCCTACGGCGAGATCGAGTCGGTCAAGGCCGTTTCCGACCTGGTCGCCCCGCTCTCCGGCAAGGTCATTCAGGTCAACGAGCAGCTGCAATCCGCGCCCGAGACGATCAACGACGATCCCTACGGTGGGGGTTGGCTGGTGCGGATCGAGCTCTCGGATCCGGGCGAGGTCGGCGCCCTGCTCGACGTCGAGGCCTACAAGCAACTCCTGGTCGAGGAGTAGCGGGGCGTGGGAACCGGCTACCTGGCGCTGACCGAGGCCGACAGAGAGGCGATGCTCGAGGCGATCGGGGTCGCTTCGATCGAGGAGTTGTTTGCCGACGTTCCCGAGCAGGTGCGCCTGAAGCGCGAGCTCGAGTTGCCGCCGCCCGCCTCGGAGCTCGAGATCGAGCGAGAGCTGAGCGAGCTGGCCGCTCGCAATGTCCACACAGGCCGGGAGCTCTCCTTCCTCGGCGCTGGGATCTACGACCACTACGTGCCGGCGATCGTCGAGGCCGTCGTCTCGCGACCGGAGTTCCTCACCGCCTACACGCCCTACCAGCCCGAGTTGAGCCAGGGAATTCTGCAGGCCATCTTCGAGTACCAGACGGTGATCTGCGAGTTGACCGGGATGGAGGTCTCGAACGCCTCGAGTTACGACGGCACCACGGTCGCCGCCGACGCCTGCTTCATGGCCGCCCATGCCACCGGTCGTAAGAAGATCGCGATCGCCGAGACGGTGAGTCCCCAGGTGCGCCAGGTCGTGAAGACCTATGCGCCGGGCTTCGCGCTGGAGATCGTGGAGGTACCGCACACAGATGGCCTGACCGATCCCGAGGCTTTCCTCGCCGCCTCGCAAGACGCGGCCGCCGCGATCTTCCAGCAACCCAACTTCTTCGGTTGCCTGGAGCCGGCGCCCGATCTGGCTCGTGCAGCGACCGAGGCCGGCGCGCTGGCAGTGGCCCACGTCGACCCGCTCTCGCTCGGCGTGCTCGAGGCGCCGGGCAACTACGGCTGCCAGATCGCGATCGGCGAAGGCCAGGCGGCCGGAAACCGCCTCTCCTTCGGCGGCCCGCACTTCGGCTTCCTGGCGGCGAAGAAGGATCTGATCCGGCGTATGCCCGGGCGCATCGTCGGCGAGACGACCGACCGCAGCGGTCGTCGCGGCTTCGTCCTCACCCTGCAAACGCGCGAGCAGCACATCCGCCGCGAGAAGGCAACCTCGAACATCACCACCAACCAGTCGCTCTGCGCGCTGGCCGGGCTCGTCTACCTCTCCTGGCTGGGGCCGCGCGGCCTGCGCGAGCTGGGGGAGACCTGCCTGGGTTTGGTCGAGCTCGCGAGAGAGAAACTGCCCGTGCCGGAGGCTTTTGCGGCCCCGAGCTTCAAGGAGATCGCCGTGCGCCTCGGGCGTCCGGCGGACGACGTGGTGCGGGAGGCAAAGAGGCTGGGTGTCAATCCCGGTTACTGTCTGGGACGCGACTACCCGGGGCTGGAAGACGTTCTACTGATCGCCCTGACCGAGAAGCGCTCGCCTGCGGATATCGAGAGGTTGGCCGAGGTGCTGGCCGAGGTGCTCGCATGAGCGAATGGCGCGAGCTGCCGCTGATCTTCGAGCGCTCGCAGCCGGGACGCTGCGCCTGCTCGCTGCCGCACTACGAGCTACCCAGGGTGGAAGTTGCGGCCCCACTGGCCCGTGCCGAGGCGCCGCGTCTGCCCGAGCTGGCCGAGCCCGACCTGGCCCGTCACTTCTCGGCGCTCGCCGACAGGAACTTTGGCGTCGACTCCGGCTTCTACCCGCTCGGCTCCTGCACGATGAAGTACAACCCGCGCCTGAACGAGCGTCTGGCCCGCCTACCGGGGTTCGCCGATCTGCACCCACACCAGGCGCCCGAAGACGCGCAGGGCGCGCTCGAGCTCTGTTTCCGCCTACAGGAGGCGCTGGCCGAGATCTCCGGTCTCGATTGCGTCACGCTCCAACCGGCGGCCGGGTCGCAGGGTGAGCTGACCGGGCTGATGCTGGTGCGAGCCTATTTCGAGGAGAAGGGAGAGCTGGACCGGCGCCGCAAGGTGGTCGTGCCCGACACGGCGCACGGCACCAACCCGGCCAGCGTCACGATGTCGGGCTTCGAGTTGCAGCCGGTCACGACCGATGCGCGCGGAAACCTCGACCTCGAGGATCTGCGCCGCCTGGTCGGCCCCGACACGGCTGCACTGATGCTGACCAACCCTTCGACGCTCGGCCTGTTCGAGGAGGGCATAGTCGAAGTGGCGCGCATCTTCCACGAGGCGGGCGCGCTGCTCTACTACGACGGCGCCAACCTGAATGCCGTCTGCGGCATCTCGCGGCCCGGCGATATGGGCTTCGACGTCGTCCACTTCAATCTGCACAAGACCTTCTCGACGCCGCACGGTGGCGGAGGCCCGGGCGCCGGCCCGGTGGCGGTGCGCCGCGAGCTCGAGCCGTTCCTGCCCGCGCCGCGAATCGTCTGCGCTGGGGACGGCGCCTTCGCGCTCGACTTCGAGCAACCGCGATCGATCGGCCGGGTGCGCGGCTTTCTCGGGCCCTTCGGCGTGTTCGTCAGGGCCTATGCCTTCGTCCGCGTCTACGGCCCGGCGCTGAAGGAGATGTCCGAGGCGGCCGTGCTCAACGCCAACTACCTCCTGAGTCGGCTGAGGGACGTCTATGAGCTGGGCTACGACCGTCTCTGCATGCATGAGTTCGTGCTCTCGGCCTGCGCGCTCAAGCGCGAGTACGGAATCTCGGCGCTGGACGTGGCGAAGCGATTGATGGACTTCGGCATCCATCCGCCGACGGTCTACTTCCCGCTGGTCGTGCCCGAGGCGCTGATGATCGAACCAACAGAGACGGAGTCGCTGGAGACGCTCGACGCCTTTATCGCGGCAATGCGCCAGATCGCCGCCGAGGCGGCCGAGAATCCCGAGCTACTACGCGAGGCGCCGCACGATCGCCCGGTCGAGCGCCTGGACGAAGCCGCCGCGGTCAAGCGCGCGATCGTGCGCTTTGAGCCCGATCAGAGCGCACCCCGGTATGGCAAGCCCTTATCAAGCACTTGAGTCCAGCCGTCCGCGGGGCGATACTCGGCTTAGCAAAGCAAACGGGAAGAGGGGTGTCGTCGTGTCGGAGCCTGACATGAAAACCTGCCCGGAGTGCGCCGAGCAGATCAAGCTCGAGGCCAAGGTCTGCCGTTACTGCGGAACGACCTTCTCGATCGTGCAGGTCGGTTACTGCGTTCGCGACCACAAGGTCGTAGCGACGAGCGATCTGGGCGTCTGCGTCATCTGCAACTCGCGCCTGATCGACGTGCACCTGGAAAGCGAGGAGATCGCCGGACCGACGGTCGGCGCCCGAGAGGAGGATTCCGCGACGGCCCGCGCAGGCGCGGCGGCGATCGTGCCGATTGTCGCGCCTGAGAGCGCCCCGGGAGTAGAGGCAAGGGAGCCGGAGGAAGAGGAAGAGGAGCCGGAAGCGGAGGAAGAGGAAGAGAAAGAGGAAGAAGAAGAGCCGGAAGAGATTGAGGAGAGACTCGCGTCGACGCCGCCTCCGCCGGGGCTTCCGGCCGGGGTTGCCTGGACGAAGCCCGCTTTCACGAGCGAACCGCCCGCCGAGACGGGAGAGTCCGCCGCTGCGGGTGAGGCGCCTGAGGAAGAGGCTGTCGGGGAGGAAGAACCCAAGGAAGACGGGGCCGAAGTGGAGGAGCCCGAAACAGAACCGCAGCCGAGCCCGAACGATTTGGCCGAGCGTTTGGCGGCCTTCGGCCGGCGAGAGACTCCTGCCCCAACTTCACCGATTTCTTCAACAGCGCCGGAACCGCCGCTAGCTTCACCGCCCGGCCCGGCGGCCTCGTCAGTACCGGTCATCAACGCCCGGCACGCCTACTCCCCCAACTGCGGCGGAGCAGGCTGCCAAGGCCGCTGCCCTGGCGGCGCCGCCCGTCGATCTTCGTCCCGAGCCGGCAAAGGAAGAAGCCGAACAGGCAAAGGCGGTCGAAGAGACGCCGGCTGCGACCGCGGGCGAACGTGTGGGCATCATCCCTTCGCTCGCGCACCGCATTGCCCATCCGCTATATCAACTCGCGGCGATCGCCGTAATTCTGGTCTGGTTGCTCGAGTTCTACTGGGATCAGAGTCTGCGCGGAACCAGCAATCCGGGCTCGAAGGCTCTCTCATACCTCGCGGTCGCGACCTACGGAGACGGTAAGACGCTCTTACTGGCCGTGCAAATCGCTGCCGCGGCGGCCATCTGCGGTCTGCTTGCGCCCACCAGGTTGCTGCCCAAGGGCTGGTTCCGCAACCGCAAGGTGACCCAGGCTTTCACGAAGGAGCTCGAGACGAGGTTTGGCGTGAAGATGCTCTACCAGCGGAGGTGGTATCTGGAGAAGATGATCTGCGCCTTCGTTGTCTGGGCGATCGCGCTCGCCTTCTTCGTCGCGGAAATCACCCGAAAGTCCAGCGTTGATCTGAAAGTGGGGGGCTATATCGCTTCGGTTGCCCTGATCACAGGGTTCGTCTGCTCGGCGGTGCTGATGACCAGGAGAACGCCGGTCGTCACCGTCGCCGCGGACGGGAAAATCGGAGAGAAGAGCTAGCTGACGTCGCGGCGGCGGAACAGAACCAGCGCCAGCAGTGTCGTTGCGACGAGCCAGACGCAGAGCATGGCCAACCCGCCCGCGTGGCTGAGGAGATTCTGCTCGGGCTCTTTGCTGTCATTGAAGACGGCGATCGTTGACATGAGCGGGAGGAAGCGTCCCGCGTGCGACCCGATCAGGTGCGAGCTCAAGATCGCAACGATGATCTGCTCGACAAAGAAGAGCCAGACGAAGCAGCCGACTACGGTTCCGATCTGATTACGAAGAGCGAGCCCCAGCGAGCTGCCGATTGCGCCCCAGATCGCGGCGGCGGCAAGCGTTCGCCCCATCACATCAGCGACGTCTCCGCCCTGGAGGGCGAGATCGACGCCGCGCAGCGGTAGAAGCGCGGCCAGCTGCCCGATCACGAGGGCTTCGGTGAAGGCGACGAGTAGGACGCCGAGCAAGAGGCCGGCGATCGCCTTGCTGAACACCACGAGCGTGCGCGAGGGGGTTGCGAGGAGCGTCGCGCGTGATCGTGCCGTGGCGGAACTCCCCGGTCGAGATGACCAGACCGATGATCAGGGCGATCAGAACCGCGACCAATCCGATGCTGATGAAACCGATCTGCTTGTCGGCTCCAATCAGGTCCTTCTTGTCATTACTGAGGGCCGCGGAGACCGTGATCAGAGTGGTGAGAGCGACCAGCGCCGCGAGCAGCCAGTAGATGGTTCGGGTCGTGCGTAACTTCAGCCACTCGGAGGAGAGCGCGGCGATCATTCCTTCGCCTCGGAGGTGAGATCCAAGAAGACGTCTTCCAGCTGAGTCGCGATCGGAGTCAGCTCGTGCAGTACGAGCCCCGACTCGGCGGCGATCTCTCCTACCTGCGCGCTCGGGCCGCCGGCAACGAGCAGAGTGTCGCCGTCGATCTCCACGCTTAGACCGGCGTTGCCAAGTCGCGTCTTAAGCTTCGTCGCCTGCGGGCTACGAACGCGGACGCGTCCCTCGACGCCGCGGGTGAAACTCTCGACACTGCCGTGCGCGACGAACTTGCCCTTGTTGATGATCACCACCTCGTCGGCCGCGTGCTCGACCTCGGCCAAGACGTGGCTGGAGATGAGCACCGCGCGGCCCTCGGCGGCGAGCGAGCGCAGAAAGTCGCGCAGCCAGCGAATTCCCTCCGGGTCGAGACCGTTGGCCGGCTCGTCCAGGATCAGCACGCCGGGGTCGCCGAGCAGCGCCGAGGCGAGAGCCAGGCGCTGGCGCATCCCCAGCGAGTAGCTGCCGACGCGCTTCTTCGCCGCTTCCTCGAGCCCAACCTGGGCGAGCACCTCGTCGACGCGCTTTTCGGGCGCATGACCGGCACGGGCGAGCACGCGCAGGTGATTGCGAGCCTTGCGGCCTGGATGGAAGCCCGAAGCCTCGAGCACGGCGCCGACCTGGCAGAAGGGTCGCTCGAGCTGGGAATACTTCTTGCCCTGAATCGTCGCCTGGCCCGAGTTGGCGTGAACGAGTCCGAGCAGGATGCGTAGCGTCGTCGTCTTACCGGCGCCGTTCGGGCCGAGAAAACCGACGACTCGACCGGGCTCGACGGTGAACGAAAGGCCGTCTACGGCCTGCGTTTTACCGTAGCGCTTACGCAAGTTTTCGACGGCGATCACGGATACAACTATTTCACAGGGCCGACAGTCGCGGCGATACGGTCGTCCGGTCGGTTCGGGTACGGTCATCCATACTGGACTTCCCGGCGAGCTGTCCGCAGGCCGCCTCGATCTCGCGCCCGCGGGCGACGCGCACGGTAGCCTCGAGCCCCGATTTGGTCAGCGTCTCGCGGAAGGCATCGATCGTCGGGCGGCTCGATCCGCGGAAGTCGTCGCGGTCACCGCCGGTCTCGTTGTAGGGAATCAGATTGAGCTTGAACTGCTTGCGGTCGAGCAGGCGTGCGAGCGCCTGGGCCTGCGCCGGGCGGTCGTTGACACCCGCCAGCATCAGGTATTCGACCAGCACCTTGCGCCGCCGCTTGGCGTAGAAGCGCTCGCAGGCGGCGATCACCTCGGCGATCGGAAAGCGGGCGGTGACCGGCATCAGCGTGCGCCGCAGTTCGTCGTCGGGCGCATGCAGCGAGAGCGCCAGGCGCACCGGAAGTCCCTCCGCCGCGAGCCGATCGATCCCGGGCACCCAGCCGGCGGTCGAGACCGCCGTATGCCGATGCCCGATTCCCAGGCCGGGAAGAGCGCGGATAGCCGTTAGAACGGCCTCCAGATTCATCAGCGGCTCGCCCATGCCCATCAGGGCGCCGTGGTTGATCTGTTCGATCTGGCGGAAGTAAAGCGCCTGGTCGACGATCTCCCAGGCGCTGAGGTTGCGGCGGAAGCCCATCTGTCCGCTGGCGCAGAAAGCGCACTGAAGCGGGCAGCCCGACTGGGTCGAGATACAGACAGAGCGACGCCCGTCGCGATAGCGCATCAGCACCGACTCGACCGGGTGACCGTCGTCGGTGCGGAAGAGCACCTTGATCGTGCCGTCGCGTGCCTCGCGCCGCTGTTCGAGCGAGAGCGTCGAGAACGGAACGCGCTCGGCCAGCTGCGTGCGCAGGCCTTTTGGTAGCGAGCTCATAGCCTCATAAGAGCCAACTCCTGCGCAGGTGTGCTCCCAGACCTGCTTTGCGCGGTAAGCGGGCTGGCCGAGATCGCTGAGCGTCTGCTCTAGTAGCTCGGAGTCCATGGACATGAACGGTAGCGCCGCGCCCGCCGGTACGGGCGCTACGGTCGACCTACTCGTACTGGAGCGCTTCCAGCATGTTCAACTTGGCTGCCCGCCTGGCCGGGAAGATGGCCGCGATCATCCCGAACACCACTGTCACGATCACGAACACGACTAAGAGCTTCCACGGAAGATAGAAGACGACTCCGTACTTGGAGAGCGCTGCGATTACGAGCGCGGCCAGCAACACTCCAAGCGGCATCCCGAGCGCGGCTCCGATCAAGGAGATGCTCGCGCTTTCGTGCCGGATCATCCTTCGGGTCTGAGTGCGAGTGAGGCCCACTGCCCGCAGCATGCCTATCTCGCGGGTTCGCTCGAAGACGGCAAGCGCGAGCGTGTTGATGATCCCGAGAACGCTGATCAAGACGGCCAGTCCAAGCAGAATCCAGAACATAGTCTGAATCTGAATGAACCCCTGATTGACGAGATTGATGTATTGCTTCTTGGTCATTACCTTGACGGTCGGGTAATTAGCCAGCGCCTTCTGGAGCGTCTTCATGTTTGCGTCGTTAGGCCCGCCCACCGTGCGCAGAAGAACGGCAACCGTCGTTTGGGGGGTGATCGAGACGACCTTCTCGAACTCTTTCATCGAGAGCGTCACATCGCCGAGAGCCATCAGGTACTGAGGCTGCTTGTCGATTGCGACGACATGGAGGAGGAGTTCGCGCCCGGACGGAGCCTGTAGCGTGAAACTGTCCCCGACTTTGAGCTTCTTCTTCTTGGCGAAGCTGTCGAGCAGGAACACGTTGTTCCCGTGCAGCTGCTGTAGCGAGGAGTCCGATCCCCGCTTCCACTTCAAGCGCCAAACTGACGCGATCTGCTTCGGATCGACGCCCGAGATTGCGGCCGTCGTGGAGCCAACCTTTCCGTAATCCACTTGAATCGCAACTGAGTTCTGTACGCTCTTCACGCGCGCGAGAGCCGGGGCGATGTTATTGCCCATCGTGCTCTGGGTGTTGCTTGGCGAGACGACGTAGTCGGCACTGACGTTGTCGTTTACAGCCACCTCGGTGGAACGGGTGAAACCGCCGGTCAGCACCGTCACGAACGTGACGAGCGCGATCCCGATCATGAGGGCAGCGGAGGTCGCGGCTGTGCGTTGCGGGTTTCGTCTGGCGTTGTGGGCGCCGAGAGTGCGAGCCGCCTGCTCCGATCTCGCAGCTCTTGACCTCGGCCAAAGTGCCCTGACTGCTGCGATCGGGTTGAAGAACTCGATCGGCCAGTCAGGGATCCAGCCGGTTATCGCCTGCCTGATCCACATGGAGAGAACCAGCGGAAAGAGAATGGGCCCGATAGGGATCAAGATCCCAGCCACCAGCGCCAGGAAACGTCGGCCCGCCTTGCCATGGCCCGTGGTGAAAGCCGCGTATCGCAACAGCCAGTACGGAAGCGTGATCGGTAACCAGAGGACCAGCGAGACAAGCGTGGCAACAAAGACCCCGACTGGGCTTGCAATCCGCGCGAGCGGACGAACCACGTAAGACGAGATCAACGCCACGCCGAGGAAGAGCAGCAGACAACCAATACCGAGAGAGGCGAGTCGCTGCGCTACGCCGACGCTGCCTCCGAACAACCCCGAAAGCAGCAGCATGATGGCTCCCGAAATGAGGATTGCGGCGAAGACGAAGCGAACAGAGAGGTTACGTCTCTGACTCATCAAGAGACCGAGCGCGATCAGAACGCAGCCAACGATCACATTCTCGATCCCCGTTGCCAACTTGTCCCCCATCGAGACAGCGCCATAGATCAAGTCGAGCGATCCGATGGCGAAGAGCGAAATCATGAGCGCCATGCGCCAGCGAGGATGAGGGCGCTTCGGCAGAACCGCCCCTTCACGGACGGCCGCAATCGGAGGAACACGCGTAGCGCGGACTGCGGGCACCAGGCTCGCAGACAGAGTCGACAGCATTCCGACCAGTAAGCCCAGTAGGACGGTGCGTCGCGCGAGGATAGTCCCGGAGTGGGGGATATTGGCGTGCGCCGCCAGGAACAGCTCGTTCAATCCCCAAGCTACGAACACTCCCAGCGCGATCCCGACCACCGAGGCGATCAGGCCGATCGTGACTCCCTCCACGAGCACGCCGCCCAAGACCTGCCGTCCGCTTGCTCCGATCGTTCTCAGAGTCGCAAGCTCGCGCGTTCGCTGAGCGACGGTGATCGAAAGTGTGTTGAAGATGACGAAAGCTCCGACGAATAGCGCGATGAAGCCGAACGCCAGAAGCAGGTAGCGGAGGATCTTGATGAAGAACCCGCTTTGCTTGTCGTCTTCCTTGATCTGCTGTGCGGCCGTTCGGACGACTTCGCCCCGGGTCAGTAGTGGCTTCACCTCTTGGACGATCTTCTCTGGGCTCGTTCCAGAGATCGCCTCGATGGCGATCTCTGTGACCTTGCCCTGAAGCCCGAAAAGCTTCTGCGCCGTGGGAAGGTTGAAGATAGCGAAGGTCGTTCCACCGATCATCGATTCCGACGACCCGTAGCGCGCATACCCGACAAGCCGGAATTGCCGAGCGGGCCCGGCGTAGGCGACACGTACCGAGTCACCTAGCTTGAAGTGTTGTGCCCTTGCCGTGTGGGCGTCGACCATCACCTCGCCGTACCCGGTCGGCCAGCGGCCGGCGATTATCTTCGTCGGGTTGTCGGGTCGGTTCTCAAAGCGACTGAACCCCATGCCGAGGGCCGGCGCGCCGCTTGTCCCGACGGCCTTTCCGTTGCTACCGATGATCGGAGCGTTGATGACCGTGACCGCACCCGTGACATTCTTCACTCCGTCCAAGGTGGCCACCCGTGCCAAGAGCCCCTGCGAGATAGTCGGGGTCTGCATCGACCTGTTGATCAGCTTCTTGGCCGTGATCACGGCCGAGACGTTCTTGCGTGAGTCGGCTGAGATCGAGTGGAAAGCCGAGTAGATCTCGTCGGTGAGCACGTAGGTGCCGGAGACCATGGAGACACCGAGCATCACCGCAATGCCGTCAGGGCCGCACGCAGCTTGCGGGTGAAGAGTCCTCGCAGAGAGATCCGGATCATCGCCCGACTACCTCCCGATCCCCTGGATCGCCTGCTGGATCTCTTCCGGAGTCGTCTCCGGTAGCTCCTTGACGATCGCGCCGTCGGCGAGGAAGAGGACGCGGTCGGCGATCGTGGCGGCGCGGGCATCGTGGGTGACCATGACGATCGTCTGGCCGTAGCGCGTCGACCGAGTCGTGCGAGCAGCTCGAGGATCTCGCCGCCGGTACTGCGAGTCGAGGTTGCCGGTCGGCTCATCGGCGAAGAGCACGGTCGGGCGGGTGATCAGGGCGCGGGCGATCGCGACGCGCTGTTGCTGTCCGCCCGATAACTCCGCGGGGCGGTGCTTGCGCCGGTTGGCAAGCCCGACCTTGCTGACGATCTCGTCGAGCCAGTCGCCTGTCGACCTTCGCGGCCGCCGATCTCGAGCGGCAGCAGGATGTTCTCCTCGCGCGGTCAGCATCGGCAGCAGATTGAAGAACTGGAAGATGAAGCCGACGTGCTTGCGGCGCAGCTTCGTTAGCGTCGCTGTCGTCGAGGGTCGTGATCTCGGTGCCGGCGATCTCGACCGTCCCGCTAGTCGGCTTGTCGAGACCGGCCAGGATGATGCATCAGCGTGGACTTGCCGGAGCCAGAGGGGCCCATGACCGCCGTCAGACGTCCGGTCGGGACGTCGAGCGAGACGCCGCAGAGGGCGTTGACGGCGGTGTCGCCTTCGCCGTAGATGCGGCAGAGGTCAACCGCGTGTACGGCGATGTCGTCATGCTCGGCGGTCCCAATCGCAGGCTGCTTCGATGCGTCGGTGCTCATGCGCCCCTCCTGGATGTTTTGCGGCGCCGTGCTCGGTACGACGCCAGAACGATAGTAGCCAGATCCCTCTGAGTGATAGATCTCAATTCGGTTGCGGTGACCTACGGATTTACTCACCTATTTCTAGGCGCTGACGCGACGTGAAGATCGAGCTGGACTCCCTTCCCCGTTTTACTCGTACTGGAACTCCAGGTCTGCGTCATCTCCGCCCCTTTCTTCGTTGCCTGTGTCCGTCTGAAGTTTTGCCGCTGTACCCGCGAGCGGTAAGGGGGCAGGCCTGCCTGTTGAGGTGCGGGCAGCCCTACTCCCCGCGTACGGCGAGCCGACGCACTGTCGCGCTGCCAGAGGAGGTGAACAGGGATCTAGGTCTTGGCTTTATCGGCCGGCGGCTCGGGCGTGCCGCGAATCAGCGAGACGACGATGGCGATCGTCAGCACGGCGACGACGAGAAGCAGCGAGAGGAAGACGGGGATGTGCACGACTTCGGTCAGCGTCATCTTGATTCCGATCAGCACCAGCACGGCGGCGAGCCCGTCGTCGAGGTAGGTGAAGCGAGCCATCAGGCCGAGCAGGACGAAGTAGAGCGACGAGAGCCCGAGCAACGACATCGCGTTGGCCGCGAAGACGACGAAGGTGTTGCGAGTGATGGCGAAGATCGCGGGAATCGAGTCGATCGCGAAGGCCACGTCGAAGGCGGCCACGAGCACTAGCGCGGCCAACAGCGGCGTTCCCATGCGGCGGCCGCTCTCGCGCGTCAGCAGGCGGTCGCCGTGGAAGCGTGTGGTCATTGGAACGATGCGCCTGACGAGGCGCAGGAGCGGGTTCTTTTCCGGATCGATCTCGATGTCGCTCTGGCGCCACATGCGGATGCCGGTGATGATCAGGAGGGCGCCGAAGATGTAGATCGTGGCGCGAAAGGCGTTGAGAAGAGCGGCGCCGGTAAAGATGAAGGTCGCCCGCAAGAAGAGGGCGCCAACGATCCCCCAGAAGAGCACGCGGCGCTGGTTGAGCTTCGGAATCGAGAAGTAGGCGAAGACCAGTGCGAAGACGAAGAGGTTGTCGACCGAGAGACTCTTCTCGATCAGAAAGCCGGTCAGGTACTCCTGGACGGTAGTCCCGTCGGTCAGGAAGAAGAGCGGCAGCGCCAGGAGCACGCCGAACGCGGTCCAGCCGATACTCCACCAGGCCGCGCGGCGAAGCGAGATCTCGCCGCCGCCACGGTTGAAGAGGGCTAGATCGAACGCGAACAGCGCCGCGATAAGCGCGCAGAAACCCAACCAGGTCCAGACGTTCACGCCCCTATCTTCTAGGAAGGCGCCTTTCTCTGGGGATGCGACGAGGTGGGGGCTGCTATCGCTGCGGCGTCCGAACTCTCCAGGGAAGTCGCCGGCAGGGCCCAGAGGGGTGAGAGCAGTGTTGTCGAGCCGCTCGGCACTAGCTCACTTTCGGGGATATGTCAAGGCTTGCGGAGCGAGTACGGCGTGCGCACAATCGATGTATGCACAGGCAACTCCACGAGCTCGTCGGCCTACCTCTGAGGCCGCAGGACGAGACGGAATGTCGCCGTTGCGAGGTGCATTGCGACAAGGTCGTCTACCCGGGCGCGTGCGTCGAGCGCTCCTGCCCGTTCCTTTATGCGTACGAGGCCTTCGACCACACCTACGTCGGCTGTATGCAGAAGATCTACGAAGTCGAGATCGATCTCGACCTACTAAGTCTCGCCGAGCAGAGCAAGAAGGGCTTCGGCGCCATCAAGGCGAAGCGCGAGCCGCTTCCGATGTGCCGGTCGGAGGTCGATCCCTGTTACGAGCACCGGGGCGACAGGCTCGGCTGCCGTAATCCGGAGTTTCATGAGCTGCCCGTCGGCGAGCCGACCTTCCGGGTGATCGCTCGCGTTCGCCAAGCCTAGGAGCTCGTTCCGCCGATTCACCACAGCTGGCGGACGCGTTTGAATAGTCGGAGGTATATCGTTGCCGGCGTGAGTAGTGCAGAGCGGCTCTCCAGATACGCGCAGCTCGCCGTCGAAGTCGGTGCGAACGTCCAGCCCGGTCAGTTTCTCTTGGTGCAGGCGTATCCCGAGCAGGCCGCGCTGGCGCGGGCGATTGCGGCTCATGCCTACAAGGTCGGCGCACGCTTCGTCGATGTCAACTACGCCGATCAGCGCGTCCGCCGCTCGCTGATCGAGAGTGGTCCGAGGGAGATGCTCCCCTGGTCGCCACCGTGGCTGGTCGACCGGCTCGACTACGCCACCGCCGAGCAGGCCGCCAAGATCAACTTCTCGGGCGATCCGGAGCCCGGGCTGCTGGCCGACCTCGATCCGGTCAGGGTCGCCGAATCCAGGCAGACCGAGCTGGTCGAAGCGTCGCTCAGGCAACACGTCGAGGAGACGGGTTGCCTGGTCGCTGATCGGCGCCCCGACCGAGGCCTGGGCCAAGACGGTTTTCGGCGAGCCGGATATCGAGCGGCTCTGGCAGGCGGTCGAGCACGCCGTCAGGCTCGATGAGCCCGATCCCGTCGCTGCCTGGCGCGAGCACATCGATCGGCTCTCGAAGCGGGCGCAAGTGCTCAACGGACGTTGCTTCGACTCGATTCGCTTCCGTGGCCCGGGCACCGATCTGGTGGTTGGGCTGCTGCCCGATTCCTACTGGCACGCCGCCGACAGCAAGACCACCTTCGGGCAGCGGTTCGTGCCCAACCTGCCGACCGAGGAGGTGTTCGCAACCCCCGACCGGCTGCGGGCCGAGGGCGTCGTACGCTCGACCCGTCCGCTCGCGCTGGAGGGCTCGATCGCCCGCGATCTCGAGCTGCGCTTCGAGGCCGGGCGGATAGTCGGCATCTCGGCCTCGAGCGGCGCGGCGGCCGTGGAGGCACAGACTCGCCTGGACGAAAACGCTTGCCGCCTGGGCGAGATCTCGATCGTCGACAATTCGTCCCGCGTCGGCGACCTCGACATCACTTTCTTCAACACGCTCTTCGACGAGAACGCGGCCTGCCACATCGCCTACGGTCGCGGCTATCCCGGAGGCATCGAAGGAGGGCTCGAGCTGTCGCCCGAGGAGCTCGCTCAGCACGGCGTCAACGCCTCGGTGGTACACACCGACCTGATGATCGGCGGCCCCGAGGTGGACGTGGACGGCATCACGAAGGACGGCGACGCGGTGCCGATCCTGCGCGACAACACCTGGGTGCTCGAGTGAAGCCGAGAAGAACCTGGGGGTTCTTCTCGGAGCGATAGGGGGGAAGTCATCACGCCTTCGGCGCTTTGACTTTCTGCTCCTATCGGCGGAGCGGGATCGTTCGTGTTGCTTTGCGGGGTCCGGTTCGTGTTGGGGACAGACGTGTTGTGAGCCGCAGCCGCGCAGGTCGGCTGCGGCGGCATCGCGGGCATCGCCGCGCTTTGCGCTCGATCCCCGCGGAGAACTCGATCTGGCGCTCCGGATCTTTCCTGAGGTACTCAACCTGAGCGAATAGGAGTCCCTCAGATTAGCGACTCGTAGAGCTCGAGGTGGCTCGCGGCCGCCGCATCCCAGGTGAGCTTCTCACGTGCGGCCAGAGCGCCGGCCCGGGCGCGGGCGAGCGCTTCGGGGTCGCCGAGCAGCGTGCGCGCCGCCTCGGTCATCGCCTCGATATCGCCGGGCGGAACGACCGCACCGGCTTCGAAGCGGCGTACCGGCTCGGCCAGGCCGCCCACGTCGTAGGTGACAACCGGCACCCCGGCGCCGAGCGCACGCAGCAGGGCGCCCGACTGATCGATACCGGGCCGGTAGGGGAACAAAGCCAGGGTCGAGTCGCCGAGAGCGCGGTCGACCTCCGCGTCGGAGAGGTAGCCGAGGCGCCACTCGGCAATTTCGCCGGCCTGCTCGCGGTAGGGCTCGACCGGCTCCATCGCGTCGCCGGCCACGAGCAGGCGTACATCATCGCGAAGCTTCTTCGCCACCTCGATCGCGTCGCCGAGACCCTTGTACGAGCGGATCAGCCCGAGGCAGAGCAGCGTCCGCCCGTCGTCCCTGCGCGGCGGATCGCTGTAGAAGAGCGGATGCGCGATCACGTACAAGAGTCGCTCCGGAACACCAAGCTCGGCGAGTGTCTCGCGACCGCGCTCGGAGTGAACGACTACGGCGTCGAAGCGGCCGAGCAGCTTCGGCCAGAGCTTGCGCTTGCCCATCTTGCGCCGCGGCACGAGGTTGTGAGCGGTGAAGACGAGGGGAGCTCGCCGGGGTAGAAGGAAGCGATCGAGCTCGGGAAGGCCGAGCCACTGGAGGTGGAAGACGTCGGGGTGGCGTCGGCGCAGGCGCGCCATGCCGAAGGGGTGTTCGCACAGCTTGACGGGTAGACGCAGGCGCGAGCGCTTGAACAGGCGCGAGCTGAGCGGGTAGAAGAGCTCGCTGCGGAGATAGCCAGCAGGCGCGGGCGCCGATCCGAAGCGGAAGCGGGAGCTGACCAGCTCGACCTCGGCGCCGGCGCGGGCGAGCGCTGCGGCCAGCTCGTGATCGTAGGGCGGCGTGAAGGCAGGCGGGTCGGCAATGACAACGCGCACGAGTTACAGCCTAGAGTGCGCGACGGAACGACGACCGGCAAGCGGGCTCCGCTATTCGCTGGGCGGCGGATCGTTTTCGTAAACTCGCGTCATGAGCTTGCTCGTTCGCTGCTGGAACGTCCACCATGGCATGACCTCGCCGAACGGTAGGCGCAACCACCTCGAACAAGCAATCCGCCTGATCTCGTCCGACCACCCCGATGTCGTTTGCCTGCAGGAGGTTCCGCTCTGGAGCCGTTCTCACATCGGCGACTGGAGCGAGATGAGACTGATCTGGCACAGCGCGCGCCGGATCTGGTTCCCACCCCGTCTCGGCGGCTGGATCACGCGGCTCAACCAGAGCTTCTTCCGCTCGGCTCTCTCCGGCCAGGCAAACGCGATCCTGCTCGATCCGCGCCTGCGGCCGCTCGAGCAGCGCTGGAGGGTGATCAGCCGGGGCCGGCGCGAGCGCCGCATCTGTCAAGCCGTGCGCCTGCACGGGATGGTGATCGCCAACCTGCACGCCTCCGGCGTGGCTAAGCACCCGGAGGTCGGCGCCGCCGAGACCCTGCGCGCGCTCGCTTGCGCCGAGTCGCTCGTCCAGCCCGGCGACGCACTTGTGTTCGCCGGCGACTTCAACCTTCATTTGAAACACCTGCCCGACCTGCCCGGCTTTTCGCCGCCGGGCCCGGGCATCGACCACATCCTCGTTCGCGGCGCCGAGGCGAGTCCGCTCGACGTCTGGCCCGAGGCGCGGCGGACGATCACAGCGGGCGTTCTCTCCGACCACGCGCCGGTCGAGCTCAGGGTCGGGTAGCGGGTCTAATGTCTCGATGATGGACTTCGCCCAAGCCCGCGCCCAGTTTCCGGTCTTCGAACGCCTTGCCTACCTGAACGCCGGCACCTTCGGGCCGCTTGCCCGCGCCACCGTCGAGGCGATGGAAGAGCGGCAGCAGCGCGATCTCGAGCTTGGGCGCTCGGGGTCGGATCTCTTCTCCGAGGTCACGGGCCAGCGTTCCCTGGCTCGGGCGAAGATCGCGCGTCTCGTCGGCGCCGAGGCTGCCCAAGTCGCCCTCACCTGCTCGACCACCGACGGCTGCAACATCGTTCTGGCCGGGCTCGATCTGGCGCCCTCCGACGAGGTCGTGACGACGACCGACGAGCACTTCGGCCTACTCGGGCCGCTGCATGCCTCCAGCGCCCGCATCGTCGTGGTGGATCCCGAGCCCGAGGCGATTCTTGCGGCCGTCACGCCGCGAACCAAGCTGCTCGCGCTCTCGCAGGTGCTGTGGACGGACGGACGCGTTCTGCCGGTCGCCGAGTTGCGCGAGCGAAGTGGGCTGCCTGTGCTGGTGGACGGCGCCCAGTCAGTCGGCGCGATTCCCGTCTCCGCCACCGGAATCGACTACCTCACCATCTCGGCGCAGAAGTGGCTTTGTGGACCGGACACGCTCGGCGCGCTGGTCGTCCAGGAGCCGGAGCGGCTTCGCGTCGCTCAGCCGAGCTACTTCGCGCAGAAGAGCTTTCAGCCAGACGGTGCGTTCGAGCCGCGGCGAGGCGCTTCACGCTTCGACTCGCAGTGGATCGCGCCGGGCGCCCTCGCCGGTCTTCTCGCCGCTCTCGAGGCGCGACCGGAGTGGGCCTTCGAGCGCGCCGCGGAGATGAGCGAGCGCTGTCGTTCGGCGCTGACGGAGCGGTTCGAAGTCGTTTCTCCTCCAGACGGGGGAACGCTCGTCAGCTGGCGGGCCGTAGGCGATCCGGCCGCGAGAGTCAGGCGCCTGTTCGAGCGCGGCGTCATCGTTCGCGACATACCGGGGCGGAATCTGATCCGCGCCTCCTGCGGCTGGTGGACGAGCGAGGAGGACGTCGCGCGCCTCGTCGAGGCGCTGATCTAGCGAAGCGCCAGCCGGGCGTCAGACGGCGGTTCGCAGCCCCAGCTCGACGGCGATCGGCCTGAGCGCGGAAATGACGAAGGTGATGTGCTCGTCGAGATCGACGCCCAACTCGTCGGCGCCCTGATAAACCTCGGCGCGGTTCACGCCGGCGGCGAAGGAGGGCTGCTTGAGCTTCTTTCGCACCGACTTTGGCTCCAGCGTGTCGATCCCGTCCGGGCGCACCAAACCGCAGGCGTGGACGAAGCCGGCCAGCTCGTCGCAGGCGAAGATCGTTTTCTGCAACAAGGTCTCGCGCGGAACGCCGGTGTGGCTGGCGTGCGAGAGAATCGCCAGCACGACCTCCTCGGGATAGCCCTCCTCGCGCAGGATCGGGGCGCCGGCCTGCGGGTGCTCCTCGAGCGTGGGGTGGATCTCGTAGTCGAAGTCGTGCAGGAGCCCGGCGATGCCCCACAGCTCCTCGTCCTCGCCGAACTTGTCGGCGTAGGCCCTGACCGCCGCCTCGACTGCAAGTGCGTGACGACGGAGCGCCTCGCTCTTCGTGTACGCAGTGAGCGTCTCCCAGGCCTGTTCGCGCGTCGGCGCCACGAGAGCAGCATAACGTGCCATCCGCTTCGGACATGTCCTGGTGCCAGGCATGGTTACGAATCTGTTTCAAATCATCCACCGCGCTTTCGGCTTCGGGAGCCGGATCGGGGATCGGAGTCGTCTTCCAAGGCGCTTCACCTGTCGATCCGAGCCATGCCCCGGTGCCAGGCACGGTTACGGGGATGAATCCACAGGAAGAGCGACCTGGTTCCTTCACCCCAAGACTCCGGCTGACGCGCTCGCTACGATGAATCGCGTTCGCCCCTGGCGGCGAGCTCCGAGACCATGACCGACGCTGCAGTCGCTGAAGCCCTACACCGCGAGTCCTTCGTCATCGAAGGCGGACGCCCCCTTTCCGGCGCCGTCCAAGCAGCCGGGAACAAGAACGCCGCTTTGCCCATCCTGGCCGCCTCGCTGCTCACCTCCGAGCCGGTGGCGCTGAGCAACCTACCGCGCATCCGTGACGTCGAGTCGATGGTCGAGCTGATCGCGCACACCGGCGTCAAGATCGAATGGAGCGGCCCGAACGAAGTTCAAATCGAGGCCGGCGAGATCACCAACACCGACCTCGATCCCGATCTCTGCCGCCGCATCCGCGCCTCCTTCCTGCTCGCCGGGCCGCTTCTCGCTCGCGCCGGCGCGGTCAAGATCCCGCCGCCGGGCGGCGACGTGATCGGCCGCCGCCGGCTCGACACGCACGTCAAGGCCTTCGCCGACCTCGGCGTTCAAATCGAGGCTGGGCTCGACTATGCGATGAGCGTTCGCAAGTTGCGCGGCCAGCGGCTCTTCCTCGACGAGCCGAGCGTCATGGGCACCGAGAACGTGATCATGGCGGCCGTACTGGCCGACGGCGAGACGGTCATCGGCAACGCGGCCGGCGAGCCGCACGTTCAGGATCTATGCCGATTCCTCGTTTCGCTCGGGGCCGAGATCGAGGGACTAGGCTCCAATCTGCTGCACATCCACGGCGTGTCCGAGCTCTCGGGCGGCGAGTACCGCATCTCGCCCGACCACATCGAGATCGCCAGCTTTATCGGGCTGGGCGCGGTGACCCGCGGTGAGCTGACGATCAAGGGTTGCAGCGGAGAGGATCTGCGCCCGATCATGCCTCACCTGGAACGGCTGGGCGTGCGGGTCGAAGCGGATGAGTGCAGCGTGCGGGTGCCCGATCGGCAGGAGCTCGTGATCCAGGACGATCTGGGCGGCGCGATCTCGAAGATCGAGGACGGGCCCTGGCCGCAGTTTCCTGCCGATCTGACCTCGATCGCCGTGGTTGTCGCCACGCAGGCGCAGGGCACCGTGCTGATCTTCGAGAAGATGTTCGAGAGCAGGCTCTTCTTCGTCGACAAGCTGGTCGGGATGGGCGCCCGGATCATCCTCTGCGACCCTCACCGCGCGGTCGTGACTGGCCCGGCGCCTCTCGTCGGCGATCGGATGGAGAGTCCGGACATCCGCGCGGGCATGGCGATGTTGATCGCAAGCCTTTGCGCCGACGGCGTCTCGACGATCGGCAACATCGGCCAGATCGATCGCGGCTACGAGCGAATCGACGAGCGACTGCGCTCGCTCGGCGCTTCGATCGAGCGAATCTCCAGCTAGATCGAGGAGCGAGTTCTTCGCTAGGGTGCTGATATGGCCTCGGACGAGACCGCCGCGACTCGTAGTTCCGTCCGCCTGGCGCCGTCCGGCGGCGGAGACGTCCACGTCGAGACCGGTTTACCGGTGCTCGATCGCCTGCTCGAGGAAGTCGCCCGCTACGGACATTTCGATCTCACGCTGGCGATCGCCTCCGATTTGGCCGAGACGCAGGTGGTCATCGCCGGGGGCGCGCTTGGATCGGCGCTGTCGGAGTTGCTGCGGGCCGAGGATGCGTGCGGTCACGGCTCCGGCTATATACCGTCGGCCGAGGCGCTAGCGCACGTTGCCCTCGACCTGAGCGACGATCCCTGCCTCGTATCCAACTTCGATCTCTCGGCCGATCACGTCGGTGGGCTCCCCGGGGATATGGCCGTGGGCTTCCTGCGCGAGCTGGCGCTTGCGGCCGGCGTCGTGCTTCACGTTCGCCTCGTCGACGGCAGCGATACGCAGCATGTGCTGGACGCGATCTTCAAGGCGCTGGGCGTAGCGCTCGGGAAGGCCTGCGGCAAGAGGGGAGTGCGAGCATGACGGGAAAGCGTGCCGTTCGTACCGAGGCGGCGCCTGCACCGTTTCAAGGTGCTCCGTACAGCCAGGCGATAAGCGCCGGCGGGCTTGTCTTCGTCTCCGGACAGCTTGGTCTCGAGCCTGGCGAGACGACGCTGGAGAGGAAGGGAATCGAGGCGCAGACTAGACAGGCGCTCGAAAACGTGAAACTGATTCTCGAGCAGGCCGGCAGCGGGCTCGATCGGCTCCTCAAGACGACTGTCTTCCTGGCCGACCTGGCCGATTTCGCAGCGATGAACGACGTCTATGCGACTTACGCCGGCGCTACTCCGCCTGCGCGTGCGACCGTACAGGTAGCGGCGCTTCCCTCGGGCGCCCTGGTCGAGATCGACGCGGTCGCTCTGGCCTGAGAGGTCGACTGCTCGGGACGATGAGCGGCCAGGACGCGGAGCACCAAGCAGCAGGCGAAGACGAGCGCTGGTTCACCCGGAGCGTCGCGTCGATCGGTGGCGCGAGCTTGTTCGCCGACCTCGGCTACGAGATGCCGACCTCGCTTCTGCCCAGCTTCCTGACCTCGACACTAGGTGCGCCGGCCGCTGCACTCGGTCTGATCGAGGGTTTAGCCGACGGGCTTGGCGGGGTGTCGCGCCTCGCCGGCGGCGCCATCGCCGATGATCCATCGCGCCGGCGCAAGACGGCCGTCGGTGGCTACGCCGCGACGGCGTTTCTGGGTGGCGCCATCGGCCTGGCCACCGCGGTATGGCAAGTCGCGGCGCTGCGAGTCAGCGCCTGGGTAGCGCGCGGCCTGCGCGCTCCATCGCGTAGCGCGCTGCTGACCGAGGCCGTCTCGGCGGGAACCTACGGGCGCGCTTTCGGTTACGAGCGGGCGATGGACAACCTGGGCGCCATCGGCGGACCGCTGCTGGCGATCGGGCTCGTCACTCTGGTCGGCATTCGCACGGCGATCCTCCTGAGTGTCATTCCGGGCCTACTCGCCGCTCTGGCGATCGTGGTCGGGATTCGGGCCATTCCCAAGCCCGAGCGCGGAGAGCGTAGGGCACTTCGTCTGCACATACGTGCGGTTTTGCGCGGCCGCCTCGGCCGCCTCTTCCTGGCTATCTCGGCCTTCGAGGTTGGAAACGCGGCGGCGACCCTGCTCATACTGCGAGCAACCGACCTGCTCCAGCCCGGACGTAGCAACACGACGGCGGTCAATCTCGCGCTCGGTCTGTATGCCGGCTACAACCTCGCGGCCGTCGTGGCCAGCTTTCTCGGTGGGCGCCTCGGCGATCGTCGCGGCATGGTGGTCGTGTTCGGGCTGGGGGCGGCGGCTTTCGCCGTCGGCTACGCGGGGCTTGCCGCGAGTGGTTCCTCGCTGCTCCTGATCGCCGTCTTCTTCTCCTTCGCGGGAATCGGGATCGGTTTTGCCGAGACGGCCGAGAGCGCGGCCGTCGCGGGGCTTGCGCCGAACGAGGTGATCGGCTCGGCTTTCGGCCTGCTGGCCGCCGTACAGAGCTTCGGAAATTTCGCTGCCAGCGTCGTAGCCGGCGCCCTCTGGACGCTGGTCTCACCGCGAGCGGCCTTCGCCTATCTGGCCTGCTGGATGATCGTCTCGCTTAGCGCGCTGGTCTTCGCTCGCGACCGCGACCACGCCTGAGCTCATCCTCCGAGTCGTTTCGTGGTCACAATGGCAGTGTGGAATGCACGACGATCATCGCAACGCACAGCAATACGGATTTCGACGCGCTCGCCTCGATGTTGGCGGCGCGACGCCTCTATCCGGGCTCGGTGGTCGCTCTGCAACCCTCTACGGCTCGCAATGTGCGCGAGTTCGTGCGCCTCTACGCCGACGAGCTCGAACTGGTCGAGGTGAGCGCGCTCGACCTCTCGCAGGTGCGCCGCCTGGTGGTCGTCGAGACGGTGCATTCCTCGCGCCTTGGCGAGCTGGAGACGCTGACGCGCGATGAATCGGTCGAGAAGATAGTTTTCGATCACCACGAGCACGACCGCCCGGACTGGGTGAAGCCCGAGAGTCTCTATCTGACCGGAGAGGGAGCGCTGACGACGGCGCTGGTCGGCATCCTCGCCGAGCGCGAGCTCGCTGTCAGCCCGCTCGAGGCGACTGCCTTCGCGCTCGGCATTCACGAGGACACCGGCTCGCTCAGCTTCGCCTCGACGACGCAGCGCGACGCCGAGGCGATTGCCTGGTGCCTGCGCCATGGCGCCCGTCTGGACGAGCTGAGCCATTTCCTTCGTCCCACGCTGGGTCAGGAAGAGCGCGTGCTCCTGGGCAAGCTGATCGACTCGGCTCGACCCATTCGAGCGTCCGGGGTCGAGCTGCTCGTAGCCAGCGCCAGCTGGCCGCGCTATCTCGAAGACATCGCCCTGCTTGCCCACAAGCTGGTCGATCTGACCGACTGTGACGCGCTCGCCTGCCTGGTCGAGATGGAGGGACGTGTGCTCGCTGTTCTGCGCAGCCGCATACCCGAGCTCGACGCGTCCAGGCTGGCTGCGGTGCTCGGCGGCGGCGGCCACCACGGAGCGGCCTCCGCCTCGACTCGCCTCTCGCTCGAGCAGGCCTGTCGGGCGATCGAGTCGGGGCTCGCCTCGGCGCTCGAGCAACCGCTCGTGGCGAGCGAGGTGATGTCGAGACCGCCGCGCTTCGTCGAGCCCGCGACCAAGGTGGCCGAGGCGATGGCCGTCTGTCAGCGCTACCGGCAGTCGGGCATCCTCGTGCTCGAGGAAGGCCGCCTGCGCGGAGTCGTCAATCGCGAAGATCTGGACAAGGCGCTCGGGCACGGCCTCGATCAGGCGCCGGTCAAAGCGGTCATGGCGCTCGAAGTGGCGATCTGCGAAGCGACCACCACACTGACCGAGTTACGGCGGATGCTGGTAGATACGCCGTCGGGACGGATCGCGGTGCTCGAGGGCGAAAGGGTCGTTGGGGTCGTCACTCGCGGCGATCTGCTCGCGGCGCTCGGACTGCGTGGTGAGCCGCCAATTGCGGGCGTCGAGGATCTCGAGGGTGAGCTGGAGAAACTGGAAACCCTTGCAGCCCTGCGCAAAGCGATAGCCGCGGCCGGCGGCACGCACGAAGGTATCTACCTCGTCGGCGGATCGGTACGCGACGTCCTGCTCGGAGCGAAGAGCTTCGATATCGATATCGCGGTCGAAGGCGACGCCATCGCTTTGGCGCGCGAGCTGGCGAGACTCCTGCACGGGCGCGTTCGCCCGCACGAGAAGTTCGGCACGGCGGTCGTCCTCTACAACGAGGACGAACGCGTAGACGTCGTTACCACGCGCACCGAGTTCTACGACGCGCCGGCGGCGTTGCCCTCGGTCGAGCATGCCTCGATCCGCGAGGATCTCTTCCGCCGCGACTTCACGGTCAACGCGATGGCCGTGTCGCTCAAGGCGGAGGATTACGGACGGCTGGTCGATCCCTTCGGCGGCCGTCGCGACATCGCCGAGCGGCGGCTGCGCGTGCTGCACAACCTCTCGTTCGTCGACGATCCCACGCGCATCTTCCGGGCCGTGCGCTACGAGAGCCGGCTGGGTTTCCGCATGGACGAGCACGCCGCCGGGCTGGCTCGTAGCTGCGTCGAGATGGGATTGTTCGACGATCTTTCCTCGACACGCCTGCGCGACGAATTGGTCGACATCCTCGACGAGCCGGACGCGCCGCGCTCGATCCTGCGTCTGGCCGAGATCGGCGTCGCCACCGCGGTGCATCCGCATCTCGCCGCCGACGAGGAGGCGGTCGCGCTGGTCGAGCGCCTGCACGCGCTGCGCGAGCGCTACGCGCCGGAGCTGCCGCGCTGGCGGCTCGGCCTGGCCGTGTTGGCTCGTCATCTGCCGACCTACGAGCTCTACTCCTGGCTCGGTCGCCTTCGCCTGCGCCGACGCGACATCGAGCAGATCGTGGCAGCGGTCGTGTTCGCCCCGCGACTGGTCGAGCGCCTGCAACGAGCGGCCAGTCCCGCCGAGATCGTTTCGCTGGTCGAACCGGTGGCCCCGGACGCACCGCTGCTTGCTCTCGCCATGCGCGATCTCCCCGCTATCGAGGAGTACTTCGAGCGCTTGCGCGGGATCGAGCTGGAGATCGGCGGCAGCGATCTGGTCGAACTGGGCCTCGAGCAGTCGCCGCTGGTGGGGGAGATTCTGGCCGAGCTGCGCCGGCGCAAGCTGAACGGAGCGCTGGCGGGGCGCGAGGCAGAGCTGCGGACGGCCAGGGAACTCATCGACGAGGCGGTCTAGGCGTGGACGGCTTCTTCTATCGCTGGAAGGCGCCGGGCCCGTACCGCGTCGCCTTCTCCACGCGCCTCGGCGGCGTCAGCAAGGGTGTCTTCAGTTCGCTCAACCTGAGCGAGCTAGGCGGCGACGACCCGGAGCGAGTGCGAGAGAACCGCTCGCGACTCTGCCGGGCGCTGGAGATCGATCCTTCTCGCGCGACGATGGCACGGCAGCGCCACGGTGCGGTGACCCGGCGAGCCGAAGCGATCGGGCTGCTTGCCGAGAGCTCGGACTTTCCCGAGTGCGACGCCTTCTGGAGCGAGGAGCCGGGGATCGGGATGATGCTCGTCACGGCCGACTGCCTTCCGATTGCGATCGCCCGCGTCGAAGGCGAGCGGCCGGGCCTGGCTCTCGTCCATGCCGGCTGGCGCGGGCTGATGGGCGGCGTGCTCGAGTCGGCCTCGCGGGCTCTGGGGCGCGGGCGGGCGAAGGCCGTGCTCGGACCGGCAATCGGGCCTTGCTGCTTCGAGGTCTCAGACGAGATCGCGGCCGGCTTTCGTCGGCAGTTCGGTCGCCAGGTCGCGAGCGGGCGTAATGTGAACCTCTGGCTGGCGGCCGAGAAGGTGCTCGAGACCGCCGGGTGCAGCGACGTCGAGACGGTCGAGATCTGCACCTCCTGCCACCCGGAGCACTTCTTCTCGCACCGGCGCGATCGGGGTCAGACGGGACGTCAAGGGATCATCGGTGCAATCGACTGAGGAGATCCGCGGCCGCTACGAGCGCTTACGCGAGAGCGTGGGAGAGGGCGTCACGGTCGTCGCCGCGACCAAGTACGTCTCGCTGGAAGAGATGGTGGCTCTGGCCGCAGCGGAGATCGAGACAGTGGGGGAGAACCGCGCTCAGTCACTGGCGGCAAAGCACGCGAAGTACCAAGCGGCTTTTCACTGGCACTTCATCGGTCACCTGCAGAGCCGGAAAGCCAGGCTCGTGAGCGAGACTCTGCGAGCTCTGTCACTCGCTGGCGAGCGAGTCGGCGGCGCGGCAGCTGAGCATTCCGGCGCTGGTGGAGGTGAATCTGGCCGGCGAAAAGACGAAATCCGGTATCGCCCCCGAGCAGCTCGAGGGCTTCCTCGGCTTCTGCGCCCAGCTCGGCGTCGAGGTGCGCGGCCTGATGACCATGCCGCCGCTCAGTAGCGATCCGGAGGCCTCTCGTCCCTACTTCCGGCGCCTGCGCGAGCTGGCCGAGCGCTTTGGCCTGTCAGAGCTCTCGATGGGCACCAGCCAGGACTATCTCGTCGCAGTCGAAGAGGGCGCCACCTACATTCGCGTAGGCAGCTTGCTCTGGAGCTAGCGCGCCGAAGCGGTGGAAGCACTCCACCGGTTCGTCAATCGAACCGAGCTCTAAAGCGCTACTTGCTCGACCTCTTCGGCTCCGTGGTACGGGCAGTAGTGCGAACCGATCATGGCCGAGCGGCGACAGGGCCGGCCGGAGATCGTCAGGCCCTGGCAGCGGATCGCCTCGTTCGTGGCAAGTAGCCTGTTCGCCGCGGCCCGCGATCGAGGCTGGTAGTCGTAGCGCTGAAAAAGTCGGTACAGCGCCACGGTGGCCGAGTGGGCGCTCGAGTAGCCCCAGTGTTCGTAACCCCGTCGCGCCATCTCCGGGATGCTCAAGTAAGCGCGCTCGTGCAGGAGGTGAGCGGCCCGAAGCTGCTCGGCGGAGAGCAGGGCGTGAGTTGGCCCGCGGCGTGGCCTTCGCTGCTCAGAGCTCATACGTCCAGAGCGCTGAAGAGGCGAATTGCCCCCTTTTCCGCAGGTCTTTTCGGGATTGCGGCGGCTCATCTCGATCTTGACTGCGGGGAACTCTCTCACAGTGTTGCCAATTAGTCAACTTCCGTTCGAGCGCCCTCTTTCGATGTCAACCGCGGCGGGGGTTACAATCGAGCCATATGGGGTTCGCGGACGCCTGGAACCGGACGCTCGTCTATTTCGGCATTGCCGAAGAGGAAGAATGGGACGACGACGGGTACGTGACCGAGGAGGCCGAGCGCACGTACAGCGAGCGGCCGAATGTGCGCCGGCTGAAACCGCGCAGCGGCGCCGCCGATTCGGACGATTGGAGCGAGCCCGAAAGCCCGCGCCGTGGCGTGTCGCTGCGTCCCGCAACCCGTCTCCGCGGTGTCGAGGCGCCTGCGGTCGCGCCCAGCGAAGGGATCTCGCCGGCGCGTGTTCATCTCGTCATCCCACGCGGCTTCAACGACGCTCAGCAGATCGCCGACCACTTCAAGCAGGGCATTCCCGTGATCCTCAACCTGCAGGGCGTCGACAGCGAGCTTTCGAAACGGTTGGTCGATTTCGCGAGCGGGCTCACCTATGCGCTCGACGGGGGGATGCAACGGGTCGCCGACAAGGTCTTCCTACTCACGCCGCAGCACGTCGAGGTCTCGGCCGAAGAGCGCGCCCGCATGATCGAGCGCGGCTTCTTCAATCAGGCCTGATCGCTCGCTGCATCGGCATCCACGGCTCGCATTTGCCAAGCGCCCATTCCTCAGAGCGCGTTTCAGTTGACGACCCGCCGTCGGAGTGCGAGCGGTGGGAGCGATGCCAGGACACGGTGTCCTGTTCGTCGCCGGAGGCCGCTAACCGGCGAAGTAGGAACGGGAGCGAGCGGCACGAATTGACGCACTGTGGGCAATGAGGCCAGCTTGACGATGCTCTGTTCGGTTACTTCACAGGTGATGGCGCTGGTGAACGTCTTCGTATCGGTCTACTCGCTGATCATCTTCCTCTACGTCCTCAGCTCCTGGATTCCGTTGCCCTACAACCGCACCCTGAATCGAATCCGGCATTTTCTCTCTGACGCATGCGATCCTTATCTCCGCCTGTTTCGGCGCCTGCTGCCACCGCTTGGAGGAATCGATCTGTCTCCAATCGTCGCCGTGTTAGTGCTCTGGCTGGGCGATCGGTTGTTGTTCGAAGTGCTTTCGCAGTTCTGAAAGGAGGCATACCAATGGCCCTGACGCCCGTAGAGATAAGGCACATCCGCCTCCGAAAGGCGTTCTTCGGTTACCAAATCAAGCAGACCGACGATCTGCTCGCTGACATCGTCAACAGCTTCGAGGACGTTTGGCGCGATCGCGCCGATCTTGCCGACAAGATCGAGCAGTTGGGCGCCGAACTGGTTCGCTACCGCGAACTGGAGCAGCTTCTGCGCACGACCCTGATCTCGGCCGAGCGTGCTTCGCAGCAGATGACCGACCAGACTCGCCGCGAGACCGAGTCGGTGCTCGGCGAGGCCCGCGCCGAGGCGCGTGAGATCTTGCGTAACGCGATGACCGAGCGTGAGCGCCTGAACGCCGAGATCACGCGTGTTCGCGCCCAACTGAGCGCCGTCTTGACGACGATCGGCGACGACCTGCCCGAGAGGAGTCCAGCTCGAAGGAGTCGACTCTCGAGACGCCGCCCGCTCGAGTGCCCGCGGCTCCGGCTCCGCCGCCGGCGGCCCCTGTCGCTCCGCCCGCGCAGCCCGTCGCTCCGGCTGCTCCCGCGGCTCAACCGCCGCAGCCCCCTCCGGTCGCGAGGCCCGAGCGAGCCAACCGGTGGGCAGGCGATGGCGGCGGCGGTCGCAAACGGAATCGGCTGGCCCGTTCCGAGGTGAGATGCGATGCCAGGAGCCGGAGGCTAAAAAGCTCGAACAGAACGAAGCACTCCACCGCCTGGCCGCGCTCGGCGGCGGGCTCAAAGCTTCGCCGAGACCGATAGCCTCGGTTTCTAGCCGTCCCCGACGGGATAGGCCCTAAGATCCGGCCATGGATCTCGATGTTGTCTTTCTCGGTACGGCGGGCTCGATGCCGACCGCCAAGCGCTCGCCGACGGCGCTTGTCGTGCGCCGCGGCGGCGAACGGCTGCTCTTCGACTGCGGCGAGGGCAGCCAGCGCCAGTTCCTGCGCTCGACGCTCGGGCTGGTCGATCTGAGCGAGGTCTTCCTCACGCACTACCACGCCGATCACTACCTGGGCCTGCCCGGAATGCTCAAGACCTTCTCGCTGCGCGGGCGCGAGCTGCCGCTCGTGATCTTCGGGCCGCCCGGGCTGAACGACCTCTTCGCTGGCCTGCGCAGAGTCTTCGGCCGCCTCACCTTCGCACTCGATCTGGTCGAGCTCCGCCCAGGCGACAGGCTCGAGCGCGACGGCTACACGCTCGAGACATTTCCCGTCGAGCACGGCGTCGCGGCGCTCGGCTACGCGCTTAGCGAGCTGCCCAGACCCGGTCGATTCGATGTCCAGGGCGCCGACGCGCTGGGCGTGCCGCCCGGACCGGAGCGCGGCGCCTTGCAGCGGGGCGAGAAGGTATCTCTCGCCGACGGCACAGTGATCAGGCCCGAGCAGGTGCTGGGGTCGGCGCGGCCGGGACGCAAGCTCGTCATCTCGGGAGACTCCGCGCCTTCCCGCAGCGTGGTCGAAGCAGCCGGCGACGCCGATCTGCTCATCCACGAAGCCACCTTCTGCGAAGAGGAACGAGAGCGCGCGGAGGAGACTCGCCACTCGACGGCCGCGCAAGCGGCGCAGGTCGCGCTCGCCGCCCGCGTCAGGATGCTTGCGCTCACTCACGTCTCGACCCGCTACTTCGGGCCCGAGGTACTGCGCGAGGCGCGCGAGCTGTTCGCGGCGACGGTCGTTCCGAGAGACTTCGATATCATCGATCTGCCGTTCCAGGAACGAGGCGAGCCTCGATTGATCAAGGGTGGAGCGCTCCCCGTCGCGAGGAGCGAAAACGCGGCCGAGCCGGCCGTTCGGGCCGCCGGGGGTGAGGAGAAGAGCGAATGACGTAGATTGGTGCAGGTGGCCGTTGCCGCCAACACCGCCGAGGCGGAGGAGATCGAGTCGATTCTGCAGGCGGCGGGCATCGAGTACGAGCTCGAGTGCGCGGTCGAGACCGACCCCGGCGCCAACGAGGACGCCCCGCAGAAGGTGCTCGTGCCCGAGAGTCGGATGGAAGACGCGCTCGAGGCGATCGAGGCGATGAGCGAGCCCGACGACCTGGTATCGGACGCCTAGAGCCTCGATAGGCGAGTGCTGGACACGAGATCGCGCCCGGCTGACTAGCATCGAGCCATGCGTTGGAACCTGGGCGTCGCGGCCCTCGCCAGTTCGTGGGGCTTCATCTGGATCATCGGCGATCACCTGAGCGGCCTCGGCGCGATCTCGATCGTGTTCTGGCGGATCGGCCTGAGTCTGCTCGTGTGTGGAGTGGGCGTTGGGCTGGCGGGAAGAACGGATCTGCTGCGGATCGGCAAGGTAGGGCGCTGGACGCTGCTGCTCGGGCCCGGGCTGGCACTTATCTGGTTCTGCGGCGTCGAGGCGATGAAGCTCTCGTCGGTCGCCGTGGGTGTTCTCACCACCTACACCTCGCCGATCTTCCTGGCGCTTCTGGCCCCGCTCTTCCTGCCCGAGCGACTCAGCCGCGCCGTGCTGATCGCTTTGCCGATCGCGCTCGGCGGTCTCGCACTGGTTGCCTTCTCGAGCAACGGCGGCGGTCAGGTCAGGCCGCTCGCCATTGCAATCGGTGTTGGTGGCGCCGCGGTACTGGCCTTACTCGTGATCATCCAGAAGCACATCGTGCGCGACGTCAACCCGATCGGACTCTCCTTCTGGATCGACATATTCGCCGTGATCGCGCTCTTGCCCGCATTGCCCTTTGCCGGTCGCGTGCTCCCGACTGCGGGCGAGCTCGGCTACCTGGCGATACTCGGTGTCGTCTTCACGCTCATCTCAGGCCTCATCTGGCTGCTTCTGCTCCGCCACGTCACAGCTCAGGCGATGGGTTTCCTCTCCTACCTGGAGCCCGTCTCGGCCGCGTTCCTCGCCTGGCTGCTGCTGGGGCAAGAGCTGGGAGCCGCCGTGCTAGCCGGCGGCGCGCTCGTGCTGGTGGCGGGAATCATCGTGGTGTTGATGGAGCCGGCCGAGATGCCGGTCGCCGAAATCGAGACGGCGGGGTTCCCCCAGAGCGGCGCGCGATCATCCGCGCCGGTCGCGGCTGAATGAGAGCCTCGGGCGGGTCGATCTTCGCTGCCCCGTTCTCGCGGGTGGATCCGGTCTCTGAGCGCAGCTATCGTAGGTGCCATGTCGAAAGCAACCATGAATACCTCAGAGGGCGCGATCGAGATCGAGCTCTTCGACGCCGATGCGCCCAAGACCGTCGCGAACTTCCACAAGCTCGCGCGTGACGGCTTCTACGACGGCCTCACCTTTCACCGGATCATCAAGGACTTCATGATCCAGGGTGGCTGCCCGCTCGGCACCGGCACAGGTGGCCCGGGCTACACGTTCGAGGACGAGTTCAACGAGCACAAGATCGTCCGCGGTGCATTGGCGATGGCTAACGCCGGCCCGAACACCAACGGCTCGCAGTTTTTCATCGTCACGATTCCCGCCGCGGCGTGGCTCGACGGCAAGCACACCGTGTTCGGTCAGGTCAGCGCCGGGAATGGAGACGGTAGACAAGATCGAGGGCAGTGAGACGGATCGTCGCGACGCTCCGCTCCAGCCAGTCCTGATCGAGAGTATTTCGATCAGCGAGTGACGTGCTCGGCACCGGGGTTCTGAAGCGAGACGAGATAAGCTGTCCGGAGGCTGGCAGAGCGGAATGCCGGGTTTTGACTCTGCCGGAGCTTGCGCGGACGTAGCTCAGCTGGTAGAGCATCGGCTTCCCAAGCCGAAGGTCGCGGGTTCGAGGCCCGTCGTCCGCTTGAAGTTCGGTGGCGTGTTCTCCGAAGCGAGTAGGCGCAACCGAGGCGCGAGATCCATAGGGCCGGAGCGGCGCCGGATTCGCGTTCGAGGAACAGCCGCGAGCAAACGGTTGCGTGAGAATCGCCCCTCACGGATTAATAGCGCTTCCGCTATAGAAGCTCGATTGCGACCGAAATAACCCGGAAAATGCGGCCAAATCGTCGTTATTAGGCGATGCGTAAAACCAGACGCGCGAGGTAGAATCCTGAAAGAAACCTTAATTTCTCGCGGTGGGGGAGTCCTTGTGGAGACCGTTTCTGATCGCAAAGCCGATTACGTGTGCGTCGGGTGTGGTTACGGCGTGGCGCTCGCTGAACCGCCTTCCACTTGTCCGATGTGTCAGGGAAGCGAGTGGGAGAGGCCGCTCTGGCGCCCGTTCACGTCGCTCGACGAATTCAGGGCGCGCTTCGAGCCGAAAGAGGAGCCCGAGTCTCAGCTCCGCCGATTGCGCTGAGCGTCTAAGCAGATCTTTCCGGGAAAGCCGAGGCTACGTCAGGAATGACGCGGCTTCCGACTGCGAGTCGCTTGCTAGGCGACCTCTCCGCTAGCGCGCCGCTTTGCGGCGGCGCCCTGTTCAGAGGCGAGAGAAGTCGAAGCGCCCAGGGACACGCTCCCGTCGACCTTCAGCTCGATCCCTTCAGGGCCCGCCTCGGCGCGTTCGCCGCTGGGGCCGACCGCGATCTGTACCGGAGAATCGGCCCAGACCAGCGTTCGCCCGTGCTCAGCCCGGACGCGTACGCGTGTACCCCGGAAGAGCACCGTCAGCTCGAGCGCTTTCCAGTGTTCCGGCACGTGAGGATCGATCGCCAGCACATCACCCTGCGGTCGCAGGCCGCAGAAACCGTAAGCAAGCGCCTGCCAGACACCGCCCATGGTCGCCGTGTGCAGGCCGCAGTCGCTCGTGTGGTTCAGATTCTGGAGGTCGAAGTTGGCCGACTGACGCAGGTACTGCTCTGCTTCCTCGAGCTGATTGTTGCGAGCCAATAGAAGCGCGAAGACTGCCGGCGAGAGCGAGCTGCCGTGCGACGTACGCGGTTCGTAGTAGGCGAGGTTCGGCCCGAGCGAGTGCTCGACCACCTCATCGGGCACGAGGTGATGGAGCAAGACGACGTCAGCCTGCTTGACGACCTGGGAGTTACGAAGGCGCGCCAGTGGGAGGAGCGCCTCGCCGGCAAAGGGGCGCTCGCCCAACTCGGCGGCGATGATCGGCTCGAGCTTGTTGAAGCCCGCGAACTCCTCATAGATCCCGGTCTCGGGGTTGTAGCCGTCGGTCAGGCGGTCAGCGAGCTGAAGCCAGCGCGCGACCTCGTTTTCGTCTACGTCGGAACGAGGCCAGTCCTGCAGCGAGCGTGCGGCGCGACGCAGCGTCCAGCGCGCCATCACGTTCGTGAAGCTGGAGTCGTCGACCGGCTCGTGGTATTCGTCGGGCCCGATCACGATGTAGATGTGCCCGGCGCCGCCCGCGTCGGTGCGGATTCGCGAGGCCCAGTAGCGCGCGGCCTCGACGAAGATCGTCTGCGCGTCGCGGGCAAAGGCCTCGTCTCCCGACCAGGACAGATAGCAGTCCGCGGCCCAGGCCACGTCGGCGGTGATGTGCTCCTCGAGCCGACCGGTACGGACGGCGAGGATCTCGCCGTTCGGTAGGCGTCCGGAACGGGGCGTGACGTCGAGCCCGGAGCGAGTCGATTCCCAGGGGAAGCGCGCACCGGCTCGTCCGCCCGCCTGAGCCGCAGCTCGCGCCGGCTCGAGGCGGTTGAGCCTGTAGCGGAGAATCGCGCGCGCCGAAGCCGGGTGAGTGGCCGCGAAGAAAGGTAGCGAGAAGACGTCGGTATCCCAGAAGACGTGGCCGCGGTACCTGGAGCCCGAGAGGGCGCCCGCACCGACGGCCGCCTCGCCGCTGTCGGCAGCTGCCGAGATCAGCCCGAAGAGCGAAAAGCGCACGGCTAGCTGCAGTGCCGGATCGCCCTCGATCACGACATCCGCGTCGCCCCAGCGCTCGCCCCAGCGCTCGCGGTGCTCGGTATAGAGGCGCTCGAAGCCGGCCTCGCTCGCCGCCTCGAGCGACGTCAGCGGTTCCAGCTCGTGGCCGCCGTAGGAGACGATCCGCTCGAGCCGGCGCGGCTCTCGTCTTTCGCTGGCTGCCGCGACGACTCGCTCGACGTTCAGCGACTCAGCGATCGTGACCTCGCCCAGGCGGTGGAAGCTGGTCTCCGTTCCCTTCTGCTCGGGTGCGACCAGCGGAGCGGCGGAGGCGAGCATGTCGTCGTGCCCGCGCGCCCTCAGACAGGCGGTGCCGGGGCGGGCGAGCGAGAGGAAGAGCAGGGCGTCGAGCCGCGAGCCGTCGTCGCGGACGAGCTCGTGTCGGAGAGTTCCGGTACGCAGATCGAGCACGCGGCGAACGTGCTCGGCCGCGGCGCCTTCGATCCTGTTCCAGATCGGCGCCGCCAGCAGCTCTTCTTCCGAGCCGCGCCCAGCGTAGAGACCGCCGGCGAGCACCGTCGGGCCGTTTGGCTGATCCCGTGAGCAGCGAGCCGCGGGTGCCGATACGCCCGTCCGACAGGGTCAGCACCGTCTCGCGCACCACCTCCTCGCTTCCGCCCTGCTCGTCGATCACGACCTGCCAGCCTTCTTCCGTGACCGCGATCGGCAGCTCGCCTTCGCGGCGGCGGCGAAGCTGATCGGCGAGGATCTCTACGAACAGCTCGGGCCCGCCGGCCAGATCGAGCACGCCTTCGGGAGTCCCTTCCGGCTCCGGCCCGACCGAGAAGCACACCGCACCGGCCGCCTCGGGCACGAGCATCAAGGAGTCCGAGCCCGGGCAGTTGCCGAGAGGGCCAAACTCGTCGCCGCCGAGCAGTACCTGCTCGGGGCGGATGCCGCGGCGCGCAAGCCAGGAAACAACGTAGCGCGCCGAGTGGGTCTTGTCGGTGAGGCCGATCTCGGCGTACTTGGCATCCGAGGTGACGCGGGGATCCGCGAGCCCGGCTTCGAGACCGCAGGCACGAACGAGCTCGACGGCCTCGGGCAATCCTTCGATCCCCGCCCCGGCCAGCCTCGCCTCGACCGCCCCGAGCAGCTTGGGTAGCTCTGCCTTGGGCGGGTCGGCCCATTCCGGATCCGGGATCAGGTCGACCTTGCGTCTGTTGAGGCGATCGGAGATGACCGATACGGCAAGACCCTTCTCGCCGAGGCGCTCGCGGGCGAGCTCAGCGGCGCGGTCGAGCATCTCGTCCTCCTCAGTGCTGGCGACGCGGCGCTCGAGCAAGACGGGGCCGACGGAAGTCAGCTCGTACACCTCCGAGCCACGGTTACAGGCGACGATGATTCGCCCTGGTCCGTGTGGGCGCAGCTCGAGCTGCCCGTCCACGTTGCCGATGTGCGTACCGGTGATGACGGCCAGATCGAAGCCGGCCTCGAGCAACTCGGCGAATAGCGTGCGCAGCTCGCTCGCGTCGGCCTTGCGGTCGGTGACCGCTGTGCCGTCCCAATCGAACATCGCGGCCTCGAACCGGCGGTCGAGCGCAGCCGCGGAGCCGTCTGCGAGTGCGAGCTTGGAGGTTACGCGCATGGCGCCCGGAAACTGCGTCGAGCGGTCATCGGCCTCGAGCGTCGGAGGCACCTTTCCCACCCTGGGCTTATCGGCAACTCGTTTCTTCGCGTGAGCGTTATGGGGAGGCTTTTGGGTCATTCGGTATCACCCGTCTCGAGACGACGGGCCTGTGACCTGGTTAGTGTGGAGAGCAGTGCGGATAGACCCACGCACGGCGAGCTGTTCGCTCTCTTGCGAGCTGCTCGGACTATCGTCGTCGGTTGGCCGTTTGTGCGCACTTCAGTACCTCAGGCTCGAGTCGGGAACAGATACTCCAAAGCGCCATCTACTGCGACTTCAGCGGTGAGCTACCCGTTCCAGGCGGTTTCGATCCGGGCGTGAGTCGCCTGTAGGTGCTCGGGGATCACTCTCACGTCGGCCAGAACGGGCATGAAGTTCGTATCGCCCTGCCAGCGCGGAACGACGTGCTCGTGCACGTGATCGACGACTCCGGCTCCGGCGCTGCGGCCAAGGTTCCAGCCGATGTTGAATCCGTCGGGCTGGAACAGGGCGGTCAGCACCTCCGGGGCCCGGACGCTCAGCGAGTGGATCTCGGCGGCCTCCTGCTCGCTCAGAGCAGCGAGTTCGCCGAGGTGACGGATCGGGGCGATGATCAGATGGCCGGACGAGTAGGGGAAGCGGTTGAGCATCACGAACGCCGTCTCTCCGCGATGAACGACCAACGCGTCAACATCGTCGGGCGCAGCGGCGGCTCGACAGAAGATGCAGCCTGTCTGCTCGTTCGCGCTCGAGACGTACTCGAGTCGCCAGGGGGCCCAGAGCGGATCGGTCATGACGACTCTTGTATCAGAGCGGGCGGGTAGCTGTCAGGTTTCGTCGGAAGCGGGCTCGAGCGCTTCCGGTACAGATTCGGTCTTCTCGCTCGATTCGATCTCCTCAGCCGGCTCGAGCTCCTCGCTCGGCTCGAGCTCCTCAGTCGGCTCACGCGTGTCGAGGCGACTCTCGAAGGCCTCGCGAAGATGCTCGCCCGAGACGCCGGTCTCGTAACGGGCCCGCCTCGGCTCGACCTTGACGATGCGCACTTCGTCGCCGCGACTGCCGTGGCAGCGGGCGTAAGCCTCGGCTTCGTTGAGAGGCTTCAAATCGCTTTTTACGTCCGCGCCGCAGTAGAGACACAATCAATCCCTAGCACTGCTCGGGCGTGATCGCAACCACCGAGCGTCGTACGGTATTACGCCCAGGCCGCTCCGGAGAGAAACAAGGGAAGCGAAGCGCCGCCTGCTTCGCTTCCCTATCTTGCGAGATGTGCCGCCATCGCCACGTCTCAAGTGTTGCGCCGGAGTGGTTCGAGGAAAATCCCTGCCGCACGGGGATCGGCTCTCGAACCTATGTTGCCATAAAGATATAGGTTAATCTATCCCTCAGCTGTGCTTGATCCCCCTCCTTGACAAAAGCGCTTGCCGGTCGGCTGGGCACTCTCCGCCCAGGCCCGCCAACCGCACAACCAGTGCGCCTTCACGGCCTTCGGGCGAGCGGCAACCACGGCTCGACTCCCTTGGCCGCACACTCCCAGCCAAATCGGCTCTAGACTGAGCGGCGAGCGCCTGTAGCTCAGGGGATAGAGCGCGCGCCTCCGGAGCGCGAGGTCGCAGGTTCGATTCCTGCCAGGCGCGCTTCTCCGGGAAAAGTCGGCCGGCTAGGCCGGCTAAGACTTTTCGCGGTATGAGCACCGTGTACGAGTCACCGCGCTTTCAGCGCGGGTGACTCGTCTGCTCCCAGATGCGTACTCGGCTGGTCCGTGGTTGTGGTCAGTGTTCGGAATGAATGGACCAGAGGATGGCGTTTTGTGAGCCGCGCCCGCCATGTCGGTCGCGGCGGCGGTTGGTACTAGCGCCGCTCCAGCGCGCCGAGAAGGCAGCGCGAAAAGTCCGCCTCCGGTTGGGAGTGGGACCGCACGATGTTCGCTTACGAACTGACGAATTCCGAGGAACTAGCCGGAAATCAGAACCGGAATGCGAACCTCGTCGATGCGCGAGCCGTCTTTCGCCGAGTACTCGAAGGAGACGAGCGTGGCTCGGCCGGCCGGGGCCTGGAACGGGATGCTGACCGAGAACGTTCCTCGGGTTCCGGTGCCCGAGCTGGCGGTGACGGTCTTCGAGGCGAGGAGCTTTCCGTTTGCGTCCAGTAGCTCGAGCTGAGAGGTCGCCTCGAAGGTGTTGGAGCTGCCGAACACTCGAAGCGGGCTGTTCACTCGCTCGAACGGCAGCGGGCTCTCGACCAGGACGGTGGGCATCAGGTCTTCGAAGTCGGCACGATTGAGCGGCTCAGTGCGGCCGGCGGGGGTGACGATGACAACGGCGCGGATGCTGGGGAACTGGGTCAGCGTCGTCACGACCTGGGCTTCGGCGGCGGTGTCGAGGTTCGTCAAGAGATCGACAGTCAAACGGTCGCCGTTCTTTCGGATCTTTCTCAACTTGGTGTTTTCGGGCAGAGCGGTCGAGAAACCGAGCTTCTTCTCGGCTGCGCTCGGGCCATTGAGCAGGGATCCGATCGACAGTCCGCCCTACGGCGAGCGTGCGCACGAATCTCCGGCCGGTCGCAGCCAGCTTTCCGTCGCGAATGAAGTAGGCGCGCATAAAAACCTTCTCGCCGATCACCGGCGTGGTCGTCGTTGCTCTGGTTGTCGCGGTCGCTGCGGGCTTCGAACTGCCGCACGCGACGAGAAGCAGCGCGAGCGCAGATGCGACCGGCAGCGAGAGCGCACGAATTGGCATGCCGGGACACTCTCACATCACGAGGGGGATGCCAATAGCTATTAGCGGTCCGAGGGCCGGGTCAGGATGCGGCAGCCAACGGTGTGTCGGAGCAGGTTTCCGGCGGCGCGTTGCGCGGCAACGAGTTGTAGACGAGATCGGCCAGCTCGGCCTCGGTGGCGAGAATCGGCTCGGTATCGCGATAGCTGACCAGGGAGTAGGTGAGGTCGGACGCAAGAAGCTGCCCATCGGGATCGACAAAGTGTCCCGGAGCGACCACGAACAGGCCGGGATCGTCGCGGATCGAGGCCAGCCGCGTGCGCGGGATGATGACCGGAGCCTGGCATCCGAGCACTCCGCACTCGCAGCGAAGTGGGATGAACTCGCGCGAGTTTCCGACCAGCAGAAGCACTTCGTTAACCATTCGCGCCACTTGTGCGTTCAGGCGTCGACGGTCACGGTCGCGACTGGGTTGCGGCTGTGTCCGCGCTCGGGGGAACTCGATTGCGGCCATCGTGTCGCAGTTTTGCCCGACGCAGCCGGAAGCGCCATCCCCGATTACGCGCGGTTCTCTATTCAAAAGCGATCGCGTTTTGTAAACCTTCCCGGGCCATGAAGCGTCTTCTTCATCTACCCGCTTCGGCCGCCGTGCTCATCGCGATGGCGCTCACCTTGCCGGTGTCAGGCTCGGCGATGATCGTCCCCCAGCACTCGATTGCGGGTGTAAAGCTAGGCTCGAGCGAGCGCGCGATCAAGGCGAAACTCGGTCCTCCGCTGCACGTTTACAAAGGCACGAATCCGTTCGGCCCCTGGCGCCGGTTCGTCTATCCCCAGGTTACGATCTCCTTTCAGAACGGCGATCGGGCGACGATGCTTCTCACGAAGAGCAGCAAGGAAAGGACGGCAAGCGGCGTCGGCTTGGGCTCGACGCTCGCGCAGGTTCGCGCCGGTTTGCACGGAGAGAAGTGCAAGGCGGAGTTCGGCGTTTTCCACTGCTGGACCGGCCGCTGGGAGCCCGGCCAGGTCGTGACCGATTTCCATTTCAAGCACTCGCTCGTAACCCAGGTCGGAATCGGGTACGTGCTCGACTAGTCATCTGCGGATCGTGCGACGATGCCCGGGATGAGCTCGCTCAGGGTCGTGTGCCTGTCGGACACCCACCTCCGCCGTGGGCGTGAGCTTCCCCTCTGGTGCCTTCAGCGACTGGAGGGTGCCGATTTGATCGTGCACGCGGGCGACCTGGTCGCGCTCTCGGTGCTCGAGCAACTGGAGCGGCTGGGGCCGGTCGCGGCGGTGCGCGGGAACATGGACGCGCCGACACTCAAGGAGAGACTGCCGGCGCGGAACATCGCCGAGATCGGAGGGGCCAGGATCGGCCTGCTGCACGACTCCGGCCCGGCGCTCGGACGCAGCGGCCGGCTGGCGCAGGCGTTTCCGGACTGCGTCGCCGTCGTCTACGGGCACACACACATGCCGGAGATCGAACGCCACGGTCGCCGGCTGATCCTCAATCCGGGCAGCCCGACGGCCCCACGCTCGACTCTAGGGGCGACGATGCTCGAGCTCACCGTCTCGAGCGACGGAGCGATCGAACCGGTATTCTTAACGCCTTGACACGAACACGCGTTCGCTATAGCATAGCGAACACATGTTCCCTCGTTTGGTCACGGTCGTTCTGCTCGTTGTTGCTCTTTGGGGTGGTCTGGCTCACGCCTCGGGCGCGTCCGGCCACAGCAGTACGTACGTGGTCAAATCCGGCGACACGCTCTGGTCGATCGCGCACCGTTACCACGGCGGCGATCCTCGCCGAGGGGTGTGGGATCTCGAGCAACGGAACGATCTGAGCCCGAGCGACCTGTTGATCCCGGGACAGCGCCTCGTTCTACCCTGGTAGCAGGCGGTAAGCGGTTGGGGGTTGTGGCTGGCACGGTGTGAATCGGCTCTTTCGGTCGTCTAGATCGGGCGTAATTGGCTCGTATACTGATAGATATGTCGGAGTCGCAGGCGCGGCTCTACCTACGCGTCGCACCCGGCGCCAGGAAGAGCGCCGTCGTCGGTCGTTACGGGGAGAGATGGAAAATCCGAGTGGCTGCTCCGGCGGAATCCGGGAGAGCCAACGAAGCACTGATCGAGCTGCTCGGGAAGACGCTCGGAGTTGCTCAGTCACAGCTTCGAGTCGTTTCCGGCGCAGCCGCGCGTGACAAGATTGTAGAAGTGAAAGGGATCGACGCCGAGGAAAGCGAGCGCCTGCTCGGCGCCACGACCGGAGAAGGCGGGGCAAATGAAGGCAAACGAGCTTAACGGTTACCGGAAGTCGCTTCTGGAGGAGAAGGAGCGTCTGAGCGCCGCACTCGATTACCTGCACACCGAGAACCCCGGCGCCGAGGAAGAGAGTGCGCTCGAGCTCAATAGTCTCGAAGCGCATCTCGCCGAGGTTGGGTCGATAACGCTCGACAGGGAGATCGACTACTCGCTGGAGGAGGTCGTGCAGGAGGGGCTCGCGGCGATCACAGCGGCGTTGGAGAGAATCGAGCAGGGAAGCTTCGGCCGCTGCGTGTCGTGCGGGAGGCCGATCGCCGCCGAGCGTCTCGCTGCGCTACCGTGGGCGAGCCTCTGCATCGATTGCAAGCGTCTCGAGGAGCGCAGTTGAGCGAACAGACACGACGACTTCCCGAGGTGCGGGTTGGCTCCTCTCCAGACGCTCTGACCCCCATCTCGGTCGCCGAGAAGCGGCTTGACGCGGGTCTCTGGCAATGGCTCAGTTTTACCCTGGTGGTCGTCTGCGCATTCGCTGCCGATCAGCTCACCAAGTGGTTGGTGACCAGCCGGCTGGCGATCGGCTCGAGCGTGTCGATAGCCGGCTCGCTCAAGATCAGCCACGTGCAGAACTCCGGCATCGCCTTCGGATTCTTCTCGCAGGCGACCTCGCTGGTGATCGTCTTAACTGCCGCCGTGGTGCTCTGGCTGATTTTCTTCTTCGCGCATTCCGGGGCCAGGCATCCGCTACTCCCGGCGGCACTCGGGCTGGTCGTCGGCGGCAGCATCTCGAACCTGTTCGACCGCGTCGCGTACGGCTACGTGACCGATTTCGTCGACTTCGGTTTCTGGCCGTCGTTCAATCTCGCCGACTCTTTCATCGTCATCGGCGTTGCCGCTCTGATCATATTTTTCATCGCGCCCGATCGTTACCTACCGCGTTCGACCGGTGACCCGCGCCAAGCTCCAAGTCGCTAGCGAGCTGGCGGGCGAGCGGCTCGATCGCGTTCTGGCAACCGTGCCCGAGATAGGCTCGCGTGCGCTGGCCGTGCGGATGCTCGCCGCGGGGCAGGTGCTCGTGGACGGTCGCCGGGCGCGGAAGAGCGAGCGCCTGCGCGGCGGCGAGACGATCGAGTACGAGCCACCGCCGGAGCAGGTTCCGCTGGCGCGCGAGGAGCGGCCGCTGGCGTTTGTCTATCAAGACGATCACCTGCTCGTGGTCGACAAGCCGAGCGGCATCTCGGTTCATCCCGGCGCCGGCCGTTCGAGCGGGACGCTGGCCAATGCGCTACTTGCCTACGGGGCGAGCGGAGGAGAGGCTTCCGAGCGGCCCGGTATCGTCCACCGCCTCGACCGTGACACCTCGGGGCTAATGGTCGTCGCCCGCAGCGAGGCTGCCTTTCTCGGTCTGCGTCGGTTGGTGCGCCGGCACGAGATAGTGCGCGAGTACCTGGCGCTCGTGCTGCGGCCGCCCACGCTCGCGCCGAGGCACGATCGAAGCGGCGATCGGTCGCGATCGGCGGCACCCGACCAAGCGTTCGCTCGAGACCGACAAGCCCCACGCGGCGGTCACCAACTTCGAGCTGCGCGAGCTCCTGCCCCGTCACGCGCTGCTTGCCGTCCGGCTCGAAACCGGCAGGACGCACCAGATTCGGGTGCATCTCGCCGCGATAAACCTCCCCGTGGCGGGCGACCCGGTTTACGGCGTGGCGCACGATCTGGGGCTCGAGCGCCAGTTCCTGCACGCCTGCCGCCTCGCTTTCCGGCACCCCGTCACGGGCGAGGAGATCGAGGTCGTGTCTCCGCTCCCCGACGATCTCGAGCGGGCGCTCGTGCGAGCTCGTGCCGGCGAGCGCTAGAATGCGCGGGCTTCAAACGACATCCCTACGACCCGGCGGGTCGGGCGGATGGTGGTGCCGGTCGATCGGGATCGGTTCCATCCGTCTCCGCCGGCAGTAACGAGAAACCAACCAGAAGGGAGTGCATCCCGTGTCAGTAGTCTCCATGCGGGAATTGCTCGAGGCCGGCGTCCACTTCGGACACCAGACTCGACGCTGGAACCCGAAGATGCGCCGCTACATCTTCACCGAGCGCGGCGGCATCTACATCATCGATCTGGAGCAAACGCTCGAGTTGCTCGAGCAGGCCTACTCGTTCGCGCGCAATGTCGCCGAGCGGAACGGGACGGTGCTCTTCGTCGGCACCAAGAAGCAGGCCCAGGACGCGGTCGTCGAGCAGGCCACGAGGGTCGGCATGCCGTACGTGAGCAACCGCTGGCTCGGCGGCCTGTTGACCAACTGGCGCACGATCTCCGGTCGCATCGAGCGGCTGCACGAACTGCGCCGACTCAAGCAAGACAACCAGCTGGAGCTTCTGCCCGCCAAGGAGCGGCTGGCGATGCTGGCCGAGCTCGAGAAGCTGGAGTCGAATCTCGGCGGCGTGGCCGATCTGAAGCGCCAACCCGACGCCATCCTGATTGTCGATCTGCGCAAGGAGCAGCTCGCCGTGCGAGAGGCGCAAAGGCTCGGAATGCCCGTGATCGCGCTCGTCGACACCAACTGCGATCCCGAGGAGGCCGACTACGTCATTCCCGGGAACGACGATGCCATCCGCTCCTGCAACCTGGTCGTGCGAGTGATCGCCGATGGAATCATGGCCGGCAAGAGCAAGGCCACCGTGGAGGAGATGGAAGGAGAAACGACCGAGGAGGCGCCGGAGCCGGTCGTAACAAGCGAGCCGCCGACGGTCGAAGAGAGCGCGCCCAGCGCCGAAGAGCCGGAGGAGCAGGAATCGAGCGAAGACAAGGAGTCGGCACAGTGACCGAGATCTCGGCCAGCCTGGTGAAAGACCTGCGCGAGCAGACCGGCGCGGGAATGATGGACTGCAAGCGGGCGCTACAAGAAACCGGGGGAGACCTCGAGGCGGCGCGCAAGCTTCTCCGTGAGAAGGGCATGGCACAAGCCGGCAAGCGGGCGACCCGCGCCACCAACGAAGGTGTCGTTCTGCAACGCATCGAGGGCAATAGCGCCGCGATGGTCGCCGTCGGCTGCGAAAGCGAGCCGGTCTCGGTCAACAAGGATTTCAAGCAGTTCGCGCGCAGCGTGTTGGAGAGCGTCGAATCCGCTGGTCCCGAGGCCGCCGAGTCGCTCGAAGGAGCTCGCGTCGAGCTCGTCGCCAAGATCGGCGAGAACATCGTCATCGTTGGAGCCGAGCGCTTCCAGGCCGAAAACGGGGAGCTGCTGGCCGGCTACGTCCATCCGCCGGCAAACAAGATCGGCGTGCTGGTGAAGCTCGCCGGAGCAGACGCCGAGCTCGGTCGCCTGTTGGCGATGCACATCTCGTTTGCAAATCCTCGCTACCTGACCCGCGACGAGGTGCCGGCCGAGTTGGTGGCCGAAGAGCGCGACGTCTATATGAAGCAACCGGACTTGGCCTCCAAGCCCGAACAGGTGCGCGAGAAGATCGTCGAGGGCATGCTCAAGAAGCGCTTTTTCGCCGAACAGGTGCTCATCGACCAGCCCTGGATTCACGATGCCGGCAAGTCCGTAGAGCAAGCGTTGGCCGAGCAGGGAGCGAAGGTCGTTGCAATCCGTCGCTTCGCCCTGTCAGAGTGAGGGCGTGAGCGCCGCCAACAAGGATATTAAGAACGGGCGAGAGAAAGGCGGGAAGGCCTTCAACCGCGTCCTGCTGAAGCTCTCCGGCGAGGCGCTCATGGGCGAGCGCAACTACGGTATCGACCTACCTACGGTCGATCGTATTGCGGGCGAGATTCTCGAGGTACACGAGGGTGGGTTCGAGCTGGCCGTCGTGATCGGGGCCGGGAACATCTACCGCGGCATGGCCGCGGCGGCCGAGGGCATGGACCGCGCCACCGGCGACTACATGGGCATGCTCGCAACCCTGCTCAACTCGATGGCCTTACAGGACGCAATCGAGCGCGCCGGCGGCCCCTCGAGGCTGATGTCGGCGATCGCGGCCTCGGAGGTGGCCGAACCCTATATTCGCCGTCGCGCCATCCGCCATCTCGAGAAACGGCGCGTCGTGATCTTCGCCGCCGGGACGGGCAACCCGTTCTTCACCACCGACACTGCAGCGGCTCTGCGCTCGCTCGAGATCGGCGCTGAGGCGATCCTGATGGCGAAGAACGGCGTCGAGGGCGTCTACGACGGAGACCCCAACAACGATCCAGGCGCCCACTTCTTGCCTCACCTGACACACCTCGAGGCGATCGATAAGGGTCTCAAGGTGATGGACACGACGGCGCTCTCGCTCTGCATGGACAACCGTCTGCCTATCTACGTGTTCGAGCTCGCTCCGGGGAACATCAAGCGGGTTGTCAACGGCGAGCGCGTCGGCACGATCATCTCCAACGAGGAGGCCTGATGCCAGTAGACGATTTGCTCTCGAAAGCCACCAGTCGCATGGACAAGTCGGTCGAGACGGTCCACTCCGAGTTCAACACGGTGCGCACCGGCCGCGCTTCGACCGGGCTGCTTGATCGCATCGCGGTCGAGTACTACGAGCAGCGGACTCCGCTACAGCAACTCGCCACCATCTCGGCGCCCGAGCCTCGCTTGCTGGTCGTCCAGCCCTTCGATCCCAGCTCGCTGAAGGCGATCGAGAAGGCGATCATGGAATCCGATCTGGGCTTGACGCCCTCCAACGACGGGCGCTTGATTCGGCTTCCCATCCCGCAACTCACCGAGGAACGACGCAAGGAGCTGGTCAAGCTGACGCGCCACCTGGCCGAGGAGGGTCGCATCGCGGTGCGTAACGTCCGCCGCGATCTGAACCATCATCTCAAGGAGCTCTCCGGCTCGGGCGAGATTGGTAGCGACGACGAGCGCCGCGCCGAGGAGAGGGCTCAGAAGATGACCGACGAGCACATCAGGGTCATCGACGAGCTGCTCAAGGTCAAAGAAGCCGAGATCATGGAGGTTTGACCCGGCAACGGGTTTTCACGATGCTCCGACTTCGCACAAGACTGCGCGCCCTACGCGCACTCTCGATCGCCAGGGAGAAAGAGCTGCCGGCGTCGGCGCGCTCGCTGGCGATCATCATGGACGGAAATGGTCGTTGGGCCAGGCGCCACGGCTTACCGATCGCCTCCGGCCATCGGGCTGGCACGCGCGCACTCCGGCGTACAGTCGAGACCTGCCTGGAGCTCGACGTGCGCTCGCTCGCCGTCTTCGCTTTCTCGACCGAGAACTGGACGCGGCCAAAGGACGAGATCGACGCTTTGATGACGATCCTCGCCGAGACGATCGAGAAGGAGCTCCCCGACCTTGCCGAGCAGGGCGTGCGCACGCGCTTCGTCGGCCGTCGCGACCGTATCGGCGACGACCTGCGCCAGGCGATGGAGAAGATCGAGAAGGCCACGGCCGACAAGAGGCGTCTCGATCTCTGGATCGCCTTCGACTACGGTGGCCGCGCGGAGCTGATCGACGCCGCGCGGAACATGCTCGAAGCCGGAGTCGATCCGAGCAAGCTCGACGAGGAGAGTATTCACCTCCTTCCTCAACGCCCCCGAGATGCCCGATCCCGATCTGCTCATCCGCACCTCCGGTGAGTCGCGCATCTCGAACTTCTTGCTCTGGCAGCTCGCCTACGCGGAGCTGGCCTTCGTCGAGAAGCTGTGGCCGGAGTTTGGCCCCGCCGATCTGCGCGCGGCGTTGCAGGCCTACTCGCGCCGTCGGCGGCGCTTCGGAGGGCGTTAGTGCGGCTTCCGGCGGTCAAGGTGGGGCGCTAGTTGACCCCCTTGGCCTCGCGCCTTCTGGTTTCGGCGATTGGGCTGCCGATCGTTCTCGCCCTCGTCTGGGGCGGCGGTTGGTGGCTCTTCACTCTGCTCGTGTTGGCCGCCCTGATCGCGCTGCACGAGTACTACCTGCTGATCCGCTCGCTACATCCCCTCGTTCTGGCCGGGTACGCGGGCATGGCCCTGACGCTTGTCGGCGCCGAGCTCGGCGGCCTTCCCTGGGCCGTCGGCGGATTGTTCGCAGCGATTCCGATCGCCTTCGCCCAGTACGGCATCTCGACGACGCGCCAACCGGCCACGATCGCGATCGGCTCGACCTTGCTCGGAGTGGTCTGGATCGGTGGCGGGCTGGCGACCCTCGAGCTGATTCGGGCCATCCCCGACGGCGGCCATCATCTCGGACAGCTGGCGGCCTTCACCGTTCTGCTCGCGGTCTTCGCCGCCGATACGGCCGCCTACGGAATGGGTCGGCTGGTAGGGCGCCACAAGTTCTCGCCGGTGCTGTCGCCGGGAAAGACGTGGGAGGGCTTCTTCGCCGGGGTCGTCGCGGCGATCCTGGTCGCCTTCTTCGCTCTCTACAACAACCACGACATCTTCCTCAAGATCTGGCAGGCGCTTCTTCTCGGCGCGATCATCGCGGTCGCCGAGGCGCTCGGCGACCTGTTCGAGTCCTCGCTCAAGCGCGACATGCACGTAAAGGACACGGGCCGACTGCTCGGCGGCCACGGCGGCATCCTCGACCGGATCGACTCGCTTCTCTTCGCCGGTACTGCGGCCTTCTTTGCGTTGCTTGCTTTCGGCGTTGTTTGAGCACGATTCGATGGAGTGAGTCATCGCGGCCTGCGTGCCCGCCGCCCGTAGACTCCCAGCATGAAACGGATCGCCCTTCTCGGCGCTACGGGCTCGATCGGGCGCCAGGCGCTCGAGATCATCGCCGCAAATCCGGAGCTCGAACTTTGTGCGCTCTCGGCTGGGAAAACGGATCTGTCCGCGCTCGCAGCAAAGCTCGGCGTCGAGCACTTCCGGAGCGGGGGAGACCTCGTTCCCCTGCTCGAGGCGGCTGATCCCGATCTCGTCCTCAACGCCGTCGTCGGCTTCGCCGGTTGCCGCGCGACGCTCTGGGCGCTCGAGCACGGCGTGACCCTGGCGCTCGCCAACAAGGAGAGCCTGGTCGCCGCCGGTGAGCTGGCGCTGGCGGCAAAGAAACGTGGGGGAGGACTGCTTCTACCGGTCGACAGCGAGCATTCTGCGATCTTCCAGTGCCTGGAGGGGAGAATCACCGAGCAAGTCGCCTCGATCGTTCTGACGGCCTCTGGTGGGCCTTTCCGCGGACGCAGCCGCTCCGAGCTCGAGCACGTGACGCCGGAGCAGGCGCTGGCGCACCCGACCTGGACGATGGGCCCGAAGATCACGATCGACTCGGCCACGCTCGCCAACAAGGGGCTGGAGGTGATCGAGGCGCATTTCCTCTTCGGGCTTCCGTACGAGCGGATCGAGGTGATCGTGCACCCGAGCTCGATCGTGCACTCGCTCGTTCGCTTCCGCGACGGCGCAGCGCTGGCCCACCTCGGCTATCCCGACATGCGCGTCCCGATCTCCTACGCGCTCAGCTATCCCGCGCGCGCCGCGACGTCGATCTCGCCGCTCGACCTAGCCTCTGGGCTGACGCTCGAGTTCGCAGCGCTTGACGAGGAGGCTTTCCCCTTCGTCTCGCTCGCGCGGCGGGCGGGGCGGACCGGTGGCAGCGCTCCCTGTGCCTTCAGCGCCGCCAACGAGGTCGCGGTCGCCGCTTTTCTCGCCGGGCAGCTGCCCTTCCTCTCGATCTCCGAGGTCGTAGAGCGCACGCTGGAGCGCGCCGACGCCTCACCGGTGCCCGATCTCGACTCGCTGGTCGAAGCCGACGCGGCGGCGAGGAAAATAGCGACGGAGCAGCTGGGAAAGACTCCTTCGCCGTCATGAGCTTCGCCCTGGCCATCGTCGGGCTCGCCGTGCTCGTGTTCGCGCACGAAGCGGGTCACTTCTTCGTCGCGCTCGCCACACGGATGCGGCCGCGGCGCTTCTACGTGGGTTTTCCGCCCGCGCTGGCGAAGGTCAAGCGCAGGGGAATCGAGTACGGCATCGGCGCGGTCCCGCTCGGCGGCTACGTGAAGATTCCGGGCATGTTCCGGCCGGGCAAGCGCGACGCGGAGCTGTATCTCCGTCCGGCGGCGGAAGAGGACGAGAGCCTGACCGAACCGATCGACGCGCTCGTTAGCTCGCTCGAGCGCGTCGACCTCGAGCAGGCGAAGGCGGATCTCGCTCACTTCGACGAGCAGCTGGCCGGATCCGAGCTTTCGCCTCGGAACGCGCGCTTCGCCCGTCGCGGCGTCGAGGAGCTGGACGACTCGCTTGCGCCCGACGCTTACTGGAGGCAGCCCACCTGGAAGCGACTGGTCGTGATCGCGGCTGGACCGATCACCAACATCCTGATCGCGATCGTGATCTTCGCCTCGCTCTTCACGCTTGACCTTTATCGCCTCGGGTTCCAAGTGAAGGCGAACAAAGGCGGGGCCACGACGACACAGGTCGAGCGCGTTCTGGCGAACTCGCCGGCCGAGCGCTCGGGGCTCAAGTCGGGCGACGTCGTCGTAGCCGTCAACGGTCAGAAGGTCAACGGCACGACCCTGACGAAGCGAATCGGCGGCTCGAACGGGACAGCCGATAACGCTCGCCGTGCGGCGCGACGGAAAGGTCGATGCGACTCCGATCGGTCAAGCCGATGAACGAAGCCGATTCGGTACCCGTCGCCGTTGTCGACTCGGTTCGTCTCACCGGGAGGATCATCGACCAGATTCTGATCAAGGGAATCGGGCGCCTGTTCGTCGGCCAGGGCGGCAGCCAGGTCTCCGGGCCGATCGGCATCGTCCAAAGCTCCTCCGATGCGTACAGGCAAGGCATATCCGACTACCTGTTCGTGATCGGCTTGATCAGTCTCTCGCTCGGCGTTCTCAACCTGTTACCGCTGCTTCCGCTCGACGGCGGCCATCTCGCCTTCTCACTGATCGAAGGCGCGCGCCGCCGGGTGGTCTCGCGCGAGGTCTATGAGCGCGTGTCGGCCGTCGGGATAGCCCTCGTCGCGCTGCTGTTCGTGCTCGGGCTCACGAACGACATCGGTCGGATCGGTTAGGAACTCGCTTCTCGATACCTCGCCGTCTGATCGAGCTCGAGCGGGCTGCTGATCTGGCACGAAGCCGACACCCTCGCTTACATCTTTGCTCGATAGCGTTTCCCGCCCCGTGGGAGGGTGGGGCGGGGGTGGGAAAGGAGGCGCTCGAACCCCGAGGAACGACCCGACTAAGCGACGCTGCGATCTCGATCGCGTTCGCAGCGTCGACACTACAAGCCTGACCCGCTAGCGCGTCTCTAGAATCGGATACGTGAGCAGCACTCGACAGATCTCGGTCGGCAGCGTCAAGATCGGCGGTGGCGCTCCGATCGCCGTCCAGTCGATGACCACCATGCGGGCGGCCGACGTCGACGCGACGATCGCTCAGGTCGAGGCGCTTGCGGCGGCGGGCTGTGAGATCGTCCGCTGCGCCGTCCCGGGCCTTCCCGACGCCGAGGCGCTGCCCGAGATCGTGCGTCGCTCGCCACTGCCGGTCGTCGCGGACATTCATTTCAACGCCTCGCTGGCGCTGAAGGCGATCGACGCCGGCGTGGCGGCGGTGCGAATCAACCCGGGCAATATCGGCGGCCCCGACAAGGTCGCCGGGGTGGTCGAAGCCGCCAAGGCGGCCGGAACACCGCTTCGCATCGGTACCAACTCGGGCTCGCTGCCCGCGCACTTGCATGCGCTCGCGCACGAAGACCAGGCCCAGGCGCTCGTCGACGCCGCGCTTGAAGAGGTGGAGCTGCTCGAGAAGCTCGACTTCCACGAGTTCAAGATCTCGGTCAAGTCGACCTCGGTGCCCGACACGATTCGCGCCTACCGCATACTCGCCGAGAAAGTGCCCTACCCGTTGCACCTCGGCGTGACCGAGGCCGGCACCGTCGTCGGCGGCACGATCAAGAGCGCGGTCGGAATCGGCACTCTGCTCGCCGAGGGAATCGGCGACACGATTCGTGTCTCACTCACCGCCGATCCGGTCAAGGAGATGGATGTCGCCTGGGGCATTCTCAAGGCCCTGGGGCTACGCGAGCGCGGCCCGGTGTTGATCAGCTGTCCCTCCTGCGGCCGAGACAACGTCGGCGCGCAGGCACTGGCCGAGAAGGTCGAGGAACGACTGAGCAGCTATGCCCAGACCTTCCAGGTCGCCGTGATGGGCTGCGCCGTCAACGGGCCCGGCGAGGCGGGCGAGGCCGACTTTGGCATCGCCGGCGGCCGCGATGTCGGTTTCGTCTACGCACACGGCGAGGTGTTGCGCAAAGTTCCCTCCGAGCGCTTGGTAGAAGAGCTCTTCGAGGAGCTCGACCGCTGGATCGAGGCGGGCATGGAGCGTCCGCGCAGGCCAAGGACGATCAAGTCCGCTGCGGAAGCGATGGCCGAGGCTGCCGCCGCCGCGAACGAGATCCGTTAGCGCTTCCTGCCCCAAGCGCGGCCGCGCAGGCGGTAAGTTCTGCGAAACATGTATCGCCTCTCGCAGCTGCACATCCCGACGCTTCGCAATGACCCGGCCGACGCCGAAGCCCCGAGTCACCGCCTGCTGGTGCGCGGCGGCTACGCGCGGCAGGTCGGCGCCGGACTCTTCTCCTTTCTCCCACTGGGCTGGAGGGTGCACCAGAAGGTCGTTCAGATCATCCGCGAGGAGATGGATGCGATCGGCGCCCAGGAGATGCTGGCACCCGTGCTGGCGCCGGCCGAGCTGTGGCAAGAGAGCGGACGCTACGAGATTCCCGAGGTGTTCCGGCTCAAAGACCGGCACGGTCGCGACTTCGTGCTCTCGATGACGCACGAGGAGACGATGACCTTTCACGCCCGCGAGCTCGGCTCCTATCGCCAGCTTCCCCAGCTCTGGTACCACTTCCAGGTCAAGGGCCGCGACGAGCCCAGGCCGCGCGCGGGGCTCCTCCGCGTGCGCGAGTTCGTGATGAAGGACTCCTACTCCTTCGACCGCGACGAGGAGGGGCTGGACGCGAGTTACTGGAAGCACGCCGGCGCCTATCGGCGCATCTTCGAGCGCTGCGGCCTGCGCTTCTACGAGTGCGAGGGCGACGTGGGTCTGATGGGCGGCAAGGTGGCGCACGAGTACCTGGCTCCCTGCCCGGCCGGCGAGAACGAGATCGCGCTCTGCGAGAAGGGCGACTACGCGGCCAATGTCGAGGCCGCCCGCAGCGTGCCGAGCGCCCCGGAATTCCCCGAGCGCCTCGACGCGCCGAGTCGAGGTCGAGACACCCGGAATTCGCACGATCGAAGAGGTGGCCGAGTTTCTCTCCGTCGACCCGCGCGCGACCGCCAAGGCGATGCCCGTCGTCGGGCCCGACGGGAAGCTGGTGCTGGGCCTGCTCCGCGGCGACCACCGTTTGCACGAGCTGAAGCTGACGGCAGTGTTGGGCGGTGAGTTCCGCCCCGCTCACCCCGAGGAGATCGAACAAGCCTTCGGCGCCTCGGGCGGTTCGCTCGGCCCGGTGGACGTGAGGCTGCGTGTGATCGCCGACGAGGCGCTACGCGAGGGGCAGTTCGTCGCAGGGGCGAATCGCGACGGCTTCCATCTACTCGGTGTCGAAGCCGGGCGCGACTTCGAGTGCGAGTTCGCCGACATCCGCGAGACGATTGACGGCGACGCCTGCATTCACTGCGGCGGTCGAATCAGCGTCGAGCCGGCGATCGAGATCGCCAACATCTTCCAACTCGGTACGCGCTACTCGGTGCCGCTCGAAGCGAACTACCTGGACGAGAACGGAAAAGAGCAGCCGATCGTGATGGGCTCCTACGGAATCGGGCCCGGCCGCGTGCTGGCGGCCGCGATCGAGCAGAATCACGACGGCAACAAGATCGTCTGGCCGCGTTCGCTCGCGCCCTACGACGTCGAGGTCGTCGCATTGCAAGCGGGGGGAGAGAGCCTACTCGCAACGGCCGAGGAGATCGCCGCGGCGCTCTCGGACGCCGGGCTGGAGACACTGCTCGACGACCGCGAGGCCCGCCCGGGCGAGAAGTTCGCCGACGCCGACCTGATCGGGGCGCCGCTGAGAATCACCGTCGGCAAGAAGACACTCGAGGACGGCGCAGTAGATTTGCGCCTGCTCGCAAGCGGAGAAGAGCGCCGAGTTCCCGCCGCCGAAGCCGCCGCTCGGGCGACGGAGCTGCTCGCGTGAGTGCGCGTCCGGGCCGCCGCCGTCGCTTCAGCGACGAGGCCTTCGGTCCGACTCTCGAGCAGTTGATGGGCGAGCTAGGAGTCAGCTATCGCAAGCTGGCCGAACAGACGAAGCTCTCGGCGGGGTATCTCAATCACATCGTCCACGGCAGTCGTCCGGTTCCCACCAACGACGTCATCGCGCGAATCGCCACGGCGCTCGGCGTCGAGCCCGAGCACTTCCGCGAGTACCGCATCCGCGTCATCACCGAGCGGCTCGAGCGCCTACCCGAGCTGGTCGATCGCCTCTACAAGCGCCTCTCGAGCGAATAGCACTTACGTCACTTTCTCGCTTGAATCGGCGCGCGCGGGCCGCCCGTAAAGGCGACTCGGTTCGCTGGAGCGGGGCTGGCAAAGGAGGTGGTGGGCGCGGCGCGCAGGACAGTACTCGACGTACGGACAAGCTACGCGTCCGAAGCATCCTGCAGTCCAGCGTCGTCTCAGCGCGGCGAGGCAACGCACGCTATCGTGGTGCAAACGGGACGTGGCGCAGCCTGGTTAGCGCGCTTGACTGGGGGTCAAGAGGTCGGGAGTTCAAATCTCCCCGTCCCGATTAGGCGCCGAGAAATCTGCCTCGCAGCCGTCGACGTCTCAGATCGCCATGATGCTGAGATCGCTCGGCGGCTCGGCGCTCTGAGCCGAGGAATCGACGTACGAGCCGAGCTTCACCGTCACCGTCTTCGTCGCGCCGCCGCGCTCGATGCGGAAGGTCACGCTCGAGCCGGCCTTCTCCAGCGCCAGCTGATCGACCAGCGCCGAGCCGAGCAGGCCCTGATCCTTCGACACTTTCGCGCTGACGATCTCGGTGATCACGTCGCCTTTCTGGAAAAGCGAGGCGGCCGGCGAGCCGTCAACCACGTTGAGCACCTCGAGCGGCGAATCCGATGCGCTCTCCTGCTGCGCCTTGACGAACAGGCCGAGCCAGGGGCGGTCGTCGCGCAACGAAGTGATCGCATCGTCCGCGTTCTCGCCGACGACGAACGAGTATTCACGGACCGGGCAACAGTGGGCATCGACAGGCGTCCAGAACTGCGACGAAGCGGCGAGTGTCTGCCTCGGCCCCGAGCCGACAACCTTGAAGCCGGCGCCGCCGTCTCCGAACCAGAGGTAGCGGAGGGCGGCCTCACTGTTCTGGAACCCGATCACGACGAGATTCCCGGGCACTCCAGAGCCTCCGTAGGACTGGGTGGTGGTGAAGACGAGGTCGATTTTCTTCTTGTCTCCGAAGCGAACGAAGGCGATCTGGTTGACATCGCCGTCGGCGGTTCGATCGAGAATCGGCGTCGACGCCGCCGGCAGGTCGGGAGGCGAGGTGATGTACTCGTTGCTGCTGCTCGTCCCGTACTGCTCCTGGTACTCCCTGTCCTTCTGGGCGTCGTAGATGACGTTCCAGCGCTTGGCGAGCGGGTCCCAGGAGATGACCTGCAGCTCGGCAGGATGAAAGCCGAGATCGCCGGTCGCTGGTCCCTTCGAGACGACAACGGCCTCCGGCGTCGCCTGACCGGTGAGTTTCGCGTACCGGATCTTCTGGACGACATAGTTCGCCGGTACGACGCGCGCCAGGTTGGGCTTGGGAACGGAGGATGGGAGGGACGTGGCAGTGGTAGAGGTCGTGCCCTTCGCCTTGCCCGAGCCACTGCCGCATCCCGCCAGCGAGATCGAGACAACAACGAGAGCTAGACCGATCGCAGCTGCGGCGCATGGCGAGATACTCTCAGCTCCCGCGGGCGCCGTCCAATCCCCGCTTTACTTCGTTGCGCTAAGCGAGCGCTGATAGGCCTTCCAGCCGGGGCACCAGCTCGTATGCCAGCGCCAGAGCCGGGAGCTCAACTTGGTCGGGTACTAACGAGGCGCTGCGTCCTAGCTTCGCTCTCACCGATCGCACCCAGTCGGCGGGTCTTCATTCTGTTAGAGCTTCTAAAGGATTCGCTCCGGAAAGCCGACGTCACCAGCGTGACGCGACAACACCTTTACCGAGCAGGTACCGCGCTTGTGATCGTCGCCGCGATCGCGCTCGGGGGTTGCATGAACGCCAGCAACAACCCCGTCTCGAACGGCAATCGCCTAACCGCCGAGGCCAGGCTGACGGCGATCAACGCCGATATGGCGACCGCGATGACCTCGAACCCGAGCTCACTGCCCCAACTCACCCAGGACTACATCACTGCGGTGCAGAGCTCGGAGGCGCTGCTCGGCGCCGACGAGGCGAAACAGCGGCTGACCGGCACCGCGACACAGCTCGTAACCGCCTGCAGCAGCTGCGCCCAGAGCCTCACCGCCGCCGCGGCGCAGGTCGGCTCCTAAACGGACTCCTAACGTCTCCTCGGAACCGCCGGTTTCCGGCCGATAATGCCGCGACGAGCAGCGGAAAGTATTCTTCCTACATGACCGAGCAGGTGCTTCGCCGTTCGCAGGCCCAGATTCCGAATGCGCTGACCGTGTTCAGGATTCTGCTGATTCCGGTCTTTATCACCCTTGTGCTCCGTTCCGACCAGGGCTGGACGGTTGCCGGCGCAATCGTTTTCGCCGTCGCCGGGGTGACCGATCAGCTCGACGGCTGGCTGGCTCGTCGCTGGCACGTCGAGTCGCGCTTCGGTCAGCTCGCCGACCCGCTCGCCGATCGCCTGATGATCGACTCGGCCGTGATCCTGCTCTGGCACGCGGACAGGCTGCCGCTGATCGCTCTGCTGATCATCCTCGGCCGAGATCTTCTTCTCCTTGGTGGGTATAGGTTCGTGATGGAACGCGGTTACGACTTCAAGGTGAACCAGCTCGGCAAGGCCGGCACCTGGCTGCTCTACGCGGGCATCGCCTTCATCCTCGTGACCGAGCAAGGCACCGAGTGGCCGCTGTACATCTTTTGGACGGGATTGGCGTTAGCGCTAACCGCCGGACTGCTCTACGTCGCCCGTGCGCTCAGGGTGGTGCTGGCGCGATGAGGGCGATCGTCATGGCCGGGGGAGAAGGTACGCGCCTGCGTCCGCTGACCTCGAATCAGCCCAAGCCGATGGTGCCGATCGTGGGCAAGCCGTGCCTCGAGCACATTCTCGAGCTCCTGCACGCGCAGGGCATCGACGATGTGACGATCACGCTCGCTTTCATGCCGCAGGCGATACGCACCTACTTCGGCGACGGAGAGGCGCTCGGGATGTCGATCGACTACTCGGTCGAGCAGGAACCACTTGGAACGGCCGGGTCGGTCAAGCTGGCCGCCCGCGACATCGACGAGCCCTTCCTCGTCATCTCCGGCGACGCGCTTTGTGACATCGATCTGAACGCGCTAGCCAAGCACCACCAGGAGCGCGGGGCAGCGGTAACGATCGGCCTCAAGTCGGTGGAGAATCCGCTCGAGTTCGGCATCGTCGTCACCGACGAGGACGGGCGGGTCGAGCGCTTCCTCGAGAAGCCCTCCTGGGGGCAGGTGTTCTCGGACACGATCAACACCGGCATCTACATGATCGATCCCGAGGTTCTTCGCCATGTTCCCGTCGGGCGCTCGTTCGACTTCTCGGCCGAGCTCTTCCCGCTGTTGCTCGAAATGGGCAGGCCGATTTACGGCTGCGTTCTCGACGGTTACTGGCAAGACATCGGCAACCTCGATCAATACCGGCAGGCGAACTTCGACGCCCTTGACGAAAAAGTTCAACTCAATATCCCCGGCATCCGCCTGCGCGGCGACATCTGGATCGGAGAGGGCGTCGAGATCGACAACCTCGAGGCGATCGAGGGCCCGGCATTCATCGGCAACTACTCGCGCTTGACCAAGGACGCTAGCCTGGGTCCCTACTCGGTGCTCGGCGCGAGTGTCACACTGCGCGAACGGGCGCGGGTCTCGCATTCAGTGCTCGACTCGGCGACCTACGTCGGGCAAAACACGCTGATCGAGGGCGCAGTGATCGGCCGTTCCTGCGATATCCGGTCGCACGTGCGCGTGCACGAGCGCGTGGCGATAGGCGATGAGGTGGCGATCGGCGCGGAAGGCGTTATCTGGCCGGGCGTACACATCTACCCCTACAAGGAAGTCGAGTCCGGAGCGCAGATCCACGAGAATCTCATCTGGGAGTCGCGAGCGACGACGCGCCTTTTCGGTCAGGACGGCGTCGTCGGTCTCGTCAACGTCGATCTGACACCCGAGATGGCCGTGCGGCTGGCTGCGGCCACCGGGACGGCGCTGAAACAGGGCGCTCGCGTCGTCACCAGTCGCGAGGCGCCCACCGCCTGTCGAATGATCAAGCGGGCGTTGATCTCGGGTCTCAACTCGACCGGCGTGGATGTAGCCGACCTACGCATCTTGCCGGCTGCGATAAACCGTCATCTGCTCAAAGCCGAGAGCTATGAGCTTGGTATACACGTCGGCTGCAGCGCGATCGACCCCGAGGTGATCCAGATCCGCTTCTTCGAGCCGCCGGGCATTCAACTCGGCGAGCGATTGCAGAAAGAAATCGACAAGCACTTCTCTCGTATGGAGCTGCGCCGCACTGCCGCCGACGCGGTAGGCGAGATCAGTTATCCGGTTCGCGCTCGTGAGACTTACGCTTCGGATCTGCTCGATTCGATCGACGCCGAGCTGGTGAACGCACGCAAATTCAGGCTGGTTGTCGACTACGGCTACTCGGCCGCCGCCTATGTGCTGCCTCTCATGCTCTCGCCGCTCGGGATCGAGGTTGTCTCGGCGCACGGTTTCATGCTCGAGCGCTTGAACCAAATCCACCCAAGTTCCGAGTCGCTGGCGCAGGCAAAGAAGCTTGTTACCGCAGCCAACGCCGATCTGGGAGCGGTCTTCGATCGAGCCGGCGAACGCTTGAACCTGATCGACGAGAAGGGAGACGAGATTCCGGTCGAGAAGGTCTTGCTTCTTTTCCTGAGCCTGATTGGCGCGAGTGGGCGGCGCGGTAAGGTCGCTTTCCCGGTCACGGTCACAAGCCAGGTCGAGAAGCTGGCCAAGAAATCCGGGCTGCACGTGATTCGCACGCGCGCCTCGCTGGTCGATCTAACACGAGAAGCCGCCGGCGAAAACGTGATCTTCGCCGGCGCGGTAGGTGGGGGATACGTCTTCCCCGACTTTCTCCCGGCCTACGACGGCGTGGCGAGCCTGTGCAAGCTGCTCGAGTTGCTGGCGCCGGTGTCGCAACCCATCTCGGAGCTGATCGCGAAACTCCCACCGAGTACGCTGGTGCACCGCCGGCTTCACTGCCCGTGGGCGAAGAAGGGGCTCGTCATGCGTGTTCTCGTCGAGCGGATGAAGGATCGAAAGCTCGATCTCACGGACGGCGTCAAGGTCGGTGACGCTCGCGGCTGGGCTCAGGTCATAGCCGACTCCGACGAGCCTGTGGTTCACATCTACGCCGAAGGCGTCGACTCCGAGCGCTCGAACGAGCTGGAAAGCGAGATGCGTGTCCTGGTCGAAGAAATCCTCAGTTCCGACAGCGAGACGAACGAGGGGTCGTCCGTCGCCGTCGATTGACCCCTGTAAGAGCGCCTGCTTTACTGGGCATAGCGGGATAACAGACGAAAGGCCAAAGCGTGGAACCACTTGCTGACCTCACCACCCTCTCCGATGACGAGCTCCGCAGCCTGATCGCGGACTTGAAAAAGGAAGAAGACGAGCTCTCGTACAAGCGTCGTCTCCTGCACGGGAAGATCGACATCCTGCGCGCTGAGCTGGTAGCTCGACTACAGAAGTCGGTTGAAGGGGGCGGCGAGGGCAGTCTCAGTACCGACATCGACAAGCTGACCGAGATTCTTGCCGGCAAAGCCCCACCACCCGACGAATTCGAGTGAGTCACTCCTACTGTCCTCAGTGCGGTTTCCAGAATCCAGAAGCCGCTAATTTCTGCGCCAAGTGCGGCGCGCTGCTCGTGCACGAGGAAGCAGGCGCCGAGACCACGCTGGCCCTTACCCCGGACGAGGTCGAAGAGGCGCGCGCTCGATCTCGGTGAGTTGGGTATCCAGGGCCCGGCTCTGGTCGTTCGCTCGGGTGGAGGTCTGGCAGGGGAGGTTTTCTCGGCGGTCCGCGAGCAGACGACGATCGGGCGCTCGCCCGATTGCGAAGTCTTCCTCGATGACGTAACCGTGTCGCGCCGTCACGCGACGCTCGTTAACGACGGATCCCGGTTTCTGCTTCAGGACCAGGGGAGTCTCAACGGCACCTTCCTCAATCGCCGCAGAATCGAATCCGCCGAGCTCGCAGACGGCGACGAGGTGCAGATCGGTAAATACCGACTCACCTTCCTAACCTGACGGCCGCGCCGCCCTAGACCCGCGAGGCGCGAAGAGCCTCGAACTGGCGTACTTCCCGCCGACGGGCCTCAGCTTTCAGAACTCTTATGGCGACTCTAAGCATGGAGTGAGACGTGCTACTCGGAATAGGGATGGAGTCGTAGGTCGCTGCGAGCCGATAGTCCAGAGTGAAATGAACGAAGAGATCCCAACGCGTAATCCCAAGCGAGGCGCCGGGCTTTTGCTCGATCATTTCGCTGCTATTGATGAGATGAATCTACGGCAGAGAGAGCCCGCCCGCGTTCGTCTACAGCGAGCGCTGGGACCTGATCTCTCGAGTTTATTGCTGCGCGCCCTCGCTCGTGAGAGCGAGACGACGAACCATTCAGCGACCGCCGACCCTGCGGCGTAGAAGCACGCCGACTCTGTGGCCGACTCTGTGGCCGACGAGGTGACTACTCTTCCTGCCGATGGCACCCGGAAGATCTGTCAGTAAACAAAAAGAGGAGCCGAGCGGGTGGCGATTTCGTCAGCCGCTCCCGTTGAACTTCCCGCCGAAGCGGTTAGACCTACGGGTGCGACGTCAACCTACTCTCGCTCCCTACTCGGCTCCCTTCGCTAAGTCGTCGGCGCTTTCGTCTGCCCTGCCCTCCGGCGTTCGGCTGCCGCCTAGTGCCTTCCGGCGGGGCTTCGCTCTACTCACACCCCGTACTCAACGCAAGTGGAAATCTAGACTATGGACCAGGGTAATACAAGGCTCTAAAGCGAATGAAAAGCCGCAATTTGCGGCATAATGTTTTCGACACTTTCCACACGGAAAAGGTGGTGCTGTGGACAGGTCTGTGGATATATCGGATCCTGAATCAAACGGGCCGTCGTTTTATTCCCGGCGCCTCTTTCTCGTACTCGCCGGCGTCGCTCTCGTCGTGGCCGTCGCGTTGGCTTTATTCGGCGTGGGGGAGAAGAGCGGGGTCTTTCCAAATTGGCAGGCGCTGATTCTCGGCCTGACGCAGGGACTAACCGAGCTCTTGCCAATCTCCTCGTCGGGGCACCTGATACTCGTGCCCTGGCTGGGGAACTGGCACTACCTCGAGACCCACCAAACCTTCAACAAGACCTTCGACGTCGGACTCCACCTGGGAACGCTGGTGGCCGTGGTGGCGTATTTTTGGACCGAGGTCGTTGCCATCTTGCGCGCCTGGTTCGGAAGTGTCCGCCGCCGAAGTATCGAGACCCAGGACGAGCGCCTGGCATGGTTGCTCCTGGTAGCGACTGTCCCGGCCGCGATCGGTGGAGCAGTGGGTGAGAGCGTGATCGAAAAGCATCTCGGTCAGCCGTGGCAGATCGCCATCGCACTGGCGGTATTCGGTGTCGTACTGTGGTTCGCCGATCGCCTGCCCGAGAGCAAGTCGATGCCGGCGCTTCGTTATCGCGACGCGTTGGCGCTGGGCTTCGCCCAGATGCTCGCGCTCGTGCCGGGTGTCTCGCGCTCGGGCATCACTATCACCGGCGCGAGACTGTTCAAGCTCGACCGCGACTCCTCCGCCCGATTCTCGTTTCTGATGCTGGTGCCGGTGGTCTTCGGCGCCGCCATGCTCAAGCTGTTCAAGGACGTAATCTTCGGTCCTGGGCTTCCCGCGGGCTGGGTCGGGCCGTTCATCGTCGGCATCCTGGCGGCTGCCGGTAGCGGCCTGGTGGCGATCTGGGCGCTACTTGGCTATCTCCGCCGCCACGACTACACGATTTTTGTCGTCTATCGATTGGTGGCCGCGCTGGCCATATTGATCCTGATCATCTCTGGGGCGCGCGGCTCGACCTTCTAGGGCATTCGTCCCCGGCGCGAGATGGGGGGAGTCGGCCCGCCGCAGATCGGCGTGAGATTCAGCGACTTGACATAACACCGGTTATCGTGCACGCACTCGATAAATCGCCTCGTTTGCCGGACGACACCCGTTAACCGATCAATCTCGTTGCAAGCCAAAGCATCCCGAATGCGATGCACACCGCAACGCCAACCCAGAACGCGAACCTAACGATCTCTCCGTTTGCGCTGGTAGACCGTTCAGACTCCGACCACGCAGGAATCCGCTCGTAACTACCGACCGCCTTTACGGTTTCTCGCCTCGTCACCCAACGCCTGACGTTAGCTCGTAGCTCTTCTCCCGACCCTGTAACACCCCTCGCTAGCCGTTTACCGGCCAACCACCGATCTAGCCGCTCATCGAGCCGCTTCCGCTTCATGGCTTCCGTTTCGTACGGCCGGCCACTCATGTAGTCGCGCTGCCACAGGGCCACGTTTCCGACTATCGCATCACTATCGTTATCCCGCCATCCCTCAAACGAGGAAGAGCCCCCAGCGAGCACGTGCCAAGGGTTCCGATTCCTCCGGGCTTCATCTCAATCAACCCACCAGCCAGGCACCATCGCGGCATCTCCCGGTCCCGTGCCGGGCGCGCCGAAGGCGATCAGCGTTGCGCCCTCGGAGCCGGCTTCGAAGTTCCGAGTCGTCTCCTTGGCGACCCGTATGGCGTCCCAGCGGCGCAGCTCGACGATCTCGTCGTCAAGCTTCATCCGCCCGCTGCCCTCTACGAGGACGTAGACCTCCTCTTGCTCTTTGTGCTGGTGGCCGAAGGGAATGCGGAAGCCCGGCGCCAGGCGCTGGTAGCTGATTCCCGAGCGCTCCAGCTCGAGCGCGGACGAGGCGAAGCGGGCCTCGAGCTCTGGCGCAAGGCCAAACTCGAGTGCGCTGTCCTCGACTTCTTTCAGGTTTTTCACGGTATAGGTACTCATGGAGTCATCTTGGCCGTTATTGTCAAACCCGGCGCCCCGATACACGCTGCGTCCGATCGCCGGACATTCTGACCGCTGTCAGCAGAGCGGAATCGGGTTACCCGTTGGCAATTACCCACTTTCTCGGTGGGAATACCTCAACAAGTATTGATTTCCGACGGGAATGGTGTTTGCTTCCATAAGGGGCAGCAAGGCCGCGCGGATCGCGTCTGAAGCCATGACTATCGACATCGACACTTTCCTGGAGAGTGAGGAGGTGCGACACTTCCTCGACGCCGCCGAGCACGCGGGCTCGGTCCATGCCGGCGAAGTGCTCGATCTGATCGAGGTCTACGATCTCGACGCCTACGACATCGACGGGCTTTATCGCGAACTGGAGCAGCGCGGAATCGAGGTCACCGAGGACCAAGCCGAGGTGGTTGCACAGGCAAGCGCGGCGGCCACCTTTTCGTACGAGACGACGACAGATGCGCTCCAGCTCTTCCTGCGCGAGGCCGGACGCCACCCGTTGCTCACCGCCGCTCAGGAAGTCGAGCTGGCGAAAAGGATCGAGCGCGGAGACGGACGAGCCAAGCAGCGGATGATCCAATCCAATCTCCGCCTCGTCGTCTCGATCGCCAAGAACTACCGCAACCAGGGTCTCCCCTTCCTCGACCTGATTCAGGAAGGAACCTTGGGGCTGATTCGCGCCGTCGAGAAGTTCGACTGGCGCCGCGGCTTCAAGTTCTCGACCTACGCCACCTGGTGGATCCGCCAGGCGGTGGCCCGGGCGCTTGCCGACAAGGCGCGAACGATTCGGATGCCGGTGCATATCGTCGAGCGCCTGCAGAAGATGAATCGCGCTGAGCGCACGCTCTGGACGCAGCTCGGCCGCGAGCCGACGCTCGAGGAGGTTGCCGAAGAAGCCGGTCTTCCGGCTCAGCAGGCCTACGAGGTCAAGGCCGCCGCCCGCGCGTCGACCAGCCTCGACCAGCCGGTCGGCGACGAGGAGGATGCGGTCTTCGGCGATTTCGTCCCGGGCGAAGGGCCGCTACCCGAGGAGCAGGTGGAAGTGTCGCTCCGCTCGCAGGCTCTCTCCCAGGCTTTGAACGCCCTCCCCGAGCGCGAGCGGACAGTGCTTCTGATGCGCTACGGCATCGAGGGCAACGAGCCCAGGACACTCGAAGAGATCGGTCGCCGTCTCAGCCTGACGCGCGAGCGCGTACGCCAGATCGAGGTCGAGGCGCTGCGGCAGCTATCGCGCCTGCGCGAGATGCAGTTCGTTTCCCGGTAGTTCGCGGCTATCACGGTGAGACTGTAAGCGGCGAACTTTTGACGGTTAAGTGCGCAGGTAGTGCTCGAGGTCGGGAGCGACCGTCCGTAGCTCGCGCAGGGCGCGGGACTCCAGCTGGCGCACACGCTCGCGGGTGATGCCGAGCTCGGCTCCCACTTCTTCGAGTGTCCGGGCGGTCTGTCCGTCCAGTCCGAAGCGCGCGCTCAGGACGCGTCGCATGCGCGGGTTAAGCTTATCGAGCGCGACGCCCAGCTCGACCGAGCGCAGACGATTAGAGGTTGCGCCATCGGGCGACTCGGTCTTCGTGTCCTCGATCAGGTCGCCGTAAAGGCTCTCCCCGTCTCCAACCGGGGTCTCCAAACTTACCGGATCCTCGACCAGGTCGAGCAACTGGAGTACTCGCTCAGCCGAGAATCCGCTCTCTTTCGCCAGCTCCTCGATCGTAGGGTCGCGATTGATCTTCTGCGCCAGCACGCGACGGGTGCGCATCAACCGGCGCACTTGCTCGGCGACGTGTACGGGAAGGCGGATGGTGCGGCCTTGATCGGCGAGCGCTCTGGTGACCGCTTGACGGATCCACCAGGTGGCGTAGGTCGAGAGCTTGTAGCCCATGCGGTAGTCGAACTTCTCGACGGCGCGGATCAGCCCCAGGTTGCCTTCCTGAATCAGATCGAGTAACGGTACGCCGGCCTTCGTGTAGTGGCGCGTGATCGACATCACCAGACGCAGGTTCGACTCGATCAACTTGCACTTGGCTTCGTCGTCCCCGTCGTCCTTGAGCCTGGCCAGCTCCCGTTCCTCGGCCGGTGTGAGGAGAGGCCCGTCTCCGATCTGGCGGACATAGAGCTTGAGCGGATCGGCCGTCTGAGTTACATAGGCGGCGGTTTCGTCTGCTTCCGCCGTTTCTTCCTGCGGCAGCTCGCTTAGCTCGACCTCGTCCTCGAGCACAGACTCGAGCTTCGGATCGTCCGCCTCGGCGGCGCGGACAAGCTCCAGCTTCGGCGGTTTAGGTTTCGACAGCGGGAGCGGATGCGGACGGATCGGCTGTGCCACGCTCACTCTATCGGCCTTCGGAGAGAGCGCCTTTATGCAACTCCCCCCTTTATATGGTCGAAAGCACCCTTACGGGGGAGGCACGCTCGCTGAGCCTAGATCAACTGCTTTGTCGCGACTCGTTCCGCCGGCAGGACGAGTATCCCCCCCGTCTCGACCTCAATGCCTTCTTCGTGCAAGCGAGCGCTGATCAGGTACTGAAAGGTCGACCAGGCACCCCGCCGAGCCTCGAACAGGCGGTATACCTGCCACTCGCTCATCACGCTCGGATCGATCGCGTGCCTGCCCGCCCAGTCGGCGAAACGCGGTAGACGGCCAAGCTCCTGCGCGATCGCGGCTCCCTGGTCGATCGCGCGCTCGAGGCGCTCTTCCCCGACCGGCAGGTCGTAACCGGCCTGGCGCAAAGCATCACGGAGCGAACCGAAGGTGTGCCAGTAGAGAGATTTCGACGGGACACGACCCTTGCGCGCATCGAGGTCTCGCGCGGTCGGCGTGCGACCGAGCTCCTCCCCCAGCTCGCGTAGGACGCGAAGAAGCTCTTCGCGCGTGGCAAAACGCCTCGGCACAAGGCCCGCCTCGCGCTTGGCCGCGTTCCAGCTTCCAAAGTGCTCGATCACCGTTTGCGGGTGGATCGTCGTCGCCTCGTCATTTGCGAACTCGCGCATCGTTGGCGAGCGTCCGAGCCGCTCGGCGCAGGCGCGTAGCTCGCTCAGGATGCGGTCGTTCGAGTAGCGCTTACGGATGCTCGCCTGAAAGCTGGCCAGGGCTTGCGGATCGATCGTCGTCAACGCGCGAAGGGGAGGCTTCGTCGCCATCGCAACTAGTTTATAGCAATATGCGAGAAATGCAAAGTGTATCGATCTCGATCAGAGAGAGCCGATTCAGGACAGGTTGGCGCGCGTGGTCGAGTGTTCGATCCGACGCTGATGCGGGCCTGAACGCTGAAAACCTAGCGAGCGAGCTCGAGCGCGCTTTCGGGTGACTCGTCTTCGGGTGTGTCCCCCGCCGACTCTTCGACATCGAGCGGAAGGATGTTCTCCAGCGCCGAGACGCAGCGCGGACAAAACTGCTCGCCGGCGTTGTCGCGTAGCTCGAGTAGCGCTTGCTGGATCTTGCGGGCCGAGCGGTAGGTGCGCGTGGTGAGCATCGAGTCGAGCGCGTCGGCCACGTGGATGATGCGGGCACCGAGCGGGATCTCCTCTCCGGCGAGGCCCTCCGGGTAGCCGGAGCCGTCGAAATGCTCGTGGTGGTGGCGGATGGCCGGAACCGCGTCGGCCAGGAAACCGAGACGCTCGATGATGCGAGCGCCCTCGTCGGCGTGCCGTCGCATCAGCTCCCACTCGAAGTCGTTCAGCTCTGCCGGCTTGAGCAGCACCGCGTCGGGCACGGCCAGTTTGCCGATGTCGTGGAAGAGGGCGGCCTGGCCCAGGATGTTCAACTCCGCCTGTGACAAACCGATCTCGCGGCCGATCGCGAGCGTGAGTTGCTGGACGCGGCGGGAGTGGCCGGCGGTGTAGGAGTCGCGAGCATCGACGGTCGCAGAGAGGCTTTCCATCGCAGCCGTCGAGCGCTCGCGAAGCAGCGTGTTCGCCTGTTCGAGCGAGAGGTTCTGCTCCTGGATCGTCTCGGCGGCCTGGCGCAGCTTGTGCGCGCTTTTCTGAGCGTGGCTGAGGTAGTCCTCCTGCGTCTTGCGCATGATCAGGAGCGGTAACGCGAAGACGAGCAGAGCCTCACTGCCGATCGCGTGGTAGGCGACCGCGATCAGCGCCCCCACGAGACCGTAGACGAGGTAGTAGGGAACGAGCCACGTGAAGCGTTCGCGCCAGGCGGCGAGCCAGCTCTCATTGCCCTCGAGCGCCAGGGCGGCTGCGAGTAAGCCGGTGTTGACGAGAAAGAAGACGCCCCCGGCGACTATTCCGGCCAAATCGAAGACGATCTGGCGAGGACTGAGCTCGCGGCCCAGCGCGAAGACGCCGCCGGCGGCTAGTCCCGCGAGAGTCAAACCGCCGACGTTGAAAAGAAATTGGTGTAACGCCGAGCGGCGTGCGCTCCACTCCACCACGCTCGTCGTTACGGCGAGTAGAAGCGCGACGCGCACGTCGAACAGGGCGACGCCGGCGATCGTGCCGACCGCGCTGACGGAGATAGAGCCGTCGTCGACCTGAATGGCGAGCGCCTGGCCCACTCCGACCAGCGCTGTGACGGCAACAATCCCGCCCCAGTCGACGGGTCCGTGCGAGAAGACCATTGCCGCGATGCCAAGCGCGATGCCGGTTGTGCTGATGAGAGCGACGAGTGTGGCGAGGCGGAGGGAGAGCGAGAAGAAGTACGGGTTCTGGGCCGCGCGCGGCCGCGGAGCTCGCGTCGACTCCGGCGCTGTGCGCTCTTCGTGCTCCGCGATCTGGGTCGCAACCTCGAGCTGAACGGCGAGGGAGGGTGCCAAGGACGGCCGCCTCGGCGCTCGCCGCCTGTACCCGGTTGCGGCCTTGCAGCTTGGCTCGATAGACAGCCAGATCGGCCTGATGCACGAGCGCGTTCTGATCGGCGCCGTCGCTCGGGAACGAGGCGACCCCGATCGATACGGTCACGTGGATCGGCTCGCTCGAGGTCGAGACTTCGACAGAGCGCTGGGCGACGGTGAGGCGGATCCGCTCCGCGATCTCGAGCGCCTTCTCGATCGGGGTCTCCGGCAGCAGGATGCTGAACTCCTCGCCACCGAAACGAGACGCCACGTCATAGTGACGCAGCTGCGAGCGGAACACATCGGCTACCGCGCAAAGGACGGCGTCGCCGGCGAGATGGCCATAGGTGTTGTTGACCTCGCGCAGGAGATCGAGGTCGACCATCAATACCGAGAGCGGGTGGCCGTAGCGAATCGAGCGCGCCAGCTCGTCGCCGAACACACGACCGAGATGGCGTGCGTTGTAGAGGCCCGTCTTCGGGTCGATTCGTGCCTCCTCTTGCAGGCGCGGCACCGTGAGCGAACGTTGCGCGAGCGCCAGTGGGGCGATCGCGAAAAGAACCAGCCAGGAGTCGTAGGTCCAGATCAGAGCGACCACTACGCCTAGTGCGGCCAGAGCGAAGCTGTAGCCGAGCGCGTTTAGTGATATCGCCGATCGCCAGGTGCTGAAACCGGCGCCCGGCTCGCGCTTGACGATCGCGATCAGGCTGTGATCGACGAGCACGAAGGTCGTGGCCGCCAGCAGGCCGGCCAGCGCTATCTCGCCGGTTGTGCTCGCACTCAGCCCCTGACCTTGCAAGAAGAGATCGGCGCCGGCCCAGGCGCCGAACGCGGCCAACGTGGCGCAGGAGATCGTAGGCCGCTTGCGCGGTCAGGCTGTAGCGCTGCTTGAGCCATTCGGGAATGTGTTGCGCGAGCGGAACGAGGACGACCAACTCGGGCGGGAGCACGAGCGCCGCCGCCACGATGAACACCGCGATCGACTCGTGGGCGCGGCGGGAGGACGAGTTGCGTGTCATGAGCAGCTGAGTGATAGCGGCCGCGGCGCCAAGACAAGCGAAGCCCCCCCAACCGCCGGCGTCGGAGTGGAGTCGAACAAGCAATACGGCATCCAGGCCGGCGGCGGCGGCGATAAGCGCCGTCGTGATGATCCGTGTGCTCAGATTGCGACGCCGAAACACCGGTTTGGGCCTCGATCCCTTGCCGAGGTCGGCTTCGTTCACGGCGAGACTCTTCTCGACAGTGCCCTCGAGCGAGCGTGCCCACGATCGCGATGAAGAGCGCGGCGGTCGTTCATGTCGCGCTAGGCGGCATCGTCAGTGGCCCTCGTGCGCGACGGTGGCGTCCGCTTGCGAACACGAAACAGCGTCCCGTTCTCGCATCCACGGATACGACCGGGTTGACGTGAACTTCATTTCGCTCGAGGTTCTTGGGCACAGGAACAAGCACGACTGTTACTCACACACCACGTTATCGATCGGAGGCAGGAAATAGCATCACCCATCAAGTTAGACGGATACCCTACGCATCGGACGGAAGGACGTCCTGTAGGCTCGTAGTCACGGTGCGACTACCGCTCGTAATCAGCACTCTAGTTGCCCGCGCCGCCGGTGTTACCTCGCGCGTCAGCGGCAGGGGCGGGGGCACGACCTTGCCAGGACGGGTGCTGAATGCCCTCGACCCGGGAGCCAGTGCGCGCCTGGCAAAGAGGCTCACGCGGGGCTCGGCCGTCATCTCGGCCACGAACGGCAAGACGACGAGCGCGAAGATGACCGCCGCGATTCTCGCCTCCCGCTTTCGGATGGCCGGAAACCCAGCCGGTGCCAACCTATCCTCGGGCGTGGCCACGGCACTTCTGCATACGCGTGGCGCCGAGCTGGGCTTATTCGAAGTGGACGAGGCGGCGCTACCGCGGGTGGTAGAAGCGCTGCAACCGCGGGCGCTCTGTCTCGGCAACCTCTTTCGCGACCAACTCGATCGTTACGGCGAGCTCGAGCTGCTGGCCGAGCGCTGGCGCGGGGTCGTTGCCGAGCTTCCCGCGAACAGCGCGCTGATCATCAACGAGGACGATCCCCAGCTCGCCCAGCTCGCGCGCGGGCGCGAACATGTCATCCGCTTCGGAATTGAGGATGCCCGTCACGGCGGGCCCGTCCCCCACGCCGCGGATGCTCGCTACTGCAGTGCCTGTGGCGTCGCTTACGACTACCGCTTCGCCTACGTCGGACACCTCGGCGACTATTCCTGTCCCGGCTGCGGGTTCAGTCGTTCGAAACCGGATATCTGGGCCGAGCAGATCACGCTCGACGGCTTGAGGGGCTCGAGCTTCCGGCTCCAGCTACCGGAGCAAACGCGAACCGTGACGCTCGGACTACCCGGCCTCTACAACATCTACAACGCACTTGCGGCGGCGGCGCTGGCACTCACCCTCGGCGCTCAGACCGACGAGATCGCGAGCGGCCTGGAAAGCACGGAGGCCGCCTTCGGCCGCTCGGAGAGAGTCGCGATCGCCGACAAGAGATTGCTCCTTCTGTTGATCAAGAATCCAACCGGCGCCAACGAGGTGGTGCGCACGATCGTCGCCTCCGGCACTCCGAAGATGATGGTGATCGCGCTCAACGACGGGATCGCCGACGGGCAGGACGTCTCCTGGATCTGGGACGTCGACTTCGAGCCGCTGCTGGGCGGTCTCGAGCGCCTGGTTGCGAGTGGCGGTCGGGCCGCCGAGCTGGCGCTTCGCTTCAAGTACGCAGGCTTCCCGGAGAGTCGGATCGAAGTCGTGCCCTCACCAGCCGAGGCGCTCGATCGCGGGCTGGAGCTGACCGCCGAGAACGGCGAGCTTGTCGTCTGCCCGACCTACACCGCGATGCTCGAGTTGCAGACGCTGCTCGCCGAGCGCGGGCACGCCGACCGCTACTGGAAGCGAGCCGCGCGGGCCCGCGAGCAGTCCGGACTGACGGGGAAACCCGAATGAACAAGAAGATTCGGCTCTGCCACCTCTATCCCGAGCAGCTGAACATCTACGCGGATCGCGGCAACATCGCGGTTTTCCGTAGCCGTTCGGAACGGCGCGGCTACAAGCTGGAAGTGATCGGCATCGGTAGCGGCGAGACGCTTGCGCCCGACTGTGACCTGATCTACCTGGGCGGCGGGCAGGATCGCGAGCAAGCGCTGATCGCGCCGGACTTGGCGAGGCGCAGCGACGAGATCTCCGCGGCGCTCGAGGCTGGAGCGGCGCTGCTCGCTGTCTGCGGCGGCTATCAGCTGCTCGGGCGCGGCTACCGTGACCGGACGGGCGTCGAGATGCCCGGTGCCGGCGTACTGCCGCTCGACACGGTCGCCGGTGAGGTTCGCATGATCGGCGACGTCTCGATCGAGTGCGAGCTCGATCCCGGCGAGATGCTCACGGTGGTCGGCTTCGAGAACCACGGCGGCCGCACGCGGCTCGACCCCGGCGCCGTCCCGCTCGGGCGCGTCGTGCACGGCTTCGGAAACGACGGCGGAAGCGGCTTCGAGGGCTGCCGCCTGGGCAAGGCGATCGGCACCTACCTGCACGGGCCCCTCCTTCCGAGAAACCCCTGGCTGGCCGACTGGCTGCTCGCGCAAGCGTTGGAGCGGAAGTTGGGCGAGGTGCCCGAGCTGGAGGCGCTCGACGACGAGCTCGAGCACGAGGCTCATGCCGTTGCGCTGGGGCGGGCGCGGGTGCGCGGTGGGAAGTTCCGCTAGCCGAGGTACACAGGAAGTGCTGGATCGGCGCACGGACGACGAGTGCCCTCAAGGTTACGAGCCCCTTACCGATTCCACCGTATTCGCTAAAACAGGAGCCGCCATGCGCTTCGTCGTCTACCTCGGCAACATTCTCATTACGGGTTTAGCGTTCGGTTTTATTGCTTCGCTGTTTGTCATCGACAGCAGTCTTTCTTTCGGTATGAAGGTGCTCATCGAGTTGGCAGTCGCAGCCGGGGGTGGCGCCGTCGGGTACCGTCAGGCGAAGAAGACCGAGGCAGTGAAGCCGGCCGGGGACGCATCCAGAGCAAGCCGAGGAAGATCGTTAGATCGCCGGGCTCCTAGGCTCACAAGAAGCGGCGCTACGCGTTACCTCGTTTATTCCATCTACATCGCAGGAACCGGTTTTGTTCTCAGCTTTCTTTCTTTGGCCGTAACCAACAGACTCCCTATCCCGACTATTGCCCGAGCGTTCATTCAGATCGGAGTGATCGCTGGCGGCGGCGTACTCGGTTATCTCCAGGCGAAGAAGAACGAGGAGGCAAAACGGGTCAAGGTCGCACAATCGTCCAGTGAGACCTCGCCTGTCGAATAGCCGTGTCGTAACGCGGTGCGGTCAGTCTTCTGTCCGCGCTCAGGGAATCCAGAGCTTGCCGAGGTACACGGTCGGGTCGCCGGGCTGCCAGCTGCGCAGGAAGCGCTGAATGGGCGGGTGGATGACGACGTCGTCAAGCTCTTCGGGCGAGAAGAGGCGGTGGCCGCGCACCGCGTCGTCGATCGAGGAGACCTCCTCCAGCGAGTGCTCGCTCAGGTCGCTGGCAAAGATGATGTGAACGACGTGCTTGGTGACGGGGCGGCGGCCGGGCGCGATCGAGTCGGCCAGCGCGATCGGGCCCTCGATCGAAAAGTCGTACTCGATGCCTAGCTCCTCGGCCAGCTCTCGCTGCAGCGCCTCGACCAGCGTCTCGCCGCTGTCGACGCCGCCGCCGGGGAGCAGCCAGTATTCCTTGCCGGGCTTCTCCTGGCGGCAGAGCAGGATGCGTCCGCGCCAGTGAAGCATTGCCGAGACGCGGATGCGGGGCTCTCTCATCTCCCCTACGCTCGCGACGATCCGAATCCGCGCCCGCCGCGATCGCTCTCCGGCAGCGCTTCGACCTCAACCAACTCGACCTCGGGTAGGCGCATGACCACCAGCTGGGCGATCCGCATACCGGGCTCGATCGTGAAAGAGTTGTGCTTGTCGGTGTTCAGTACAACCACCCGCAGCTCGCCGCGGTAACCAGAGTCGATCAGGCCCGGCGAGTTGACGAGCGAGATGCCGTGGCGCGCGGCGAGACCCGAACGCGGCTGGACGAAGCCGGCGTGGCCCTCCGGAATCGCCACCGCCAGGCCGGTACCGATCGTGGCTCGCTCGCCCGGCGCCAGCTCGACCCGTTCGCAGGCGGCGAGGTCGAGCCCGGCGTCGCCGAAGTAGGCCCGTTCGGGAATCACTGCCTCGGGCCGGAGACGGCAGATCTGCAGCTCCATCAGCGGGCTTGCCTCGATTGCGCGCTCGCGGAAACGACGAAGCGCGAAAGCCGGCCAAGCGTGCTGGGCGAGAGGCGCGCCACGATGTAGACGCCCTCGGCCTCGTCGCGTCGGTCCTCGATCGGCGCGCCCAACCTGTACAGCTCGGAGAGCGCTCCGGCCTGATCGTGGGGAATCAGTAGCCGCACGGGCTCGAACCGGTCGGCGAAGCGCGACGCCAAACGAGAGCGCAGCGCGTCCAGCCCGTCGCCGCGCAGCGCCGAAATCTGCAGGGCGTCGGGATAGCGATTGGCCAGGCGCTTGCGCGAGACGGCGTCAACCCTGTCGATCTTGTTCAGGACGAGCTCCGCCGGCAGCTCATCGGCGCCGATCTCGTTCAGCACCGAGGCTACCGCGTCGATCTGATCGGACAGCTCCTGAGGCGCGCGCGAGGCATCGGCGACGTGCAGCACGAGATCGGAGACGAGCGTTTCCTCGAGCGTGGCGGCGAAGCCCTCGACGAGTTGGTGCGGCAGCCGGCGAATGAAGCCGACGGTGTCGGTCACCAGGTACTGCCTGCCGTCCTGGTCGAAGGAGCGCGTGGTCGGGTCGAGCGTCTCGAACAGGCGGTCTTCGACCGAGACGCCGGAGCCCGCCAGCGCGTTCAGTAGCGTGGACTTACCCGCGTTCGTGTATCCGGCCAGGGCGATCGTCGGCTTGTCGCCGCGGCGGCGTTCCTTGCGCCCGGTCTCGCGCCGCTTCGAGAGCTCCTGCAAACGCCGCTTCAGGAGCGAGACGCGGCGGCGGGCCTCGCGGCGGTCGCTCTCGAGCTGAGTCTCGCCGGGGCCGCGAGTGCCGACGCCGCCGCCCAGCCGTTCGAGGTGCTTCCACAGTCCGCGCATGCGCGGCAGGTTGTACTCCAGCTGGGCCAGCTCGACCTGGAGCTTGCCCTCGGCGCTGACCGCGTGCTGGGCGAAGATGTCAAGGATCAACTGGGTGCGATCGACGACGCGGGCCTCGAGCGCGTCTTCGAGCGTGCGCTGCTGCACGGGTGAGATCTCGTCGTCGACGATCAGCACCTCGGCGCCCGAGGCCGGGAAGGCGCTTTCCAGCTGCCCGAGCTTGCCCTTTCCGACGAAGGAACGCGGATCGGGGCGGGCGCGATGCTGTACGAGCTCGGCGGCGATTGCGACACCGGCGGTGCGTGCCAGCTCGCGCAGCTCGGCCAGCTCGCCCGCGGCGTCCACGCCGTGCGCGAAGACCGCAAGAGCGAAGCCACGCTCTGGCTCCGCGCCCGGCGCGGGATCGGGCTGATGCGCGGTCACGATACTTAGTATGCCGACTCGCCCAGCCAGCAACCGAGCCGGCCGCTAGGCTGCCTTTCGGAATGATGGTCACAGGCTCTGATACAGCCCGGCGTCTGGCTGAGCGCACGCTCGAGTTGGTCGACATCGCCTCGGCGAGCGGAGCCGAGCGGGCTCTGGCCGGGCATATCGGCTCGCTTCTGGAGAGCCCGGTCGAGCTCGTGCATTCGGGTGGCGACGCGGTCTATGCCCGTCCGCCTCGCAGCGGACGCCCGCTGGTGGTATTCGCCGGGCACCTCGACACGGTACCGGCGCAGGGGAACCTCCCCGGTCGCATCGACGACGGCGCCGTGGTCGGATGCGGCTCGAGCGACATGAAGGCGGGCCTGGCGGTGATGATCGAGCTCGCCCGCTGGATCGCCGAGGAATCTCCAGCGCTGGAGGTCGATCCGAGCTTTCTCTTCTTCCCGCGCGAAGAGCTACCGATAGAGCAGAGCTCGCTGCCCGGGCTGTTCGCGGCTCTGCCGGAGCTCGATCAGGCGGAGCTGGTGATCGTGATGGAGCCGACCGACAACGAGATCCAGGCCGGCTGCCTCGGGAACCTGTACGCAGACGCCGTCTTCCGCGGCGAGAGCGCTCACTCGGCCCGACCATGGCTGGGAACGAACGCGATCAGCGTGGCGATCGAGGGGCTGAAGCCGCTATTGGAGGCCCAACCGCTCGAGCTCGAACAGGGTGGACTGAGCTTCACCGAGGTCGTGAGCGTGACCGGCATCGAGGCGGGAATCGCGGCGAACGTGATTCCCGACCGCTGTGTCGCCCGCGTCAACTTTCGCTACTCACCGGCGCGCACGCCGGCCCAGGCCGAGACTCGCCTGCGCGAGCTGCTCGGCGACGCGGTAGAGCTCGAGCTGACGAGCAATTCACCCCCCGCGCGTGTACCCGCCTCCTCGGCTCTGCTGGGGCGCCTGCGTCGAGCCGGCGATCTGACAGTCCAGCCCAAGCAGGCCTGGACGCCGGTCGCGGAGTTCGCCGCTCGCGGGTTGGACGCGGTCAACTTCGGCCCGGGCGCACCGAATTTCGCCCATCGAGCCGACGAGCGGGTAGAGGTACGGCAACTCAAGCGTTCATTCGAGGTTCTTTGTAGGTTTCTCTCCAAGGAGATCTGATGCGTTTCACTCCCATACTCGATGAGTTCGGTACGTATCCCTTCGTTCGACTCGACGAAGCCAGGCGCGAGACCGCGGCCCGCGGTATTCAGGTAATCGATTTCGGCATGGGCGATCCGAACGAAGAAACCGAGGCCTTCATTCGCGACGCGGTCAGCCGCCAGCCTGCCCGAGCGCTGCAAGTACCCGCGCGCAATTGGGCTTATCGAGCTCCGGCGCGCGATCGCCGAGTGGTGCGACAAGCGTTTCGGCGTTGCCGTCGACTCCGAGCACGAGGTGATCCCGACTCTCGGCAGCAAGGAAGCGATCTTCACCTTCGCGCAGGTCGTAGATCTGCGGGCGCCGAAGAACCTGGTACTGGTCGCCGATCCCGCCTATCCGGTTCCCGAGCGCGGTGCTCGGTTCGCCGGTGCCGAGGTCATGCGACTGCCGCTGACCGAGGAGAACGGCTTCCTGCCCGACATCGATGCGGTGCAGGCGGACACCTGGCAGCGAGTAGCGCTGCTTTGGCTCAACTATCCGAACAACCCGACCGGAGCAGTTGCGCCGCTTTCCTTCTTCGAGCGATTGGCCGAGCTGGCGCTCGAGCACGACTTTTTACTCTGCTCGGACGAGGCCTACAGTGAGATCTACTTCGACGAGCGCCCACCCTCGGCGCTGGAGGTGCCGGACCGGCGTAACGTCGTGGTCTTCAACACCCTCAGCAAGCGATCGTCGATGCCCGGGTATCGCTCGGGTTTCGTCGCGGCCAGCCGCGAGGTTGTCGACGCGCTTCGTCTGCTCCGCCCCACTCTCGGCACGACTCCACAGGAGTTCATCCAGCTGGCCTCGATCAAGGCCTGGCGCGACGAGACACATGTCGAGAGGACGCGCGAGCGATACCGCGCCAAGCGAGAGATCATGATGACGGCGCTCGAGCGGGCGGGACTTCGCGTGGCGGCGAGTCAGGCAACCTTCTTCCTCTGGATCGCCGTGCCGGAGAGCGAGACGTCGCAAGAATTTGCAGCGCGGCTGCTGGACAGTGGAATCGTGGTCGCGCCAGGCTCGTACCTGGGTGAGCACGGCGAGGGGTACGTGCGCATGGCGCTGGTACCGACACTCGAGGAGTGCGAGCAGGCAGCGGCGCTGCTCGATCGCCTCTTGTGACACCATTGAGAACGATGAGCAAGAAGGATTTCGACTCTCTCGTCGCCGAGATCGAGGCCAATAAAGGGTATCGCCGCCCCGCGGCGTTCGCTGTCGGTCTGGCGAATAAAAGCCGCTTCGCCCGCGTGCTCGACATCTACTACCCGTTCACCAACCTCGGCGGCGACTTCGAAGCCGCCGCGGTTCTCTCCAGGGTCGCGGGTAGTAAGACCGGCGGCGGGAGCTTCGAGCTGGAGCCCGAGCAACTCGACGAGGCGATCCAACTGCTTGCCGAAGGCGAAGTGGGCCGGAAACCCGATCCCAACATCGAGGCGCTCAGGACGATTCTCGCCGCTCTCCCAAAGGACGATCAGGCCTTCGGCTCCCAACGCTCACGACGAGCCGTCCTCTGCTTCATCAGCGACCTCAGCGATCCGCCGGCCGACGTCGTCGACATCTATCTGCGTCTCCATCTTCTCTCGCAACGAAAGATTCGGCCTCACGGCTGCAACCTCGAGAACATCTTCGGCATCCTGCCGAACATTGTCTGGAGCGATCGAGGCCCCTTCGACAGTGAGGAGTTCGAGCGCACCAGGGCGGATCTGATGGCGCAGGGAATCGAGCTGAAGGTTCGCTCGGTCGACAAATTCCCGCGCATGACCGACTACGTGGTGCCCTCCGGCGTTCGAATCGCCAACGCTTACAATGTTCGCCTCGGCGCCCATCTGGCTCCCGGAACGACTGTCATGTCCGCCGGGTTCGTGAATTTCAACGCCGGCACGCTGGGACCGTCGATGGTTGAGGGACGGATCTCGGCTGGCGTGGTGGTCGAACCCGAGTCGGACGTCGGAGGCGGCGCTTCGATCATGGGCACGCTCTCAGGTGGCGGCGGAGAGGTCATCCACATCGGCTCGCACTGCTTACTGGGTGCCAACTCGGGCTGCGGCATCTCGCTCGGCGACGGCTGCACGATCGAGGCCGGACTGTACGTAACCGCCGGCGCCCGGGTGACGATGCCCGACGGCGGCGTCGTGAAGGCGCGCGAGTTGAGCGGGCGCTCGGGGCTACTCTTCTGGCGTAACAGTCAGACCGGTGCGATCGAGGTGAAGGAAAGAGGCAATACCGTCGCCCTGAACGCTGCTCTGCATCAGAACAAGAACTGATCTCGCGCCGGCCTCGCGCGGCCTCGTTAGAGCTCGTTTCAATTGATGACCCGCCGACTGAGTGTGATCAGTGGATGGGATGCTAGGACGCAGGGAGTGCCCGTATCGACAGAGATACGGGTGCGACTGAGGACGAAGCAGCGCGCCGCTGAGCGCGGTCAGACGGTGGAGTGCTTCATTTGAAACGCGCTCCTAACTCCCCCAGGGCAAGCTGTTGTCGAGCTTGACTATCAGGTTCGTCTTTGTAACGCCCCTCCCCATCTTCAGCTTCACCGTGAGGAAGGCCGCCATCTTGCGTTGAGCGGCGCAACGTCGGGCGGCAGTCGGGGCGCCCTTCCCACCTAAGACGTTGAAACTGCCCCTGACCGTGATCGAGCGCTTGTACCCGACCCTGTCGTCTATCGCCGACACGTTTACCGGCCAGGTGAGGGCAGGTCCGCACCGCACCGCATAGGAAAGAACGCTCGGCCCGCCGTCCGAGTATCCCTTGAGCAAGAACGGCTGCTCGAAGACGTACTCACAGACGCTGTTGGTGACGCGATCGGTCTTGTAGCTAAAGCACCTCGCGCTGATCGAGCTGGTCGAGACGGCTGCCTGGCTCGAGCTCGAGGCGACCAGCGGCAAGCTGGATAGCAGCGCCGCTGCCAGCGCTGTTGCGATTCTCAATATCTCCCCCACCCGACGCACTTGTTTTGGATAGCCGAAGGATTATTAACAACAAGCTAGATCAGGAGCTCGGGTGATAGCTCGACGGCGCAGATCTCCTGTGCCTCGCCGACCAGAGTCGCTTTCCCCTGCGGCGAGAGCGAGACGATCAGATCGCCGCCGACCAGGTGTACCGTGACCGGGCTCTCACACCATCCCTGCGCAATCGCGGCGGCGGCGCTCGCTACCGAGCTCGTGCCCGAGGAGAGCGTTTCGCCCGCGCCGCGCTCCCAGACGGCGATCGTTATCTCGTGGCGGTTGTCGACGTAAAGGAGCTGGACGTTCGTTCGCTCGGGAAAGCGCGGATGGCGTTCGACGAGAGGGCCGAGCCTGAGCAGCTCGGTGCGCTCCGGCTCATGCGGGATGACAGCGTGTGGATTACCCACCGAGACCGGGATGAGCTCGATCTGCTCGCCGTTGAGATCGACTGTCTCGAGCTCACCCACCTCGACTTCGCCCATTTCCACCTCGACCTCGAGGCCGCCGAGCATGTGCGCGTCGACCGCGCGCGCGCCGACACGAATCCGGACGTCTGCTCGCGTGTTGCGGCGCGCGAGCCAGCGAGCGGCGATACGAACACCGTTACCGGACAGCTCCGCCAGCGAGCCGTCGGGATTCCAGATTCTTGCCTCGGCCTCGTCGGCGCTGGTCGAGACGATCTCGACGATGCCATCCGAGCCAACGCCGAAGTGGGGGTCGCAGAGCCTGGCTACTCGCTCGGGGGTGAGCTCGAGCGCGGGCTCAGATTGCTCCAGGAGCAGATAGTCGTTTCCCAGTCCGTGCCACTTCGACAATCTCATCGGCAACCTCTTCCACTGAACGGTTGGCATTGACTCTAATCAGCTCGGGGATGCGGCGCATCCATTTCCGCTGATAGGCGGCGTAGCGACGGGTACGAAGGGCGATCGCTTCGACCGCCTCTTCGGGGCCGAGCTCGGCTACCTCGCGCAAGCCCATCACTCGGTGGGCGGTGAGGGAGAGTTGCTGCTCGAGCGCTTTTCGTACTTCTTGCTCGACGCCGCGCTCGAACATCTCTCGCGTTCTGCGCTCGATTCTGGAATCGAGCAGTCCCCGCTCGAGATCGAGACCGAAGACGAGCGTCGGGTGGCGCAGCGCGCCCGACCAGAGCCGGCTGTCCCCACGTACCAGCGAGTGCCCGGCCTCGTTCAGCTCGAGCGCTCGCACAACACGGCGCTTGTCGTTGGCATGAACTCTCGCGGCTGCGACCGGATCACGCTCCGCCAGGAGCGAGTGCGCCCGCTCGGGCCCAAGCTCGTCGTAGGTTTTCTGCCAGCGCTCACGGGAGCCGCGAGCCGGCGGCGGCGGCAGCTCGATCTCGGCCAGCGCCGCTCTGAGATACAGGCCTGTGCCTCCGACGACCATCGGGGTCCGTCCGGAGGCCAAGATTTCGTCGACCGCCTGATGCGCCAGCTGCCCGAACTCGCCGACCGAGGCCTCGTGATCGAGCGGCCAGATCCCGACCAGGCGCGCCGGCGACTGGTTCGTAAGGATCGGCAGATCGCGGTAAACCTGCATCGCATCGGCCGAGACCAGCTCTCCGCCCAGACGAGGGGCGACTGCCTCCGCGATTGCACTCTTGCCGCTCGCCGTCGGGCCGAAGATCGCTACAACAGTCCCCTTCTTCACGGTCACCACTCCGCGAACAAAAGACGGCTCCACTCGTTCTCGAGGGTGAAGCTGATCCGCTCCTGACCGTAGGGGTCGTACTGTCTGCCGGCGGCGAGCGAGTGGAGCTCGAGCTCGCTCAGGCCGTCTCCGTATAGGTTGGCGAACTTGGCTCTAGCTTTGTTGTGGCGGTCGTTCATCTCGGAGTTTCTCTTGGCTTGCGCGTGTGTCGGGATAACCCCCTCCCCGACCCGGTTCCAGCCTATCTCGGAATACCGCTCGAAATGGAGGCGAATCCGCGCCGGAACGCAAACAAACTGGCGAGAGTCAATTCGCCGTGAAGGCGACCTGCTTTCCTCGCAGCGTGGTCGAGGTCGCGCTTTCCACTCGTACGTCAGCCAGCTCGCCCGGCACGGCTGTGCCCCTGAAGTTAAGCGAGGTGTTGCGCCGGGTTCGTCCGCGCATAAGCGTCTCGCCGGTCCGGCTCGGCCCCTCCACGAGCACCTGCTCGATCGAGCCAATCCGTGCCTTGTTTCTCCCCTCCGCGACGCTTTGCACGAGTTCGATCAGTCGCTCGATCCGTTCGCGCTTGACCACTTCGGACACCGGATCGGGGAGCGTGGACGCCTCCGTTTCGTAGCGGGGCGAGTAGACAAAGGTGAACGCGCCGTCGAAGCCGACCTTCTCGACCAGGCTCAGCGTCTCGGCGAACTCCTTTTCCGTCTCGCCGGGGAAGCCGACGATCAGGTCGGTCGTGATCGCCAGGTCGGGTATCGCGGCGCGCATCTCGACGACGAGGGCGAGAAAACGCTCTCGGTCGTAGGTGCGGCGCATCGACTTGAGAATGCGACTCGAGCCCGACTGGGCCGGCAGGTGCGCGTGCTCGCAGACCGATTCGCACTCGGCCATGGCGGCGATCACGTCACTTCGGAAATCCTTCGGATGAGGGCTCGTGAAGCGGATCCGCTCGATCCCGTCGATCCGATCGCAGGCTCGTAGGAGCTCTGCGAAGCTCACGCGCTCGCCGGCGAGTAGGTCTCGGCCGTAAGAGTTGACGTTCTGCCCCAGCAGCGTCACCTCACGCACGCCTTCTTCCGCCAGGTGCTCGATCTCCGCCAAGATCTCCATCGCCGGGCGGCTCATCTGCTTGCCTCTCACCGTCGGCACGATGCAGTAGGCGCAAACCGAGTTACAGCCCATCGAGATCTGTACCCAAGCCTGGAATGGACGCTCACGCCGGGCCGGCAGCTCCGCTGCGAATCGGCGCTCCTCGCCGGTACCGAAGCCGACCTGGATCTCGCCGTTCCGCTCGGCCGCCAGCCACTCTCCCAGCCCCGCGATCGAGCCCGGCCCAAAAGCGAAGTCGACCTGCGGGAACCGCTCGAACAGACGATCGCGCTGCACCTCGGCGAAGCAGCCGCCGACCGCGAGTAGACGCCCGGGGTCGGTGTCCTTGAGTGCCTTCGCCTGCCCGAGGTGCGCGGCCAACCGCGACTCGGCCTTCTCGCGGATCGTGCAGGTGTTGAAGACCATCACATCCGCGTCTTCGATCTCACGCGCCTCGCCCAGGCCCAGCTCTTCGAGCATGCCCTTGATCCGCTCGGAGTCGTGAGCGTTCATCTGGCAGCCGAAGGTCGTGACGTGGTAGCGCCTCATGAGCGGACAGCGTAGCCGCCGAGCGATTGGTCGCCCCGCGAATGAGGTGCAAAGCTACAGCGAGTTTTGCCGACGATCCGCTGGAAGCTCGGGAATTCGCGGCTCGAAGCCGTTGGACTGCGCGCTTAGTATTGGCGAGGTGGAGTCGTTGCTTACTGCCGCGCGCGAGCTTCTCGAGACGAACACCGAGAGCGTCGAATACGACGGTAAGACCTGGCGCTACTCGGTTCCCTCACGAAGCACCTATCCACACCAGTGGCTCTGGGACTCCTCCTTCCACGCCACGATCTGGTCGCACTTCGATCTGCCGCGCGCCTGCGACGAATTACGCTCGATTCTCCGCTGGCAGCACAGCGACGGGCTCATCCCCCACATCGTGTTCTGGCATTCGGAGAGCTTGCCCAGGCGTTTCTGGCATCACCTGGAAAGCACCGACCCGTGGAGCTTCACGCGGCGGCAGCAGCGGCCGAAGACCACTGTTTTCACCCAGCCGCCGGTGTTGGCCTCGACCGTCGAGCGCCTCGTCCTGGCGGGCGCAGGCGAATTTCTCAGCGAGACCCTGCCTCAACTGGAGCGCTACTACCGCTACCTGGCCGACGCGCGCGATCCAGACGGCGACGGGCTGATCTCGGCGATCTGCCAGTTCGAGACCGGCCTGGACTACAGCCCTGCTTACGACCATTCTCTCGGCGTCAGGTTCGATCAGCCGTTCCGCATCTCTTTGGCTGTCCGTCGCGTCAAGCTGGCCAACAAGCTGGTCCATTACAACCTCAAGCGCATCTTCGCCAGCGAGAGGCACCTGGAGGACGTGCTAGTCAACACGATCTGGATCGACAACCTCAAGGCGCTGGCTCGCTTGGCGCGCCGCGCGAACGAAGAAGCGCTGGCTTCCTGGGCCGAGGCCAAGGCGAGGCAGGCTCTACAGTCGCTCGTGGAGAAGTCGTGGGACGCGAACCGCGGGCTCTTCTTCAACCTGGACGGTTCTGCGGAAACCCGGCCCGACGTCAAGACGATCCACTGCTTGATGCCGTTGTTGCTGGACGATTTGCCGCCCGAGATGGTCGAGCGTCTGCTCGCGCACCTGACCGACCCAAAGGAGTTCTGGGCGCCCTATCCGGTGCCGTCCGTCTCGCTCGACGAGCCCAGTTACAGCGACGGCTGCTATTTCGGCCGGACGCGCCTGATCTGGCGCGGCCCACTCTCGATGAACACGAACTGGTTTCTCTGGCAGGGCCTCGTGCGCCACAACGAGTCACGGCTCGCTTCGCACTTGGCCGAGCGCTCGCTGGATGCGGTTGAGCGAGGCGGCTTCAACGAGTTCTTCGGCGCCCGTCGGGGCGAGCCCGTGGGAGCTGAGCGCTTTGGCTGGGCGACGCTCGTAGTAGAGATGACTAAAGCCGATTGAGGCAGGTCACCTCGGTAGTGCTTTACCGTCGATCTCCCGTTGCTTGAAGCGAACCAGCTTATCCAGCACCGCGTCGGGGACCGGTCGCTCGGGGGTGAAACGAATCGTCCCACTGGAGAGATCGAAACCCGGCAGCTCAGCTCGCACGTCGTCCACCCCTGCCGAGCCGAACGGGAACAGGCTGAGGTGGCTCTTGGCCGCTCTGAAGCCGAGCAGCGGTCGCCCCTTGTACTTGAAGGCCGGCATCCCGTAGCTCTGTCCCTCCTCGACCTCGGACAGCGTGCGCCGGACGAGGTCGCAAACGCGCTCCAGCTCGGCCATCTCCGGCGCCGGAAGCTGGGGAAAATACTCGGCGAGGTCGACACTATCTAGGCGTACTCCTCACCGGCAATTTGCTCGATCGTGTCGGAATCGAAGCCCCTCCGCGCGAGGCGAGCGAGTAGTTTCTTGCGATCGCGAACCCCGGCGGCGATCGCCCTGGCTCTCTCCAGCTCGCCGTTGAGGGACTTGATTCCTTCCTCGATCAACTCCGAGCTCACTCGTTCTTGCTCGAGGATGTAGCGGACGGCGGCGTCCCCGTAGCCGCGCTCCGCCAGCGACCGGGCACGCTCGAGCGCGTAGGAGTGGTCGTTCAGGTAGTTAGCCTGCTCGAGTGCCTCGACCGCTTCGTCGCGGGCGGCCGGGGCGACGCCTCTCTTCTCCAGCCGTTCCTCGAGCAGTGCGCGGGAAAGGGGGCGGCGGGCGAGCATGCGCGTCGCCTTGCTCACCGCTTCGGCTCGGCGAAGCTCGCGCCCGAGCAGGCGAAGATCCTCCCGCCCGAGTCTCTTCCCGAGGCTCAGCCCCGCTCGGGCGGCCGCCGTCAGCGGAATCTTGCGCCACGGCGCACCGTCCAACTCAACGAGCACGGCACTCGTCGATACTTCACGCAGCCCGGTGATCTCGGGCATCTACTCGATTCCAATCCTTGGCGGATTAAGCGGCGCTGGCGACTTCCTTCGGCTCTTCCTCGGAGACCGAGCCGTTCGGGGCTTCCCGCGGCTCTTCCCCGAGCCGAGCGGAGACGATCTGGTCGGGCCCAACCAGCTCCTGGATGGCGCCCAGGATCTGCTGGCAGACGTCCTGGTGCTCGCTCAGGAAAGCGGCTGCGTTCTGGCGGCCCTGGCCGAGGCGCTCGTCGCCGAAGGAGAAGTACGAGCCCGACTTCTGCACGATCTTCCGCTCCACGGCGGCGTCGAGCACCGTTGCGTCCCAAGGAATGCCCAGGCCGTAGATGATGTCGAACTCGGCCTGCTTGAACGGCGGCGCCACCTTGTTCTTGACCACCTTGACCCTGACCCGGTTGCCGATCGCCTCGGCGCCGTCCTTGAGCGTCTCGATGCGGCGGATGTCGAGCCTGACCGAAGCGTAGAACTTGAGCGCGCGGCCGCCCGGCGTGACCTCGGGCGAGCCGAACATGACGCCGATCTTCTCTCTGAGCTGGTTGGTGAACAGGCAGATGGTGTCGGTGCGGTTGAGCGAGCCGGCCAGCTTACGCAGAGCCTGGCTCATCAGCCGCGCCTGCAAACCGACGTGGGAGTCTCCGATCTCTCCCTCGATCTCAGCCTTGGGCGCCAGCGCTGCCACCGAGTCGACGGCCACCACATCGAGCGCGCCCGAGCGGATGAGCAGCTCGGTGATCTCGAGCGCCTGCTCGCCCGTGTCGGGCTGGGAGACGAGCAGTTCGTCGATGTCGACGCCGATTCGCTTGGCATAGGCGGGATCCATCGAGTGCTCAACGTCGACGAAGGCGCAGATGCCGCCGCGGCGCTGGGCTTCGGCAATCACGTGGTAGACGAGCGTCGTCTTACCTGAGGCCTCGGGCCCGAAGAGCTCGACGACGCGCCCGCGCGGCAGGCCGCCGACCCCGAGCGCAAGGTCGAGCGGGAGCGAGCCGGTGGAGACCGCGCCTACCGACACGGCCGGCCGATCGCTCATGCGCATGACCGAGCCCTTTCCAAACTGCCGCTCGATCTGACCGAGAGCGGTCTCGAGAGCATGCTCGCGATCCAAGTTCATCGACCTCCTAGCGCGACGGATCGGAGAACGTCGTACTGCGCCCCGTCGCGGCGCAGCACTGAATGGTAAGCAGCAGCCTCGGACGGACTGATCGTCCCCAGGACGGGCAGCTCGGGACGCAGGCGCGGCGGCCTGCGAAAGCGTAGAACGGTAACGTGCGGAAGCCACGGACGAGCCTCGCGCTCGTAGGCGCCGATCTCCTCCAGCCCGCCTTGAATCGCCGCCGCCACTCGCGTCGCCTCTCCGCCCGTGTCGTCGAAGACGAGCATGCCGACGCTTCTCGTCTCGTGGTAGCGGCTGAGCTCGAGCGGCATCGGCCCGGCGTCGGCGACGGCCGCGCGGACGACCTCGGCGATCGGATCGACTTCTGCGCGCGGGCGCGGACCGAGAAAGGCGATGGTGAAGTGGAGTTGCTCGAGCGGAACGAGGCGCGCCCGGCTCTCGGCCAGCTCCGCCAGCTGCCAGGCATAGAGTCGCTCGCGGTCGTCGGGCGCAAGCGTGTAGGCGACGAAGAGGCGTATCCGCTCATCGCCGCTTACGCTAGCGCTCGAATCCATGCCTAACTGCGCCCGATCTGTGCCAGAAGACGCCGCAAGAGATGCAACGCGGCGACCGTCGCATAGCGACGAATCTGATCCCGATCGCCCGAGAAGCGAATTTCCTTGGCAAGCGTCTTCTCCCCACTCGCGGCGCAGAAAAAGACGAGCCCAACCGGCTTCTCCGCACTACCGCCGTCCGGCCCGGCGATCCCGGTCACGCTCACAGCGATATCCGCGCTCAGCGCCCGCCTCGTCCCCTGAGCCATCTCCAGCGCGCATTCCGCCGAGACCGCGCCGTGCTCGGCCAGCGTCTCGGCCGATACGCCGAGAGCCGATTCCTTGACCGCGTTCGCGTATGCAACGACTGCGCCACGAAAGACGTCGCTCGCGCCGGGAACATCTGTCAGTCGAGCGCCTACCAGCCCGCCAGTGCACGATTCGGCCGTCGCCAGCGTCAAGCCGAGCTCACGCGCCAGCTCGAGCACGATCTGCTCGGTCGGGCGCTCGTCGCGGGCAAACAGCGTGTCCGGCCCGGCCGCCGCGAGCGCGCTCACGAGCGCATCGGCGCGAGCCTCGGCTCCCGGATCGACGAAGATCTCGGCCATCAGCTCGCGGTCACGGGCGCAGATAGTCACGGTGACGCCTTCGCCTTCGCCGCCGGCATTCTCGAGCGCCGCCGCCAGCGTCGACTCGGCCAGCCCGTAGAAGCGCAGCGTGCGACGCGTCGAAGGGAGGAACCCGCTCGAGCAGGCGGCGAAAGGGCGGCGATTCGAGCGCAGCGGGCCAGAGCCTCTGAAGTTCATATGGTGGGCCGGGCAAAGCGACCGCGACGCGACCGTCAAGGTCGAGCGCAACTCCCGGCGCGGTTCCGGCCAGGCCCAGGACGTGCGCGCCCTCGGGGATGCTGGCCTGCTTACGCACGCCCTCCTCGTAGCCGTGGTAGGTGGTGCCGACGTTGCGCGCGTAACGCCGGCCAACCAGGTCGATCTCGCGCTCGAGTCGAGGGTCGAGGAGAAGCTGCCTAGCGGAGGCCCTCGCCAACAACTCGATTGTTCGGTCGTCGTGCGTTGGGCCGAGGCCACCCGAGATCACGCATAGATCGGCTTCGAGCCCATTCCTGATCGCCGCCTCGAGCAGATCGGGGTCGTCCCCGACGATGCTGATCCGCCGGCAGAGCACGCCGAGCCGGGCCAGCTCACGCGCCAGGAAGGGGCCGTTCTCGTCCGTTATCTCGGCGCGCAGCAGCTCGCTACCCGTAACGACTATGACCGCCTCGGGCCGATTCGCTAGCGGCGCCTTCAACGCTTGCACGAATGCGATGCTACCCGGGGAGGAACGTGTGCCCGCTGCGACTGAAGATGACCGTCGCAGGCCCGAATCGGTCGCGGGTGTCGGTCGAGTTCCCGCTTGCTGACGTCCAGCGTATGTTCTGAGCCGCGCTGACCTTGATCCAGATCCGCGCAGCTCTGAACGTCTGGCTGTGCCCCTTGACGAGTGTTCCAGCGAAGAGAAGTCTTCCGCTACGCCCTCCGCTGTGTGACTCGACCATGACGTCTCCGCGCACGGCGGTGATCTTCAGCGTCGTCGTCCGTGTCGGCTTCGCGCTCGTGCTCGGAGTGCTTACTACTCCCTCCGGGGTGGGCGTTTTCGAGGAGAAGGCGAATACGAAGAGAGCGACAAAGACTGCTATCGCCGCGAGCGCGACGACCACGGCCAGCGAGGCGATGCGGCGCGACTGGCGCGTCGACGCCCGGCTGTCGTGCCTCCGAAAGGGGGCGCTCCCCTCCTCGGAGACCGCGAATCGAGAGTTGAACTCGTCGACATAGAGCTGACCGTCCAAGCCGAGCTCATCGGCATACACGCGTAGGAAGCCCCTGGTGTATGCGAGCGCGGGCATCGAGCCGAAATCCTCTGCCTCGAGCGCCTTCAAGTAGCGCGAGCGAATCTGCGTCTTTCGCTCTACTTCAGGGAACGAGCGCCCTTGACGCTCTCGCGCTTCGCGTAGGCTGTTGCCGAGTTCAAACATGGACACGGAGTTTAGAGGGAGATCGTGGTACGCCGCTTATTATGGGTGCTCGGGCGGCTGGTTGGACCCTATCTCTAAGGCTGGCTCAGAGGTGCGCCAACAGGGCGTAGACACCCAGCGAGATGCATGCTCCCAGCCCGATTCCCAGCGCCAGGGTTCCCAACAGGCGCCCGAGAGCCGCTTGCTTGGCCCCGCCCATTCGCTCGAGCGAGACCTTCCGGCGTAGGCGCGCCCTCTTGGCGAGAACGAGCGCGATGAAGCCGAGGACGGTGCAACCAACCGCGATGCCGCCGACCGCCATCAGCAGCGTGACTCGGCCGAGGCGAATGTGAACGAAGATCGCAGCGGGCGCCAAAGCGGCGCCTAGGAGACCCACTAACAGTGAAAGGCGGGCGCGCACGTTCCCCTGCTTCTCGTAGTCGTCGTAGGGCAGCACGCCGGTATTGTCGCTACTTCGCGCCGGGCGCGCCGGGGAATGCGGCGCGAACGCCTCGGTCGCCCGATCAGAGAGTCAGGACGCGGTCGAGCTCGCTCTCGTCAATCAGCACGCGGCGCGGCTTCGAGCCTTCGTAGCCGGAGACGATTCCCCGCCGCTCGAGCATGTCGATCAGCCTTCCTGCTCGCGTGTAGCCGACCCGCAGACGGCGCTGGAGCAGCGACACCGAAGCCGACTGCGACTGGACGACCACCTCGATCGCCTTTTCGAGCAGCGGATCCTCGTCGGGGTCGAACTCGCCCTCGCCACCGTCGAGCGCGTCGTCGGCGAAGGCCTCGGGCAGCTCGAGCAGTGACTCGTCGAGCTCTTGGCCGCGCTGACTGCGGCACTGCTCGACGATCAGCGTCACTTCTTCTTCGCTCACGTAGGCGCCCTGAAGGCGCTGCAGGCGCGAGGTGCCGAGCGGCTTGAAGAGCATGTCGCCCTGACCGAGCAGACTCTCCGCGCCGGAGGTATCGAGAATCACGCGCGAGTCGGTCTGGCTGGAGACGGCAAAGGCGATGCGCGAGGGGATGTTGGTCTTGATCATGCCGGTGATCACGTCGACCGACGGCCGCTGCGTCGCCAGGACGAGATGAATCCCGACCGCGCGCGACTTCTGCGCCAGTCGAATGACCGCGTCCTCCACCGCCTGAGGTGAGGTCATCATCAGGTCGGCCAGCTCGTCGATCACGACGAGCAGATAGGGAAGCGGATCCTCGCCACGCTGCCTGAGCGCACGATTCAGCTCCGGCAGGCCGCGGGCGCGGACGATGCTCATCTTGTCGTAGCGGCGTTCCATCTCGGCGAGCAGGTTGGCCAGCACCGCGGCGGCCTCCTTGGGATTGGAGACGACCGGTGTGAGCAGGTGCGGGATCGACTCGTAGAAGCCCAGCTCGACCCGCTTGGGATCGACCAGGATCATGCGCACGTCGTCGGGAGTGCAGCGGAGCAGAATCGAGCTCAGGATGGCGTTGATGCAGCCCGACTTGCCCGAGCCGGTGGTGCCGGCGATCAGGATGTGCGGCATCCGCGCCAGATCGGTCCAGACCGCGTTACCGGCGATGTCCTTCCCCAGCCAGACGGCTAGCGGACTGGCGGAAGCGGGCAGCTCGTCGAAGACGTCGCCGAGCGTGACGAGATTGGGCGTCTGGTTGGGAACTTCCACCCCGACCGCCTGCTTGCCTGGGATCGGTGCCAGGATGCGGATCTCGGTGGTGGCGAGCGCGTAGGAAAGGTCGTCCTTCAGGTTGGCCACCTTGGAGACCTTGGTTCCCGGTGCGAGCTGGAGCTCGTAGCGGGTCACGCGCGGGCCCGAGATCTGGCCGACGATGCGCGCCTCGATGCCGAAATTGGCAAGCGTCTGTACGAGCACTTCGCTGGTGCGCTCGCCGGAGTCGGCCAGGTGCTGGGAGACCGGCGGCGAGCGGTGCAGGAGGCTGGAGTCGGGAAGCTCGTAGTCGCTCTTGGCGGGAGTGACGTCGAACAAAGTAGGCGCCTCCCCGGAATCGGGATCAGATTCGAGCAGAAGCGGCGGCGGTCCTGTCTCGTCGCCGACGACGTCGGGGAAATTCCGCGCTCCGTCGACCAAGCCGCCGTGCGGCGCGAGCTCATCGTGGGTGAGCGGAAGAACAAGCGGCTCCGGGTAGTCCATGCTCGATTCCGTTCGCGAACGCCGCTCGCGCGCGGGACGGGCCTGGCGAATCGCTTCGCCCGAACGCCTGAGCCACGCTCCCAGCGAGGCGCCGGTGAGAAGCAGGCCGCCGACGGTCAGGCAGAGCAGCGCGACGATCATCGCGCCTGTGTCGCCGAGCAGCTTGGAGGAAAACGCCTCCAGCCCGCGACCCAGGTAGCCGCCGTGCGCTTCGCCCAGCGCAAGCTGTAGCCCGATGAAGAGAATTATCAGCCCGCGCCGGAAGGGCTTCAGCTCGACCAGCTCGCTGCGTACGAGTAAAAGCGTGCCGCAGGCGATTGCCGCCAGCGGCAGAAAGTAGGTCGTGACACCGATCACGGCAAGTATGGCGCGAGCCAGCGCAGCGCCGACGACGCCGCCGTTCCAGCCCAGATAGAGGACGCTGCCGAGGAAGATTCCGACCGCGATCAAGCCCAGCCCGAACAGCTCGGGATGGTGATGACTGCGGGTCTTGGCAGCCTTACGGGTACGCGCCGGCTGGCGCGGTTTCAGCTTGCGCTTGGAGCGCTTCTTGCTCACCCGAGCGAGCTTCGACACTACCGGCGACACTCCTACGCCGCTGGCCGGTTAGCGGCGGCGATGCAACACTGGCCGTCTCTCCGGACAGAGACGGGTGAGGAACGGTTTTGAGCGACAAAGACAAAGCGGATATGGATCTAGCCGCCTAAGACTCGAGCGGCTGATCTTGCCGACTGCCTACCTTTGCGCGGAACGATTCTCTCCTCGCCCGCCACCGAGCCACCCGCCCGCGGGGTCGTTGCAGAGTAACGTCTCAAACGAACGATAGACGGGCGTAACTGTGCCAATCCTGTGCTGAGTCCGCGCCGAATTCGCACCGCGGGCAGAGAGATCTCGCAACGCGGGCAGAGAACCTAAAGTCGCCGAGCCGGACGATGCCGGAAGCGGCGCTCAGACCTCGAGCACGACGGGCAGGATCATCGGGCGGCGGCGGGTGCGGTCGTAGACAAGCCGCCCGATCCCGTCGTGCAGGTGCTCCTGCAGCAGCTTGATCTCGCTGATGTTGTCCGCCAGCAGATCCTCGATGATCTCCACCACTTCGCTCTTGATCTCGTCCAGGAGCGCATCCTGCTCGCCGAAGCCGCGCGCGACGAGCTCCGGGCTGGCGACGACGTCGCCGTCGCTCGAGCTCAGGGTTGCAACGATGATCAGTACTCCGTCCTCGGCCAGGTGGCGCCTGTCGCGCAGGGCGACGTCCGCGACGTCGCCGACGCCGAGCCCGTCGACAAGCGTGATGCCGGTCTCGACCTGGTCGACGATGCTCACGCCCTTCGGGGGTCAGCTCGATCACCGCTCCGTTCTCGGCAATCAGGATCGACTCCTCCGGGATGCCCGCCTCCCGCGCCAGTCGGGCGTGAGCGGCCTGCATGCGGTACTCGCCGTGCACCGGCATCAGGGTCTTAGGTCTGAGCAGCGCGAGCATCGTGCGCAGTTCCTCGGCGCAGGCGTGGCCAGAGGCGTGAACCTCGGCGATCTCTTCGTGCAACACCTCGGCGCCGGCCTTGGCCAGTCCGTTGATCGCGTCGTGGACGCGCAGCTCGTTGCCGGGGATCGGCTTGGCCGAGATGATGACCGTGTCGCCGCGCTCGATCTCCACCGACTGATGGTCGTGGAAGGCGATCCTGGTCAGCGCCGAGAGTGGCTCGCCCTGGCTGCCGGTGCAGAGGATCATCTGCTCGTACGGTGGTAGCTGGCCCAGCTCCTCGGGCTTGAGCAGGACGTTGTCGGGAATGTCGAGATAGCCAAGGTTGCGAGCGATGTTGACGTTCTTGCGCATCGAGCGGCCGATCACCGCCACCGAGCGGCCGGTCTCGATTGCGACATCGACCGCCTGCTGGATGCGATGGATGTTCGAGGCGAAACAAGCCACCAGCACGCGCCCGTCTCGCAGCGGAACGATCTGACGAAAGGCCTCGCCCACCCTGCGCTCGGACGGCGTGCTGCCCGGGCGCTCGGCGTTGGTCGAGTCGCCGAGCATGAGATCGACGCCGAGGTTGCCCAGCTCCGCCAGGCGGCCCAGGTCGGTGCGCATGCCGTCGACGGGGGTGTGATCCATCTTGTAGTCGCCGGTGTAGACGATGCGGCCGGCGCTCGACTCGATCACGATCGCGATCGCGTCGGGAATGGAGTGCGCGACCCGTACGAAATCGACCTTGAAGGGACCGATCTCGACCGCTCCCTTCCCCGGTATCGCTTCGCGCAGAGTGGTTGCCCGACCCAGGCCGTGCTCGTCGAGCTTCGACTTGACGAGGCCGAGTGTGAGCTTGGTCGCCCAGACCTCCTCCACCTCGACCACGCGCAGAAGGTACGGAAGCCCGCCCACGTGGTCCTCGTGCCCGTGCGTGAGGATGACCGCGCGCACCGGCTTGTCCCTTGCGCGCAGATAGCTGTAGTCGGGGAGGATGAGATCGACGCCGAGGTGCTCGTCGCGCGGAAACGCCATGCCGGCATCGACGACGATCGCTTCGCCGCGATGCTCGTAGACCGTCATGTTCTTGCCGACCTCGCCGAGCCCGCCCAGCGGAATGATGCGACAGCTCTTCGTCGATGGCATCGAGTCGAGTCTAACCGCAGGCAAGAAGGCGTGAGCCGTCTTACACCTACGGTGGGTTTACTCGAGCCGGGAATCCGGTCAAAAAGCACGAGAGATGAGAAAGCTGATCGTGAGCAGTTTCTTAACCCTCGACGGGGTCGTGCAGGCCCCGGGAGGGCCCGGGGAGGACGACAGCGACGGCTTCGCGCTCGGCGGCTGGTCGGTGAACTACTGGGACGAGCTGATGGGCCAGGTCATGAGCGAGGCGATGAGCGTGCCGTTCGACCTCGTCTTGGGACGCAAGACCTACGACATCTTCGCGGCACACTGGCCGCACGCCACAGACGACGCCGGCGCGAAGCCTTTGAACGAGGCCACCAAGTACGTCGCGTCGCGCAGTCATCCCGCGCTGGAGTGGCGCAACTCAGTCCTGATCGAGGGAGACGCGGCCGAGGGTATCGCGGCGCTCAAGCAGGAAGAGGGGCCGGAGCTGCAGGTTCACGGCAGCGGGAACCTGATCCAGACGCTCTTGCGCCACGACCTCGTCGATCAGTACCGCATGTGGGTCTTTCCTCTCGTCATCGGTTCGGGCAAGCGCCTGTTCTCAGAAGGCACCATCCCCTCCGCGCTGAAGCTCCTCGACTACAAGGTCTCCGACTACCGGCGTCGTGATCGGTACCTACGAGCCGGTAGGCGAGATCGTCACAGGATCGTTCGCGCTGGACTGACCGCGTTCGGAACCACTCACCGAACAGACAAAACAGTTCTCCGAGACACACCACTCGTTCCGGTTTCTCGTGGCGTCGCTGGACGTGCAGCGCCGGAAGGGACAGTCCTTCCGGCAGAGCGGTGTGCGGTCAGCGGCGACAGGCGGCGAGGGGTGATCGACCGTGTCGAGGTGTCCAACGCCGCCGACCGGGAAACTCGTCTCATAATCCCGCTTTCTCGGGGCGTCGCTGGGCGTGCAGCGCCGGAAGGGACAGTCCTTCGGACGGCCCTGGAGAGCGATGTGCGGTCAGCGGCGACAGGCGGCGAGGGGTGACCGACCGTGTCGAGGTGTCCAACGCCGCCGTCCGAGAAAGCGGGGGTCAGGCGCGGACTGCCGGTTCCAGTACGTCTGCCTGCTCGAGCAGCCGGCGAATCTTCTCCGTCTCTTCGGGTGTCGCGTCGACCAGCGGCAGGCGCAGGCCGCCGACCTCGAAGCCGGCCAGATTGAGCGCCGTCTTGGTCGAGATCGGGTTGACGCAGACCGCGAGAGCGTCGATCAGCGGCTTCAGCTCGTTGTTGATCGCCTGCGCCCCGACCAGGTTGCCGGAGCGGAAGCGGCGCGCCATCTCCTGCACGCGCGGTCCGGCGAGGTGCGTGTAGACGCAGATTCCGCCGGCGCCGCCCAGCTCGAGGAAGGGAAGGACGAGGTCGTCGTTACCGGCGTAGAGCTCGAGCGCCGTTTCCTCGACGATGCGGCGCGCCTGCTCCAGATCGGGGTTGGCCTGCTTCACCGCGACGACGTTCTGAATCTCGCCCAACTCCGCGAGCGTCTCGGGCTCGATGTTGACGATCACGCGGCTGGGGATGTTGTAGACGATCAGCGGCTTGTCGGTCACATCCGCGACCGTCTTGAAGTGCTCGACGATGCCCTGGGCCGGCGGCTTGGAGTAATAAGGAGTGACGATCAGGAAGCCGTCCACGAACTCGGCTGCCTGCGCGGTGAGATGCGCCGAGTGCCGAGTGTCGTAGGTGCCGGTGGCGGCGATCACGGTCGCCCGCTCGCCGACCTCCTCCACCGCGGCGTAGTAGAGCATCAGCTTCTCGCGGTCGGAGAGCGTGGTTCCCTCGCCGGTCGAACCCGTGACGATCAATCCCTCCGAGCCGTGCTCGACGAGATACCGCGCCAGCGCCTTGAAAGCCTTGAAATCGACCGATCCGTCGGCCTTGAACGGGGTGACGATCGCGGTCAGGATCGTGCCGAAGTCGTTTTGCTTTGCGGGGGCGGACATGCTGCGATTGTAGATGAAGGTCGCGGGCGGCTATTCGAGGACCGCGCCGGTGGCCGCGCTCGAGACCTGGCGCGCGTAGCGGGCGAGCCAGCCGCTCGTGAACTTGGGCGCCGGCTTCACCCAGGCGGCCTTCCGCTTCGCCAGCTCCTCCTCGCTCGACCAGCAGGTCGAGCTTGCGCTCGGGCAGGTCGATCGCGATCTCGTCGCCGTCCTGCAACCAGCGCGATCGGGCCGCAGTCGGCCGCCTCGGGCGAGACGTGGCCGATCGAGAGGTTGCGCGTGCCGCCCGAGAAGCGCCCGTCGGTCACGATGGCGATCTTGTCACCCAGCCCCGAGCCGGCGACAGCCGCCGTCAGGGCGAGCGACTCGCGCATGCCGGGCCCGCCCTTCGGGCCTTCGTTGCGGATGATCAGCACGTCCTTGGGCACGACCTTGCCCTCGCGCAGGTAGGTCATCGCGTCGTCCTCGCTCTCGAACACGCGCGCGGTGCCGGTGAAGCTCATCATCCCGGCGCGATGGCGCCCTGCTTGACGACGGCGCCCTCGGGCGCGAGCGAGCCCTTGAGCACGGCGATGCCGCCCTCGGCGGCGACCGGGTCGTCGAGGGAGTGGATCACCGCTGCCGTCGCCCGAGCGGAACCTTGGCCAGGATCTCCCCCACCTTCCGGCCCGGAGACGGTCAGGCAGTCCTTGTTCAGAAGCGCTCCAGGTTCTTCATCACAGCCGGGATGCCGCCGGCGAACTCGATGTCTTCCATCACCGTCTCGGCGGCGGGCTCGATCAGTGTGAGCTGGGGCGTGACGCGGCTGAGCCGGTCGAAGTCGGCGAGCGTGATATCCACCTCGGCGGCGTGGGCGATGGCCGGGATGTGCAGAGTGGTGTTGGTCGAGCCGCCGAGCGCCATGTCGACGCGGATCGCGTTCTCGAGCGACTCGCGGGTGACGATCTGGCGCGTGGTCACGCCCTCGCGCACGAGATCGCAGACGCGCTCGCCGGCGAGCTCGGCCAGGCGCATCTTCTTGGCCGAGCCGGCCAGGGCGGTGCCGGTGCCGGGCAGGCTCATGCCCATCGTCTCGGTCAGGCAGGCCATCGTGTTGGCGGTGTAGAGGCCCTGGCAGGAGCCCTCGCCGGGGCAGGTCTCGAGCTCCATCTCCTCCGCCTCGGCCTCGCTCATCTTCCCCGCCTGCCGGAGGCCGACGGCCTCGAAGGTGTTGCGGACGAGCGCCAGGCGCTGGCCGTGCAGGTGGCCCGCGCGCATCGGCCCGGCGGTGACGACGATCGCCGGGATGTCGAGCCGGCAGGCCGCCATCAGCATGCCCGGGCGTGATCTTGTCGCAGTTGGTGAGCAGAACGAGCCCGTCGAGCTGGTGGGCCTGCACGATCGACTCGACCAGGTCGGCGATCAGCTCGCGCGAGGGCAGCGAGTAGTGCATGCCGCGTGTGCCCCATGGCGATGCCGTCGCAGATGCCCGGCACGCCGAAGAAGAAGGGCACGCCGCCGCCGGCCGCGATCCCCCACTCGATCTTCCGCTCCAGCGCGCGCATGCCGACGTGCCCGGGAATCAGATCGGTGAAGCTCGAGCAGAGGCCGATGAACGGCTTCGACATCTGATCTGGCCGTGACGCCGGTCCCGTATAGGAGCGCACGGTTCGGCATTCGCTCGATTCCCTGCTTGATCTGATCGCTGCGCATTTCGGCTTTTCTCCTTCTCCGCGGACTATCGTGCAGCGTAGCGAGCGCGGACCGCAGGGCGCGCGATCGTCGCTGGCGCAACGAGCTGAGATGGCTGACTCACCCGGCAGGTCGAGCTAGCGGAGCAGCGCCTCCAGCCCAACGGTCAGCCCGGGCGGCAGCGTATGGATCTTCTGCAACGCCAGCACTATTCCGGGTAGGAAGGCCTCGCGCGAGAAGGTGTCGTGGCGGATCGTGAGCATCTGGCCGAGGTCGCCGAAGAGCACTTCCTGGTGAGCCACGAGCCCCGGTAGGCGGACCGAGTGGATCGCCGGGTCTGTGCCCATCAGCTCGGCCGTCTTCTTGGCCGTGCCCGACGGGGCATCCTTCTTCGTCTCGTGATGCAGCTCGATGATCTCGGCTCGTCCCATGTAGTGCGCCGCCTCGCGGGCGAAGCGCATCATCAGCACCGCGCCGATGGCGAAGTTCGGAACCAGGAAGACCGGCTTGCCGGCTTCTTTCCCGAGCTCATCCAGCCGTGCCAGCTGTTTGTCGGTGAAACCGGTCGTACCGACGATGCAAGCGATACCGTGCGCCAGCGCGTCCTCCACGTTCTTCTCGACCGCGGCGGCCTCCGTGAAGTCGATCATCGCCTCGAAACCGTGCAGGTCGAAGGTCGACCCGACGTCGACGCCCAGAACGTCGAAGGCGGCCTCCTCCAGGGCAGGACAGATCTCTCTCCCGACTTTCCCCCGACAACCGAAGAACACAACTCTCATGCCGCTGACCTCCTCGTTAGACCGGGGTTGATCGCGTCGACGGCAGTATAGAAGTGTTTTTCGTCCGGGCCAATGCCGGCGACCGAAAGACGATCAGGCGCCAGCATCACGCTGGCCAGCTCGCTGACCGCGTCAGGCTCGACCGCCTCCAGCTCGGCGATGATCCGCTCGGGAGAAAGCAGCTCGGTATCGCTGATCAGCGACCGCCCGAGCCGCGTCATGCGGGTCGCGGTCGACTCCATCGAGAGCATGATGCGACCGCGCGCGTGCTCCTTGGCCCGCTCGAGCTCGCCGTCGGCGAAGCGCCCGGCCGCGATCTCGGCAATCTGCTCGGCGACGATCTCCAGACAGGGAGCGAGGTTGTCCTCGCGCGTGCCGAGGCTGACGCCGATCATGCCGGTGTCGGAGTATTGGGCGACGAAGCTGTAGACCGAGTAGGCCATGCCGCGCTTCTCGCGGATCTCCTGGAACAGCCGCGAGGAAGCCGAGCCACCGAGGATCGAGTCGAGCAAGGAGGCGGCGAAGCGGCGCCGGTCGGAGCGGGCGATGCCCGGGGCGGCGATGCAGACGTGATACTGCTCGGTCTCCTTGCTCTGAAAGCGCACCGACGAGGGTTGCGTCTTGAGTAAAGGCTTGCGAACGTAGGGTCTGGCGGCGCCGTGCTCGCGGGCGTTGGCGGCTTTCGTGACCAGCGAGACGAGGCGCTCGTGGGCCACGTTTCCGGCGGCCGCGACGACCACGTTGCCGGGCTGGTACATGCTCTCGTGAAAGCTGGCGATCGTGCGCCGCGAGACCGAGGAGATCACCTCCGACCGTCCCAGCACCGGCCGCCCGAGCGGATGCCCGCCGAAAACGGCTTCGCTGACCAGGTCGTGAACCTGATCCTGGGGCGCGTCCTCGAGCATCGCGATCTCTTCCAGTACGACCTCGCGCTCGGCATCGAGATCGGCGAAAGTCGGCGCGAAAACCATGTCGGTCATCACGTCGACGGCCCGCTCGAGTTGGTCGTAGGGCACACGCCCGTAGACGACGGTGTGCTCGCGCGACGTGGCGGCGTTCAGCTCGCCGCCGAGCTCGTCGAAGATCTCGGCGATGCGGCGCGCGTCATACGAGCGGGTGTCCTTGAACAGCAGGTGTTCGATGAAGTGAGTGAGACCCGCTTTGGCCTGAGTCTCGTCGCGGGAGCCAACCCCGATCCAGAAGCCGATCGCGACCGAGCGCACCGAAGGCATCCGCTCCGAGATCACGCGCTCGCCCGAGGCAAGCTCCGAAAGGACAACCTTCTGCACGCTGCGATCGTAGCGGCGCGGATGCCGGTTGGTTGGAAGTCGGCAGAGGTTCCGGCCAGTGGCGCGAGAGGCTCAGTGCCCGTTTGCGAGCAGCTGCTCGGATTGCTGCAGGAGCTTTTGGCGGTCGACTCCGAGCATCTGCAAAACGCGACTGGTGATCTCGAAGCCGGAGCAGACGAAGCCGTAGGTGATGTGCTCGGGCTCGATCGCTTGGTGTTTGCGAATGCCCGCCGTCTCAGCGGCGGTCTCGAGGATGTTCGTCGCCTCCGGGGTCAGCTCGAAGGAGTCCGGCAACTCCTCCGCCTCCCAGAGCGCCTCGGCAATCTGCGCCCTGGTCTCCTCGGGCGTGATGCCGTGCTCGAGCAGAAGTTGGGCGGCCGGGCCGCCCTCCTCCAGCACGCCAACGATCAGATGCCCCGCACCGAGCTCGTGGTGCCGGGTGCGGTCCATTTCCTCAGCGGCGAGCAGGAGCGCGGATGCCCCCCGCTCGCCGATGCGGACGCCGAGCGCGCGCTGGAGCTGAGCCACGTCCACACGCGCCCGTCGCTTTCCTGTCGCTCTTCTTGCCCCAGCGCATGCGCGACCGTCTTCTTACCTCAGCGCCTCGGGCCCGACGGGCGGCGCCTTCCTCTGTCGCCGTCACGGGGCGGGCGCTCCTGCCGGTCGCCCTCGGGCCGGTTGGCCGCCTTCTCCTTGGCGATCTCGATCAGCGCTTCGGGCATCACCAGCGTGTCGCCGTCGTGCTTGGCGACGAGCTTCAAGCCGATGCGGCCGCGCTCCTTGTCGACTTCCTGCACGACCACGTCGATCACGTCGCCGCGGTCGAGCACGTCCTCGATCCGATCGACCCTGCCGGGGCCGACGTTGGAGACGTGGAGCAGGCCATCGGTTCCCTTCTTCAGCTCGACGAAGGCGCCGAACTGGGTCAGCTTGACGACGCGCCCGGTGTACTCGTCTCCGACCTCCGGAGTCTTGGTCATGGCGTGGATCGCCTCGACCGCGGCATCGGCCTTGGTGCCCTCGGTCGCGTAGACAAGCACCGTTCCGTCTTCCTGGATGTCTATCTGCACCTCGTAGTCGGCCTCCAGCGCGCGGATCGTCTCGCCGCCCTTGCCGATCACCATGCCGATCATCTCGGGATCGATCGAGACCGTCGAGATGCGCGGCGCGTGGTCGGCCAGCTCCTCGCGAGGCGTCGGGATCACGGCGACGATCTTGTCGAGGATGGCCTCGCGCGCCCGCTTGGCCTGGGCCAGCGCCGCGCTCATGATCTCGTGCGTGACGCCGGTGATCTTGATGTCCATCTGCAGGGCGGTGATGCCCTCGCGCGTACCGGCGACCTTGAAGTCCATATCGCCCAGGTGATCCTCGGCGCCCTGGATGTCGGTCAGGATGACGTAGTCGTCGCCCTCCTTGACCAGGCCCATGGCGATGCCCGAGACGGGGCTCTTGATCGGCACGCCGGCGTCCATCAGCGCCAGCGTCGAGCCGCAGACCGAGGCCATCGAGGAGGAGCCGTTCGACTCCAGCGTCTCGGAGACGAGCCGAATCGTGTACGGGAACTCCTCGGGCGGCGGGATCATCGGCTCGAGCGCCCGCTGAGCGAGTGCGCCGTGGCCGATGTCGCGACGCTTGGGCCCGCGCATGAAGCCGGTCTCCCCGACCGAGTAGGGCGGGAAGTTGTAGTGATGCATGTAGTGACGCTCGCCCTCGAGCGAGAGGTCGTCGATGCGCTGGCCCTCCTTGGCGGTGCCGAGCGTGAGCAGCGTCATCACCTGCGTCTGGCCACGCGTGAACAGCCCCGATCCGTGCGTGCGTGGCGAAACAGACACCTCGCAAGTTATCGGGCGGATCTCCTCGGTCGAGCGACCGTCGGGACGGCGCTTGTCGACCGCGATCTTCTGCCTGACGAGATCCTTGTAGATGACGTCGATCGACTTTCGGATGAAGCTCTTCGTCAGCTGATCCTTGACCGGGGGATCGCCTTCGGCGGGCGCCGGGCCGGCCGGGAAGGACAGCTCGACCTCTTCGAGGATGCGATCGACCAGTAACTGGCGCTTGGCGGCGCGCAGCTCTTTCGAATCCTGCTCGGCGTCGGTGAGAGCGCGCAGCTCGTCGCCGAACTGCTCCCGTACCGGCTTCTGAACGGCCGCCAGTTGCTCACGGTCGAGAATCGCGTGGAGGCTGGTTCGCACCTGTGCGCGTCGGACGATGTCTTCCTCGGCGGAATCCATCGACAGCGGCGGCGCGAGCTCATTCGTGATCTCTTCGATCAGAGCAGCCGCCTCGCGCAAGCCGAGCTCCGCGATGCGCGAGCGCAGGCGATCTCCCTGCGACTTCTCCAACTCGCTGGTCAGCTCGAGGTCGAGCCACTTCGGCTTGCCGACGCGCGTTCGCAGCTCTTCCTGCGCGTCACAGAGCTTTCCGATCTCCTTGTGCGCGAGCGCGAAGGCCTCGAGGATCGTCTCCTCGGGCACTTCCTCGGCCCCCGCCTCGACCATCGTCAGCGCCTCTTTGGTGCCGACTACGAGCAGGTCGAGCTTGGACTCCGCCATCTCCTGCATCGAGGCGTCGACGACCAGCCGGTCCTCGATCAGACCGACGCGGACGGCTCCCACGGGGCCCAGGAAGGGCAGCGGCGAGATCATCAGGGCCGCCGAGACTCCGTTGATGCAAAGCGTGTCGTGGGGCGTGACGAGGTCGGCGGAGAGCACCGTGGCGATGCACTGCACCTCGTTGCGGAAGCCCTTCGGCCAGAGCGGCCGGATCGGGCGGTCGGTCATGCGGGCGGTCAGGATCGCTCGTTCGGTCGGGCGCCCCTCACGCTTGAAAAAGCCGCCGGGGATCTTGCCGGCGGCGTACATGCGCTCCTCTACGTCCACTGTCAGCGGGAAGAAATCGGCGCCCTCGCGGGCCTCCGCTCTTCCCTGTGCCGTCGCGAGCACCATCGTCTCGCCCGAGCGAACCACTACTGCGCCGCCCGCTTGCTTGGCTAGCTTGCCGGTCTCGAAGACGATCTCGTGATCGCCGACGGTCACCGATACGGACTCGATCCGCTCGGTTCCGATACTGGTCATCTCCAACTCCTCTGTTTGTCAGGAAGAGCGGGAGTTTGAGTGAGCCGGCTTCTCGTCGCAGGTTCGCTCAAACTTCCACTCCCCGTCTCTAAACGAGCTCTAGCGCCTCAGGCCGAGCTCCTTGATCAATTCGCGGTATCCCTCGAGATCGTTCTTCTGCAGATAGGTCTGCAGGCGCCGGCGCTGCCCGACGAGCTTGAGCAGCCCACGCCGCGAATGGTGATCCTTGGCGTGCGTGCGCAGATGCTCGTTGAGCTGGTTGATGCGCTCTGTGAGAAGGGCGATCTGAACCTTGGCCGAGCCGGTGTCCGACTCGTTCTCGCCGAAGCGCTTGACGATCTCGTTCTTAGCTTCCTTGGTCAGGGACACTTAGTTCCTTCCGTTGCTTGCTTTCTTTGCCACTGATCCCAACTCGCCGTCGGAAGCGCCTCGAACGATCGAGATCGCGGTGCCGAAAGACTAGCAGTGCGGGGGCTTTGCGGTATTGGGCGGCGGGGAATCGACTCGGTCTACGCGTGATCGGACGGCGGTGAGTTCCTTCCGGGATTCATCGACCACCAAGGTGTGTCCTGGTTTCTACGAGACCAGACGCGTACGCCATTATCGTGCTTCCGCACGCGGCCCACCGCCAATATCTCGCCATCCTCGGCGAAAAGCGCCGCTGCATCCCAAGGCCAAGCGGGCGCGTCCGCGAGCAGCGCCACCGTTGTTCGCGTCGGCCTTACGGTGGCCAGGCGAATGACGAGATCCGGATCGCGCGTCGTCGTATCGCTGTCCAAAGGGAATACCGCGTAGTTGCACCCGTCGGGAGCTCGCGACCAGCCAACCGCCAACACGCGTCGGTACTCGTTACGAAGGCTAAGTCGTACGTATCGCGCTCGAGTTGCTGTCAGCATAAAGAACGTCGCGATCAACGGCGCCGCAAGAACGACACCCCAGATCAACCCCGATGAGTAGACCGTGGTAGCTATAACGACCGCTGCCGCCCCGGCAGCGAGAAGAAGGACGGCATTCAACCAGCTGCGCCGTTCTTCCCGGCGTAAATACCACAACAATTTGCGAACCGCGAAGTCGCTCTCTAAGTCATCGCGCATAGAACCGCTCGCGAGATTATCAACCTGAATTCACAGCGGAGTCGGTCGGGCCAGTTGCGACTTGTAAGCTTAACGACGTGCCCGCACTCATCTTCGATCTCGACGGAACGCTCGTCGACACCGTCTACGCCCACGTCTTCTCCTGGCAGCAGGCGCTCGCCGAGGCAGGACTGCCGATCGACGGCTGGCGCATTCACCGCCGTATCGGTATGAGCGGAGGGCTTTTCGCCCGCGCGGTCGCGCGAGAGCTGGGTCGGCCGCTATCGGTAAGCGAGACCGAGGCTCTGCAAAAACGACACGCCGAGCTGTTCGAGCAACTGATGCCCGTGTCCCGGCCGCTCCCCGGCGCGGTCGAGCTGCTGCAGCACCTGCGCGAGGCGGGGATCATGCACGGCGTCGCCACCTCGGGCGCGAGACCGCTGATCGACGCTTCGCTCGAGGTGCTTCTGATCGGGCCGGAAACGGTCGTGATCGAGCGCGGCGACGTTGCCCGCGCCAAGCCCGAGCCCGATCTCTTTTTGGCCTGTGCCGAGCGGATGAAGGTCAGTCCGCAGGAGTGCTACGTGGTCGGCGACGCGGTCTGGGACCTGCTCGCGGCAAGGCGCGCGGGCATGCTCAGCGTCGGTCTCTTGAGCGGCGGCTACGGGGAGGACGAGCTGAACCGGGCGGGCGCCTACCGCGTCTACAACGATGCGGCCGAGTTGGACGACTCGCTCGACGAGCTGGGTGTGCTGCCCTGACAAGCGCCCTGCCGTCCGGGATCGCCGCGAATCATCCTGCAACCGCCAGGGCCGGGCTCGAAGTACTGGCAGAAGGCGGCAGCGCCGCCGACGCGGCCGTCGCGGCCTGCTTCGCCTCCTGTGTGAGTGAAGTAGTGATGACCGGTCTGCTCGGCGGCGGGCACGGCATGATCTGGGACGCCAAGGCGGGGCGCGCAGAGCAACTCGATTTCTTCACCACGGTGCCCGGTCTGGGCGCCGCCTCAGCACAGCGCCCACGACTGATGGAGCTGGACGTGCCCTTCGGCGAGGAGCTGCTCCGCTACGAGATCGGGCCCGGGTCGTGCGCGGTTCCGAGCATTCCGGCCGGGTTGTACGAGCTCTGGCGCCGCTTTGGGCGCCTCGACTGGGCGCGCCTGCTCGCGCCGGCGATTCGCCTCGCTCGCGCTGGCGTTCCGATGCCGTCCGCGCACGCCGCCTGCCTGAGGATGCTCGCTCCCGTGCTGACGCTCGATCAGGGCGAGCGACTCTTCGCGCCGGCCGGGCATCTGCTCGAAGAAGGCGAGCTCCTGCTCCAGCCGGGCATCGGCGACGCGCTCGAGCTGATCGCCGAGGATCCGCGCTCGCTCTACGACGGCGTCCTCTCGCGCAGCCTGCTCGAGCTGGTGCGCGAACGAGGCGGCCTGATCACCGAGGAGGACCTCTCCTCCTACACCCCACTCTGGCGCGCGCCGATCGAGACGCCCTACGCCGGAACTCGTTTCCTCACCCGCGGCGGACTGTCCGGAGTGCCCGAGACGCTGGCGCGACTCCGCCCGCTGGCCGGAATTTCCGGGCGTGAGCGGGTGCTGGCGTTAATCGAGGCGTTGGGCTCGGATGGCGCCGGCTCGCACACGACCAACCTCGCCGCCGTGGATGAGGATGGAAACACCTGCGTGCTCACGACCAGCCTGGGCCTCGGCTCGGGCGACTATCTGCCCGGCTTCGACCTGCACCTGAACTCGATGCTGGGCGAGAAAGACCTCGCCAGCGGCGATCGTGCAGCCGGAGAACGCGTGCTGAGCATGATGGCTCCGAGCATTGCCGTAGGAGAGCGCGGCCTGGCGCTGGCGATCGGCGCCGCCGGTGGAACGCGCCTGCGCTCGGCGCTGGTGCAGGTCGCCGCGGGCATTCTCGACGAGGGCCTCGCCCCCGCCGAGGCGATCGAGCGCCCCCGTTTCCATCCGGCAGGCTCGGTTCTGAACGCCGAGCCGGGTGTCGACGAGGAGGCGCTGAGCGCGCTGGAAGCGGAGGGATGGGACGTTCGCCGCTG